>CBDCGJ010000054.1:0-31565 GCA_965216645.1 Alphaproteobacteria bacterium | reverse complement strand
CAGCTTCCTCGGCGCCCATGCCCTGCCGCCGGAATACGCGGACGACCGGGACGGTTATGTCGACCTGATCTGCCGGGAAATGTTGCCAACAATCGCCGCCGAGGGACTGGCCGACGCGGTCGACGGCTTCTGCGAAACCATCGCCTTCACCACGGAGGAAATGCGCCGGGTGTTTGACGCTGCCCGCGATCTCGGCCTACCCGTCAAGCTGCATGCGGAACAGCTGAGCGACCAGAAGGGCGCGGTGCTCGCGGCTGAATACGACGCCCTTTCCGTCGACCACCTGGAATACGTTCAAGGCGACGGCGTCGCCGCGATGGCTGAGGCCGGCAGCGCCGCGGTATTGCTGCCCGGCGCCTTCTACTTCCTACGCGAAACTCAGCTACCCCCAGTCGACGCGTTCCGCGACCAGGGCGTGCCGATCGCCATCGCCAGCGACGCCAATCCCGGCTCCTCCCCGGTCTGCTCTTTGTTGCTAATGTTGAATATGGCCTGCACGCTCTTCCGGCTAACGCCGCGGGAAGCGCTCGCGGGCGTCACCTGCAACGGCGCCAAGGCGCTGGGGTTGCAGGATATGATCGGCAGCCTCGAGGTCGGTAAGGCGGCGGACTTCGCTATCTGGAACCTTGCCACTCCCGGCGAGCTCAGCTACGCCATCGCGCAGCGACCGCTAAAACAGCGTATCTTCGCCGGGGCACCGGTCTAACATGTCCGGGGTCCGCCGTTACCAACAGGTGAAGGATTTCATTCTCGACCGGATCGAGACCGGCCAATGGCGGCCGGGCGACCGCATTCTGTCGGAGGCCGAGTTGGTCCGCAAACTGGGCGCCAGCCGAATGACGGTGAACCGCGCCGTACGGGAACTCAGCGATCAAGGTCTGCTGACCCGGCGCAAGGGCTCCGGCACTTTCGTCGCGGCGGAGCGGCGGCCGGCGGAAGTCATGGAAGTCCGTAACATTGCCGAGCAACTCCGCGATCTGGGCCAAGGTCATAGTGCCGACGTCATCGAACTTTCCCGCCGGCGCGCCGGTGCGCGTCTCGCCGCTATCTTCGAGCTTTCGCCAGAGGATCACCTATACCGCACCGTCATCGTCCATTCGGGCGACGGCGTACCGGTGCAGCTCGAGGATCGCTACGTTAATCCGGCGGTCGACCCGGACTTCATCAACGCCGATTTCACCCGCATCACGCCGAGCGAGCATCTGATCGCCACCGCCCCGGTTTTCGAGGTCGAACACAGCCTGGAAGCCGTCAACCCCGACCGCCGCGCCCGCAACCTACTCGGCGTCGCGGCGGATCAGGCCTGCCTGCTGTTGACCCGTAAGACTTGGACCGCGCGCCACGTCGCCACCTATGCCCGCTTCCTGCATCCGGGCCATCAATTCAAATTCGTCAGCCACTTCTCCTACCGACAGGAAGGGACCCGCCGATGACCGACAACAACCGTATCGACAACAGCCGCCACATCAAGTCGCCGATCGGCGATGTCTTGAGTTGCAAGCATTGGGGCGCGGAAGCACCGATGCGCATGCTGATGAACAATCTGGACGCCGAGGTAGCGGAGAACCCGCAGGAACTGGTGGTCTATGGCGGCATCGGTCGGGCGGCGCGGAACTGGGATTGCTACGACAAGATCGTCGCCAGTCTGCGCGATCTGGAGGCGGACGAGACCCTGCTGATCCAATCCGGCAAGCCCGTCGGCATCTTCCGCACCCACACCGACGCGCCGCGCGTGTTGATCGCCAACTCCAACATAGTGCCCCATTGGGCGACCTTGGATCACTTTAACGAGTTAGACCGCCAGGGCCTGATGATGTACGGCCAGATGACCGCAGGCTCCTGGATCTATATCGGCAGTCAGGGCATCGTCCAGGGCACCTTCGAGACGTTTGCAGAGATGGGCCGCCAGCATTTCGGCGGCGACCTGTCCGGCAAGTGGATTCTGACCGCCGGTCTCGGCGGCATGGGCGGGGCCCAACCCCTGGCCGCGACCATGGCTGGCGCCTCCATGCTGGCAGTGGAATGCCGCGCCTCCTCCATCGAATTCCGCCTGAAGACCCGCTATCTCGATGCCCATGCCGCCGACCTGGACGAAGCGCTGGCGATGATCGAACAAGCCCATGGCGAGGGCAAAGAGATCTCCGTCGCCGTGCTCGGCAACGCGGCGGAACTCTTTCCGGAACTGGCTAAGCGATCGAAATCGGACGCCCGCTACTGCCCGGACGCAGTCACCGACCAGACCTCCGCCCACGATCCATTGAACGGTTATCTGCCGAAGGGTTGGACCCTGTCGGATTGGGATGCGCGGCGGCAGAGCGATCCCGACGGCACCATCCAGGCAGCGAAGGAGAGCATGGCCCTCCACGTGCGGGCCATGCTGGATTTCCATCATCGCGGCATCCCCGTGGTGGATTACGGCAACAATATCCGTCAAATGGCCTATGAGGTCGGAGTGGAGAATGCCTTCGACTTTCCGGGCTTCGTCCCGGCCTATGTGCGGCCGCTCTTCTGCCGCGGCGTCGGGCCGTTCCGCTGGGCGGCGCTATCCGGCGATCCGGAGGACATCTACCGCACCGACGCCAAGGTCAAGGATCTGCTGCCCGACGACGCCCATCTGCACAACTGGCTCGACATGGCACGCGAACGGATCAGCTTCCAGGGCCTACCCTCCCGCATTTGCTGGATCGGCCTCGGCGACCGCCACCGGGTCGGATTGGCTTTCAACGAGATGGTGCGGTCGGGCGAACTGAAGGCGCCGGTGGTGATCGGCCGCGATCATCTGGATTCGGGTTCCGTCGCCAGCCCGAACCGGGAAACCGAGGGCATGCGCGACGGCTCCGACGCGGTCTCCGACTGGCCGCTGCTGAACGCCCTGCTGAATACCGCATCGGGTGCCACTTGGGTCTCTATCCACCATGGCGGCGGCGTCGGCATCGGCTATTCCCAGCATGCCGGCGTGGTGATCATGGCCGACGGCACAGACGATGCCGCCCGCCGGCTCGAGCGGGTCCTATGGAACGACCCCGGCACCGGCGTCATGCGTCACGCCGACGCCGGCTACAAAGACGCCCTCGCCTGCGCCCGCGAGAACAATCTGAAACTGCCGGGGATATTGGTATAACGTATTCGGCGCACTCACGCCGCCGCTTGTAGCGTTATAAATCTCGTCATGCCGGAAACGGCGTAGCCGTTATCCGGTATCTCCTTGAAGACAGAACACCAATCTCGACGAGATTCCGGCGCAAGGCCGGAATGACGACACATTTTTTCGGTTTTGTCGAACAGAGATGATGAGGAGGGTGCGGCAGTCAGATTACCGCCCCTTCCAGACAGGATCGCGCTTCTCCGCGAAGGCGCGGGCGCCTTCCTCTTGATCTTCGCTGTCGTAGAGAATGTCGACGGTGCGAAATTGACGTTTGGTGATTTTGTTCATGGCGGTCTGGAAGGTCATGGCTTCCGCCTCCCGCACGATTTCCTTAATCGCGGCGAAGACCAGCGGCGGTCCGGCGGCAAGCGCCTTGGCCTGTTCCCACGCGGCGGGCAAGAGTTCCTCCGCCGTCAGGATCTGGTTGACCAAGCCCCAGCGGTGGGCCTCCTGCGCATCGATCCAACGGCCGGTCATCAACAACTCCATGGCGATATGGTAGGGCACGCGCTTGGGCAGCTTCACGGCGGCGGCGTCCGCGACCGTACCGGACTGGATTTCCGGCAATGCGAAGGTGGCGTGATCCGCGGCCAGGATGATGTCCGCCGACAGCGCCAGCTCCAACCCGCCGCCGCAGGCGATGCCGTTGACCGCGGCGATAATCGGCTTGTTGAGGTCGCGCATTTCCTGCATGCCGCCGAAGCCGCCGACCCCATAGTCGCCATCGACCGCGTCGCCATCCGCCGCCGCTTTCAGGTCCCAACCGGGGCAGAAGAATTTTTCACCGCCGCCGGTGATGATGGCCACCCGTAGGTCGCTATCGTCGCGGAAGTCCTTGAAAACCTCGCCCATGATCCGGCTGGTCGCCAGATCGATGGCGTTGGCCGGCGGACGGTCCAGTGTAACCAGCAGCACCTGGTCGGCGCGTTCGGTTTTGATTGGCTCGCTCAACGTCCTCTCCCTCAGGTCTCATGCGGGCGCAGCAGGTCCCGGCTGATGATGTGGCGCTGGATTTCCGAGGTGCCGTCCCAGATCCGCTCGACCCGGGCGTCGCGCCAGAACCGCTCCAGCGGCAGGTCGTCCATCAGGCCCATGCCGCCGAAGATCTGGATCGCCTCGTCGGTGACGCGTGCCAGCATTTCCGACGCGTAGAGTTTCGCTGACGCAATCTCCCGATCCGCTTTCAGGCCTTGATCGAGCCGCCAGGCGGCGGCCAAGGTCAGCCAATCCGCCGCGTCGATCTCCGTCACCATGTCGGCGAGCTTGAAGGAGACGCCCTGAAACTTACCGATCGGCTGGCCGAACTGCCGCCGGGTCGCGGCGTGGGGCAGCACAAGGTCCATCACCCGCCGGGCCCGACCGACGCAGGTCGCCGCCACGGTCAGGCGGGTCCCGTAAAGCCATTCGTTGGCGATCTCAAAACCGCGATGCGCTTCGCCCAGGATCTGCGCTGACGGCAGCCGACAGTCGTCGAAGGTCAGGACGCAGTTTTGGTAGCCGTGATGGGAGACGGAATTGTAACCGGGCCGGATCTCGAACCCGGGTGTGCCGCGGTCGACCAGAAAGCATGTGATCAGTTTCTTAGGTCCGCGCGCCGTCTCCTCTTCCCCGCTGGCGACAAAGACGATAACGAAATCGGCGATATCGGCATGGGAAATGAAATGCTTGGTGCCGTTGACGATCCAGTCGTCGCCATCCGGCCGCGCCATGCATTTCATGCCGCGAACGTCCGACCCGGCATCGGGTTCCGTCATGGCCAGCGCGTCGAACTTCTCCCCCCGCGCCGCCGGCAGCAGATAGCGCTCCCGCTGCTCGTCGTTGCAAGCCATCAAGATGCCCGACGGCCGTCCGAAGAATACGGTCAGGGCCATAGACCCGCGGCCCAACTCCCGCTCCAGCAAGGTGAAGGTCAAATGGTCGAGGCCACCGCCACCCACCTCTTCCGGCAGATTTGCGGCAAAGAAACCGAGCTCCCGGCACTTACGGGCAATCTCCTGGCCCAATTCCGGCGGCACCGCGCCGATCCGTTCGATCTCCGCCTCATGGGGATATATCTCGGCCTCGACGAAGCCGCGCACGGTGTCGACGATCAGGCGTTGCTCGTCGCTGAGGGCGAAGTCCATGTCAGCCCCTCCGTTGCCCGACATAGCGGCCGGCCGCGGCCGGCATGTCCAATTTGCCCTGCGCGGCAGCGAGGCGCTGCAAATTCTCCAAGACCGCACCCGAAGCCGGCATTGACCTATTGGCCTTCATGTCCACATGCAACAACATTTGCTCCGCCGAGGCGACGACATGATCGTCATCGGCACGGTGGATGCGATGGAAGAGTTTCAGCCGTTTCTCGTCCGCATCGAGCAGCTGACTGGTACTGTAGAGCCGGGTCCCGACCTTCACCTCGTCCAGATGCATGATGTGGGTCTCGACGGTGTAGTAGCTGAAGCCCGTCTCCACATAGGCGTGGTCGGCGCCGATGTAGCGCAGCACGGCATCGGTCGAGTCGCCGAAGACCTGGAGATAGCGGAACTCGGTCATATGGCCGTTATAGTCCACCCAGGCCGGATTGACTTGGGTCTCGTAGAGCCGCAGCGGCTGGCGTTCGTCGACTGCAGCCTGCGTGCCCGCCGCGCCCTTTGACCAGAGCTTCTCTTCATAGGCCTGCAGCAAAGCCCCGGCACCCCAATCGTTGGCTTTGAGCGCCTGGATGATAGCGACCAGATTGTCGTCGCGAATGCGTTCCAGTTCCCGGACGGAGCGGCCGCCGGCCTGCGCGTCCGATTGCCGGGCGATCTTGTCAACCAGCTCGTCGTCCAACTCCGGCACGTCGGTCAGGCGCGACCAGGGCCAGTGCAAGGCCGGCCCGAATTGCTTCAGGAAATGGCTCATGCCGGTCTCGCCACCGGCCAAGCGATAGGTTTGGAAAAGCCCCATCTGCGCCCAACGTAGCGCGAAGGAATAGCGCATCACGTCGTCCAGGGTTTCGACGTCGCAGACGTCGTCTTTGATCAGCCACAGCGCTTCCCGCCAGAGAGACTCCAGCAATCGATCGCCGACGAAGGCATCGATCTCCTTGGCGACGATCACCGGCTTCATGCCGATACCCGTCAGGCTCTCCCGTGCCGCCGTCAACACTTCGGGGTCCGTTGCCCTGCCGCCCACAAGTTCGACCAGCGGCAGCAGATAGACCGGGTTGTAGGGATGGGCGACGAACAGCCGATCCGGCTGGCGCAGACCGGCCTGCATCTCGCTCGGCAATAGACCGGAAGTGGAGGAGCCAATGGGCGCGTCCGGGATCGTGGCATCGATGCGGCCCAGAATATCGCGCTTTAACGTCATCTCCTCGGGCACGCTTTCCTGCACCCAATCGGCACCGGCCACGGCCTCTTCGATCGAAGCCGCGAAGGTCAACCGGCCCCGCGTCGGCAGCGGCGCCATGGTCAATTGGCCATAGGCACGTTCCGCATTGGCCATGACCTCGCCGACGAGACGTTCGGCCTCCGGATTGGGGTCGTGGATGACGACGTCGATACCGGCGAAGGCGAAGCGAGCGGCCCAGCCGGCGCCGATCACGCCGGCGCCGATGCAGGCTGCCTGCCGGATCATGACCACCTAGCCGCCTTGGATTTGCGCGACCAGGGACGGCACTTTCTCCGGTGCCACGTCCGGAAAAGCAATGGTGACCCGGTCGATGACGTCGCCGAAGCGCTGGCGGATCTCCGCCGCCACCGCGTCCGGTTCACCGACCACCGCGAAGGTATTCAGGATCTCGTCGTTGATCAGATCGCCCATCTCGTCCCACTGACCGATCTTGGACATACGGTTCAGTTCCGGCTGCAATTCGCCCCAGCCATGAATGTCCAGCACGCCCTTATAAGCCGGCGTCGAGCCGTAGAAGGCGATGCGTTTGCGGGCGGCCGTGGTGGCGGCGGCGAAATCCTCCTCCGTATCCGCCGTCACGGCGAACAAAGGATAGCTGAACTGAAAATCCGACCGCTCGCGGCCGGCTTCGGCCAGCGCCGTCTCCACCGTCGGGACGGTGACTTCACGGATATATTTCTCCGTGGAGAAGGCGTGGATCAGCATCCCGTCGGCGACCTGCGCCGCCGCTTCCGTCATCTTCGGACCGACCGCCGCCAGGAAGATCTTCGGTTTGCCGTATTGCGTATTGGTCGGCGTGAACATCGGCGTCATCAAGGTATGGGTATAGAACTCCCCCTGATAATAGAGATCGGCGCCGTCGTACCAGCAGGCCCAGATCGCTCGGATCGCCTCGATCATCTCCTTCATCCGCGCCGCCGGGCTGGACCAGGGCATGGAGAAGCGTTTGGTGATATGCGGCCTGATCTGGGAGCCGAGACCAAGCGTGAAGCGGCCCTTGGAATAGGCGTTCAGATCATGGGCCAGATTGGCCAGCACCATTGGATTGCGGGCGAAGGCCACGGCGATCGCGGTCATGATCTCCACCCGCTCCGTATGCTCCGCCGCTAGGGCCAGGGGCAGAAACGGATCATGCGCCAGCTCCGCCGTCATGATCCCGTCATAGCCCGCAGCTTCCAACCCCTGCGCGTTCCCCTTGACCTCGTCCAGCGCCAAGCCGATTCCGGCGTCGATTTTCATGGTAATGACCGCTCCCTTCGTTCCTTCTGTGAAGGGAAACCTAACGAGCCACCCAATCGGCGGCAATAGCATTCGTGCTGATTACTGTCTTTCCGGCGACAAGCCGCGGCGGATGTCGAATACAACATTAGCAAGCACGGCGAGCAAAACCACGGCGCCGCCTATCAGGCTGGTCCACGGCGCTTGCTCAGACAACAACAGCCAGGCCAGGAAGATTGCGAATGGCGTTTCCGCTGTGCCGATAAGAGCGGAGTCCGCAGCTGACAACCGCTTCGTCCCTTCGGTCCAGGTAACAACCGCACCGGCGAAGGCAGCACCGAAACCGGCCAGCAACCCGGCGTCGCGATGGGAGACCGCCAAGGGGTCGGCGAAAACCCAAGCCAGGGCGAATAACTGGAATGCCGAGACGGCGCCGGCAAAGACCACATTGCCCTGGCGAAACAGCCGGATCAGCGCGATGTATATGGCGATCAGCACGGTCATCAACAATGCCACCAGATCGCCTAGTACAGCGCCCGACCGCAAACCGTCGGCGACGATGAGGGCGACACCGAATGCGGACAGCAAAGAGGCGAGCGCCGTACCGAGATGCAAACGCTCCCGCATCAGCAGCCAGGCCATGCCGGCGGCCATGAACGGTACTGTCGCATAGATAACGGCGACGTTGGCGACATAGGTCAGCTTGAAGGCCAAAATGAAGGTCAGGCTGGCGATGGCACCCAAGGTCGCCAGCGCCCAGCCGCGCCAACCCAGCTGGAAAGTCTCGCCACGGCTCAGTGTGACGTAAAGCATAATCAGGATGCCACCGACGAGACCGCGCCAGCCCGCGATAGTCCAGACACCGGCGTCGATCGCCTTGGTCAAGGTTCCCGCCAGTCCGAACAGGAGGGCCGACAGCAATACCAAGCAGAGGCCCCAAAATCGGCCTGTTCGAGGTAATGAATCCATAAAATCCTCTTTAAACGCTGCGGGATTGTAGGAAATCGCTCCTGACAAGGTTTGTCAGGAGATGCGCTATACTGATCCCGAAAGGAGCGTCTGATGAGCAAATCCGATCGCCTGTTCGAAATCATTCAGGTTCTGCGCAGCCGCTCTGAACCGCAAACAGCGGACGCTCTCGCGGCGCAGCTGGAAGTCAGCAGCCGCACGATCTATCGGGACATTGCCAGCCTGCAGGCGATGCGGGTGCCGATCGAAGGGGAGGCCGGGGTGGGCTACATCATGCGGCCAGGCTACGACCTGCCGCCGCTGATGTTCACGGCCGAGGAAGTCGAGGCGATCGCCGTCGGCCTGGCCATGCTCGGCCGCACTGGCGACAAGGCTCTGGTACGCGCCGCGACCAAGGCCAGCGGGAAAATCGCGGCGGCGCTGCCGGGCAACCATACCAAGCCACTCGAGCAATGGCCGGTCCATGCCTCGGATTGGTCCGACGTCCCACCGTCGACGGTCGAACCTGAGCAGCTCCGCGCAGCCATTCGGGAAGAGCGGAAGCTGCGAATAGTCTACGAAGACGAAGTGGGTCGGCGCAGCGAGCGAGTTCTACGGCCGCTGGCGATCATCTATTTCATCGAGAGCGTCTTGCTGGCCGCCTGGTGCGAGCTACGCGACGACTTCCGACATTTTCGCCTCGACCGGATCCGCCGATTGGACATGTTGGACGACAGGTTCAAAGGTCAGGGCGACGCCCTTCGAAAAAAGTGGCGAGATCTCGAGCGGTACCCGCCTTAAATCTCAATCCCGCGGCACCATGTAACGGGGGTTGTTCAGCTGCAACTTGTCTTTCGCCGTCATGCGCAGATGGTCGAGCAACGCCTGACGATCCCCCGGCAGGTCGCCGTCGCGGATACGGACGGCAAGGTCGTTGTTCAGGTCGATCAGATCGCCCTCTTCGCCGAGCAGGTCTTCCAGTCGTGACAACTCCGCCGCGTCCATTTCCTCGCCTTCCGCCATCGTGCGCTCGACAATGCTGAGGGCGTTGACGGCGACGCGGAGGTGGAAAGCCGGCTGTCCCTCCAAAGTCGGCATCAAGACGTCGCGCAGATGATCGCGGACGGCGGCAAGCAGCTCCGGGGCCGTAGGTCGGTCGATGGGCATCATGGTTCCCCTTGGTGATCTGGGTTTAGTCGTGCCCGCAAAAGTACCGCCGATCAAGCATATTAACGATTTCGTGACTTTCCTGGATTTCGGTGATCCGATCCCTATCTTGCACGTATTGAATTTATGTATTGAACGGCCCTGCGGCCGTTTTCATGGAGAACAACATGCGAATGATCGCAATTTTGCTCGCTGCGGCCTTGCTGCCCGCGGCAGCGGCCGCCACCGAACGCCCTTCCCTCCAAGACGACAGCTACCGCTGTCTGATGGACGGACAAATGACCAGCTATCTCCGGCAAGCCTGGCAGGAGCAGCCCAAAGCCGTTGGCGATTTGAGCCAGGGTAATCGGACGACCTTGTTCGTCTCCCGCGCCGGGTCCTGGACCCTGGTGGAACACCGCAATGACGGACGGGCCTGCGTCTTGGCCTCCGGTAGTCGGATCAGTATGGCGGTCGAGAAAGGCTTCGGCCCGGCGCTCGGTTACTGAGCAAACCTCAGTCCAGCAACTGGAGTAGGTCGTATTCGGTCTCTGCGGTGCGGCGGCCGATGGCGGCTTTTTCGAGCGACGGGTTCGGGCCCTCGATATGACTGAAGCCCATGATGATGCAGAGGATACCCCAGCGCAGGGTGCCGAAGATTTCCCAGTAGCGGATCGCTTCGGCGCTGACCGGCGGGCCGCCGCCGGCCTCGTAGCCAGACTGTAATTGCTCGATCTCGCCGAAACCGCCGACCGGCTTCTTATTGTGGCCATAGCGCCAGGAGCGCACGCAGATCCAGCCGAGATCGTTCAGCGGGTTGCCGAGATGGGCGCTTTCCCAGTCGAGCACGCCGCGCAGACCGTCCGGCCCGACGATGATGTTGCCGAGGCGGAAGTCGCCATGGCTCAAGCCATGCCGGTCACCGGCCAGCTCCATCCGTTCGCGCAGCCAATGAAAGCCGTATTCAAAACCCGGATAGGGATGACCAAAACTGTTCATCAGCTCGTGGTAGTAGTCGAACTCCTCGGGCACGGTCATGGATGTCAATTCCGGCAAATCGCCGAGCGGCAGCGTATGGAAACGCGCCGCCGCGTGACCGCATTGGAAGGCAAGGTTCTCAAGGCCTTTCGAATAAGCCTCTTCCCGTAAGATCCGTCGACCCAAGGTTTCGCCTTCGATCCGCTCCGTGACGAAGCCTTCCGTCGTGCGCTCGTCCTCGTCCAGATAGAAGGGGACCCGCGGCGCCGGCACGCCGACTTCGCGGGCCAGCTCAATCAGCCGGCCCTCGGTCTTGCGGCGCACGCCGAGGCGCGTCTGTTCGGTGGTGAAACCGCCATCCGGCCGATAGATCACAGGATCGCGCTTCAGAATCAACGGTACCGTCACCCCATCGGCGGGTTGGACGTCGAAGGACCAGGTCTCCCGGCTCGCGCCGGCGGAGAGTTTAACCAACCCCTCGACAAGGGTACCGGCGCCATAGACCTCGCCCGCCCTGTCGGTCAGGACCGCATGCAGGTCGGTCGTAGCGCGATCCATATGAGTCAGCTGTAGAAACGGACGGTAGCGCTGCCCGGTGTAATCACGTCGCCGTTCTCGTTCTTCACGAACAGCGCCAACGAGACCGTATCCCCGTCGATTGCGGTGACGGCGCCGCCGGAAGTCAACGTCTCGCCGAGATAGGAGGCGCGGCGGTTGGAATAGTCGAATTGTTCCATTCGCCCGTCTTCCCCGAGCCAGTTGGTCACCGCCTGAGCCAGCCAGTCGCCCTGCAGCGGCCCGTCGACGACGACGCCAGGATGACCTTCCTCGTTCATCGCATAGGGCTCGTCATAATGGATGCGATGGGCATTCCAAATCGCCGCGTTATAGAGGAACAGCGAGACATTGGTCGGTTTGTGCTGGCGTTCCGGCAAGCTGTCGCCGACGGTCAGGGCATTCAATCGCTCGTTCATCGGAAAATCCTCGTCTGGGTTTCCGTCATCACCGGCTCGCCGGTATCGGTTTCGACATTCAGTTCATAGACAACAAAGATCAGCGGTCCGCTCTTCCCCTGTTTTTCGACCAAGTCGGACAGGGAACGGGTGGCAATCAACACGTCGCCAGGTAGAACCGGGCGGTGAAATGTCATCTTGGTGCCGCCGGCCATCACCCGTTTCAACGGCAGCTCGGGCAAGAAGCTCTCGACCGCCAGGCCGTCTGGGGTAAGGTCGTCGATCGGTACCACCGGGCGCAATAGGCCGAACAGGAACATTGGCGGTGCCTCGTCGCCGTTCTTGTATTTCTCCTGCATCTGCTCCGTCGCGATGGAATATTTCACGATATCGCTGCGGTTGACCTCCAACCGCGCCGGCGGCGCCGACCGCCCGATCCAGGCTTTGGCTTCGTCTGTGAGTAAGGATGTCAAATTGCTTACCTCAATTATTTGTCATTCCGGCCTTGAGCCGGAATCTGGTGTAAAACGCGTGCTATCGTCAACGAGATTCCGGCGCAAGGCCGGAATGACGAGGATCGGGCTAGTTGGAAATCACCCGGCCGCCGTCGACGACCAGGCTAGTGGCGGTGACATAGGCGCTGGCGTCGGAAACCAGATACAGCACGGCATGGCCGATTTCTTCCGGTCGACCCAGGCGACGCAGCGGTGTTTTGGCCATGGCCTCCTCTTTCTGCTTCGGTGTGAAGGCGTCCGCGAGCTTGGTGTCGAAAAGCCCGGGCAACACGGTATTGACGCGAATACCAAACTCTCCAAACTCCAGCGCGAAGGACTTGGTCATGCCGTCGAGAGAAACCTTGAAGGTAGCATAGAGCGCCAGATTCACCGTCGGCCTGATCGCCGCGATGGAGGAAATGTTGACGATCGCGCCCTTGCCCCGTGGCTTCATCAGCTCGACGGCGCCCATCGACATATACCAATAGCCGGCCATGTTGGTCTCCAGCGCCTTCAACATAAGCGGCCGGTCCGTCTCCGCGATGGACCGCCAGGGGCTCAGCACGGCATTATTGACCAGGATGTCGAGGCCGCCGTGGGTGTCGCCGATATGGCTGTAGACCTTATCGATGGCGTCCTGATGGCCGATATTGCAAGCGAAGCCTTCGGCGCTAAGGCCATCGTCCCGGAATGCCGCCGCCACCCGGTCGCAGGCGTCCCGCTTGCGGCTGGAGATGATCACATGGGCGCCACGCTCGGCCAACACGCGGGCGGTCGCGTTGCCCAACCCCTCGGTGGAACCGGTGATCAGGGCGACGCGGCCGGATAGATCGAATAGCGGGTCAGACATAACGCCGCAGCAATTGCCGGGCGAGGGACGACAAATGTACCTGATCCGGTCCGTCGCCGACGCGGATATAGCGCGCGGTGACGAAAGCGCTGGGTAGGAACGTGTCTTGGGTAAAGCCCATGGCGCCGTGCACCTGCATGGCCCGGTCGATGACTTCCGTGGCCATCTTCGGCACCACGATCTTGGCCGCGGCGATCAGGTCGCGGGCTTCCTTGTTACCCGCCCGATCCATTTTGTCGGCAGCGCGCAGAGTCAAAAGGCGGGCCTGCTCGATCTCGCAGAAGCTTTTGGCGATGTCCTCGCGCAGGCTGCCATGCTCCGATAGCTTCATACCGAAGGCGCTGCGGCTTTCCGCGCGCCGACACATCAGCTCCAGCGCCCGCTGGGCCGAGCCGATGAAGCGCATGCAGTGATGGATTCGGCCCGGCCCCAGGCGCCCCTGCGCGATCTCGAAACCGCGCCCTTCCCCCAGCAGCATGTTGCTGGCCGGGACACGGACATTGTCGAAGTCGATCTCCGGATGCCCGCCGGGCTTGCCTTGATAGCCGAAGGTGCTGAGGTCGCGGATCTTGGTCATGCCCGGCGTGCCCTTCGGCACCAGGATCATGGACTGCTGGACATAGCGGTTCTCGTTCTCGGGATCGGATTTGCCCATGACGATGCCGATCTTGCAGCGGTCGTTGGAGAAGCCGGAGGAAAACCATTTCCGCCCATTGATGACATAGTCGTCGCCGTCGCGGACGATGCTGCATTCGATATTGGTGGCGTCGGACGACGCGACCCGCGGTTCGGTCATGGAGAAGCAGGAGCGGATTTCGCCGTTCAGCAGCGGCATCAGCCACTGCTCTTTCTGCTCGGGCGTGCCATAGCGGGCCAGCACCTCCATATTGCCGGTATCCGGCGCACTGCAATTGAAAACCTCGGAAGCCCAGGAGACACGACCCATAATCTCCGCCAACGGTGCGTATTCCAAGTTATTGAGGCCGGCGCCGTACTCTTCGTCGGGCATGAATAGGTTCCACAGGCCTTCGCCCCGGGCTTTATCCTTCAGCTCGTCCATGATCGCCGGCGTGGTCCATCCGCCGGCCGCCGCCACATGGTCGGGATATTCCGCCTCCAACGGATAGACATGCTCGTCCATAAACGCGCTCAACCGCGCCTGCAGATCGCGGACTTTGTCGGAGAATTCGAAATTCATTCTAAGTCATCCTCGATTTTGTCATCCCGGCCTCGAGCCGGGATCTTGTCGAAAAAGAGCTCAACATTCGATGAGATACCGGATAACGGCTGCGCCGTTTCCGGCATGACGAGAGTCGTATCCATCAAGACCGATCGACGCTCTCCACCATCACGCCGTTGGCGTCTTTCGGATGGACCAGCCAGCGCGGGTTGGCGCCGGGGTCGGTGGGGTCGCGCATCAACACGGTCATGCCGCGATCCTTCAATTCCTGGGCGCTGCCGGGCACGTCCTCGATTTCGAGGCAAACATGGTAGAAACCTTCGCCGACCGAAGCCAATCGCTTCGACAAAGCGTTGGACATGTCGGTCTTGTCCAGCGGCTCCATGATCTCGATGACCATCTCGTCCCAGGTGCCACCAACAGAGAGGAAGACGCTACGGATGCCTTCCACGTCAATGCGACGGTCGTCGAACTTGGTCAGACCGAAGCTCTCGGTCCAGAGTTCCGTAGCGGCATCGGCGTCATGCACCAGGATGCCGAAGTGGCTGATTTTCTTCGTCTTCATGCCTCGCTCTCCGCTTCGATTTTCTCCTGCATGCGGCGCATGCCGTTCAGCCAGCGCTCGAGATCGGCGTTCTTGAAACTCATCCAGGTCTCGGCGATTTCGTCGGTCAGGATCAGGAATCGTTCCTCCTCCACGGCTTGGGCCACCATTTCCGCCACCTCCTCCGGTTCCTTCACCGGGCCGACGGCGTTGCGGGCGAAAGCGGAATTGGTGTCGCCCAGCATCGGCGTGCGCACCCCCAGCGGCGCCAGCAGGGACGTGCGGACGCCGCGATTGTGATAGGTGATCGACATCCACTCGGCGAAACCGACCACCGCATGTTTGATGGTGGCGTAGGGCAGATTGCGGTGACTGGTCAGGATACCGGCCATGGAGGCGGTGTGGATCAGATAGCCGTCGCCCCGTTCCAGCATTGCCGGCAGGACGGCGCGTACCGCATAGACATGGGCCATCATATTGACCTGCCACTGGCGCTGCCAGACGTCGATTTCGGTACTGATGGGATCGCGGCCGGTGGCGATGCCGGCATTATTGAACAGGATATCGACCGGCCCCAACTCGGATTGAACCTGGGCGATCATCTCGTTCACCGCCGCCTCGTCGCCGACGTCGCAACCAATGGCGATGCCACCGACTTCGTCCGCGACCTGCTGGGCCTCCGCCTCGTCGATATCGATCACAGCCAGCTTGGCCCCACGGCCGGCGAAGTTGCGTACGCTCGCCGCGCCGATGCCACTGGCCCCGCCGGTGACGATAGCGACTTTCCCGTCGAACTGCATGGCGCCCTCCTATGTTTGCCTGAAGCGGGTACCGGGGGCTGGCGGATCCTTCGGCGGGCCGGCGAAACACTGCGCCACCGCCATCCACTTCTCCGCCGGTTCGCCGACCACGGTCAGCGAGGTGTCGGCGATGTTCCGGGTCTGAGTGACGACGCGGCAGAACTCCACCGCTTGTCCAGCGATGAAGTTGTCGTCCTGGGGCTCGTTGAACTCCCAGACCTCGCCGGAAGGGGCAGCCAGCTTCAAGTGCGGCCGTTCGCCCGGCACTTCCTCGCCACGATTGGCGAAGGTCCAGCCATAGGTATTGTTGCCGATCACTACGACATTCTTGATGTGATCCTTTTCCTCCCGCTCGACACCGAGCAGGTCGTAAACCTCCTGCGCGTGGGACCAGGTTTCCATCAGCCGCGCGGTGATGGAGGACAGCACGCTCATGTCCGGGCCGGCCCATTTCACCCGCATCTTCGGGTCCACCTTGTGGAAATTGTCCAGCATGCCGGTGTAATAGTCGTGCCAGAGTTCCAACAGTGCCGCGCCCTTCACGCCGTTCAAGGCCTTGTCGGTGAAGGTGACGATGGTTTCGCCCTGCTCATAGCCGGTGCGCAGGTCGGCGAGCAACTTCAGGATGCCCTCTTCATCGCTGAGCGACAGGTCGGCGGCATAGTTGAAGTAGTGCAAATGCTGCAGAACGTCGTTGATCGACCAGTTGTTGAACTGTGTCTTCCGTTCAAAATCCGCATCCTTCAACGGTTTCAACAACGCATAGAGCGCGTCGCTCTCCGCCTGAAAATCGAGTGCCTGTTGCAGCATCCCTGCCCTCCCGGTGTCGTACTCCCTGTGAACTAGGCGGCCGCTTCGATTTCGATCAGTAGATCATCCGCCCCCACTTGACTGCCGGCGGTCGCCAGCACGTCGGTCACTGTACCATCGATTTCGGCCAGGATGTCATGTTGCATCTTCATGGCCTCCAGAACGGCCAGTCGCGTGCCGGTTTCGACCTGATCGCCCGGCTTGACGAACACCTCCAACAACGATCCGTGCATCGGCGCCACTACGCGGCCGCCGCCCGCGGCTTCTTCCACCCCCTTCGGAAAGGCGATCTGATTGCGGAAATGCAGGGCGCGCCCATTGATCGAGATGTCCAACGCGCCTGGCGCCGGTGCCGAGTAACGCAGAGCGTAACGCCGGCCGGCCAGACGCAAACGCGCCCGGGTCTCGCCCATTTCCAGCAGTCGGACCTGGCGTTCCTCCTCACCGCAACGGACCACATAAATGCCATCACGGTTCGGCGATACGGTCAGATCGACATCGCCATAGACATAGCGCGTGGTCAGCGTATCGGCGCTGGACCAGTTCAGCAATGCCGGCGTGACGTTTAGGCTGGCCGCGAAGGCCTTGCGACATTCCGCCTGGTACTGGACCACTGCCGCCAGGGCCGCTTCGTCCAGGCTTGGTTGCGTCTCCGCCAGGTCGTCGTCGCCGAACTCCTGCTCGATGAAGGCGGTGGTGGCTTCGCCTTTGGCGAAGCGGCCGCGCTCCAGAATGTCGATCAGGAAGCCTTGGTTCGTGGTCGAGCCGAAGAGCGCCGTGTCCTTCAAGGCACCGATCAAGCGGTGCCGCGCCGTCTCCCGCGTCTCCCCCCAGGCGATTACCTTGGCGACCATCGGATCGTAGAATGGGGAGATTTCCAGGCCGGAACGGATACCGGAATCGATGCGGACGCCCTCTCCCTCCGCCGGATCCCAAAGCGCCACCCGGCCGGTCTGCGGCAGGAAGTCCTGGGCCGGATCCTCCGCGTAGAGCCGCACTTCGATGGCGTGACCGGTAAGTTTGACGTTGTCCTGCGCGATCTCCAACGGGCGGCCTTCCGCCACCTGGATCTGCAAGGCGACCAGGTCCAGGCCGGTGACCATTTCCGTCACCGGATGCTCGACCTGCAGGCGCGTGTTCATTTCCAGGAAGTAGAAGTCGCCATTGGCGTCCAGCAGGAATTCCACCGTGCCAGCGCCGCGATAGTCGATGCTGCGGGCGGCTTCCACTGCCGCTTGCCCCATGGCCGCACGCAAGTCGTCGGTCATCACCGGGCATGGCGCTTCTTCCACCACCTTCTGATGGCGTCGCTGCACGGAGCAGTCGCGCTCGCCCAGATGGATTACGTTGCCATGGCTATCGGCGAAGACCTGGATTTCCACATGGCGCGGTTCGATGATGGCCTTCTCCAGGATCAGTTCGTCGGACCCGAAGGCGTTCAAGGCCTCCGACCGGGCCGCCGCCAAGGCATCGGGCAGTGCCTGGGCGTCGTCGACCAGGCGCATGCCACGCCCGCCGCCGCCGGCCGCCGCCTTCACCATCAGCGGGTAGCCGATGCCGCCGGCCGCGTCGATCAGGGTCGCGTCGTCCTGGGCCTCGCCCTCATAGCCGGGGACGCAGGGCACGCCGGCCTCGATCATCCGCCGCTTGGCCGCCGCCTTGTTGCCCATCAGATCGATGGCCTCGGCGGTCGGGCCGATGAAGATCAGGCCCGCCTCGTCGCAGGCGCGCGCGAAGGCCGCGTTCTCAGAGAGGAAACCGTAGCCGGGATGGATCGCCTGGGCGTCTGTATCGCGGGCGGCTTTCAGAATCTTGGCCATGTCCAGATAGCTTTCGCCGACCGGGGCCGGCCCGATCATGGCGGCGTCGTCGGCCATCTTCACATGAGGCGCCTCGATGTCCGCTTCGGAGCAGACGGCAATGGTGCGGTAGCCGAGGGACTTGGCGGTGCGGATCACCCGAACCGCGATCTCGCCCCGATTGGCGACCAGAATGGAGTCGAACTTGCGCATTACTGACTTTTCTCCGACCAGACCGGGCGGCGTTTTTCCAGGAAGGAGGCGACGCCCTCCCGCCCCTCGTCACTGAGCATGCATTGGGCGAAACCCTTGGCGGCGAAATCCAGCATCGCCGGACGGTCGAGATGGCGCGTGGCCAAAACGATACTTTTCGTCACCGCATTGGCACCCGGAGCGCAACGCATCACCTGTTTCTTGATCTGGGCCTCGACTTCGTCCAGGCCGGCCGCGTCGTCGACCACATAGTCGGCGAGACCGAGCCGGCCGGCTTCCGCGCCATCGAAGCGCGAGGCGGTGACCATCAGCCGGCGGGCGACGCGCAGACCCAGGCGCTGAGCCACGAAGGGCGCAATCTGTGCCGGCGGAATGCCGAGGGTGGTTTCGGTCATGGAGAATTTGGCGTCCTTGGTCACGGCGACCGCGTCGGCGGTGCAGACCATGCCCAGGCCGCCGGCCATGGCCGCGCCCTCGACCAGGATCACCACCACCTGAGGCATCTCGTTGATCTGGTCGAACATCTCGCCGCCGCGCCGGCTGTTGGCGGCGACGTCGTCGACGGTCTGACTGCCGCCCTGATAGTTGTTCTTGAAACCTTTCAGATCGCCGCCGGCGCAGAATACGCCGCCTTTACCGCGTAAGGTAATGCCACGAATGCTACGGTCGTCGCGCACCGCGCTCAAGGTCGCGCGCAGCTCCGCGGTCAGCTCGGCGGAGAGGGCGTTGCGGTTGTCCGGGCGGTTGAACCAGATGGTCAGCCAGCCGTTGTCCTCTTCCAGGATGATGTTTTCGGTTTCAGGCAAATTGCTCATCGAATATTCTCCAAAGAAATCACATGCGGGCGACGCCGAAGCTATTCGGATTGACGCGGCGGTTGCGCGCCTCCCAAACCGTCTCCAGCGCGAAGCCGAGTACCTTGCGGGTATCCCGCGGATCGATCACGCCCTGATCCAGCAGCTTGCCGGAGGTATAGAAGGCGTCGGATTGGTCGTCGAAATGCTTGATCAGGCGTTCCTTCTGGGCTAGTAGGGCGGCCTCATCGACCTCCTGCCCGCGCCGGGCGGCGGAACCGCGGGCAACCTGATCCATGGTCAGGGCCGCCTGCTCCCCGCCCATCACGCCGGTGACCGCGTTGGGCCAGGTGAACAGGAAGTCCGGGTCGTAACCATAGCCGCTCATGCCATAATTCCCGGCGCCGAAGCTGGCGCCGATATAGAGGCTGAGTTTCGGCACGCTGACATTGGAGACGGCCTGGATCATTTTCGAGCCATGCTTGATCATGCCGCCATGCTCGTAGTCCTTACCGACCATGTAGCCGGTGGTGTTGTTCAGGAAGATGATCGGGATGTCGGCCTGATCGCAGAGCTGGAAGAACTGACCGCCCTTGGTGGCGCCGGCCGGATCGATGGGACCATTGTTGCCGATGATGCCGACCGCATGACCGTAGATGCTGGCCTGTAGACAGACCGTGGAGACGCCGTAGCGCGGCTTGAAGTCCTCGAACTCGGAGCCGTCGACAAAGCGGGCGACAAGCTCCCGCACCTCGTAGGGCTTGCGGTAGTCGACGGGTACCAGCCCGGCGATCTCGTCCGCATCGTAGAGCGGTTCGCTAAACGGTTTGGCAGCCCGCACCGGGCAGTTCTTGTTCCAGTCCAGGGTCTCGATCAAGCTGCGGGCGATCAGAATACCATGGGCGTCATCCTCCGCCGTGAACTCGACCAGGCCGGAGATGGTGGCGTGCATGTCCGTACCCGCCAGCTCCTCTTCGTCGGAGATTTCGCCGGTCGCCGCCCGCACCAGGGCGGCGCCGCCCAGAGAGGCCCGGCCGCGGCCGCGTACGCTGATCACATAGTCGCTCATCCCCGGCATATAGGCGCCGCCGGCGGTGGCGGGGCCGTGCAAAATGGTGATGGTCGGCAGGCCGGCCGCGCTGAGCAACGCCAGGCGGTAGAAGATGCCGCCGCCATTGGCCCAGCTCTCGACCTCGTATTGCATCAGGTTTGCGCCGGCGCTTTCGACGCAATGGACGAAGGGCAACTTGTGCCTGAGCGCCACGTCCATGCTGGCCCGTATCTTCTGCCCGGACTTGCGAACCGACGCGCCGGCGTTGATGCCGCTATCGTCCACATATACTAGGCAGCGCACGCCGCTGATGAAGCCGATGCCGGAGATGGCGCTGGCGCCGGGGATCGCCTTCTCCCGATCGTCGGTCTCGCACATATAATTGGCCATGCCGTAGAGCTCCAACCAGGGCATGCCTGGGTCGAGCAGGCGCAGCAGCCTTTCCCGCGGTGTCAGCTGCCCGCGTTCTTCGAAGCGGGGACGCCGCTTTTCCGACAGCGCTTCGGCACGGCTCCTGATTTCGAAATAGTCGTCCATCAGAGCCAGCATGTCCTGCCGGTTCGTCGAGAACGTCTCCGTATTGGTGCTGAGTTTTGACGCAAATGCGCTCATACAAGGTTCTCCGCAAGATCTTTCGGAATGGGAATGGGGTGGGCCAGCAGGATCTGGGCATAGCCCTTGCCCTGGGCGTCGTTGCGTAGGCTGGCGATACCGCCGCCGCCCAGCACATCGTGCATCAGAAAGTTGATGGCGTTGGGACCGGGCATCAGGAACCGTTCCGCCTCTCCGCTCAGGAAATGGTCGAACCGGTCCGCCACCGCCGCCTCGCTAAGTGCGGCCCAGATATGGGGCAGATATTCGGGCTTGCGGGCGATGATCCCGACATTGGCTTTGTTGCCCTTGTCGCCGCTGCGGCCCCAAGCCAGATCGATCAGCGGCACCTCGACCGTCTCGCCCTCGGGCGCTGCCGGCGCGGCGGGCCGTTCGATCGCGGCTTCATCGAAACTCTCCGTCGGGGTCGCTTCGAAGTTTATCCGCCGGTCGCCGAAATCGATATCGATCGGCACCTCGGATTTGGGGATCAGGAAGGAAAACAGCCGCACCACCGGAGACGGCTTCGAGCGCCCGCCGGCGAAACCGGACAAGCCCGGCGGGGCGGCCAGGCCAAGGCCTGTCCCCTCGCGCAATAGAATATCGATACCGGCCTGCTCCGGATGCTTGGCGGCGTATTTCAACACCACTTCGCGCGGCGCGGCGATATCACGATGTGTGCCGAACTGACTTTCCGCCCCCAGAACCTCGACGCTGGTTTCCGTATAGTCGCCGAGATTGGACTCCCGCAAAGCCGCCCGCGCCCGCTTGAAGGCGTTGTCGGCGAAACCGCGCGCCTTCTTGTCCGCGTCGACGCCGTAAAATGTCTTCAAGCTGCCGCCGCGCCAGCCGTCGGCGTAGGTGGCGCTAACCTTATAGGTCTCCGTCGCCGGATAACCCTTGGCGCCTGCGACATGCACACGGTTTTCACCGGCTTGCGAGATTTTGACATCCGAGAAATCGCAAACCACATCCGGCACGATATAGGCCTGGGGATCGCCGATTTCGTAAAGCATTTGTTCGGAGATCGTGCCGACACTGACCATGCCGCCGGTCTCCGCCGGCTTGGTCATGTCGAAGCTGCCGTCGGCGGCGATTTCGCCGATCGGATAACCGACATTGTCCATGCCGTCGACCACCAGATGCCAGTCGGTGAAGTTGCCGCCCGTCGCCTGCGGCCCGCATTCGAGTAGGTGACCGGCGAGGGTTCCCGCCGATAATCGGTCCCAATCGTCGGCCTGCCAGCCGAACTCGTGGATGCAGGCACCCAGGGTCACGGCGCTGTCGACAACGCGGCCGGTAATGACGATGTCGGCCCCCTCGTCCAAGGCGCGGGCGATCGGGAAAGCGCCGAGATAGGCGTTGATACTGGCCAGTTTGCTGCGGTCGGGAAAGCCCTCACCGCTATACATCTCGGTCGGCGTCAACGTCTCCTTACGCCCGATCAGATCGTCGCCCTCGACCACGGCGACTTTCAAGTTCAGGCCCAGGTCGGCGATCAGCTTACGCGCCGCTTCACCGCAGGAGGCGGGATTGACGCCACCCGCATTGCTGATCAGCTTGACGCCTTGGCGCGCGATCTCAGGCAGATTGTTTTTTAGCACCACCGAGACGAAGTCTCGGGCATAGCCGGCGGCCGGATCCTTGGCTCGGGCGCGGGCCATGATCGACATCGTGATCTCCGCCAAATAGTCGTAGACGATATAGTCCAGACCGCCGGCCTTCAGGAATTGCGGCGTCGCCATGGCGCTCTCGCCCCAATAGCCGCTGGCGCCGCCGATACGGACAATGTTCCCGCTCACGATAATCCTCCCACCTGTTTGACCTTGCAAATGAAGCATATTCATATATACTGAGTCAAGATCATTCCGGAAACGGAGACGCCACAGATGCAGACCTCGTTCATGACCGACATACACGACGCCGTGATTGGGAAAGGGCGTTGACGCGATGAGCGAGACGCGCGGACGCACCCGGCGGCAGCGGGTCGAGGAAAAGGAGCGGGCGATTGTCACCGCTGCCCGCGCTGCCTTTCAGGAACACGGCTTCGACAAGGCCAAGATTGCCGAGATTGCCAGAGCCGCCGGTGTCGCCGAAGGCACGGTCTATCTCTATTTCGAAAACAAGAACGCCCTGTTATTGGCCGTGGCGACGGAATTCTACGATCGCCTCACCGAAGACGCCGCCGTCGGCATTCGCGATCTTGCCGGGACGGAAGACAAATTACGCTTCCTGGCGCAACACCATTTCGAGCGGGTGGCGGAGGAATGGCCGATTCTGGGCCTCGCCATGATGCCGGCCAAGGTGTCCGAGGACTACCGCGACAGCACCGCCTATCAATTGAACCGTACTTATGTCGCCGTCTTCGATCAGGTGATCCGCGACGGCATCCATCGCGGCGAGATCCGCGACGACGTTCCGTTGAGCATGATCCGCGACATCTTCTACGGCGGTCTGGAATATGCCGCCCGCACCATGCGCCTCAGGCCCGCGGAAGAGGAAGATCATACCGAACCGTTCATGCGCATGATCCTCGACGGCCTCATGACCGGTGTCAGGCCTCTGGCGCCGGCATCGGAAACTGTTGTCAGGCGTTTGGAAGCGGTCGCGAGCCGTTTGGAAGAGGCCGCAAAGTAGCAAGATCTCTCACGCCTGCGCCGTCACCTCCGGCACATACATGCGCCCCGCATCCAGATCGAAGGAGCGGGTGCGGCCGTCGCGATCAAGCAGGCTATGGGCGTCCTGATCGATGATCAGACTGGCGCCGATGATGAACCCGACCGTTTCGCACGCGGCGGGATCGGCCAACGGAAAGGCGATACGTTCGACACGCCAGCGATAGCCGCTCTCGCCAATAGTCTCGCTAACGCCGTGTAGCACGCAAGCCCGCGCGCGGATCATGTCAACAAGATAGTGCAAGATCTTGGCCGTTTCCTTATCGTGCACCGCGTCGATCGGTTTGCCCGCCACCGGCTGCTGCAAGCTGGCGCGGATACCGTCACCGGCCAACAGATGGGTGATCCGTTCCGGATCGCGGCAATCCATCAGATAAATCTGCGGCAGCAACTTCGGGAACGCGGCCGGGTCGATCTCGCTCCGTTCGGGGAACCGACGGCCCCGGCGCAAACCTTCCCAGTAACGGGCGAAATCTGCAAACAACCCGGTTTCGATACTCGCCAGAAATTCTTGGAAATCGACCTGTTTCACCGCCAGTCCTTGCGCCGATTCGATGCCGCGATTTTACCAAGCTCCCGTTCCGGCCGCCAAATGGCTAGGCATCGAGACCCGACAATAAGACATAGAGCCGGCGTCGGTAATGGAGGCTCATCAACTTGGTGACGCTGGTGACGACGAAGGCGACGGCAAAGATGCCGGCGAGAAACAGCGAAGGTTTGATCAGCTTGTACCATTCGGGACCCGTCGCCACGCCGCCACGAATGAGTAGGGTCGCTTCGTAGATACCGACGATGGCAAGCAGGCCGAGAAAAAGATAACTGAAACTGAGCATGAAAGCGCGAAGCAGCCAGGGCATGCCGAAATATCCCTGCAGCCGGCAGCCCGCCTCCCGCTCGGCAAATCGACCTTCGAAGGTAAAGTGATTGAAACCAAGTCGCAGCCATATCGGGCGGCCCGCGGCGCGCAGCCGCACTCGGTCGCCCTCGACGCGACCGTAGAAACCGATCCCCGGCGGGATCGTCCAACCGGCGCCGCTCGGCGGCGGTGCGGTGAAGGAATTCAGGCGTTCAAGTGCCGCCGACCGATCCAATCGGTAGTCGAAGACCCAATGGTCCTCATTAAGGACGACGCGCCCGAGCCAGCGGGCCAAAACATTGTCGAACAGCCGTCCCGACAAGACCTACAAACGGCGGGCGTTGAAGGTGTCGCAGGAGCGGAGGTCGCCGCTCTCCAACCCCACCTTGAACCAACGCACCCGCTGCTCGGCCGAGCCATGGGTGAAGCTGTCGGGCGTCACCCGGCCGGTGGTCTGTTTTTGGATCCGATCGTCGCCGATGGCGCTGGCGGCATTCAGGGCTTCCTCGATGTCGCCTTTCTCGAGGATGTTGCGCGCCTTGTCGGCGCGGTTGGCCCAAACGCCGGAGAAGCAATCGGCCTGAAGCTCCAACCTCACCGACAGCTTGTTGTATTCCCGCTGGCCAACCCGACCGCGTGCTTCGTGCACCTTCTGCGAAATACCCAGGAGTGTCTGTACGTGATGACCGACCTCGTGCGCGATCACATAAGCCTGGGCGAAGTCGCCCGGTGCCCGGAAGCGGTCGCGCAGGTCGCGGTAGAAGCTGAGATCGATATAGACCTTGCGGTCGCCGGGACAATAAAACGGTCCCATTGCCGATTGCGCCATGCCGCAGGCGGACTGCACGAAGCCGGAGAAAAGCACCAGCTTAGGCTCCTGATAGGTGCCGTTGAGCTGAGTCTTGAACAGGTCGTGCCAGACGTCCTCCGTATCGGCCAGCACCACGCCGATAAACTCGCCGAGCTCCCGGTCCTCCTTGGTGATCTGCCGTGGCTGTCCCGGTTGGAAGCCCGGCGACGGCCCACCGCCGCCCATTCCCTGAATCAAAACCGTAGGGTCGATGCCGAAATAGAGCGCGGCGACGACGGCGATGATCAAACCGATCCCGCCAATGCCGCCCTTGCGGCCCATCGGCATGCGCATGCGGCCCCCGCCGCCACCTTGCCCGCGTCGGTCTTCGATATTCGTGCTTTTACGACGGCCTTTCCAACGCATCTTAACGAATTCCCTTTGTTGCAATGCCTAATAGTATAACCTTCCCCCTAAGTCGGGAAAAGACAAAGCCGCCCCTAGGCCGGTCATCTTCGCCGACTATGGTTAACAAAAAGCAAACAAAACTCGCCGTCCTATCTGCGATAACTCGCCGCACCATTAGCCGCGCAGACGCGTGGATGCGTGTCGAAAGCAGGTAGATGATGTTCATTCCCCGCCGACGCGTTTAGCTTCATGCAAGCTTCACTGGGTCGACCGAAGCTCCACAACGCACTGTTTGAGGGATCCGAGTTGCAGGCGACAGGTCAAAACAACTCAACGCGTACGACGCATATACATGACGCGTGTGTAATTCTTCATCAAAAGATGCAGGAAGGGAAATTTTAGAAGCCATTTGAATTTGCCGAGCCTCGTGTATTTTGCGGCTTGTTTTTCACAGAAACCGTAGTCGTCGAACGCCGCCGACAAATGGCTCAAAATCTGCGTCGGGGTCAGATAGTTTGTACTGCTCGTCAAATACTCATGGTTCATTTGCGCGACCTGCTCGGCTTCCATCCCGGCTTGATTTCCCTTTCGAATGCCTAATCGCGCCCATAAGCGCAACCACCAGAGGTCTTGAATGATACTGGCAAACGGGACGAAAACGTGACTTTCGATCGGGCGATAGCGGGACGGGAAGACATGCAGACTGATTCCGTCGACTTTTAGAATGCGATGAATTTCGGCAATGGCTTCGGGATAATCCTGGACATGTTCGAAAACCTGCTGACTGAAGACAAAATCGAAAGTGCCGTCATCGTAAGGCAATCGATATGGTTCCGACTCGATGATAGACAGGTTTCCGCTCTCTTTCAGATCATCCACATGGTCTCCCGGTTTAAAACGAAAATCACAGCCGAACGCGTCAAACCCGTCGGCGCGAAGCGCATGAACTACGCTTCCGTTACCGCATCCGAAATCCAGCACTTTGGCGCCTGGCTTGATTTCTGTACCCAGATCGCCCGCCGTGCATATCAGTTTTTGCCATCCATGCATTCGGCTGGGATAATTCATTCTTTCAATTTCGGTCAATATAATTCTCTTTGTCGCCACGCCCCCGCCGAGGGTCTATTGGAAAAGTGGATAAGGCGTTAAGGCGGACGCAAATTCACAGGAACTGTGCGAGATAACGACGTAGCGCCGATCCGCAGTAAAGGTTAAACCTCATTCATAATCTGGAGACGGCATCAACTGGATATCCGAAACGCGGGCCGAAGGCCGGAAGCGTCTCAATCCCCAGATGACGTAACTCGCGGCGGACGTTTCGGTCGCCAGCCGACGCGGAAGCCGCGGACGGCGTGGTGTAGCAAGTAGAACAAGATCGCCAGGATCACCAAGAGGACGATGGACAGCAATTTGGTGCCGGCCTGGCTGCCGATGATGGTGCCGTTCGCGATCAGATGTTCGGCCAGCATTTCGATCGCCTGGATGGTGGCGCCGGCGCAGAAGATCACTGCCACTAGGATGGCGATCTGCAAGGTCTCGAAGACCAGACCATCGATCTCTAATTCGGTTGCGGCGCGCAGAATATTGCGCTTGAACGAGGCCCAGTGCGCGACCGCATAGGCCACCAGTCCGACCAGCGAGACGAACCAGAAGATGACGTTGGAGAAGTGAATGTTCGGGATGCTCTTGAGCAGGAATTCCTCAAACGGGGCATAGAAATAGAGGAAGATCAACAGAATGATCAGCGCGATGACGATGATCCAAAAGCGGACCGGATTACGTTCGGCTTTGTCCTGCGCCATGGCCTTACGGCTCCCCTTTGTCGGCCCGGATTGCAGCGCCGATGGTAGCCATTCCTGAGGTTCTGTCAATTCGCCGGCACGGCGCGTTGCTATCTGTTGACCTGGACAACAGTTCCGGTGATCATAGTTGGTGCACAAACAAAAACTCCGGCAAACCCCGCCAGGGGCCCTTCGAACCGGAGCGAAAACAGACCTTGGGAGGTTGAATGGCACGCCGGCTCGGCATTGACGTGGGCGGTACCTTTACCGACTTGCTCATGTTCGACGAACAGTCGGGCAACCTCTCCCTATTGAAGACGCCGTCGACGCCGGAAGATCAATCGGTCGGCATCCTGAAGGGCGTCGACGATATTTTGGCCGAGGCCGGCGCGGCGCCGTCCCAGATCGGCGCCCTGCTGCACGGCACCACCGTCTCCACCAACATTATCCTGGAGGAGAAAGGCGCCAGGGTCGGTCTGTTGGTGACCGAGAATTTCGAGCAGGTGTTGCACCTGGCACGCTCGCAGACGCCGGGACCCTTGGCCGGCTGGATCATCATGGAAAAACCGGACCCGTTGGCCGATCTGGAACATACCCGCGGCGTTCGCGAACGCGTCAATGCCCGGGGTGAGGTCTTGGCTCCATTGGACGACAATCAGGCCAAGCTGGCGATCCAGGAATTGCTGGCCGCCGAGGTAGAATCGATCACCGTTTCCCTGCTGCATGCCTATGCTAATCCGGAACATGAACGTCGGCTCCGGGATCTGATCCATGAGGCGAAGCCGGACCTTGCGGTGACCCTATCTTCGGACATATTGCCGGAGTTTCGGGAATACGAACGCACGCTGGTGGCGGTGATGAACGCCTATGTCGGGCCCAGCATGCGCCGCTATCTCGGCAATTTCGAGGACAAACTTTCGAGCTTTCAGATCGCCTCAAACGTCAATATCGTCCGCTCCGACGGCGGCTTGATGAGCGTACGGCGAGCCTCGGAATCGCCCGTCCACACCATGATGTCGGGACCGGCCGGCGGCGTGTCCGGTGCCGCTTTTTTGGCCGACCTGGCCGGCCATCCGAACGCGCTCGGTTTCGACATGGGCGGCACGTCGACGGATGTCTCTCTGATCGAGGACGGCAAGCCGACGATCTCCCGCCAGACATCGCTGGGCTATTACCCGATCAAGGTACCTTCGGTGGAAGTCCACAGCGTCGGCGCCGGCGGTGGCTCCATCGCCCATGTGCCGATGACCGGCGCGCTCCGGGTCGGGCCGGACAGCGCTGGCGCCAAACCCGGGCCGGCAAGCTACGGCCAGGGCGGCAAACTGCCGACGGTGACCGACGCCAATGTGGTACTGGGCCGCCTGCCACCATGGTTGCTCGGCGGCAGCATGCAGCTCGACATCAAAGCGGCGGAGGACGCGGTCAGCAAGATCGGTCGGGACTTGGGTCTGGACGTTTATCAGGCCGCGCAAGGGATCGTCGATATCGTCAACGAAAACATGTTCGGCGCGCTGCGTTTGGTTACGGTGCAGAAGGGATTGGACCCGCGTGACTTCGCGCTCGTCGCCTTTGGCGGCGCCGGACCGCTACACGGCAACGCCATGGGCATTCTCGGCGGGTGCTACCCGGTGATCGTACCGCCGACGCCGGGCGTCCTATCGGCGTTGGGTTTCCTGCATTCGGACGTGAAGAACGAGTTCGCCCAAACTTATGTGCGCAACATAGTCGAATCCGATCGGAATCGCGTTGGCGAGGTTCTCACACGACTGGGCCGGGACGCGACGGCCTGGTTGCAGGAGGAAGGCATTGGCGAGGGCGAGCGGCGGCTCCGCTTCGAAGCCGATATCCGCTATTTCCGGCAAGGTTACGAACTGTCTCTACCGTTGGACCCCGAGCGGATTGGGGACGGCGGCCTGACCGATTTGGTGGAGCGCTTCGGCGTCGCCCACGAGCAGCTGTACGGCTTCCGCCTCGACCAACCGGTGGAGCTAGTCAATCTGCGGGCCATCGGCGAAGGGCGGGTCGAGAAGATCGCCTTGGAACGTCAGGAGGACGCCGGCCCCGATTGCGCCGACGCGGTGACCGACCAGAACCAAGTCTATTTCGACGGCGAGTTCCACTATGCCAAGGTCTACGACCGCGCCAAGCTGAGCGCCGGCAATCGTATCGCCGGGCCGGCCATCGTCACGCAACGGGATTCGACGACCGTTATCCATCCCGAGCATGAAGGCCTGGTCGACGGGTATCTCAATATTCTAATCCGGCCAATAGGCGCGGGACCGCATTGATGGACGGGCAATGAACGAGAACTCGACAAAGCGGCACGTAATCTCCCTCGAAGACCTGTTGCAGGCCAACAAGTCGCAGTTCGATCGGCTGTTCGCACAGCAGATGAACGGTGATGCCGCGGCGCGCGCCCCGGATGCCAAGCGCGTGCAAGTCGAAGACGCCGCCGCCGAACTGACCCGCCGCTTCGGCGGCGACTGGTCCTCGGAAGTCGTCGAACACAAGAACGAACGCGGTATGGCCACCGTATTGTGCAAGCTGACCGTCGGCGGCGCGTCGAAGATGCAGTTCGGCTCCGCCCGCACCAATGGCGATCTGGGCGCCGCCCTGGCACGCGCGACCGACCGGGCCTTATTGGCCTGCGCCGATCTCTTCGTCGAGGAGCAACAGGCGCCGGCGGAAACCGCGCCGACTTCGACCAGACCAGCCATCGAAGCGGCCGAGGCGCCGGCGGCACGGCCAGCGGAACCGGCGGCCGGTCTTGACACCATCACCCTGGACCTGATCGAGAACGCCCTGCGTAACGCCCGGCATGAAATGGACGCGGTGCTGTTCCGCTCCGCCATGTCGCCGGTGATCCGGGAACAGCATGACGAGTTCCCCATGATCACCGACGCGAAAGGCCGCATGATCGTCGGCCAGTTCGGCTCCTACATCCCGGAGATGCTGCGTCAGCAGGATTTCAAGCTCGCCCCCGGCGACGTCATTCTACAAAGCGATCCCTTCAAATGCGGCGGCGCAATCAGTCACATCAACGACTGGATGGTGCTGGTGCCGATCTTCTTCGAGCATGAGCTGATCGGTTTCGCCTCCATGTTCGGCCATATGATGGACGTGGGCGGCCCCGTGCCCGGCAGCATGCCGACCGCCGCGACCAGCGTCTTCGGCGAAGGCCTGCGCATCCCGCCGCTCAAGCTCTATGAGGGCGGCGAGCTCAATCAAGGCGTGCTCGACCTGATCATGAACAATACGCGGACGCCGGAGATGAATTTCTCCGACCTGATGGCGATCATCGCCGGTTGCCGCGCCGGCGAGAAGCGGGTGATCGAGATCTGCCAGCGCTTCGGCAGGAATATCTATCATCAAGCCTGCGAGGCGTTGCTGGAGCGGACCAACAGGGCCATGCGCAAGCTGATCGTGCAGAATTTGCCGGAGGAGCCGCAATCCTTCGAAGATTACGTCGATGACGACGGCTTGGGCAACGGCCCGTTCAAGTTGAAACTCACAGTCTGGCGGGAGGGCGAGCAAGCCTATTTCGACTGGACCGGCACGGCGCCCCAGGCGCCGGGCCCGATCAACTTCTACCTCCATGACGGCATGTTCAAGATGTTCATCGGCGTCTACATGATCATGGTGTTCGACCCGCAGATCCTGTTCAACGACGGCTTTTATGACCTGATCCACGTGACGTTGCCGAAGGGGTCGCTGCTGCATCCGGAGTTTCCGGCCGCGCTCGGCTGCCGCACGCATGCGTTGTCGCGCCAGTTCGACGTGTTGGGCGGCGCCCTGTCGAAGCAGGCGCCGGAGATGGCGACGGCGGCGGGCTACGGCTCCAGCCCCCATTTCCTCTATTCCGGCACCGACGATCACGGCCGGCCGTTCCAGCTGATGGAAATTCTTTATGGCGGCATTCCGGGCCGCCCGGTCGGCGACGGCATGGACGGCCATTCCTGGTGGCCCCTGTTCGAGAATATCCCGACCGAGTATCTCGAAAGCTACTACCCCATGGTCATCGACAGCTATGCCAGCATCCGCGACAGCGGTGGTCCGGGCAAGCATCGCGGTGGCAATGGGGTCGAAAAGATTTATACCTTGTTGGAAGACGGCGAGATCTCGATTCACGACGACCGGCACTTGACCCAACCCTGGGGCATACTCGG
>CBDCGJ010000053.1:0-199475 GCA_965216645.1 Alphaproteobacteria bacterium | reverse complement strand
TGGACGAATCTGCGGACCCATTGCAGTTCGTCGAAAAACTACAGCAACTTGAGGATGTCAAGAGAACCGAGCTTCATATATTAAGACGGGCCCGCAAAAAGAGCTAAATGGCGCCAGAGCGAGTTTGGCGAAGAACTCAACCGTCTCAATTCACTTTCACACGGAAGACTGGCGAGAATATTTAGTGTTCCCTGCGGTCTCCTACGCGTAAATGTTAAAAGATCTTCACCGGCATGGACTTGATGCCGCGGATGAAGTTCGAATAGACACGTTGCGGTTCGCCCCATCAATTCGAACTTCAGATCGCGTTTTAGGATTTCTTCCCATAGAATCTGAAGCTGCAGCTCCGCTAGCCGGTCGCCGACGCATCGGTGGATGCCGGCGCCGAAGGCGAGATGCCGGCGGGCTTTCTGGCGCTGGATATCGAAACGCTTGGGGTCGGGGATCACCGCTTCGTCCCAATTGCCGGAGACGTACCACATGATGACCCGGTCGCCCTTTTTGATCTCCTGTCCTTCGAAGGTAACGTCTTCCAGTGCCGTGCGTCGCATATGAATGATGGCCGATTGGTAGCGGATGATCTCCGGCACCAATGTCTTGATCAGACCGGGATCGGCGCGCAAGGCGGCGAATTGATCCGGGTTCTCGATCAGGGCCCAGAGGCCGCCGCTCATGGAATTGCGCGTGGTATCGTTGCCACCGACGATCAACAGGACGAAGTTGGCGACGATATCCATGGGGTCCATATCCTTGGTGGCTTCGCCCTGAGCCAGCATGGAGATCATGTCGAAGCCGCCGTCGCCGTCGGCGCGCTGCTGCCAGAGCTTCATGATCTCGGCGCCCATTTCCTTCTGCACCGCCAGGCGTTCCTCGTCGGTGCGCACCAGGGCGTCCGGGGAATCGAGATCGACGGTCGAAACGTCGGACCAATAGGTCAGCTTGCGCCGTTCCTCGAAAGGGAAGTCGAACAGGGTCGCCAGCATCATGGTGGTCAGCTCGACGGATACCTTATCGACCCAGTCGAAGGTCTCGCCGCGCGGCAGGCTATCCAAAACGCCTTCGGTCCGCTGCCGGATCAAGGCTTCCAGATTGCGTAGGTTGCTGGGTGCCACCACAGGCGCGACGGTTTTGCGCTGGGCCGTATGCTGCGGCTGATCCATGGCGATGAAGCTGGCCATTTCCTTGCCGAACGGGCTGTCCCGGATGGTGATGCCGCCGAGATGAGCGGCCGACGAGAAGCGTTTATGGTCCAGCTCCACTTTCATGATGTCGTCATACCTGGTGATCGACCAATAGGCGCCGTAGGGACTGTCGGCGCAGTAATGCACGGGTGCTTCCTGGCGCAGGCGTTCGAAATAAGGATAAAAGCAATCGTTCTGATAAATTGCGGGATCGCTCACGTCGATCTCGTTCAGGGGAATGTCGGCAACGTCGATGTCATTGATGGCGACGGCTTCGCTCATTTTTTAGCCTCCTCGATCGCGGGCGGAAGGGCCCGTCACGCGAGCATAACGAATGTTCGCGTGGGAGGGAATGAGGACCCCGCCGTTTCCTCGGCGCTTCACAAGCGGAGCGGTCTCATCTATCGTCTGTGGCTCGATTCGCCTTAGGGATGTAAGGACAAACCATCATGCTAGATGCCGAGGACAAGCCCGGTTCCGCCGAAGCCGGATAACCTGGTTGACGAAAAACTATTCAAGAGCCGCGCCGTCATCGTTACCGGGCAGATCGACGATAAGCTGGCCCGGTCCACGGTCGCCCGCTTGTTGGCACTGTCGGAAGACGGCGACGATCCGATCGACGTATTCATCTCCTCCCCCGGTGGCCATGTCGAATCCGGCGATATGATTCATGACGTGATCAAGTTCATCCGCCCCACCGTGCGCACGATCGGCAGCGGTTGGGTCGCCAGCGCCGGCGCTTTGATCTTCGTTGGGGCGGAGAAGGCGAACCGTTTCTGCCTGCCCAATACCCGCTTCCTCTTGCATCAACCGAGCGGCGGCATCGGCGGCAGCGCCGCCGACATTGCCGTGCAGGCGGAGCAAATCGAGAAGATGCGGGAACGCTTCGAACATCTCTTCGCCGAAGCCACCGGCCAAACCCCGGAACGCATCCGCGAGGACACCAAGCGGGACTTCTGGCTGACCACTGACGAGGCCCTCGAATACGGCCTCCTCGGCTCGGTCATCACCAGCGCCGACGAACTGCCGGGGGCGTGAGGGCGCGGCTACTAACGGAGACGAGAGGGATATCTTTGCTGAAGCCGACCCTGTTTCCGGATAAGACTTAATTTACTGCGAAGAGCTTTTTGCTGTTTTGTATATCTTGCGCAACTTCTGAAATCGCTTCATGGGGAAGACCGTCGAAGCGCGATGATAAGGGTCGAATTCGCATAGATCGGCGGTTTTCGCGAGTTGATAATAGAGCGACCAGAGTAGTCGGGCCCTGCCGACATGAAGACACAATTCCGGCGAATCCAGATGTTTCGTTCCACCGATGTCGGCGTGGTCGAAAAATTCCAAACAGACGGTGTCAACATCTCTGTCGTCTATCTGATATCGTAAGGTCGTCTCGCCGGGTTCGTACGGGAGAACGATAGTTAGAGAAGGCTCTTTTCGCAGAATTGCCAGCGTGAACTCCACTATATCGGAGATCGGGTCGGTGAAGACATGGCTGACCCGATACCAATATTGCTCGCCGTTTGCGAATAGGCATAAATCGCTCCATCTGTGTTGGTTCAACCAGAAAAGTAGCTCAAAGTCTTTATCCTCGACCTTGATACCTTCGTCCATATCGTTAGTCCGGCACGATCCGACAAAAGTTGACGGGCCAGCAGTTCGTCGGTTTGTATTCGAATCGTTTCATTTGGTTCGATTAATTACCATGAGGTGCAGAACGAGACCGATCGGGACACCCCAGAGGAAGAGGAACACGAGAATGGCATTCCGGCGCGTTGGACGCGACGATAACTCGCCCGTTTGATACGCACCGCCCAACCAGAACATGTACCAGACGGCGAGGCTGAAAAAGAAAACGATCAGTCCCCAGGTCAGGTACTTGATTATGGCCGCCCTTGTCGCAGGTTCAAAATCATCAAACAAAATCGCACTCCAAACAAACACACGTATAATATCACTTGTGAATTCAGCTTATACTAGAACTAAATTTGGATGTTGTTTAGCCCGTTTGGTAACTCACATTGCGTTAAGCCCTGCAGTTTCGAAGACATGACATATTTTGCCTATATTTCAGTCGTTCACGACAATCCGGTTCTGACAGACGATTTCAAGTATTTCATTCCGGAACGTGCGGACGAACACCCCTGGGCGAAAGCGGTGGCCCAGAAGAAGGCCGGGACCAAGACCTATATTCTGAACTTGGATAATCCATGGCCACGGGATCTCAAAAAAATAGCATTCTGCGAACGTCAACAGATGCTGATCGAAAGATTGCTCCGCGTTAATTATAGCGTGGGATATCTCTTACATCTGGCACGCGGCAATCTTCTGACGGTCGATGCGGTTCCGCGACAGACATTTCGTGTAAGTGCCGAGGCATTTCTTACGCCGTCATTTGAAGCCGAAGAGGACTGCAGATATCTGATTCTGTCAGATCGCGTCGAACGTGTCTCCGAACGTTGACCAATCGGACAGTGCGATGTTCCGATCGCTTATGAGAGCGGCATGCTCCCGTAACCATTCGGCCTGCGCCGCCGTATCCGGTACGGGGACGCCGCGGGCGTCGCGTATGGCGACGAAGGCGCTGTCGGGATCGTGGCCGGCAGACAGCAGGATGGCGGCGGCTGTGAGGCCGGCGCGGCCGATCCCGGCGCGGCAATGGATCGCGAGATGATCGCCGGCCGAGATATTGTCGTGGAGGCGTCGGGTCAGTATCGCAAACGCCAGCGGGCTTTCCGGCACGCCGCGGTCGGCAATGGGGAAGTGATCGAAAGCCAGACCGGCGTCGGCGCAATACCGCGCCTCCGCCGACAAACCCAAAGCGTGGGCTTCGTCGGCTTCGAGCAGCGACAACACATGGTTCACGCCAATCTCGCACAGGTCGCCGAATTCTCGCGGCAAGGGCCGTGCCATCATCGATATTGCGCCGCTGTCCAGAGCGGCAATAAGAAATGTTCGGGTTTGCGATTCAGGCTCCCGTCTTGGCGGGTGTGGGGACGGTCGTTATGCCGACTTCAGCAATTCGGAAGTGCCGTCTAGGACGATGTCTTTAAAGACCTGGACGAGGCTCATGTCCAATTCATCGCCCATGGTCATCATGCGTTCGACGGCAACGTTTTTAGGTAGCGCCGACTTGTAGGCGCGCTTGTCGACAAGGGCGGAATAGGTGTCGACGATGGAAATGATGCGGACGAAGTCGTTGATCTGCGAGCCCTTGAGGCCATGAGGATATCCGCTGCCGTCAAGCTTCTCGTGGTGCAGGACGGCCATGTCGACGACGGCTTGCGGGAAACTCCCGTCGCTTTCGAAAATGCGTTGCGCGTGTTCGGGATGAGCCCGCATGATCTGCCATTCCGTTCCATTCAGCTCGGCCGGCTTGTCGAGCAATTCCGGTGGCGTATGAATTTTACCGATGTCATGCAGCAGACCGCCCATGATCAGGGTTTCCAACTCGTCGCCCTTGACGCCGATGGTGGTGGCGAAGGAGGTGATGATCCCGCAGACGAACATGCTGTGCCGGAACGTATAATTGTGATGCCGCCGGATCGCGTTGAGCCATTCTTCTAAATTTTCGTGTGCGGTCGCCGCTAGGACCAGATTGCAGCTCTCTTTGATTTCGTCGACCGGCAATGGTTCCCCCTGGTTGACATTCGTGAAGCAGTCCTCCAGGCATTTCAAACTAACCCGCAAAGCTTGGCTCTGAAATGGCTTCAATGTTTGCCAACGTCGCTCGACCTGGCTGTTGACCGCCCGATAGGCCGCGTTCACAAATTCGCGGTCGGGGAGCGGACGGACGAAATAGTCGCTGGCGCCGAGATTGTGGAGCCGAATAATGTTCCGCCGATTGAAGGTCGGTAGCACGAAAATCTTGTCGCCCGGATAATCCCGCAGCAGCGGCCGCCAATGCATGAACTTATCCGCGTCGCTGAGATCGATATTGACGATCAGGGGGAGGGTCAGGACGTCATCGGGTGGAAATTCCCGTTCGGCGTCGGCGACATGCAGGTCCATTCGTCCGGACAGCCGGGCGACGATGTCGTCCGACGTCGACGTGCCGTCCGTCAGTATAATTATGTCCGGTTCATCGCTGTGCAAGGCCGCACCCGTCCGCCAATAGACATCGTCCTCGGAGTAACTTAAGACCGCTCGGATTAAAAGCAGCCAAGAATGTCATTTTAATGTCGGCGATTTAATATCGTCTTAACGACGTTGGGACAGGACAATGTCAAATTGCGGAGCTCCTACTTCCCGCCAAAAAAACCGGTAAGAGAGGAGAATGCGGCTCACCCGGCCCGGCGCATTCGGTGTTCCATTGCGTTCTCGCAAAGCTCGATCTGCAATCTCTAAAGGATTGCTTTTGAGGGAGTGCGCATAGAGAAACATTCTACGTTTGATTATACTGGTAGCATGTATTATATATTTTACTCGCTTTTACAGAAATAAAAATTTTTGGAATAAGACATGCAAAGCAAAAACATAAAATCAACGCTACCTATACTACTGTCCATATGTATTTTAGCGATTGTGTTGCCGGCAAAAGCCGAGCTGTCCAAAAACCAAGCCTCCCAGATTGTCGACCTTATCGAAAAAGGCAGGTTGAAAACTGATCCGATTAATAAACTAAAACATCTAATCAAGGCTCAATATTTATATGAAGAGCACACCAACACGAACTCCAGTCTCACAAAGTTCCTGAAGCTACTTGATGGTCAAGGCAAGCCAGAAATGACGCCTGAGAGTCTACAAGCGAGTATCGAGGGCGCCAGAGCTGAGATCAAAACGAACCTTGCAGGGGATGAAACGAAACTTTGCCTCAGAAATCCGAACTATAAATGCATTCACCGCTATGCGTTGTCTGTTGCTCTCTTGAACGAAGTACCAATTTTGGGGTTCCTAACATTGGCTGGTATTGCGGAAACTCAAGCTGAGTTTGGCGATATCGAAGGCGCGGAAAAGACCCTTGAATTCATTCACCGCAGATACAATCGATTGGAAACACGCTTTGAGATCATTAAACATTATGCCGACAAAGGTATGTTCCAAAAGGCGCTTGAGCTTACGAACGATCTGAAGAAATTGTACGAGCTTGAAGATCCAACGGAGAACTTTTTAGTTGGTGAGGCTATTGAGCACATCGCGGCAAAAGCAGTTGAATTACTGAAATCGGGCAAACTGCCGACAGTTTTGGAACAGGCCGCCGCTCATGTCGACGATATAGGTTACGCGACATCCCGGTCTGATGCGAATTTGGCTCTCGCCAAAGCCTATAAGCATTTAGGTGATGAAAACAAAGCCAGGGCGTTACTCAAGAAATCGGCGAAATATGCGATTGGTGCCAGAATGGAACTCGACCGAATTGAGTTCCCCCCTAAAGTAGCGGTTGCACAGTATGAGTTCGGATTTGCCGCTGACGCCCAACAAACTCTTTCGAAGGCAATAGAGCTGGCCGATCTTATCAGATCGAGAGACCATCGGTGTGTTGCATATGCCGCTTTCTCCGACGCCTTCCGAAAAATGAATGATCCCGAAAATGCAGAAGGTTTTGTCGCAAAAATTGACATTCCGATTTACCGTGTTTTCGCGTCGGGGGATGAAGCCAAATGGCATATGAAAACAGGCAGAGAACAGGAAAGCCGGGATGCTTTTCTGCAAGCAATAATATTGGCGTATAGGATTAAAAGTCCGCGCACTCAGGAACTTGCGTTCCGAACGATCGCCCGTGCGCAAGCAGAAGCCGGGCTTGCCAAAGAAGCGTTGAGCACGATGGCGTCGATATCCCCCAAATCCGACAAAAAGGAACGGGACCACCAACAAAGCCGTAATGGCATAGAACTTGTACGAATTGCTTATGCACTTCTCAAGAGGCGGGAAGTATCCAAAGCGATCCTTGTTGCAAATTCCATATCTGATCCGTCGGACAAAGCCTACGTGTTAACTGGTATTGCAATTGAAAATAAGAGATTGGGTCAAACTCGCGAAGCCGAGCAATTTCTCGCGGAAGCATATGAAAGGGCTTTGGAAATTGATTTTTCGGGCAGAAAAGGCTTGCAGCTCATGAAAATCGTTCTCCTGCGGCATCACCCGCAGCCGATAAAGTAGATGGGGTTTGCCAGTTGAAGCTTCGTTTCAGGATCGTTTGCCGAACCCAATAATCCGTGAGTTTCAGTTGGCAGGGCGCCGGTGATTTCTATGTAGTACCTTGCGGCCGTACCAGTACTGAAGTGCTATATATTTGAGAATTACGCCAAGACAGACCATCAATCTTCCATGTGCTGATCTACCGAAAAATGCGGTGCGTTGCTCTGGCTTCTGCCGGGAAGGGGAATGCGGTCGTCGCGACAACTTAACTTGCAGTCTCCCGTCTTCCACGGTCTCCCGTCTTCCAATTGTTGCGAATAGGAAAAATGATGAAAGGGCGAACTGCTAAAAACCCGCGATCTTCAGTGTTTAGACCCTAACCCGCCCGGCGCATTCGGTGTTGGCCTTGGGCCATGCGGTGGGCGCGGCGGTCGGCGGCGGGTTCCTCGTCGAACAGTTCGGCCAGTTTCTCGGTCATCACGCCGCCCAGCTGCTCCGCGTCGACGATGGTGACGGCCCGGCGGTAGTAGCGGGTGACGTCATGGCCGATACCGATGGCGATCAGCTCGACCGGCGAATTGGTCTCGATGGCCTCGATAACCTGGCGCAAATGGCGTTCGAGATAGTTGCCCGGATTGACCGAGAGCGTGCTGTCGTCGACAGGCGCGCCGTCGGAGATGACCATGAGGATGCGCCGCTGCTCCGGCCGGCCGATCAGGCGGTTATGGGCCCAAAGCAGGGCCTCGCCGTCGATATTTTCCTTCAGCAGCCCCTCGCGCATCATCAGGCCCAGGCTCTTGCGCGCCCGGCGCCAGGGCGCGTCGGCGGCTTTGTAGACGATGTGGCGCAGATCGTTGAGCCGGCCTGGGGTCTGCGGTTTGCCTTCCGCCAGCCATTTCTCCCGTGCCTGGCCGCCCTTCCAGGCCCGGGTGGTGAAGCCCAGGATCTCGGTCTTCACAGCGCAGCGCTCCAACGTCCGTGCCAGAATATCCGCGCACATGGCGGCTACGGTGATCGGCCGGCCGCGCATGGAACCCGAATTGTCGATCAGCAGGGAGACCACGGTGTCGCGGAAATCGGTGTCATGCTCGATCTTGAAACTGAGCGGCAGCAGCGGATTGACGACGACACGGGAGAGCTTACCGGCGTCGAGAATGCCTTCCTCGAGATCGAACTCCCAGGACCGGTTTTGCTTCGCCAGCAGGCGGCGCTGCAGACGGTTGGCCAGCTTGGCGACGACGCCCTGCATATTGGCAAGCTGTTGGTCGAGGTAATTGCGCAGGCGGGTCAGTTCCTCGAGGTCGCAGAGTTCATGCGCGTCGATGATCTCGTCATATTCGTCTGTATAAAGCTGATAGGGCCGCTCGTTGGGCAGATCGGCTAGAAAATCTTCCGGCCGCCAGGGCCGCTTGCCGCGACCGGGTTCCTCGCTGCCGGCCATGGCGTCCATGTCCTCGGCGGTCATTTCGCCATCGGCGTCCTCGCCGTCTGCGGTTTCGCTGTCGCCGTCCATGGCTTGCGGATCGCCGCCGTCCTCGGCCTGGCCTTCGCCGCCTTCGCTATCGCCTTCGCCGCTGCTCTCGGCGTCGGGTTGGCCGTCCTCTTCCGAATCGTCCGTTTCCTCGAACTCGGTTTCGTCTTCCTCGCCGAGATTGAGATCGGCGATCAGGCGACGGGTCAGACGGGCGAATTTCTCCTGATCGGTGATGCACTCGGACAAGTCGTCCATGTCCTCGCCGGCCTTGTCCGCGACCCAGTCGCGCATTTTGTCGACCATGTTGCAGGCGTCTTCCGGCGGTGCCTTGCCGGTCAGTTGTTCGCGGATTAGCAGGCCGAGGATTTCCGGCAGTACCGCTTCGCCCGGTTCGTCGATCGCGGCATAGCCACGGGCGCGGCAGCGTTCCTCCAGCGACCTGTCGAGGTTTTTCGAAACCCCGATCATCCGGTTCGAACCGAGGCTTTCGACCCGCGCCTGTTCGGCCGCCTCGAAGATCGAGCGGGCCAGGCTGGCACGCGGGGTGAACCGGCTATGCAATCCGGCGTCGTGATAGCGGCGCCACAATGCGGCGGCGTCCCCGGCGCCGCGGACATTAGCGACGGAACCGGATTCCATATCCTGCGCCGGCATCGGCAGGCGCGCGCGGCCACCGACGGTCGACGCTTCGACGCCGAAGGTGACGTCCAAATTCTCGTCCCGCGCCAGAGCGCGCACCGCGGCGGTCACCGCGCGCTTGAATTCCTCGACCGGATTAGTGGCTTTCATTTACGGTCGCCGGCGGTCACCAGACCTGCACATTGGCCGCCGATTCCGGCAGCTCTTCGCCGAAGCAGCGCTGATAATATTCGGCGACGATCGGTCGCTCCAACTCGTCGCAGCGGTTCAGGAAGGTGACCCGGAAGGCGAAGCCGACATCGTTGAAGATGCGCGCATTCTCCGCCCAGGTAATGACTGTCCGGGGCGACATCACCGTCGAAATGTCGCCGTTGATGAAGCCCGAGCGAGTGAGATCGGCGACGGAGACCATGGAGGAGATCACCTTCTGGCCCTCGTCATTGTCGTAGGCTGTCGCCTTCGACAGGACGATCCCGACCTCGTCGTCATGGGGCAGATAGTTGAGTGTGACGACAATGTTCCAGCGGTCCATCTGGCCCTGGTTGATTTGTTGAGTGCCGTGGTAGAGACCCGTGGTATCGCCCAGGCCGACCGTGTTGGTGGTTGCGAAAAGGCGGAACGACGCGTTCGGCCGCAATACCCGGTTCTGGTCGAGCAGGGTCATTTTGCCTTCGACCTCGAGGACGCGTTGGATCACGAACATCACGTCGGGTCGGCCGGCATCGTATTCGTCGAAGACCAGGGCGCAGGGATGCTGCAACGCCCAGGGCAGGATGCCCTCGCGAAATTCGGTGATCTGCTGGCCGTCGCGGATGACGATGGCGTCCTTGCGATCAAGTCGATCCGGCTGATATGGCTGTCCAGATTGACCCGAATGCAGGGCCAGTTGAGCCGGGCCGCCACCTGTTCGATATGGGTGGATTTGCCGGTGCCGTGATAGCCCTGGATCATCACACGCCGGTTATGGGCGAAGCCGGCGAGGATCGCCATGGTGGTTTCATGGTCGAACTGATAGGCGGTGTCCAGATCGGGCACCAGGTCGGTGGCCTGCGAAAAACCCGGCACTTCCATATCCGAATCCAGGCCGAACGCGTCGCGGACCTTCAAGGTCAGATCAGGCGTGTCCAGGCCCTGGATGGCGGAGGATTCCGCAACAGCTTGAAACGTCATGTGGGATTACTCTGTCTCTATCGGTTGTGGCACAAGGCCGTTAAGGCTCAACGGTGAAACACCCGCCGCCGCTTTTAGGCCGAATAGTAGCCGCAGGCAAGTAGACTGTCATAGGCTTCGGAAATCGCCTTGAAGGTTTCCTCGGCTTGCTTGTCGCCGCCAGTGACGTCCGGGTGGAAGCGTTTCACCAGTTGCTTATACCGCATTTTGATTTCGCGCAAGCTTGCGGTCTCGTCCAGATCGAGGCGGGCCAGCGCCTGACGCTGCGAAGTCGGCATGGCGTGCTCCTTCACGTCGGTTCCCTGACCCATGATATTCAGGGGATCGCGTAGATAAGCTTGGCTCCACATTGCGGCTTTTTCGGACATTGGCCAAGTCGGGCGATGTCCCGTTACCGCTTCGCGACGAAACCGTTCTATTTGCGCCGCGGACCACCCGTCAAAATAATCATAGGCCAGATTGAGGGCGCGAACATGTTCGCGGCAATACCGATTTTCGTCGGAGTCCGGCGCGTTCGGCGCGGCAAATTGCGCATCTTCGGCACAGTCCGGATGCGCGCAGCGCCGCCTCCGATCTGGTCGGTCGAAGACGGTTTGAAAAACCGGAATCTCTTTATTTTTCGGGCGCATCCTGCCAGTATGCCGGACTCCGGCCCGACCGGGCAAGCGCGATTCCCGTCGGATGCAACAAGGGTGCCACCAAAACCATGTCCGTCGCCGCAACAATCGAAGAAAAGCTGACAGCCGCTCTCAAACCGCGGTCGATTGAAGTGATCGACAACTCGCATCAACATCGGGGTCATGCCGGCGCGCCGGCGGGCGGCGAAAGCCACTTTCAAGTGGTTATCACCTCGGACGCGTTCGCCGGACTTAGCCGGCTTGACCGTCACCGATTGGTAAATTCCGCTTTAGCGGCCGAATTTGCCGGCCAGATTCACGCATTAGCGATCATCGCAAAAGCGCCAGGCGAATAAAAAGTCCGCTAATCTACAATTGTTGTAAAGCGCTCGAGACATCGAGAGTGTATGCACTTACGCCAATTTGGCAATTTATACATTCTAGAATATCAACTTTACAGAGCAATATATAAATGGAATAATCGATTTGTAAATAAACAGAAATTTACACAATTTCAGGTTTATATGCGCGGCTCGCTTCTATCCGTTCAACGCCTTTCCCCAATGCGATGGGTCCCGTTGTGACGGGGCGAGGTCAAAAAGTGTCTCGAGGACGACCAGTGCGTAGCGAACCGCTGTCGCCGGAGGAGATACCAAAAGCGCGCGTCGTTCGCCGTAACGTTCGAATTGCCGGACGCCGTACCACCATTAAACTTGAACATGCGATGTGGCAGGCGTTGATCGAAATCTGCGCGATCAATGACAAAACCATCAATCAAATCTGTACCGAGGTCGCGCGATCCGAACATGCGCAAACCAACTTTACGTCGGAACTTCGTCTCTACATTCTTGCCCATTACCAGACCCGCGCCCGCGATGCGGAAGCCGCGCTCGCTCGGATCGAAGCAACCAGTCCCATACAAGCGTCGGTGCGAAGCGTCGGCGGTTGATTTTTTTTTAGGCGGGTTCGTCGCGGGGGAACTCGACCGAGAACGTGCTGCCGACGTCGACGGAGCTGTCGCAACCGATCTCCCCGTCGATGTTTTCGCCTATTTGTTTGTGATTGCTAGGCCGATGCCGGTGCATTCGATAGTTCCCGCCTCGCGTCCAAGCCGTTCCAACGGCTGAAACAGCAGCTCCGTCTTTTCGGATAGGATGCCGATCCCGGTATCTGTAACCGAAACCCTTAGGCGTTTGGAGCAGGTCGCTTCGGTGGCGATGGTTACCTGGCCGTCCGTCCTGCTTCCGGTTCTTTCCGCCTTCCAGCTGCAGCAACTGCGCGAAGCCGAGCACGGCGTTAAGCGGCGTCCTCAGCTCATGGCGCATGCTGCCGACGAGATAGCCGGTGAGGGTTTTATTCGCGGCGCGGGGATTGACCGTTTGCTCTTGCAAATACACGGCTTTGCCGGACGCGATCGCTTTCGAACTATGTCCTCGTGAGCGATGATTTGAACGATCGTATCGGATCGCGCATTGACAAGATCCGTGAAGAACTGGGTATCGCCTTCCTGATCGTCTTTGTTGGGGGTACCATCAATCACCGACCGAGCATCTTCGAATCCGTCGGGCAAAAGCACGCTGATCTCGAAACAGTCCTCAAACACCTGTTGATAGCCGTTGAGCAACCGTAATAAGGAAGGTTGGATCATCGCAAAACTTTGATCTCTGTCCTCGAATCTAAGGTACCGCTCAAGAAGGACGGAGTTCGAGAACAATGTGACGTTCGCTTGTAAGCTGTCCAGCCGATTTCGGATCTGCTCACCGGTCAACTGCGTCACTCGCTCCACCTGCAGGATCGAATGTTTTTGGGCGTTGCTGCGCATTTGTTGAACAGCGGTGACACCGAGTACGAGCAATGGGGCCAGGACAAACCCAACGATGACGGCGATCAATTTGCCGTGGATGCTGTGATAAAATCCAAACACGAGATTGATGCTAATAATTCGCTCAAAGCCTGATGAAGGTTAACTCGATGTTGCGGAGATTGGACGGGAAAGTTGGCACAGGGTCCATCCATCGATCGTCGGCCCGATTCCATGCGGCGGTTCCTGACGATTGCCCCACGATTGTCGCCTCAGATTTCGGGCGCTGCGAAGCAAAGGACAGATGTAGCCTCTGACTTCGACATTAAGTCACTCAATTACCGGTCGGGATCGCTCGAACGCATGACTGTTCTCACAACATCGTTGACCTAAAGGATTGAAACCAGAACTCAGTTAAGCGTAATGGGCGAGCGCCTGGACATTGAGATCGACGGCGTTCAATAATCGGTGAAGGATCTCGATTCGCATGACTTCGACGACCAATGGGGGGACGGTTATGGATCTGCGTTTGCGGCAAATATGCTTGGTGGCGCGGGACTTGGCTCCGACAATCGAGCGAATAAAAACCATATTTTCCCTTGAAGTTTGTCATATCGATTCGGCGGTTGCCAAATATGGGCTGGAGAACGCGCTGCTGACAGTCGGCAACCAGTTTTTGGAGGTGGTGGCGCCCGTCGAACCGGACACGGCTGCCGGGCGTTATTTGGATCGGCGGGGCGGCGATGGCGGCTATATGGTGATCACGCAATGTCGGGACCGCGCCGAACGAGACGGTCACTTGGCCAATCTTGAGGTGCCGGTTGCCAACGTCCTCGACTATGGAGATTTCCACGGGCTGCAGTTGCACCCCAAATACACCGGCGGCAGTTTCTTTGAAATCGATTGGAACGAAGGTGGCGAAGATCCGGACGGCCCGTGGCATCCGGCGGGCCCCGACTGGAAGTCGGCCGCCCGAACCGAGGTCGTTCAGGGGATAGCGGCGGCCGAACTGCAATCGCCGGACCCGAGGGCCTTAGCCGCGCGCTGGAGCGAGATTGCCGGGCTCGATCTCGAGGATGGCGAATTCGGACCGGAAATACGGCTTACAAATGCGACGATTCGTTTTGTCGATGCGCAGGACGGTCGCGGCGAAGGGCTCGGTGGGATCGATCTCGCGGCAGTGGACAGCGCGCGGGCGAAACGTCAGGCGCAAACACTTGGATGTCGCGTCGAACACGATACGATATTCGCCGCCGGCTTCCGCTTCCGACTAGTTTGAGGCGTCGCCGTTGCCGCGCGCGTGGTAGCGCCAGATTTTGGCCGGCGGGAAATTCAGAAAAATCGTACCGACACATTCGGCTTGTAGGGACGGGACGGTTTTGCCGAACGGGTTCACCATGCCGTAGGTATACTGGAAGATGTAGCCGCCGCGCGAAGACAGCAGCTTGGCCCCCTGCGCGGCAATGCGCTGAACGTCGATCCGTCGCATCAGTTTGAGCGGCAGACTGGACACGATGATCAAACGGCCGCCGTCGGACGGAATATATTGATCCAGATTCCGGGCGTCGCCATGAATGAAGGTTTCGCCCGGATACTTCGCGATCAATTGATCGGTCAGCTCCAGACTAAGCTCAATCCCGATGTAACCGCCGAGTTGCCCGCGCTGGCGGCGCTGAATCAAAGCTTTCGAAAACACACCCGTTCCAGGACCGAGCTCGATAACCGTATCGTCCGCGCGCGCGACTTGGTCGACCGCATCCAGGATCGCCATCGACAGGAAGCGTGAACTTGGGGCGACAGCGCCGATCTCTCTGAAGTTCTGTAAGGCGCTTCGATAAAATACCGTACTCGTACTGATTTTATCCCCCTTCAGCCCTGAAAATCGGTGCTTTACGTAAATGGACAATGCGCCACGCGCTGAGAATCACTGCATCAAAATATGGGGTAACGGGCGGGGGGTACAAGAGAAATTCCGGGTCATCGATCAAATTTACATAACCCGGCGGAACACGGGCCGAAATGTTGCCTGGACGGATGACGGTTCGGGTTGCTTGAACTAATCTTACACCCGACCAAAATCCGATTTTCATTTGCACGAACGGAAAAATGATGCCTTTACCCGAATCGAATCTGATGCTGCGTACGATGGTGACACGCACAGGAACGCTAAAGCTGGATCTGGCGGAAGCACCAATACCGTCATTGACGGATGACATGGTTCTGATCGAGATCGAAGCGACGCCGATAAATCCGTCTGACTTGGGCCTGTTGTTCGGCGGTGCGGATATGGGAAGTGCCGAATTCTCCGGCACGCCGGACCGCCCGGTTGTTGAGGCGCCAGTGCCGACCGCTGCCTTGCCCGGTTTGAAAGCCCGATGGGACAAAGCACTGCCGGTCGGCAATGAGGGTGCTGGTAAGGTAATCGCCGCCGGCGATGGTGCGGCCGCTCAAGCGTTGCTCGGCCGAACAGTGGCGGTATTGGGACGGGAAATGTATGCGCGTTACATCGCGATCGACGCCAAGCAATGTTTACCCATGCCCGACGGCGTGACGGCGGAGCAAGGCGCATCCTGCTTCGTTAATCCGTTGACCTGTCAGGGCATGGTGGAGACCATGCGGATGGAGGGGCATTCGGCGTTGGTGCATACCGCCGCCGCCTCCAATCTCGGTCAGATGCTGGTCAAACTGTGCAAGCAAGATGGTGTGCCGCTCGTCAATATCGTTCGTCGTCAGGAGCAGGCGGACTTGCTCACCGGACTTGGCGCCGAGCAAGTCTGCGATTCGAGCCGCGACAGCTTCATGGACGATCTAACCGAGGCCGTGGCGGCAACCGGCGCGACCCTGGCTTTCGATGCCACCGGCGGCGGTCGTCTGGCCGGGCAGATCCTGACAGCGATGGAGCGGGCGCAGAGCCGGGACGCGGCGAGTTACAACCGCTACGGTTCGGCGACCCAAAAACAGGTCTATATCTATGGTGGCCTCGATCGTGGCCCGACCGAGTTTACGCGTGCTTTCGGCATGGCCTGGGGCATCGGCGGCTGGTTGCTGCCGCTTTTCCTGGCCAAGGCCGGGCCCGAGGTGGCGGCGCGTCTTAGAGACCGGGTGGCAGCGGAAATCACCACCACCTTCGCCAGCAGCTATACCAAGCGGGTCAACCTGGCCGGCGCTCTGCAGCCTGATGCCATCGCCGCCTACGGCCGCCAGGCGACCAAGGAGAAGTATTTGATCACGCCGCAGGCTTGACGCTGGCCGAATGCGGTTAGGAAATAGCACTTTATAATTCGTCATGCCGGAATCCGCGTCAGCGGATATCCGGCACCTATTCCGGCCAAGTTTGCATCATCATTGTCGTGCCATAGTCTATTGGAATGGGTCCCGGCGCTCCGCTTCGCTACGGCCGGGACGACGTTATTAAAATCGGTAGAGTTTGAATTTCCACTCAGTCATTGACGAAGCGCTCCTGCATTTCAGGCGGTGGGACGAAGCAGTTATCGCGGCGGCCGAACCATTGATAGCGGTGCTTGGCCACCAGATCGTAGACCGCGTCGCGCAACGGGCGAGGCACGAACCGCAGGACATGACACCAGTTCCAAGGCCGACGCAGATGGGGCGCCACGGCGAGGGCGGCATCTGAACGGACTAATGGTTGCCCGTCACGGATCACCAAAAAAGTTTTTTGAAGATCGTCCCGACTGAGGCCGTGCTCGGCGGCCAGCTTGAGGCCGGTCGGTGACCAGGCACCGACGAAAGTGATTTTCCGGTCCCGTTCCCGCGCCAGGACGAAATGGACGCCGCCGCTACAGAGCACGCAGTCGGTGTCGAAGATCAGCAGCATGTCCGAACATCACAGAACGCTCGGATTGACCACATTCTCCAGGTCCAAACGTCCGTCAAAACAATCGACCACGTTCTGAGCCGCGGATTGGGTCATCCGAAACATGCTCTCCGTCGTCACGCCGGCGGTGTGCGGCGTGACGACGATATTGTCCAGGGCGAAGAGGGGATTGTCGGCCGGGGCCGGCTCCTGCTCGAAGGGGTCGATACCGGCGCCGGCGATTTCGCCCGACTGTAGTGCTGCCAGCAGCGGCGCCTCTTGGACGATACCGCCGCGGGCCGTGTTGACGACGAAGGCGCTGTCTTTCAGCGCCGCCAGTTCCGCCGCCCCGACCATGCCGTCGGTCTCGGCGTTCTTCAGGCAATTGACGGAGAGGAAATCGATCTCACCGAGGCAAGCACGCCAATCCTCCACCGGCTCCGCTCCGGCGGTGCGGATCGCGTCTTGGATCACATAGGGATCGTGCACCAGCACCCGCATCTCCATGGCGACGCAGCGGTTGACCAGGCGCCGGCCGATGCGGCCGAAGCCCAGGACCATGACCGTGCGACCGGCCAAGTCGATCGCCGGCGTTTCGAAACGCACGGCCCAATTGCCGCGCCGGGTCTCCCGATCGTAGATGCGGCCTTGCTTGGCCAGGGTCAACATGAAGTAAAGGGCATGTTCCGCCACCGTGGTCGAGTTCGCGGTCGCCGTGACGGTCAGGGGTATGCCAGCCGCGCTCAATGCGTCCACGTCCACGGAGTCGTAGCCGACGCCGATGCGGGAGGCGATTTTGAGCCTGTCCGCCGCGCCGATCAAACGCTCGGTCAAGGGTGCCAGCCCCAGGATCACCGCGTCATACTCGCCGATATGCTGAAACAGATTGTCTTCCGACAGTTCGGTGAAGGGGACGACCTCAATGTCATTGCGCCGGTCGAACACGGACTGAAATCCGGGGCCGATGCGGGTCTGAACCATTACGCGCTTTGTCATGGGACGGTTTTTGCTCTCTAATACGGATCTCTCTTCTTCTTATCACCGGACAATTCGAGGGTCATCCATGAAAGCGGTCGAAGCGATTGTCGAGATATTGAAACGCGAGGGTGTGGATTGCGTGATCGGTTATCCGGTCAACCACATTCTGGAATACGCCGCCTATCTCGATATTCGGCCGATCATCGTACGGCAGGAGCGGATCGGTCTGCACATGGCCGACGCGCTGTCGCGGCTGAGTTCGGGCAAGAGGTTCGGCGTCTTCGCCATGCAGCACGGGCCGGGCTCGGAGAACGCCTATGGCGGCGTCGCGCAGGCATTCGGGGAAGGCGTGCCGATCCTGGTGCTGCCCATGGGTTATGCCCGCCGTCTCGCCCATGTCCGGCCGAACTTCAACTCCACGGCGGCAATGACGCCCGTGGCCAAAACGACGGAACCGGTGACCAGCGCCGATGAGGTGCCCAATATCTTGCGCCGCGCTTTCAGCCGCCTGCGCAACGGCCGCGGCGGCCCCATCGTCGTCGAAGTCCCGGTCGATGTGATCAATGAAGAACTTTCGGCGCCGCTTGACTACACGCCGGCGGTGGCGACCCGCTACGGTCCCGATCCGGCCGATGTGGCACAGGCCGCCGAACTGTTGGCCGGCGCGGCGCGGCCGGTGATCTATGCGGGCCAGGGTGTGCATTATGCGGAGGCCTGGCCGCAGCTCAAGCAGTTGACGGAGTTGTTGGCGGCACCGGTCTGCACCTCCCTCGGCGGAAAGAGCGCATTTCCTGAAGATCATCCGCTATCGCTCGGCGCCGGCGGTTTGGCCAGTCCGAAGCCGGTGCATCATTTCCTGCATGCGGCGGACGTGATCTTCGGCGTCGGCTGCAGCTTCACCGAGACCAGCTTCGGCATCCCCATGCCCAAGGGCAAGCGGGTGATCCATGCCACTCTCGATCCCATCGATCTGAACAAGGATGTGGCGATTGAGATCGGCTTGGTCGGCGACGCGGCCTTGACTCTCGACGCCTTGATCGCGGCGCTTGAGCCCCGCCTCGACGGATCGCGCGACTCCGCGCCGGTGGCGGTGGAGATCGAAGAGGTGCGTGAGAGCTGGATGGCCGACTGGCTGCCCAAGCTGACCTCCGACGAAACGCCGCTGTCGCCCTATCGGGTGCTGTGGGATCTGCAGCAAACGGTGGACAAGGACAACACCATCATCACCCATGACGCCGGCTCGCCGCGGGACCAGCTGACGCCGTTTTGGCGTTCGACCGTGCCGCTGAGCTATATCGGCTGGGGCAAGACCACTCAACTGGGCTACGGCCTCGGTCTGGCCATGGGCGCAAAGCTGGCGCGGCCCGAGGCGCTCTGCATCAATGTTTGGGGCGACGCGGCCATCGGCTTCACCGGCATGGATTTCGAAACCGCGGTGCGCGAGCGAATTCCGATCCTGTCGATCCTGCTGAACAATTTCTCCATGGCTATCGAGCTGAAAGTCATGCCGGTATCGACCGAGAAATACCGGTCCACGGACATTTCCGGCGACTATGCGGCGATGGCCCGCGCTTTCGGCGGCTATGGCGAGCGGGTGACCGATCCGGCGGAGATCGTGCCGGCGATCAAGCGGGGCATCGCCCAGACGGAAGCCGGCGTGCCGGCCCTGCTCGAATTCATCACCGCCAAGGAAACCGAAGTCTCTCTCTACCGTTAAGAGGACAAAATATGATCCACGAATTACGTACCTACACCATGCGGTCCGGCGCCGCGCCGAAAGCGGCGGAGCTTTCCGGCAGCCTCGGCCGCGACATTCGCGGCGACAATTACGGTCGTCTCGAAGGCTATTGGATGACGGAGATCGGGCCATTGAACCGGGTCATGCATCTTTGGAGCTTCGACAGCCTGGACGAGCGGACGCGGCTGCGCGGCGAACTGGCGAAGAACGAGCGCTGGACCGGCGAGTATCTGTTGAAGATGAAGCCGATGCTGCTGCGCCAGGATATCCGTCTTCTGAACGTGCTGCGCCCCATCGCGGTGCCGGAGACGACCGGTAATATCTACGAGTTCCGCAACTACCGCCTGATTCCCGGTGGCGCCAAACGGTGGTTCGAATTGCTCAGCGCCGCGCTGCCCGCGCGGGAGAAGTACTCCAAGGTGGTCGGCATCTGGAGCACGGAAGCCGGTCAACCAAACGAAGTCTGCTATATCTGGGCCTATGCCGATCTGAACGAACGCATGAAGGCGCGGGCGGCGGCCATGGAGGATCCGGATTGGCGCGCTTTCCTGGGCGAGGCGTCGGGACTGCTGGAGCGTATGCACAGCACCATCATGCTGCCCGCCGGCCATTCGAAGTTGCAGTGACATGGCCCGGCTGCCCTATCTCGACAAGGACGATCTGCCGCCCGCCGACCACGATGTTCTGAAGCGGACGATCAATCTCTACCGCCTGCTCGCCCACAATCCGGCCGCGGCGCGACGGTTCCAGGGGCTCGGCGCCTATATCCGCCACGACAGCCAGCTCGATCCGCGGCTGCGGGAGCTGGCCATTCTACAGGTCGGCTATCTGGCCCGGGCCGATTACGAATGGTCGCATCATGTAAAGATCGGCTACGACTTCGGCGTCAGCCCGGACGATATCCGCGCTCTGATTGCGGAGACCGAGGGGCGGGAGAGCGATTTGGAACCCATGGCCAAAACCGTGTTGCGGGCGGCGCGGGAGATGACACTGGAGGGCGCCGCGTCGGACGCGACCATGTCCGTTCTGCAAAGCGAATTGGCGCTGGCGGAGCAGATCGATCTGGTCATGACCATCGCGTTCTACAATGCCGTCGTCCGCTTCCTGGCCACCATGCGGATCGATGTGGAGGAGAACTATATGCGCTATCTGGACGAGTTCCCCTTACCGGAGGAGCCGGCGTGACCGAGCGCCTTCACGACTTAAGCGGCCGCGTCGCCATCGTTGTCGGCGCCGGGCAGGGGCCGGGCGAGGGGTTGGGCAACGGCCGCGCCGCTGCCTTGCTCTATGGCCGGCAGGGCGCGCTGGTGCTCAGCGTCGACCGGGAATTGAGCCTGGCCGAAGAAACCGCGGCGCAGATTGTCGCCGGTGGCGGCGAAGCCGTTGCCTGCGCCGCCGACGTCACCGACGAAGCCAGTCTCAAGGCCGCCGTCGATCAGGCCATGAACCGTTGGCAGCGCATCGATATCCTGCACAACAATGTCGGCGTCAGTCTGACCGGCGGCGACGCGCAGGTCACCGAAATTACCGAGGAAGCCTTCGACCGGGTGGTGGCGATCAACCTGCGCGGCATGGTCATGGCCTGTAAGCATGTGGTGCCCATCATGCGCGAACGGGAGTCGGGCGCGATCATCAATATCTCCTCTATGGCCGCTTGGGGCCGCTATCCCCTGGTTGCCTACAAGACGACGAAGTCGGCGGTGATCGCCTTCACCGAGCAGTTGGCCTACCAGAATGCGGAATACGGCATCCGCGCCAACGTCATCCTGCCGGGCCTGATCGATACGCCGATGGCGGTGGACACGCGGGCGCGGGAATGGAACAAGCCGCGGGCCGAGGTGGCCGCCGAACGGGACGCACGAGTGCCGTTGAGGCGTAAGATGGGCAGCGCCTGGGACGTCGCCCATGCCGCGCTGTTTCTCGCCTCCGACGAAGCCAACTTCATCACCGGCGTCGCCCTGCCCGTCGACGGCGGTGCCAATGTGTTTTGACACTGTCAGAGACTCCGTTATCCCGGAACCGCGCCAGCGGTATCCGGGATCGCCCCAAGCGCCGAGCTTGCGACGATCCCGGCTCGCGCTGCGCTTGGCCGGGATGACGGCTATTGATTGGTTTTCTAATTATCCAGACGAAGGACAACCATGACTCAACCTCTGCTTTTCACCCCTCTGCAAATCCGCGACGTGACTTTGAAGAACCGTGTGGTGATCGCGCCGATGCATCAGTATTCAGGCGTGCGCGGTTATCCGACCGATTGGCATTTGATGAATGCCGGCCGTTTCGCCGCCGGCGGCGCCGGTCTGGTGTTCATCGAATCGACGAAATGCGAGCGCCGCGGTTGCGGTACCGTTGGTGACTTGGGACTGTGGGACGACGATATGGTCCCTCACTTCAAGCGTCTGGCCGATTTCATTCGCCAGCAAGGCGCTGTGCCGGGTATTCAGATCGGCCATAGCGGCCGCAAGGCCCGGCTGGGTCGGCCTTGGGAGGGCGGACGTCCGCTGACCGAAGCCGACGTGTTGAAGGAAGGCGTCGACGACTGGGCCGACTGGGAACTGGTCGCGCCAAGCGCCATTGCCGACAAGAACGGTCCGACGCCCAGGGCCCTGACCATGTCGGAGGTGCAGGACCTTGTCGAGGCCTGGGGCCGTGCCGCCACACGGGCCGAGGCGGCCGGTTTCGACGTCTTCGAGGTTCACGGGGCCCACGGCTATCTGATCCATCAATTCCTGTCGCCGGTGACCAATCAGCGCGACGACCGGTATGGCGGCTCTGAAGCCAACCGCCATCGCTTCGCGTTGGAAGTAGTGGAATGCGTGCGGGCGCGTTGGCCCGGCCACAAACCGCTCTTCATGCGCCTTTCGGTGACCGATGGCGCCGGCTGGTTTCCGGAAGACAGCGTCAAGCTCGCCCGCCAGGTCAAGGCGCTCGGGGTCGACGTGATCGACTGTTCCTCCGGCGGCATGACTGGTCGGCCAGTGGCCGAGTCGGGTCCGATCGGCTACGGCTATCAGGTGCCGCTGGCCGACACTGTGCGGCGGGATGCGGAGATCATGAGCATGGCGGTAGGCCTCATCGTTCACGCGGATCAGGCTGAATCGATCCTGCAGGAAGGCCAAGCCGATTTGATCGCGCTCGCCCGGGAAGCGCTGTTCAACCCGAATTGGCCGCTCGACGCGGCGCTAAAACTGGGTGTGGAAGACGCTTATGCGTTGTTGCCCGACCAATACAAGTTTTGGTTGGCGAAACGGCATGACAGCGTGGCCGAGTTGGTGCCGTCGACATTCCGGCAAGGGACGGACTAATACATCCCATACAAAAGGAAAGTTGCTGCTCCCCGATTGAGGGCCGAAACTCTCATTTGGGAAATTATGAAAGGAGAGCAGCGATGCCATTTTATGCAGGTTTGGACATTGGCAACAAGACGACGTCTGTTTGTGTGATTGACGATGATGAGAGGATTGTCTGGCGCGGTGTGGTGGACACGCATCCGGAGATGATCTCCCAGGCGCTGTCGCGTGTTGTCGCGCGGGCGGGGCGGGGCCGGCTTGCTTTGGTGGGTCTTGAGAGCGGTTCGCTGACGCCCTGGCTCTATTGGTCTCTCGAAGGGCTTGGCATTCCGGTTGTCTGCATGGACGCCCGGGCCTGCGCCAACGCGGTCAAGGATCGCCTGGTGAAGTCGGACCGGGCCGATGCGCTGGCCTTGGCGCAGATGCTGCGGGCCGGCTGGTACCGACCGGTTCATGTCAAGTCGTGGGACAGTCATCGTCTGAAAGCTTTGCTGGGCGCGCGCGATCAGTTGGTCCGGGTGAAGCGGCAGATGAACGGTCAGATCCGCGGCCTGTTGAAGCCGTTCGGCATCCGGCTGGGGGCTGCACGCGGCTACAAGCGGTTTGCCGAAGCGGCGCGGGCGGCGGTGCGTCGGGACGGTTTGCTCTACGCTTGCGTCGATAGTTTGCTGGAGACCCTGGCCTCGGTGGAGGGCCAACTCGCCCGGCTTGACGGCGAGGTCCGCCGGATCACGTCTGCAAACGAGGTCTGTTGGCGCTTGATGAGCGTGCCGGGGGTGGGGCCGATCACGGCGCTGGCCTTTTACGCCACGATTGAGGATATCGACCGTTTTGGGCGGATGCGGGATATCGGCGCCTATTTGGGCCTGACGCCGAAGCGCTATCAATCGGGGGATCGTGATGTCACGCTTGGCATCTCCAAGCAAGGCGATCACATGGCCCGGCATTACCTCTACGAGGCGGCCAATGTGCTGCTGAGCACGGTGCGTTCGAGCTCGGACCTGAAGAGCTGGGGGCTGCGGGTGATGAAGCGGCGCGGGGCGAAGAAAGCCCGGGTCGCGGTGGCGCGCCGGCTGGCGGTGATCCTGGGCCGAATGTGGAAAGAGCAAAGCCACTTTCAAGCGCATGTGGGGGAAGCGACCGGTTAACCCAGCGGTGCAATATGTGCGGTATGTAACGAAGTGAGGCAAAGAGGACGTTGATGATCGGCTGGCGGGGCGAGCACGGGACGACTTGGTTGCAGGCAAAGAGCCGAAGCGCTCATGACACTGCGCTTAATACAGTGTGCCGCCCCACCGCTTCAAACAGGTCAGCCCAGGATAGTGACGCGGACCAACTCCGACGTCGGATAGAACCATGACCCTGTTGATCGACGATCAAAAACCCTTGGGATGAACTTGACGCAGCAGCTTTTTGTATAGAACCAACTTTCGATGATAGAGACCTATTCAATGGGGCGAGATGGGCCCATTGAATAGGTCTCTATCATTGAAAGTTGGTACAAGGCAGCGCTCTCACCGGCGGGTGATACAAGGTTTCGATGACCTCCTCGATGTTAATCGGTTTGGTCAGATAATGGTCGAAACCGCTCTCCATCGCGGTCTTAATGTCATGTTCCATCGCATTCGCCGACAATGCGACAACCGGTATGTCCTTCGTCTCTTGCGTCGCCCGCAATTGCGCCAGAACCTCATGGCCGTTGATGTCCGGTAAATGGATGTCCAACAGGATCAAATTCGGTTGCTCCGCGCGGGCGACGTCGATGCCCTGCAGACCGCAGGTAGCGGCGAGCAATTCGACGCCATCCACTTGTCCGACCACCAACTGCATAAGTTTCAAATTCGCCGGATTGTCTTCGATGTAAAGTACTCGGGCAGCCATCTCGGCGGACGTGTTGGCGGCGTTTACGGAAGCAACCGGTTTTGGTTGCGGCGATTTGTTGTTATCGGCCTGCGGTAGGTCAAACCAAAACTTGCTTCCGACGCCTGGGGTGCTGATGAAATCGATACGGCCCTGCATGGAATCGATCAGTTTTCGGCAGATCGACAGTCCGATCCCAGTGCCTTCGATGGTGTTTCGATCGGCTTGCCAACGTTCGAACGGCGCGAAGACTTTGCTGGTGAATTCAGGCGAAATACCCATGCCCGTATCCGAAACCGCGATGCGGATCCAAGTATTGTCCACGGGCTCAACGGAAATTGTAATCGAGCCCCCGGGATGGTTGTACTTGACCGCGTTCGACAAAAGGTTCAGCAGGACCTGCTTACAACGGGTGAAATCGCTGCGCACGAACGTTTCCGCGGTTATGTCGGCATCATTCAGATTGATCATATTTCGATCTGCGAGCGGTTTGATGACCCGCAATGCTTCGTCCATCACCTGTTTGACGTTGACCGGTTCGAGAGACAGGTCGACCTGCTGGCTTTCGATTTTTGCGAGATCCAAAACATCGTCGACAAGATCCAACAAATGTAGACCGCTGTTTAATATGTTACGGACCGCCTCGGCTTCTTCGCCATCGTCCGTTGATTCATGTTTCGTGCCGAGCAGTTGCGCAAATCCGATGACGGAATTCAGCGGCGTTCGCAATTCATGGCTCATCGCCGAGAGAAAACTCGACTTGGCGACATTGGCCTGTTGCGCCTCGAGGGCCAGCGCTTCTTTTTCCCGCGCGCTCTCTTCGGCGGCGGTAAGCGCTTCGGATATCTCGCGGTTTCTTTGGGCCAAGCTCTCCGCCATACCGTTGAAGGCATGGGCGACGGCGCTGAACTCCTTCGGATCGCGTTTCTCGTCGATTTCGATCCGCGTTTCCAGATCGCCGCTCGACATGCGTGTCGACGCGGCGATAATCCGATCGACGCGGCTGGCGACCAATCCGGACAAAAGCCAGCTCAATGCCGCGGCGGCCAGCGCGCCCAAAAGGCTGATGACGATGGCCCAAGTCTGGGCCGCTCGGGCGCTGGTCTCGATTTCCGCATAAGGTTGCGGGATCATCACGCCCCAGCGGGAACTCGGAACAGTGGTGTAACCGGCAATCATGTCCGCCTTTAATGCCGGTGAAAAGAAACGCGTCGTGCCGGTTTCGCCCTTCATCATGCGCTGAACCGGCTCCAGTTTGGCAAGGTTTTTGATTTCCTCTCGCCATTTCGGTAGCGGGTGCGCGATCAAGCGACCGGTATGGTCGACGATGGCCGCGTGGCCGCGTTCGCCGAAGGCGATGGATTTGCCTTGCTCGACGACATGATTTGTCGAAATCGCACCGATAAGCAGTAAGTTGCCCCGCACTTCCAGCAAATAGATCGTCGGTCGTTTTTGAGGGTCCTTTAACACCGGAGAAAACACAATCTCGCCCGTACGTGCTTGCGCCATGAAAGTCTTGAAGCGACGTTCCGGCACGACTTTTGGACAAGGCAACGCCGTCGGGGCCACTTCCAATACAACCTTGCGGGATTTCAAATCTGCCGCACAAAGGTGGTTGAAATTCAGGTCCTGCATCATCTCCTGGATCACAGTCAGGTCCTGACCGGCCAGCGCCATATCGAAAACCACCTTGTAGGTCGATTTCACGTCATGGGCATATTGATCGAGGCCGGAGCTGAGATTTTTCGCAAGCAGTAAATGCGTGTCGTCGACACGAGCAACCTCCCGCTCCAAAATGTGGAAGTAGACCCAGGCCGCCAAAGCGCCGACGGGAACAATGGCGATGCCGACAAATGCAATAAACAAAAAAGTCCGAAGACGCATCTAGGGCGCTTTCTATTTATTTCGGCCTCAAACGTTAAAATGTAGGCCGAATTCCTTGATAAATCTTTAAATGACTGTGACTCACCTGTTTATCGCATTGTTTCGAAGTCATGGATTCGCCAGGGTCTAGTTTTCCCAGAAACAATAATTGATCACCATTATTTGTAAATTGTTTTTTCTAATCTCTTTTTCCATTTTGAAACGGCTGGCGCATTCGCATGGGTAATATAAACAAGTGCCGTCTCGGTAGCGCGATCACCGACGGCCGACGACAACCGCCAACGTTGGCCGGCTAATTGGAAGACCTCCGTCGCAGTAGGCCGGTCGGCAAATCGGATGAACCCTTTTGCACGAAGCAAACAGGGCGGCGAATCTTCAATTAGTGCGGTAAATCGAGCGCGATCTATAGGCCGCGAAGATCGAAACAAACCGGACTTAAAACCTGGACCGTTATCGGTCGTCAGCGACAGGCGATTGCTGCCAACCCAACCGAGAACCAGCGAGGAAGGTAGTTCCGCATTGGCGCAGTCGCAGATTGCGAGCTTCGGAAACCGGCTTACCAACCAGTCCCGATTTCTTTGCATGCCGGCGCGCCCGGCGAGGTCGAGCTTGTTCAGCGCTAACAGGTCGGCCGCCGCGATCTGATCGCGGATCAATGCGCCGATTTGCGGATCCTCGACCTGGTCCAGCATCCGCTCGCCGTCGGCAAGGACAATCACGGCTTCGCAGCGAAACCCCGGTAGCATCTCGACGATGTCGCGAACCCGGCCGGGAAAGGCGATCCCGCTGGTTTCGATGACCACGTGATCCGGCCGCGGCGACAGTGCGTTGAGATCGAGCAAGGCGCCGCCCAGATCGTCGCCGATACTGCAGCAGATACAGCCATTGGCCAGACTGACAACATCGCCGTCGCGCGCTTCGATCAATGACGCGTCGATATTGATCTTGCCGAAATCGTTAACCAGCACGGCCAATCGCCGCCCGTCCGGCGCGGCCAGCAGGTGGTTCAACAATGTCGTCTTGCCGACGCCGAGGAAGCCGGCGACGATGGTGACGGGCAGGGTCGGTTTCGCCATGGCTCAGTCCGCCCGGTAGATGGGGACGCCCTCCTTAATGGTTTCCAAGATACGGATATCCTTGATCTCCATTGGATCGATCGTCATGGGATTCCGGTCCAGCCGGACGAAGTCCGCCAACTTGCCGGGCGCCAGTGAACCTTTGCGGCTCTCCTCGCGCCACTGGAAGGCCGCGTTGATGGTGCAGGCCTTCAGCGCATCCAGCACGGAAATGCATTGCTCGGCTCCGATCTGCTTGCCGCTGCGGGTGCGCCGGTTCACCGTGGTCCAGACCAGGAACAGCTGATCGATCGGATGCACGGGAGAATCGTGGTGGATCGTCGTCGACAGGCCGCGCTTAAGCGCGGAGGCGATGGGATTCAGTCGCGCCGTCCGCTCGGGTCCATAGATCACATTTTCATGGAAATCGCCGAAATAGTAATTGTGCGCGACTTGGAAGGTGCAGGTCACGTCCAGCTCGCGCAGGCGGTCGAACTGATCCTCTTGCACCTGCTGCAAATGGATCAACTGGGTCCGCCGATCCCGGCCCGGCGCAACATACTGGCCGACGTTGAGACCTGCAATGCACTGGTCCAACGCGGCGTCGCCGAGGGCGTGGATGATCAACGGCAGTTCGGCCTTGTGGCAGCGCGCAACGATATCGTTGATCTCCGCCTGGGCAAGGCGGGCATAGCCTCGATAGTCGGTCTCGCCCGGCTTCTGCTTGTGATAGGGTTCGCGCAGATAGGCCGTTCGGCCGGGGGAGCCGCCGTCCAACAACAATTTCAGACCGCCGACCCGGAAGCGGTTGTTGTAGTCGGGGCTATATTCCTCGGCCACGGTTTCCGGCGGGAACAGGGCGAAGAACGGGAAGGCGATGACGTCCATCTTCAACCGTCCGTCGGCCGCCATTCGTTTGAAGGTTTTAATATCGCCCGGTTGGCCCGCGCATTCGACGGCGGTGGTGAAACCCTTGGCGGCGTAGGCGTCGATGGCGTTTTCGATCAGATCGGCGGCGTCATGATGCTTGACGACGGAGCGCATGGCGAGCAGAACGGCACTGGTCTGGGCGGTTTCCTCGAGCAAGCCCGTGGGCGTGCGGCCGTCCGCCTCGCGGGCGATCACCCCGCCCTCCGGATCCGGCGTGTCGGCGTCGATCTCCAAAATCTCCAACGCCCTGCTATTGACGACGGACTGATGAGCGGAGAAGTGATAGAGAAAGATCGGCACCTCCGTCGACACTTTGTCGAGATCGTGGCAGTCCGGATGCCGTTTCTCGGCGAGGCCGGCATGGTCGTAGCCCCAACCGATCAACCAACGATCATCCGTGGGCGCGGTCCAGGTGGCCAATTCGGCCGTTAGGGCATTGTGTATGTCGGCGATGCTGGCGATGCCGCTGATCGGTGGCGGTTCCATGGGCACGGTGACCAACTTGCGGGAACTGATGGCGAGGTGGCTATGCGGATCGACGAAGCCGGGCATCAGGGTCGTGCCCTTGAGATCGATCATCCGCGTTTCCGGTCCGCTGTAGGCGTCGATATCTGCAAAGGAACCGACGGCGAGAATGTTGCCGTCGGCGACGGCGACAGCGTCGGCTTCCGGCTGACTATCCTCCATCGTGAGGATCGTTCCGTTGTGATAAATTGTTTCGGCGATAGGAGACGCGTTCATAAATAAATTTCCATAAACATCTACATGAGTTCGGATTATACACCGACGACGTGTGCCGACGATATCGTTCGAGAGCGAAAGAATACCCCTATGAAAACCATCGACTACTATTATTCAACCCGGTCGAACTTCGCCTATTTGGGTGCGGCCCGGCTTACCGCGCTGGCCGGCAAGTACGGGCGGCGGATCGTTCACCGCCCAATCGTCCTGTCGATTACCATGCCGCCCATCGGTGGGCTCGATTTCGGCGAGCGGCCGGTCATGCTGCGCCACTATGCCGCCACCGACGCGCTGCGCTGGGCCGAGTATCTGGGCATCGAACTGCTGCGGGAGCCGGTGCATCATATGGGGCCGGTGGAATTGCCGTCGGGGATCGTCATCGCGGCCCAGCGCGCCGTCGATGCGGCGGGCGAGGGCGACGTCGACAAATTGAGTTTGTCGGTGCTCCAGGCGCTATGGCGGGACGACCGGGATATTGCGGACGAAAGCGTGATCGCCGAGCTCTGCGCCGAGGCGGGGTTCGAGGATCCGGCCGGTTTGATCCTGGAAGCGATGAGCGAACGCAGCCAGATGGAATTGCAACGCAATTGCCAGGAAGCGATCGTACGCGGCGTCATCGGTTCGCCAACCTATTTCGTCGACGATGAAAATTTTTACGGTCAGGATCACCTTGTATTGCTGGAGCACCGCTTGAGCCAACGGTGATGCATGGCAGCTTTGTCGAAATCGTCATTGCCGAATCTGCGTCATCGGATAAGACTTCCCGATACCGGTAAGGCAATAGATCGTCGCTAACATGCGGTCAGCACTGTTCGAGCAACTGCAAAGTCGTTTCTTTTACGGATGGGTCATCGTCGGCATATCCACCACGGTGATGTTCGCCAGCGGACCCGGGCAGTCCCACACGTTTAGCGTATTCATCGATCTGATCGCGCGTGATCTTGGCCTGTCCAATTCGGCCATCGCGTCGTCCTATGCCTTCGCCACGCTGATTGCGGCTCTGGGCCTATCGCGGATGGGCGGGTTTGTCGATCGTTACGGAACCAGGCGGGTCCTGCTGGTCGTCGGTATCTGCCTCGGTATTGCCTGTTTGGCCTTCGGCGCCGTCGCGGGCGCGATTTCGCTGTCGCTCGGTTTCATGTTGCTTAGGTTTTTCGGTCAGGGGTCGATGCTGCTCTGCGCCAACAGCCTGACCGCGCAATGGTTCCATCAACGCCGCGGCTTTGCCGTCAGTCTGACCATGCTCGGGTTCGGTGCGTCGATCGCCATCCACCCGACATTGGCGCAATGGCTGATCGATTGGCTGGGTTGGCGTCAGGCTTGGGTGGCGCTGGGCGTTTCGAGTTGGGTCATGCTGCTGCCGTTGATCTGGTTCTTCGCGCATGACAAGCCGGAACCGCTCGGCCTGTTGCCCGATGGGGCCGCCCCTGGCGATCCGGTGCCGGAGGAGGCCGGGGCCGACGTCGGCCTCAGCTTGCGCCAAGCTATGCGCCTGCCGGCTTATTGGATTGTCGCCGCGGGCCTGTTTACGCCTGCCATGCTGGTGACGTCGTTGTTCTTCTATCAAGTATCGATTTTCGAGTTGCAGGGGCTCGACCGCTCCTTGGCGACGGGCATGTTCGGCGTCTCCGCGCTGACCATGGTCTTGGCCATGCCCGCGGTCGGTTGGCTGTTGGATCGCTTCCCGACCAAATATGTCTTTGCCGGATCGCTGCTCTTGCTCTCGGGATCCTTGTTCAGCATCACCGTCATCCACGATGTGATGAGTGCGGTGCTCTACGCCACTCTGTTCGGGATCAATTCCGCCGCCAACATGACCTTCTTCGGCTACATGTGGGCGCGCTATTTCGGGCGGCGGCATCTGGGGTCGATCCAGGGCGCTGGCCAGACCATCGGCGTGATCGGCGCTTCGCTCGGCCCGCTGCCGCTCGGCATCGCTTTCGACCTCTATGGCGACTATGACGGTGTGCTGCGTCTACTGGCGATCCTTCCCGTGCTCGTCGCCGTCATGGCGCTATTCCTGGCGGCGCCGAAGTTGACGTCTAGAGCGTAGATCCAATCAGCGCGGCGATGCCGACGGTCAGAAACAGCGACCACTGAAATTGCTTGATCACCGCGCCTGGCTGTTCCGACGTTGCGGTCAGGAACAGATGGATCGCGCCATAGATCAGAAATTGCGCGCCGGCATAGATGGCCAGGGCCGACAAGCCTGTAGCGAACGCGGCGTAGATCAGCGCGACCGTGGCGACCACCAGCGTTGCCGTCGACATATGCCAGACGAAGCCCATGATCCGTTTCGAGACCGGATCGAAGTCGGCCGCTAGCATAGGTGTGTAAAACTGGCGTGCGCCTATGGTGCTGTGGCCCACCACCATGAAGGCCGCCACCAGACCGGCGATCAGCAGGGCGACATTCATCGGTCTAGCCCCGTGTCGACGCGGCCGGCGTCAGCCGCGTGGCGGTCGGGGCGCCGCCGGCGAACTCGCCGACCTTGGTCGCGAAGGCCTTGAAGAAGGGTTGGGCTTGAAGATGGTCCAGGGTGTCCTGATAGTCCCAGCGGCCGACATGAACCCGGCCGACGCCGTCCGGAGCGATATTGACTTGATAGGAAAATCGGCCCTTCAGGCGCGGGTCGGCGTCGATATTCCTAACGAAGCTCTCCACCGCCGTCTGCCACGGCCCCTCGTCACCGTTATAGTCATATTGAATCAGAATGCCCGCCATTGGGTTCTCCTTTCGTTATTCGATTTTGTGAATTTAGGTGGCGGACAATTAATGATGAAGTTTATAATCAATATATCATTACATTGATGATATGAATGTTATGGATCTCAACCTCTTTGCCGTATTCGACGCTGTCATGCGCCATGGCTCCGTTACCAAGGCGGCGCAGAGTCTTGGACTGACCCAGCCGGCGACCAGCAATGCCTTAAGCCGTCTGCGCGGTCAGCTTGGCGATCCGCTTTTCGTCCGCTCCAAGAACGGTATGTTGCCGACCCGCTTCGCCCGCGACATGGCGCCGGTGGTTGCGCGGGCACTCGCCGATCTGGACGCGGTCGGCAGCGCCGGCGAGACGTCGGTAGATTTGGCCGAATTGCGCCGCCATGTCGTCCTGATGATGTCGGATCTGGAGGAGGTCTTGTTTCTTGACGATCTGGTCCGGTCGTTGGCCCGCCGGGCGCCGCGGGTGACGCTCGAGGTCCGCGCCTTCCGCCGCGATGTCTTGCAAGAGGATTTGGAACTGGAGAAGCTCGACTTCGTCATGGCCAATTTGCTGGCGCCGATCAAAAACCTGACCTCCCGCCGGCTCTGCTGGCAGGATTTCGTCTGCGTTCGCCGGCGCCGGCGCGGCCGCCGGGATGAGGCGATCTCGCTGGCCGACTATGTGGCCCATGGGCATATTCTGGTGGCGCCGGACCTCGGCGGCCGGCGCGGCGTGATCGACGACCATCTGCGTCGGATGGGAGAGCGCCGGCAAGTCGTCTGTTCCGTGCCCCATTTTCTCTCCGCTTGCCTGCTGGTCTCTCGCTCCGATCACCTACTGACCCTGCCGCGACGATTGGCCGAGCGCGCAGCCGGACGTTTTTCATTGGAACCCTTAGAGCTGCCGTTCCCAACCGACGGCTTTCCCATCGATCTGCATTGGCTGCGCACCCGCGACCGGGACCCGGAACACGCGGCGTTGCGCGATTTCATGTTGACGGAATTGGGTGCTGCGTCATGAGCGGTGATCGCGTCGTCCTGCGCCAAGGCCGGCCGGCGGACGCGGCGGCGTTGGCCGAATTGCATCGGACCGTCCGCGCCGCGACCATGCCTTATCTGCCGGATCTGCATACAACAGCGGAGGATCTGTGGTTTTTCGAGAATCGGGTATTGGTCGAATGCACGGTCCAGGTCGCGGCCGGAGAGGACAGCTTGCTTGGCTTCGGCGCTTATCGGCCCGGCTGGCTCGACCACCTTTATGTCGATCCGGCTCGCCATGGCCAAGGCCTCGGCACAGCGCTCCTCGGCATTGCTCAAGCGGAAAATGACACGCTCAAACTCTGGGTCTTCCAGCGCAATCAAAGGGCCATAGACTTCTACCGCCGCCGCGGTTTTGTCGAGCTTGAGCGCGCCGACGGCGTCGGCAATGAAGAGAAAGAGCCGGACATGTTGATGGAATGGCGGCGGCCTGTGGCTTGAGCCACCGAGGCCGCCGTCGTTGACCGGATCAAGATGGCATCCCGGTCAGGAGCTGCTCGGTCTTGGCATCTTCGATTTTGTTGACCAGTTTGTCGCTCTCGTGAATATCCCGAATCGTCTTAGCCAGGGAAAAGCTGGAACCGACCAGGAAGAAACTGCCCATGGCAAAGAACCCCTTTTGCCAAAGCGAGGCGTCCAAAGCCAGAATGCCAAAGATCAGAAATGCCCAGGACAGGCCGAAGGAGAGGTAGCTGTAGAGAACCCAATATCGACTATGTTGAAACATCATCTTTTCCTTTCTGCTGCGGTTAAGATTCTTGCTGGTGGGTAATCGATTTCGCTCGCCGCAATCGTTCGTAAATCCGCTGCGCGCGCTGGCATCTGTCTTCGACCAGACCGGCATCGGAAAGGGCCTGGTCCAGCTCCGCATCCTCAGGTCCGAGCGAAAGTTTGCGGGCAGCGTCCAGCCGGTCGAGTTCGAATTGTTGTCGGTCTTTGATCCGCCGAGCGGTTTGCTCCGCGCGGTCAATACCGATCGTGCCGACAGTGTGAGTGACCACGCTTCTTTGTGCCGTCAGCAGTTCGGCTCTCGCCTTTGCGGACAATAGCTCTTGTCGCAGCTGTTCGACGCGTTGCTCCGCCTGATCGATGGTCGCACGCATCGACCGCACCGTTTCTTCATATCCGGCGGCCATCGTTTCGGCGCGCTCGCGTTTGATCTCCAAGTCGGCCAGGCGGTTGGATAAGCGGCGCGCCAGGGACTCGTCATTCGACGAAAGGGCCGTACGGGCCTGCCGCTCTGCAACATCGACCGCGTTCTCGATTGCTTCGATACTGCGTAGCGTCGCGGCTTGATGGGCTATGATCCGCGCCAGTCCAGCGGTGGCCCGACGTAACGCCTGTCCCGCATCGCGTAATTCCTGCTCCAATACCGTCAAACCATTGGCATCCAGGATGGCATCGGCCGCGCGGTTGATGTTTCCGCGCAATAAAGTTCCAATTTTTGGCATGTCATCATCATCCTAGTAAGTGAATAAATACTTACTTAGGTTTATGCGAACGGATTTCAAGACTCGAAGCGTAGAAAAGTCAATTTGGCGCGGCCGTAGTTTCGGGTATCAATCATGTCGAATCCCGGTTGGACCGGCACCGGATCCTTTTTCGCCGTCTCCAGGACACAGAGTGCACCGGGCCTCAGCCAGTTGTGCGCGGCAAAGGCTGTCAGCGCCGGCGGCCCTAGGTTTTCGCCGTAAGGCGGATCGAGGAGCAGCAGGTCCGCGGGTTCGGGTGCCGCACCGGGACGACGGGCATCCCGCGAAATGACCTGAGCCGCGTCGCCGACGCCGAGGGCGGACAGATTGCGTTCGATCAAGGTCAGTGCCGCCCGCTCCCGCTCCACGAAGAAAACTTGCCGGGCACCGCGGGAGAGCGCCTCGAGGCCGAGGGCGCCGGTGCCGGCGAAGGCGTCGATCACCACCGCGCCCGCCGGTAGGCCGCGGCCGTCGGGTCCATCATAGTTGTTCAGGATGTTGAACAAGGCCTCGCGCAGCCGATCGCTGCTCGGCCGGATGCGTTGATCCGGCGGTGCGATCAGCCGTCTACCGCGAAGCTTTCCGGCGACGATGCGCATGGGCTTTCTTCTCCGACAGGCCGAAGTCGGCGGCCCGGCGACCCAATTGATCGCGCAGCACGCGGGTCGGCACTTCGGCGACCGCGCCCCGCTTCAGATCGCCCAGTTGGAAGGGGCCGTAGGCGGTACGGATCAGGCGCGTGACCTGGAGACCAAGATGTTCCGTCACCTTGCGGATTTCCCGGTTCTTGCCCTCGCTCAAGGCCATGGTCAGCCAGCTGTTGCTGGTCCCCTGCCGGTCGAGCTTGGCCTCGATGGGGGCGTAACGGACACCTTGGACGGTGATGCCGTCAGCCAGGCGGTCGAGCGCGGCGGGGTCGACCCGGCCATGCACCCGCACCCGGTAGCGCCGCCGCCAACCGGTCGCCGGCAGCTCCAGATGCCGCGCCAGATCGCCGTCATTGGTCAGCAGCAGCAACCCTTCGGTATTGAGGTCCAGGCGGCCGACCGAGATTACCCGGCCCAGCGATGGCGGCAGGCCGTCGAAGACAGTGGGCCGGCCTTGCGGATCGCGGTGGCTCGTGACCAGGCCTCTCGTCTTATGCAGGCGCCAAAGCGCCGCCGCCGGCTTGTCCGGCAGGGGTTGGCCGTCCACGGCGATGCGGTTGTCGGGGCCGACATTGACGGCGGGCGAAGTCAGGGTCTTGCCGTCGACCTGAACCCGGCCGGCGGCGATCCAGCGCTCCGCCTCACGCCGGGAGCAGAGGCCGGCCCGGGCCAGCCGCTTGGCGATCCGTTCGCCGGTCGATGTCTGGTCCGCTTTCGCCATGGTCGCTTGACGATCCTCGTCCGGTGTCTATGGTGCCGGCCAGGATGGCAGCACCTGAGACATTTATGGAGATCGCGCTCGAAGAAGCAAGAGCGGCGGCACTGCGCGGCGAAGTGCCGGTGGGTGCGGTGCTGGTCGACCGGCATCGCGAGATCCTGTCCCGCAACGGCAACCGCATGCGTAGCCTGGGCGATCCGACGGCCCATGCCGAGATGCTGGTGATCCGGGAAGCCGCGGCGAAGCTGAGGCAGATCCGGCTGACCGATTGCGCCCTCTACGTCACCCTGGAGCCCTGCCCCATGTGCGCGGCGGCAATCAGCTTGGCAAGACTGGCGCGACTGTACTACGCTGTCGACGATCCAAAAGGCGGGGGCGTCGAGCACGGCCCCCGTATCTTCAGTCAGGCGACCTGCCATCACGCGCCGGAGATCTATCCCAGCATCGACAGCGCGCGCGCCGGCAAGTTGCTGAAAGAGTTTTTTCAAGCCCGACGTTGAGCCGCCGCAGCGACGGACGCCAGAGCGACGAAGGAGACGAAGACCATGATCCCCGACTTTTCAGACCGGTCGAAGGAGTTGCAAGACCGCATCCAGAAATTCATGGATGACAATATTCTGCCCAACGAACAAACCTATGGGGATCAGCTGAACGAAGGCGATAGCCGTTGGATCGTGCCGCCGATCATGGAGGAATTGAAGGCGAAGGCCAAAGATGAGGGTCTGTGGAACCTGTTCCTGCCGGAAAGCGACCGAGTCGAGCCGATGAGCAATCTGGACTATGCGCCGATCTGCGAAATTCTCGGCCGCTCGCCGATCGCATCCGAGGTCTTCAACTGTTCCGCGCCCGACACCGGTAATATGGAGGTGTTCACCCGCTACGCCGACGAGGAAAACAAGAATCGTTGGCTCGATCCCCTTCTGAACGGCGAGATCCGCTCCGCCTTCCTAATGACCGAACCGGAAGTGGCCTCTTCGGATGCCACCAATATCCAGACCAGCATCGAGCGGGACGGCGACGAATATGTCATCAACGGCCGTAAATGGTGGTCCTCCGGCGTTGGCGATCCGCGCTGCAAAGTCTATATCGTCATGGGCAAGAACGACCCGGACAACCCAAACCGCTATCAGCAGCAATCCATGGTCGTGGTACCGGCCGACACGCCGGGCATCAAGATCCTGCGCATGCTGCATGTCTTCGGTTACGACGATGCGCCTCATGGCCACGGCGAGGTACTGCTGGAAAATGTCCGGGTACCGGCGAACAATATGCTGCTGGGCGAGGGCCGCGGCTTTGAAATCGCGCAAGGCCGCCTCGGCCCCGGCCGTATCCACCACTGCATGCGCTCCATCGGGATCGCCGAGCGGGCGCTCGAAGCCATGTGCAAGCGGGCGACCTCCCGCGTCGCCTTCGGCAAGCCGCTATCCGAACAGACCGTGACCTTGGAGCGGGTCGCCAACGCCCGTATCGAAATTGATCAATGCCGCCTGCTGGTCTTGGCCGCGGCGCATAAGATGGACACCCACGGCAACAAGGAAGCGCGCAAGGAAATCGCCATGATCAAGGTGGCGGTGCCGAACATGTCGACTCGGGTGATCGACATGGCTATGCAGCTGCATGGCGGCGGCGGCGTCAGTCAGGAATTCTTCCTCGCCAATGCCTGGGCCCATCAGCGCACCTTGCGCTTCGCCGACGGTCCGGATGAGGTGCACCGCAACCAAATCGGCCGTTTGGAAATCAGAAGCTGGAATTAATCGTCGGCAGGGTTTCGTCCGGCGGTTACAAGATCGCCTGGTAGATTTCCTCTTCGCCGATCTTGCCAAGCAGTTTGCCGTCCTCGACGACAAGGACGGGCGCGCCGGTTCGGCGGCGGATCTCGATGGCGCGGCGGAACGGCAGGTCGGGCGGGACGGCGACCAAGGCCCCGGCCGGCAGGTCGTCCATGTCGTCGGTCATTGAATGGAGGTTGTCGCCGGACGGACCGTCCAGAGCGCCCGCGGCGTCGACTTGCAGACGAATATCCCCGAGGGCGACGACGCCGTCGATCCGCGCCATTTGATCCAGCGGTTGCATCAGTGTGCCCGCGCTTAGTACGCTCAAAGGATTCATATGAGCGACGAATTCGGCGACATAGTCGTTGGCCGGATTGCGCACGATGGCTTCCGCGTTGCCGAGTTGGACGATCCGGCCCGCTTCCATGATGGCGATCTGGTTGCCGAGCTTCAGGGCCTCGTCGAGATCGTGGCTGACGAAGATGATGGTCTTGCGCAATTCCCGCTGGAGGGTCAGCAGTTCGTCCTGCAGATAGCCTCGGATCAGCGGGTCGAGGGCGGAGAAGGGTTCGTCCATGAGCAGGATATCGGCGTCCGTGGCGAAAGCGCGGGCCAGACCGACCCGCTGCTGCATGCCGCCGGACAGCTCATGGGCGTATTTGTCGCGCCAGGCGGATAGCTGCACCATCTCCAGCTTCTCGTCGACGATGCGGGTCCGTTCAGTCTTGCCCATGCCGCGGATTTCCAGGCCGAGACCGACATTTTCCGCCACCGTGCGCCACGGCAACAGGGCGAATTGCTGGAACACCATGGCGACCCTTTGGGTCCGCATATGGCAGAGCGTGTCGTCGTCGCAAGACGCGATATCGACCTGGCGGTCGCCGTCCCGCACCAAAACCCGGCCGCGGGTCACTTTGTTGAGGCCGTTGACCGCGCGCAGCAGCGTCGATTTGCCGGAACCGCTTAAACCCATAAGCACGCAGATCTCGCCCTCCGCCACGTCAAGGGATGCGTCGGCAACGCCGAGTACAGCTTCCGTGGCTTCGAGGATTTGCGCCCGGTCGGCGCCTTGATCGAGCAGCGCCAGCGCCTCGGCCTGTTTCCGGCCGAAGATGATGTCCACCTTGTCGAACGACACCGCCGCCATCGCCGCCTCCTCATCCCGTCGACGGCCATAGTGGCTCAATCCTTGGCCTCAGCCAAGCAAAAGCATTGTTGTATCAGGCGCCTATGCGCTCAGAAATGCAAACCTTGCGCGCCGTCCAGCCGCAACATCCCCGGCGGCCGCCGGTCTCGGCGGCCGCGATCGATGTCGCTCGATGTGATCTGGAAACTCCGGCACAGCAGATACAGATAACGCGACAACAACCGGTCGAGCATCAGCATGGCTCTGTCCTCCTGAGCGGAGTATAGCATGTCATGATGCGTTAGTCGCCTGCCAGCGTTAGCAGCGGCTCAAACGCATAAAGTGCCGCCCTGCGACCTCTCGCCGGTTCCAGGGTCACCAATAGCCTCGCGTCGGACAAGTTTTTCGTAATCCGCATCGCTGTTTGCTTCGGTATGCCGCTGTGAGTGGCCATCCGGCTGTTCCGGAATATCGGATTGGTAAATATATAGTCCAGGGCGGGCGTACTCCATTGTGAGGATAAAACCTCCCGAAATACCTCTTTCATCTTTTCGTAGAGCGTGTTTATGGCTTCAGTCACGCGTAGATTTTCGTTCGCCTGCGCTTCCAATGCTTGCAGGAAGAATATGCACCATTGGGTCCATTCTCCGGATTGGGACACGTTGCGCATACGTTCAATATACTCATCCTTATGTTGCTCCAGATATCTGCTGACATAGTAGTGTGGCGCACTTAACGCGCCATATTTCCAGAGCATCAGGGTTATGAGCATGCGGCCTATGCGGCCATTGCCGTCCTTGAAGGGGTGCAGCGCCTCGAATTCGATATGAGCGAGGGCCGTTCGAATTAGAACTTCGCAGCTTCCATCGTCGATGAAACTGAACAAGGTCTCCATGCCGGCGTCGAGTTGGAGCGGGCTGATGGGCGTGAATAGAACCCTCCGTTGCCGTTGATCGACAATGTAGTTTTGTTCGGTTTTGAACTGGCCTGGAGACTTTTCAGCGCCGCGACCAAAACTCAGTAGCGTAGAATGGGTGGTTCGAAGCAGCCAACTTGATAACTCTACGCCGTCTTCCAGCGCATTCTGCGCCTGCATCATGGCCCGGTGATAAAGGTATACCTCGATAGCTTCCGTACGATGACGATTCGAGTGCGTTCGACCATCTTCTCCATAATCGGCCTCAATCCGCAAAACCTCTTCTAGTGTGCTGTATGTGCCTTCGATGCGGGATGAAACGATCGCCTCTTGACGCCGAAGCGGCCCAAGCAGGATTTCGCTGTTGTGCATGTTGCGAAGCATTTGGTCGTATCGCGCCAGAGCCGCCGACGCGGAACTCAGCGGCTGCAGCAGCTTGGCGTGATCGAGGTGGCGCGGCGGAAATTGACCGTAATGGTAGTCCACAACGCCTGCAAAACTCAGTTCTGTTGGGGTGACGGCCATATTATCCGAATTTGTTTCTCAAATTGTCGACTTTGCTATCAACAAACTTAGTTGTTGATCATTGATGGGTATCAATCTGCTTTGTATATCATATTTCATGAAATATGACTAACAAGCAGATTTGATCATTATATATGCTTAGCAAACTCGCTTGCTTCTCATATCTCAGGAAATATGAGACACAAAATCATACCCCATCGAAAAAATAATCTAAAAACGCGCCGGGCTTTTGGGGTAGGTGCCGAGGAGTTGGTAGTCGACGCAGAAGAATTCCAGTTCCTCGAGCGCCAGTTTGACGCGGCGTTCGTCGGGATGGCCTTCGATGTCGGCGTAGAATTGCGCCTGGGAGAAGCTGCCCGGCTCGATATAGCTTTCGAGCTTGGTGATGTTGACGCCGTTCGTGGCGAAGCCGCCCAGGGCTTTGTAGAGCGATGCCGGCACGCTGCGGACCCGGAACATGAAGGTGGTCATCACCTGATCCTCGTCCGGATGAGGAATGATCCGCTCCCGCGACAGGATCATGAAACGGGTGAAATTGTGATCGTGGTCGGCAATCTTGTCGGAAAGAATTTCGAGACCATATATCTCGGCCGCCAAACTCGAACCGATGGCGGCGACGCCCGGCTCCGCTAAATCCGCCACCATGGCGCTGGCGCCGGCGGTATCGGCGTGAACGATTGGTTTGATGCCCTGCGCCTTGAGGAACTTACGGCATTGCGCCAGGGCATGGACGTGACTGTGCACCTCGGTGATATCCGCAAGCTTGGTGCCGGGGCGTGCCATCAGATGCATCTGCACTTTGTGGAAATGTTCGCCGACAATGTAGAGATTGGAGGACGGCATCAGGTGATGCACGTCCGCGACCCGGCCGGCGAGCGAATTCTCGATCGGGATCATGCCGCGCCGCGCCTGGCCACGCTGCACCGCATCGAAGGCGGCATCGAAATTCTCGCAAGGCAGCGGCGTGAAATCCGGCAACGCTTCCCGGCAAGCTTCATGGGAAAAGGCACCGTGCACGCCTTGGAAGGCGACGGTACGCTGGGGATCGCTTGCTTGCTCGCTCATCTTCTCGCTCATTTCCGGGCGTCGTGGGCGAGCAATTCCCGCGCCCGCGCCAAATCGGCGGGAGTATCGACACCGACCGGAATCCTGTCAATGATCCGAACGTCGATGCGCATGCCGTTTTCCAGCGCGCGGAGCTGCTCCAACTTCTCCCGCCGTTCCAGATGCCCCGGCGGCAACGCGACGAAGCGTTCCAAGGCCGAACGACGGAAGGCATAGATGCCAATATGATGATAGACCGGCCCGTCGCCCCAAGGTGCGGGATATTTGGTGAAATAGATCGCCTGTCCGCCCTTATCGCCCGACGCCATGGAAATCACCGCTTTATTGACGCTGGGCTCGTCCAGCTCCGCCGGATCGGTGATTTCGGCCGCGAGTGTGCCGATATCGACCGCGGGATTGTCCATGGGGTCGAGCACGGCATGGACGGCGGCGGCGTCGATGGTCGGCAGGTCGCCCTGCAGATTGACGATCAACTCGATATCGTCGAGGCCGGAAGCGACCAGCGCCTGATGGATACGGTCGGAGCCGGAGGGCAGATCCGGATCGGTCATTACCGCCCGGCCGCCGGCCGCCGTCACCGCGTTCGCGACCTCCGGCTCGGCGCAGGCGACCAGCACCTCGCCGACGCCCGCCTCCATGGCCCGGCGCCAGACATGCACGATCATCGGCTGGCCGTGGATATCGGCCAGCGGTTTGCCCGGCAGCCGGGTCGACGCCATGCGTGCCGGAATAATCGTGACCACTTTGTCCTGCGCCATTGACGGATTCCTCCTCCACGAAAGATAGGCTCTGGCCATGGCATTGAGCGGGTGTTATACGGAGTGCGCCGGGCGCTGAAAAGCTGAATTTCCGGCCCGAACCGCTATGTTCGCATCGACCGTTCGAAGAGGGTGCAGATGGACCTTTATGAGTTGAATAAAATCGCCGGCGCCATTTTAGCCGCGGCGCTGATGGTTATGTTTATCAATGAAATCGGCAACTTGCTCGTAAAGCCGAGCGTGCCGGAGAAATCCCTATTCGCTTCGATGGTCGGTGCTGACGATACCAAGACCGCGGAGAAGGAAGAGGTGCCGCCGCTGGCCACCCTGCTGCAGGCCGCCGACGCGGACAAGGGCGCAAAGGTGGCGAAGAAATGCGTCTCCTGCCACACCTTCGAGAAGGGCGGCAAGAACAAGGTCGGGCCCAACCTCTACAATGTGCTGGGCCGGGATATCGCCGCGGCCGACGGCTTCGGTTTTTCCGGTGCCCTGACCGGGCTTGAAGGTAATTGGACCTATGAGGCCATGGACGCCTTCCTAACCAATCCGAAGAAATTCGCCAAGGGCACCAAGATGACTTTCGGCGGTTTGAAGAAGCCGGTGGATCGTGCGGACCTGATCGCCTATATGCGCGGTTTTGCGGATTCGCCGCCGGAACTGCCGAAAGAGTAGCCGCACGCCCACCCCGACATGCGCACATGCCCGGATGAGTTCGTCGCTTTCGCCGGCGAACTTGCGGATATTGCCCGGCCGATCGTCAAACGTTACTTCCGAACCCGTCTGGACGTGGAGACCAAAGGCGACGAAAGCCCCGTCACCATCGCGGATCGGGAAGCGGAACGGGCGATGCGCGAAGCCATTACCGGTCGCTTCCCGGATCACGGCATCGTTGGGGAGGAGTGGGGCGAGACGAACCCGGATGCCGACTGGTGTTGGATTCTCGATCCCGTCGACGGCACCAAATCCTTCATCACCGGTTCCCTCGGTTTCGGTACCCTGATAGCCCTGGCGCATGGCGGCGAACCGGTCCTGGGCGTTATCGATCAGCCGATCACGGAAGAACGCTGGCTTGGTTATGCCGGCGGGCCGGCGACATTGGATGGACGGGAAATCGCCGTCCGGCCCTGCCCCGATATCGCCGAGGCGGCGCTTTACACCGCCGGTTTCAGCTACCTGGACGATGTCAAGAAACCCGCTTTCGAGCGCCTGAGCGGGGCCTGTGCCTTGACCCGATTTTCCCACGATTGCTACGCCGCCGGCTTGTTGGCCGCCGGATTCGTCGACATCTGGGTGGAAATGAACCTGAACAGCTGGGATATCGCCGCCGCGGTGCCGGTGATCGAACGGGCCGGCGGCACAGTGACGGATTGGCACGGCCAGCCGCTTGCCTATGACAACCACGACAACCGGTTGGAGACCGTGTTGGCCGTCGGCGACAAAGCTTTGCTGCGCCCGGCGGTCGATATCCTCGCCTACACCGGTCCATGACGGCTATGACGATTACGTTAGGTGCCTTGATCTTGACCGAATTCGGTCCCATGGTTTGATGAGAATTTAACAACCGACGGGGAATCCATGCCGCGCTCGCTGCCGATCCTGCTCGCCGCCGTCTTGTTCGGCCACACCGCCATCGCCGAACCGAAACACGGCATTTCCATGTACGGCGATCTGAAATACGGGCCGGACTTCACCCATTTCGACTATGTCAATCCCGCCGCGCCGAAGGGTGGTAGAGTGGTTTTATCCGGCACGGGAACCTACGACACCTTCAATCCGTTTGTCGTCAAAGGCACGCCTGCCGCTGGCCTTGGACTGATCTACGCCAGCTTGGTGGAGTTTTCGCGGGACGAGGTGTTCGCCGGATATGGAGAAATCGCGGAAACAATCGAAACACCCGACGACCGTTCTTGGGTGGAGTACACGCTTCGGCCTGAGGCCAAATGGCATGATGGGCGACCAATCACCGTCGAGGATGTTATCTGGTCGTTCGAAATTCTGCGCACCAAGGGTCGGCCTCTTTTCCGGCACTACTACAAAAATATTGCGTCGGTTGAGAAAACGGCTGACCGGACGGTCCGAATAAGTTTTTCAGGGCCGAAGAATTTGGAACTACCGCTGATTACCGGTCAAGTCTTTGTCCTACCGAAACATTATTGGGAGGGCAGGGATTTTACCGCCACAACCTTAGACCCGCCAATCGGCAGTGGGCCATATCGGATCAAGGACTTCGAACCGGGTCGACACATCACTTACGAGCGTATCAAAGACCATTGGGCTGAAAACCTGCCGACCCAAAAGGGTCGCTATAATTTCGGCGAGTTTAAGTTTGTGTATTACCGAGACCTATTGGTCTCGTTCGAAGCCTTCAAATCACATGAGCTCGATTTTCGACAAGAGGCCGACACGAAAATTTGGATGGAAGGCTACAATTTCCCGGCCGTCAAAAAAGGTCTTGTAATCAAGGAAAGAATTCTCGACGAAAATCCGCAGCCAATGCAGGCCTTCGTTTTCAACATCCGTAATCCGCTGTTTAAAGACCGCCGCGTACGCGAGGCATTGGGTTATGCCTATGACTTCGAATGGTTGAACAAGAACATCATGTACAGCCAGTTCACACGTACGGATAGTTACTTCGAGAACTCGGATCTGGCTTCCCGTGGGCTGCCAACGAACGAGGAGCTTGCTCTGCTTGAGCCACTACGCGGCCAAATTCCTGAAGAAGTTTTCGAGAAATCCTACGCGCCGCCATCGACAGCGAATGGCGGAAGCATCCGCCAAAACCTCCGTACCGCCCGTAAGTTGTTGGTTGAAGCTGGTTGGAAGATAAAAGATGGCGTTCTTACGCACGAGAAAACCGGTAAGACCTTCAAGTTCGAAATCATCTTCAGGCAATCAAACCTAGAGGGCCGAATTGCACCATTTGTCGCAAATCTTAAGCGTTTGGGCATCGAAGCGCGAATGCGTTTGGTCGATACGTCGCAATGGATCAATCGACTCAATACATTCGAGTTCGAAATGACGCTGTTGGTCATCGGACAGAGCGACTCGCCCGGAAACGAACAGAGGGAATATTGGGGTAGCGCCGCGGCGGATCAAAACGGCAGTCAGAATAGGATCGGTATCAAGAGTCCGGCCATTGATGAGCTGATCGATAAAGTGATCAGTGCTGATAGCAGGAAAAGTCTGATTACGGCCACACGGGCGCTCGACCGCGTATTGCTCTGGGGGCACTATGTCATTCCGCAGTATCACATGGCGGCATACCGGGTCGCTTACTGGAATAGGTTCGGTCGCCCAAAAATCAAACCGAAATATGCGATTGGATTTTCCGATACATGGTGGATCGATCCCGAAAAAGAAGCCGCTTTACGGAAAGCGCAAGGGAAGCGGCCTTAAGAGAAAACTGATAGACTGTCGGCCATGATTCGACGCGGCATACTTGTTCTTTTGTTCTGTCTGCTGGCCGGTTCTGCGGCTGCGGCCGGCAAGCATGGTTTCGCCGTTCTGGGCAGTCTGAAATATCCCGCCGATTTCACCCATTTCGATTACGTCAATCCCGACGCGCCCAAGGGCGGCACCCTGACGCTTTGGAATATCGGCAGTTACGACAGCCTAAATCCCTTTATCTTGAAGGGCAGAACCGCCATCGGCAGCGGCATGTTCATCACCGGCGCCGGCACCTACGGTTTGATGACTTTCGAAAGCTTGATGGTGCCGGCGCGGGATGAGCCGGACAGCTATTACGGCTTGATCGCGGCAACCGCGGAACTGGCGGACGACCGCCGCTCCATCACTTACACGATCCGTCCGCAAGCGCGGTTCCATGACGGCAGCCCGATCCGCGCGGAAGACGTCGCGTTCAGCCTCGATATTTTGCGGACCAAGGGCCATCCCAGTTATCGGGTGATCCTGAAGGACATCCTAAAGGCCGAGGTGATCGATCCGCTGACCGTGCGTTTCCGTTTCGCCGACGGCGTCGAAACCCGCGACCTGCCGGCAATCTCGGCGGGCATGCCGATTTTGCCGAAAGCTTATTACGACACCCACGACTTCACCGAGACCAGCCTAACGCCGCCGCTGTCAAGCGGGCCGTACAAAGTCGGCCAGGTCGATGCCGGGCGCAGTATCACCTACGAACGGGTGAAGGACCATTGGGCCGCCGAGCTGCCGGTCTATCGCGGCCGCTTCAATTTCGACCGGGTGAAGTTCATCTACTTCCGCGACCGGGATATCGCGTTGGAGGCGCTGTTTGCCGGCCAGATCGATTTTCGGGAGGAGTTCACCTCCCGCTCCTGGGCGACGCAATACGATAAGCCGGCGGTGCGCGACGGCTTGGTGATCCGAGAGACGCTACCGGATCGCCAGCCGGCGGGCTTCCAGGCCTTCCACTTCAACACCCGGCGCGACAAGTTCAAAAACATCCTGACCCGCCAAGCGATCGCCCAGATGTTCGATTTCGAGTGGACCAACAAAAACCTGTTCCACGGCCTCTACAAACGGACTCACAGCGCCTTCCAGAACTCCGATCTGGAAGCGGCGGGGGAACCCGATCCGGCGGAAATCAAATTGCTCGAGCCCTTCCGCGGACAGATTCCCGACGCCGCCTTTGGGCCGGCATTGATTCCGCCGAAAACCGATGGATCAGGTAATATCCGGCCGGCATTGCGCACAGCCACGAAGTTGCTGCGTGAGGCCGGCTGGCGCAATCAAGGCGGCAAGCTGGTGGACGCGAGCGGCAATCCCTTCACCATCGAGTTTCTGTCTTTCGGCAAGGGCTTCGAGCGGATCGTCGCCCCCTATGCCCGCAATCTCGGCCGTTTGGGGATCGAGGCCAAGTTCCGCCTGGTCGAACCGGCCCAGTATCAGCGTCGGCTGCAGGATTTCGATTTCGATATCATTACCGTCCGCTGGGGTTCCGCCTTGACGCCGGGCGTTGGCCTGAAGAATGTCTATCATTCGACGACCGCGGCTATTCCCGGCGGCCGCAACTATGCCGGCATCACCAGTCCGGCTGTGGACGCGATGATCGAAAACATCATTGCCGCCAAATCCCGCACGGAGCTGCGGCACGCGACCCGCGCTCTGGACCGAATTGTGATGTCGTCCCACTACGTCGTCCCGCAATGGTATAAGGCCAGCCACAATATCGCCTATTGGGATAAATTCGGCCGGCCGGCGACGAAGCCGGCCTATGCCCGCGGCGTCTGGGACCTCTGGTGGCTCGACGAGGCCAAGGCGGCGGCGCTCGCGGCCAAGCGGGGCAAATAGCAGATGCCGGCGAAGCCGAGCGGCGGCGGGTAACGGGCGATGCTGGCCTATATCGTTCGCCGGCTGGCGCTGATCATACCGACCCTGTTCGGGATCATGCTGATCAACTTCGTGGTTTTGCAGTTCCTGCCTGGCGGTCCGATCGAACAGGTGATTGCCGAGCTGACCGGGACAGCGGTCGAAGCGACGAGCCGGGTCGGCGGCGGTACCAGTTCGGAAGTCGGCGCCGGCGGCCAAAGCGAGAGCGGCCAGGTCGGTCAGCAATCGGCTGTGACCAGCAAATATCGTGGTGCGCAAGGTCTCGATCCCGAATTGATCCAGGATCTGGAGCGCCAATTCGGTCTCGACAAGCCGGCGCACGAACGCTTCTTCGCCATGATGTGGAATTATGTCCGCTTCGATTTCGGCGAGAGCTTCTTCCGGGATCAGGATGTCGTCGACCTGGTGATCGACAAGCTACCGGTGTCGATTTCGCTCGGCCTCTGGACCACGTTGATCAGCTATCTGGTCTGCATCCCGCTCGGTATCGCCAAGGCGGTACGCGACGGCACCCGCTTCGATCTCTGGACCTCGACGGTGATCATTGTCGGCTACGCAATCCCCAGTTTTCTGTTCGCGGTCCTGCTGATCGTGCTGTTCGCCGGCGGCAGCTATTTCGACGTCTTTCCGCTACGCGGCCTGACCTCCGACAATTTCGATCAGCTCGGCATGTTGGAGAAAGTCGGCGACTATCTCTGGCATATCTTCCTGCCAGTCCTGTCCATGGCGGTCGGCGGGTTCGCCACTTTGACCATGCTGACCAAGAACTCCTTCCTCGACGAATTGTCCAAGCATTACGTGATGACCGCCCGCTCGAAGGGTTTGAGCCAGCGCGGCGTGCTTTATGGCCATGTCTTCCGCAACGCCATGCTGATCGTCATTGCCGGCTTCCCCAGCGCCTTCATTTCGATCCTGTTCACGGGCAGTTTGTTGATTGAGGTGATCTTCTCCCTCGACGGTCTCGGCCTGCTGGGATTCGAGGCGGCGCTGAACCGGGATTATCCGGTGGTTTTGGGAACCCTGTACTTCTTCACCCTGATCGGCTTGATCCTGAATCTGATCGGCGATTTGATGTATGTGGCGATCGATCCGCGCATCGATTTCGAGCGGCGGGAGGTCTGACCATGACGGATCGGATCCTCGGCATCAAGGTCACGCCGATCGGCCGGCGCCGCTGGCGCAATTTCCGGGGCAACAAGCGCGGCTTCTGGTCGCTGTGGATTTTCCTGGCCGTTTTTGTCGTAACGCTGTTCGCCGAATTCATCGCCAACGACAAGCCGCTCTATGTCCAATTCAAGGGGGAGAGCTATTACCCGGTCTTCGTCACCTATCCGGAAACCACCTTCGGGGGCGATTTCGAGACCGAAGCGGCCTATCGCGATCCCTTCGTCATCGGCTTGATCGAAGACGAGGGCTATATGATCTGGCCGCCGATCCGCTATAGCTACCGCACCATCAATTACGAGCTGCCGCAACCGGCGCCGTCGCCGCCGACGGCGGACAATCTGCTCGGCACAGACGATCAGGGCCGCGACGTGTCCGCCCGATTGATTTACGGCTTTCGCATATCGGTGCTGTTCGGCTTGATCCTGACCATTCTTGGTTCCATCGTCGGGATCGCCGCCGGGGCCGTTCAAGGCTATTTCGGTGGTTGGACCGACTTGTTGTTTCAGCGCTTCATCGAAATCTGGTCCGGCCTGCCCATGCTCTACATGCTGATTATTTTGGCCAGTGTGATCGAGCCGAATTTCTGGTGGTTGCTGGGCATCATGCTGCTGTTCAGCTGGACCGCCTTGGTCGGCGTGGTGCGGGCGGAGTTCCTGCGGGCGCGTAACTTCGATTATGTGCGCGCCGCCCGCGCCCTCGGTGTCAGCAATGCCAAGATCATGTTCAAGCATGTTTTACCCAATGCCATGGTCGCGTCCTTGACCTTCATGCCTTTCATCTTATCGGGCTCGATAACGACGCTGACGGCGCTCGATTTCCTTGGCTTCGGCCTACCGCCCGGCTCTCCCTCTCTCGGCGAGATGCTGCAGCAGGGTAAGTCCAACCTGCAGGCGCCGTGGCTCGGCATCACCGCCTTCGCCGTGCTGTCGATCATGCTGACCCTGTTGATCTTCATTTTCGAAGGGGTCCGCGATGCCTTCGATCCCCGCAAGAATCTCGGCGTTGAGGGAGGGGGCGGATGAACGCGCCGCTGCTTGAGGTCCAGGATCTCTCCGTCGCTTTCGCCGGAGAGGATGGGGTGCGCGAGGTTGTGCATCGCGTCTCCTTCGAGATTCAGCAGGGGGAGACGTTGGCGCTTGTGGGCGAATCCGGATCCGGCAAGTCGGTGACCGCCTTGTCGATCCCGCAATTGCTGCCCTATCCGACCGCCAGTCATCCGAACGGCAGTATTCGCCTGCGCGGGGAAGAATTGTTCGGCGCGGCCGACGACCGTCTGCGCCATCTGCGCGGTTCCGACATGGCGATGATCTTTCAGGAGCCGATGACCTCACTGAACCCATTGCATACGGTGGAGCGGCAGATCGGCGAAACCTTGTGGTTGCACAAGGGTCTGCGCGGCTTGGCGGCGCGGGAGCGGATTTTGGAATTGCTCGACCTGGTCGGCATCCACAATCCGGCGAGCCGGCTAGGCAGTTTCCCCCACCAACTCTCCGGCGGGCAGCGGCAGCGCGTGATGATCGCCATGGCGCTCGCCAACGAACCCGATCTGCTGATCGCGGACGAGCCGACGACAGCCCTCGACGTCACCATTCAGGCCCAGGTGCTGGAGCTGTTGCGGGAGTTGCAGCGCAAGCTCAACATGGCGGTCCTGCTGATTACCCACGATCTGAATATCGTCCGCAAGTTCGCCGACCGGGTTTGCGTGATGACCGAGGGTTGTATCGTCGAGCAAGGCAATATCCGGCAGATCTTCCGCCATGCCCAACATCCCTATACGCGGCGTCTATTGGCAGCGCAGCCCGGTGATCCGCCGGAACGGGGCGATGAGGAGAAGCCGACCCTGATGCAGGTCGAACAGCTGAAGGTCTGGTTCCCGATCAAGAAGGGTCTGTTCCGCCGCACCGTCGATCATATCCGCGCCGTTGACGGCGTCACCATCGATGTGAAGGCCGGCCGAACGGTCGGTGTGGTCGGCGAATCCGGCTCCGGTAAGACCACTTTGGGCATGGCGCTGCTGCGGTTGATCTCTTCGGAGGGCGGGATCACTTATGACGGCCGCGACCTGACCGCGCTCGACTACAAGGCCAGCCGGCCGCTGCGTAAGGAACTTCAAATCGTCTTTCAGGACCCTTTCTCCAGCCTCAGCCCGCGTCTGACCATCGCTCAGATCGTCGAAGAAGGCTTGTTGGTGCACGATCTCGGCGGCAGCCAGGCGGGTCGGCGCCAACTGGTCGCCGAGGCCCTACAGGAAGTCGATCTCGAGCCCGAGATGATGGATCGCTATCCGCACGAATTCTCCGGCGGCCAGCGCCAGCGCATCGCCATCGCCCGGGCCATGGTGCTGCGCCCCCGGTTTGTGGTGCTGGACGAGCCGACCTCGGCCCTCGATGTCTCTGTGCAGGCGCAGGTGGTCGAGCTGCTGCGCCGGCTGCAGGCCGATCACGATCTCGCTTATCTGTTCATCAGCCACGATTTGAAAGTCGTGCGGGCTTTGGCCGACGACATCATCGTCATGAAGCAAGGGCAAGTGGTGGAGCAGGGACCGTCGGCGCAGATCTTCGACAATCCCGCCGATGAGTATACCCGTACCTTGATGACGGCCGCCTTCGAGTTGCAGACCGGCGGCGCGGACGCCGTCGGGACATAAGGCCTGACCGATATGCCCAGATTGCTTTTCTATTCCAACATCGACCCGATCGAGCAATGGCGGCCGGCCCTCGAGGCCGAAATGCCGGAGCTCGAGATCCGCGTCTATCCCGAAATCGGCGCCATGGAGGAGATCGATTATGCCTTGGTGTGGCAGCCGCCGCACGGCCTGCTCGCCTCCTTGCCGAACCTGCGCCTCATCCATACGGTCGGGGCAGGTGTCGACGCGCTGTTTCTCGATCCCGATTTGCCGACACACGTGCCGATCGTACGCATGGTCGACCGTTGCCTGCGCAATATGATGAGCGAGTATGCGCTCTATGCCGTTCTGCATCATCACCGGGATATGCCGCACTATGGCGCCCAACAGGGGCGCGGCGACTGGACCCGCCATTGGCCCGACATGACGCCGGAGACGCCGGTCGGTATCCTTGGTCTCGGCGAGATCGGGCGCGACGTGGCGGCTAAGTTTGCGACGCTTGGCTTCCCCGTCCATGGCTGGAGCCGGAGCAGGAAGGAACTACCGGGGGTCACCTGCCACGCCGGAGCCGACGGTCTGACCAAGCTTTTGGCGACCTGCCGTTATGTCGTTTGCATCTTGCCACTGACCGACGAAACCCGAGGCCTGGTCGACGAGGATTTCCTCCGCGCCATGCGCAAGGATGCGGTGCTGATCAATATCGGCCGTGGTGCCCATGTGGTCGACGACGATTTGTTGGCCGCTCTTGATACGGGTGAGATCGCCGGCGCCGTTCTGGACGTGTTCAATGAGGAGCCATTGCCGGCCGATCATCCCTATTGGCACCATCCCAAGGTGATCGCCACGCCCCACATCGCCGCCGAAACCGATCCGAAAGATGGGGCCGTCGAAGTGGTGGCCAATCTACGTCGTTTCGAGGCCGGCGAGCCTTTGCCGACCCTGGTGACGCCAAAAGCCGGCTATTGAAAGATCGCTTGGTTGAGCCGACGCACACTGCTCGGCGGTGCGTTGGATTTGCGTGCACGGTCGAGGACTTCCGAGAGACCGTGGATACTGACCTGCATGTCATGGGCGTTGGCATGGAGGAAACGCCAATTGTCGATGACGAAGCCGACATGGCCTGGAAAGAAGATCAAATCGCCCTCGCGTACATCGCTGACATCGCCGTCCTGCGGCACCGCTTCGCCCAATTCGATTTCCTGCAAATCCGAATCGCGAGGCGCGTCTATGCCGGCGCAGGTCAGGGCGATCTGTACAAGAGCCGAACAATCGACTCCGCGGGACGATCGACCGCCCCAAAGATACGGCACGCCAAGAAGCGTGAGTGCGGTGGCGATATAGTCCTCTACCGGCTCCTCAAGCGCGGTAAGATGTTTGGCATAGACCCAATCGCCGCCTTCGATCCGGAGGAAGTCACCGTCTTGATCGGACACGGTCACCAGACTTCCGATGCTGATGGTTCGGTCGACGGGGGCTTTAATGTCCGGGCGCGGATAGCAGAAGGTACTCAGTGTCCGCACCCGGTGGTTCGGCGTTTCGGTGTTGCGCGAGAGATGGTTGCGCAGGACGAAGCCGACATAGCCATCCGTTGTGTTTTGACCCCAGCACCAGTCTCCTTGGCGTTCGTAAACATTGAATGTCTCGCCGTAAAGCAACTGACTTTCCTGGCGTGCGCGTAGGCTTGCGTTGAAGACCAACGGGGCGCCGTCGCGCACGACCCGATAGGGTGTCGGATGAACATAGCGCCGGGCCTGCACCCGCCCGCGCAAGGACCAGTCGGCGACGTCCGGCCGCGCCGCCGTGATTCGGGAATCGAAGCGCTCGCTCACGCCTCTTCCACCGCTTTGACGACCATATCGGCGAACTCCGAGAGAAATATCGAACCTTTTACCGTGCGCTGTACCAGAATATTGCGCCGGTCCCGTTCGTCGCGGCGGCGGCGGATAAAGTCAAGCCGACCAAGCCGATCCAGCGCCCGCACCACCGCCGGTTTGGAAATCGCCAATTCGCTGGCCAAGCCGCGCACGGTCTGCGGCTCCTGGGCCAGATAGACCGTCAACATCACGGCCATTTGCCGGGCCGACAGGTCCGGACCATCGTCTCGCACGCTGGTGCATAAAGTTTGGCGCCATATCGTGAGGGCTTGCAGTGACGTGAGCTGCACGAGACTCTCGAGGTTTTCGTTCCGCTATCGAATCGAACTCAGTGGAACAAGAATTTTCTCGATTTGCAAGTCGGGGCTTTAGGTAAGGCGTTGCTTGATGACCGCATAAGCCGTCCGCAGCCCCAGCGGCTCGCCGCCGCTCGGCCGGCCGGGCTTTGCCTTGTCGGTCCAGCCATAGGTGTCGACATGGGCCCAGGCGGTCGTCTCCGTCACGAACTCCTTGAGATAGAGCGCGGCGGTGATGGCGCCGCCGAAACCGCCGCTTGAGACATTGTTGATGTCGGCGACCTTGCTGTCGAGCAACTCGCGGTACGGCGCGTGAAGCGGCAGACGCCAAAGCGGATCGTGGCAGACTTCGCCCGCGCGGTCGAAATCGGCGGCGAGATCGCTGTCATTGGTAAAGAGCGCGGGAAGATCGGTGCCGAGCGCGACGCGCGCGGCCCCGGTCAAGGTAGCGAAGTCGAGCAGCAGCGCGGGCTTCTCGTGATCCGCCTCCGCCAAGGCGTCGCAGAGCACGATGCGGCCCTCCGCATCCGTATTGCCGACCTCGACGGTAATGCCCTTGCGGGTTTGCAGAATATCGCCTGGCCGGTAGGCGTTGCCCGACACCGAATTCTCGACCGCCGGAATCAAGACCCGCAAACGTACCGGCAAATTGGTGGCCATGATCATCGCGGCAAGACCCAAAACTGTGGCCGCCCCGCCCATATCCTTCTTCATTTTCAGCATCGCCGCCGACGGTTTCAGGTCGAGACCGCCGGTATCGAAACAGACGCCTTTGCCGACCAGGGTGATCTTTGGCGCTTCCAGATCGCCCCAGGTGAGATCGATCAGACGCGGATAGTTGATGCTGGCCCGGCCGACCGCGTGTATCGCCGGATATTGTTCCATCAACAATTCGTCGCCGACCAGCACGTGACATTGGCCGCCATGGCGGTCCGCCAGATTTATCGCCGCTTCGGCCAATTCGGCCGGCCCCATATCGGCCGCCGGCGTGTTGATCAAGTCGCGGCCGAGAAAGCAACCGGAAACCGCGGCCGTAGCGTAATCCAGGTCGGCGTTCGCGGGTGGCGCCAATTCGGCCAATTCGGCCCCATCGTCGCCTTTATAGCGGTCGAACCGATAGCTGCCGAGGGCCCAGGCAACGACGGCGCCAGTCGCCTCATCGTCGGTTAGGTCGCGGGCGATCCGGTAATGCCCGGCGGGCAGCTTTCTCGACAGGTCGCCATAGGCCCACAAATTCGGCTCGTCCCCCAGTCCCAACACGACGCCGGCGATACTCCCGTCAGCGTCCGGTAACGTGGCATAACGTCCGGCCTTCGGCTTGAAATCATGGCGTTGCAACCAAGCCTGGGCAGTCGCGGATTGCTCGGCCAACCAGCTGTCGTAATCGTTGGCGGTCACCGGCCAAATCGGCGCGGCTGCCGTATCGTCGGCCGAAATAATACTCGGAATCACGCTGTGCCTCGTCTATGTCTGAGTGGAAATCCGTCGGCAAGGGGTGACGCCAACAAACCACAGGCGGACGGCGCAAACAAGGTGGGTCTTGAGCGATGACAGGTTATCGATTGGTGATCGGCGACAAAAACCTATCGTCCTGGTCATTGCGGCCCTGGGCGCTGATGACGCAGCTCGGCATTCCGTTTGAGGAGATCAATATCCGATTGGATCAGCCCGACACGACCGAAAACATTTTGGCCTGGGCCCCGAACGAAACCGTGCCGATCCTATTGGCGGGCGAGTTTGCGATTTGGGACAGTTTGGCGATCGTCGAGTTTCTGCATGACCGACATCCGGACAAAGGGGTTTGGCCGGCCGATCCCAACGCGCGGGCCCGGGCGCGATCCTTGGCGGCGGAAATGCATGCCGGATACGCGACCTTGCGCGGGGATCTGTCGATGGAATTTTGTGCCGTCTACGATCCGGTCAAGCCATCGGAGGAGTTGGCGCGGGATATTGCGCATATCCAGAACCGCTGGCAGGCGACCTATGACGAATTCTCGGACGGCGGTCGGTTTCTGTTCGGCGATTTCTGCGCCGTCGACGCGTTCTATTTGCCTGTCGCGTCCCGGTTCAAAACCTACAATATTGGTGGATCGGAGATAGTAAAAACCTATGCCGAGACATTGATGACGTTGCCCGCCGCCTTGTCATGGAGAGCCGGCGCCGAACGAGAAGTCGCGGCGCAACGGATCAGTTGATCAGGCCGATTTCTTTGTAATAGCGCGTGGCCCCGTCATGCATCGGCAAGGGTATATCGGAGACGGCGCCTTCCAGGGTGATCATCTTGCCTTTGGGATGGCCGTTATCCAGCAGCTTGCGGGTATTCTCGTTCCAGAAAGCTCGGGTGATTTTGTAGACGAGGTTGTCATCCACGTCCGCCGAGGCGAGCCAGAGCGCGTTGACGCCCAAGGTTTCGATTTCCGGCACGCCGGCATAGGTTTCTGCCGGGATCACCGCCTTGGTGTAATAAGGGTAGTCGAGCACCCATTTATCGATGATCGAGGTATCGATCGGCACCAGCGCGACATAGAGATCGTCGGTCAACGTGGAAATCGCCCGCGCCGGCGCTCCGGTCACCGTGAAGAAGGCATCCAGCTTGTCCTGTTTCAAGGCATCCGCGGCCTTGCCGGTACTGAGATAGGCAACTTGCATGTCCTCGACCGCGATCCCGCCGCGTTCCAGCAGAAGCAACGCATCGACGGCCGTGCCAGAGTTCGGTAGACCAAGCGAAACACGCCGGCCCCTTAGCTTGGCCAAGTCGACGATGCCTTTCTCCTGCCGGGTGACGATATGCAGTGCCTCGGTATATAGCCGGGCGATCACCCGCAAGTTCGGCGACGGTCCCCGCTCCTTGAAGCGACCGCGGCCATAATAGGCGGCAAAGGCGACGTCGGTTTGACTGAAACCGGATTCGACACTGCCGGCGATGATCTGGCTGACATTGTCCACGGAACCTTCCGTCGTCACCGCCACGGCGAGCAGGCCGGGTACGCCGCAGACCTTAGGATCGTCACAGAATTCAGTGCCCCGAGGATTGGACAGGCCGTTGGCGATGATGGTGCCGACCGGGAAATAGGTGCCGGCCGGCGATCCGGTCGCGATACGGAAATAGGTACTGTCCTGTGCCTTGGCCGGCATTGTACCGAACGATGCCGTCGCCATGCCGGAGAGCAGGACGAAACCGAAGCAAATTGACGCAAGACGGGACCGCATGGAGCTGCTTATACTACCTTCAAATTGGCGATTCCAGTCGCCTTTCCGTGACTTAGTCGAGTCGAACAGTGGATGTAACCGCCGAAACTCTTAGTGGTATGCTGGCCGAAGCCATGCCGCATGCCCGCGCGCTGGGGATCGAATTCGTCGGTTTGGACGACACCACCGTAACCCTTCGTCTTGCCGAGCAACCGCATTTCATTTGCAATAAGGAGGCCGGCGTCGTCCATGGCGGCGTGATCACGACGCTGCTGGATTCCGCCAGCGGCGTCGCCATTTTCGCCAAGATCGGCCGCTTCGAACCGATGGCGACCCTGGACCTACGCATCGATTATCTGCGCCCGTCGACGCCCGGCCAGGCGATCACCGTGTCGGCCACCTGCTTCAAGGCGACGCGCAATATCGCTTTCGTTCGCGGCCTCGCCTATCACCAGGATCCCGACAATGCCATCGCCCATAGCGTCGGTTCTTTCATCCTGGCGACCCGCGGACAGAGCATGTACGAAACGGCGACCGCGTCATGAGTTTCGTCGAGCAGCTGCGCCGGGCACGGGCGGACGGCGATTATAAGGGCGTGGTGGCGGAGATCCCCTATATGGGCTGGCTCGATATTCAGCTTGAGAACAGCACTCAACATGGTCTGATCACGGTGCTGCCTTTCCGCGATATGATCGTCGGCAATCCGTCGCTGCCGGCCATTCACGGCGGTGTCACCGGCGCGTTTCTGGAATCGACGGCGATGCTGACCATGTTTGCCGAATTGGAGATCGAGATCATTCCGAAGATTATCAACATCACCATCGACTATCTGCGCAGCGGCCGGCCTCTAACCACCTATGGCAAAGGCCTAATCACCCGCAAGGGCCGACGCGTCGTCAATGTCCAGGTCGAGGCCTGGCAGGAAGACCACGCGCGGCCGATCGCCCGGGCGCAGACCCACTTTCTCGTTAGCTGACACGGAGACCGCAATCATGGCGCGCCGAACCGCCTTCGATCCCGCCGTTATCGGCGGCATTATTCCGCCGATGACCACGCCTTTCACCGCCAAGGGCGCCGTCGATCTGCGCGCCTTCCGTCGGCAGGCGCGATTTCTGCTCGACGCCGGTGTGCATGGCCTGGCGGTTGGCGGCAGTACCGGTGAGGGGCAGACCTTGGATACGGCGGAAACCGTCCGCCTGTTGGAAGCCGCGGTGGATGAGACGGCGGGACGGGTGCCGGTGATCGCCGGCATTATCGTCGACAGCACGGCACAAGCGGTGGAACGCGGCCGCGCGGCGGCCAAGACCGGCGTGGCGGCTCTCCAGGTAACGCCGGTGCATTATCTGTTCCGGCCTGACGACGATCACATGCTGCAGCATTTCCGGACCCTGACCGAAGCGACCCGGATGCCTGTGATCATCTACAATGTGGTGCCGTGGAGCTATCTGTCGCCGGATCTGCTGGTGCGGATCATGAAGTCCGTGCCGGGCGTGATCGGCGTGAAGCAGAGTGCGGGCGATTTGAAACTGATGGCCGATCTGATGATCAAGGCGCCGAAGCGGGCTCGTATACTCTCGGCGGTCGACGCGTTGATGTATCCGTCTTTCAGCCTCGGCGCCCACGGTGCCATCGCGGCCATCCTCACCGCCGCGCCGACCGCCTATGTCGAAATGTGGCAGGCCGTGAAGGATGGTGATCACAAAACCGCACGGCGCCTGCACGAGAAGTTGTTGGTGCTGTGGAACGCCATGATCGACGACAATCTACCGGCGGCCGTCAAATTCGCCCTCAGCGAACAGGGCATCCCCGGCGGCCATCCCCGCGCGCCCATGCCCGCCGCCAGCGCCAAGCAGCAGCGGGCGATCCGGGCGGCGTTGAAGAAACTGGGTTGAAAGACAAAGCGCTGTCATCCCGGAATCCGCATTAGCAGGCTGCTGAAAGAACCCAATCGAACAATAAACTCGTCATCTCGGACAAGCGTAGCGCGATCCGGGATCGCCAAAGCTCGGTGCTTGGGACGATCCCGGATATCGCCTGCGACGATTCCGGGATGATGGGATGGACCTTTCCCTCTTTCTTTGTCTCAAATGACGACTTCTATGAGCCAGAGAGACAGATTTGAAAGGAGAAAGGCCCATGACGGAGATTAAATTGTTGAGCATCGATTTGGCAAAGAACATTTTTCACATTCACGGGACCGATGGGGCGGGCGAGACGGTGTTGGAGAAGAAACTGCGCCGCGCCGCTTTGAAGCGTTATCTGGCGGCCTTGCCGCCCTGTCGCATCGCCATGGAGAGCTGCGGCGGGGCGAACTATTGGGGCCGCTATTGCCAATCACTGGGCCATGAGGTGGTGCTGATCCATCCGCGCCGGGTGGCGATGTTTTTGGGCGCGCATAAGAGCGATACGCGGGACGCCCGCGCCATCACCACCGCGGCCAGGCAGCCGGACACACGGTTTATCCCGGTGAAGACGATGACGCAGCAGGACCTGGGCAGCCTCTTGCGCCTGCGCGAGGGCCTGCTCGGCCAGCGCACCGAGACGGTCAACCGGCTGCGCGGCCTGTTGGCCGAATACGGCCATGTCTACCCCAAAGGCCGGGCCCGCTTCTGCCGCCAGCTGCCGCTTTGGCTGGCCGAGCTCGAACTCGCTCCGGCGCTCCTGCGCGGCCTGGAAATGCAGGCACTGATGCTGCTCGAGATCGAGGCTCAGATCCGCGAACTCGACGGCCTGATCAAGGCTCAGCTGAAGGCCGACGAGCGCGCCCCGTGGCTGCTTTCGATCCCCGGCATCGGCCCCTTGACCGCCGCCGCCCTCATCGCCGCCGTCGACGATCCCGGCCTCTATGCCTCGGCCCGCATGTTCGCCGCCTGGCTCGGTCTGGTGCCCAGACAGCACGGCACCGGCGGGCGCACCCGATTGTTGCGCATCACCAAACGCGGCAACGCCCTGATCCGCAAATGGCTGGTCCAGGGCGCGCACAGCCTGATCACCGTCGCCGGCCGCCAGCAACAGCCGCGCAACCGGCTCGAGGCCTTCATCATGCGCAAGCGCGCCGAAAACCTCAATCGCAACGTCCTCGCCGTCGCCGTCGCCAACCGACTGGCCCGCATCGCCTGGGCCTGCCTGAGCAAACAAACCGGCTTCAATCCCGCCGGCTGAAGCTGACCACCGCCACGCAACCGAAACCACGAACGAAACGCAAAAGACCAGCAAAACACAGCAGAAAAGGACAAACCCCATTCACCGCGAGAAGAAGACATGGCAGGACCGAGACCCGGGTCAGGACGGAGCGTCATCGACCAAAAAAGGTCGTCGGGATGATTGTACCGACCCGGGCCGCGATCGACCCATTCCGTCCAGGGCAACAAAACCCGCAAACAGGACGAATACATGAGCGTGGGTCAAAGCCACAGTTTCTTCTTGCAAATCCGGAAAGGTCCATACATGACGAAGGGGTAGGGCCGGGATGACGTCCTTTTTTGTGCCGCTACTCCGCCGCCTCGGGTACGGGTGGCAGGGTGTTGACGAAGCTGGGCCGTGCCGTGACCTTGGTGCCCGTGCGGCGAATATTGGCGCAGTCGCCCAGCAACTCGCCGCCTTCCGGCATCTTGTTCACATAGGTCAGGATCGGCGCCAGGAACATGTCGGCGTAGGAGAATTGGTCGCCGGCCAGATAGTCGCTGTCGGCCAGGGCCGCGTCGATAATGCCGAGTTGTTCCTTGACCTTCGGCAACGCGGCCTCGATCGCCGCCCGATCCGGCGCTTCGCCCGCCCACTGGGCGCGGACATAGACCAGGACATATTCGCGGATCATCACTTGATCGATATAGTCGTTGATGGCGCTGACCCATTGCCACATGCGGGCGCGGCCGACCGGGTCCGACGGCTTCAGCGCCGGACCGTCGAAGGCTTCGTCGATATAGCTGACGATGGCCGCGGTCTCGTAGATCGTCAGATCGCCATGTTGCATCACCGGAATTCTGCCGAAAGGATGCAGTGCCATCAGTTCGTCACTACCGAAGTCGATTTCCTGCAGTTCGTAATTGACGCCTTTTTCTTCCGCCGCCATGCGGGTGGTCCGGGTATAGGTCGACAGCGGGCTGCCGCGCAGAATCAATTTGCTCATGGTTCTTATGCTCCCTCTTGTAATGTGCCCTGCAGACAATCGAAGCTGCTGCACCAACCGCTTTCGTGATTGGCGCGGATCGATTCGTCGGCAAAGCCTTCGTGAATGAGGACCAATTCGGTGGTCCCGCCTAAATCGTTGAACCGCAGGGTGACGGAAGTGACCGCCCCCTTGTCGGCGCCGACACCCCATTGCCAGCTATAGGCCAGCGTTTTGGGCGGATCGACGACCTTGTACTCGCCGGACAGGTGATGCACGTTGCCGTCGCGCTCGCCATGCATTTCCAGCGAGAAGCGGCCGCCGACGCGGACATCCATGTCCAGCACGGGCACGTGAACGCCGGCCGGTCCCCACCATTTGCGGAAGATATCCGGGTTGGTGAAGGCTTCGAAAACCTGTTCGCGGGGGGTGTCGAAGAGCCGCCGCACCTCCAATCCGTAGCTGTCGTCCGCCGCCATGGTGGCGGTGACCTGTGCCTCAGCCATCGTCTTTGTCTCCTGTCTTTGTCTTGTTCACGTCGTCCAGATAGTCCGCCAGAGAATCGAGCTGCGCTTCCCAGAAACGGCGGTAATGATTGATCCAGGCCGCCGCGGTCCGCAGGCTTTCCGGATTGAGCCGGCAGGGCCGGAACTGCGCGTCTTTCCGCCGTTCGATCAATTTCGCTTCCTCCAGCACCTTCAGGTGGCGAGACACCGCCGGCAGCGAGATCGAAAACGGCGCCGCCAGCTCGTTCACCGACGCCTCGCCCTCCGCCAGACGAGCCAGGATCGCACGACGGGTCGGATCGGACAGCGCGGCGAAGGTATCGTTGAGTCGTTGCTCGTTGCTCATTCGGATTTGAACTTAATCGTAATGTTAATTAATAAATATGTTAAATAAATGACAAAGCTCGGCCGGTCAAGAACAAAGTCACATCGAAATGCTTAGGCAAACGGAATGAAGGGAATCCGTTGACGATGGTCGACGAGAGACACGAGTTCGTCCACAACGTCCAAAAAATGCGGCGCTTTGTTGTGGGCTTCCCATCCGGCTTCATCGACATAAAGCTCATAGACAAAGAACGACAACGGATCGGTCGGCGAACGGTAGGGCACAAAGTATTTTACCCCTTTTTCCGCCATCGTCGGCGCTATCAACCCTTGGAGAATGTTCGCCACGGCGTCGCCTTTGCCTTCCTTGGCGACGATGTTGATGGCAACGGCAAAGCCTTCATTCAGGTTCGACGCGATTGGATCGGTATAGGTCATGACTATTCAACTCCGGCTCGTCAGCAGGCGAAGACCTGCAAATCCAAAAAATGCGCCGAGAACCAATTGGATGCCGCGGCGTGAACGACCATAGAGACGCACCATCACCGGCGTGGAGAAGGCCACGGCATATAGCATGTGAATAGCCACCGACATGACGAATGTACCGACGACGATCGCGACACCGACCCACAGCGGCGCGCCATCCTGTAAACCAAGTGAAAATATGGCAATCCAGGCCAAGGCTGCCTTCGGGTTTGTCATCTGGACAATGTATCCGCGCTGAAAATACCCGATCGGCGTGCGCCGGCCGCCGGCCAGTTCCTCGGCTTCGATATCAGATTTCGATGCCGCGGACTTAAACGATTTATAGGCGAGCCAGAGCAGATAAAGGCCGCCGAATATCTTGATCAGCAGAAGCGCCGATGCATAGGCTGCTAGGACGGCGGACAGCCCGAACAAGGTCAGTATCGCCCATGTGAGCGAACCGCCCGCGACACCAAAAGCCAATGCTATTCCGGACTTCCGTCCCACGGCCATTGATGTGCCAATCACTGCGAGGATATTGGGACCGGGGCTCGCAATCGCCAACAGAAAGGCCGAATACGCGAGAATGATACCGGGAAGGTAATTAATGACATCATGCATGACAAAATCCAATTTCCAACAATGTTCCTATTTTGTACTAATTTTCGCCAATGCGCAACCGACACTTTCAAACCGCCGCATCAAAAAAAGGGCCGCTCCGAAGAGCGGCCCTCTACGCGTGGGTTTTCGCGGGCGTTAGCCGGCGGCCGTCAAAGCTTGATCGAGGTCGGCAATGATGTCGTCGATATGTTCGATGCCGACGGAAAGACGGACATACCCTTCGGTCACGCCGGTCGCTTCCTGCTCCTCCGGAGTCAGTTGCGAGTGCGTGGTGGTCGAGGGATGGATCGCCAGGCTGCGGGCATCGCCGATATTGGCGACGTGATAGAACAGCTGCAGGGAATCGATGAACTTGCGTCCGGCTTCCCGACCGCCCTTCAGTTCGAAACCGACGAGACCGCCATAACCGCCGTCGAGATAGGCATCGGCCCGGCGTTTGTCCTCGCCCGACTGCAGACCCGGATAAATCGCGTGATCGACGGCAGGATGGTTGCTCAAATACTCGGCCACCGCCGCGCCGTTGCGGCAATGCTCGCGCATACGGAGCGGCAGGGTCTCCAAACCCTGAATGGTCTGGAAGGCATTGAATGGGCTCGCCGCCGAACCGAGGTCGCGCAGCAGCGTCACCCGCGCTTTCAAAATATAGGCGATCGGGCCCAGCGGCTTCACCGCCTCCGTCCAGACCGCGCCGTGATAGCTCGGGTCCGGCGTGTTCAGCAGCGGCTGACGCTCCTTATGCGCTTCCCAATCGAAATTACCGCCGTCGACGAGCAGGCCGCCGATCGAGGTGCCGTGACCGCCGATATATTTCGTCGTCGAGTAGACGATGACCGCCGCGCCATGGTCGAAGGGCCGGCAGATGATCGGCGCCGCCGTGTTGTCCATGACCAAAGGAATCCCGAACTCCCGACCGATATCCGCGACTTCTTTGATCGGGAAGGTGATCAATTTTGGATTGGGCAGGGTTTCGGCATAGTAGGCGCGGGTCTTGTCGTCGGTGGCGCGGCGGAAGTTTTCCGGGTCCGCCGGGTCGACGAAACGCACTTCGATGCCCTGCTGCTTCAAGGTATTCTGGAACAGGTTCCAGGTACCGCCGTAGAGATCGGTCGAGCTGACGACATTGTCGCCGACCTGAGCGATATTCTGCAGCGCGAAGGCGGAAGCCGCCTGGCCGGAGCCAAGCGCCAGCGAGGCGGCACCGCCCTCAAGCGCGGCGATCCGTTGCTCCAGCACGTCATTGGTCGGATTCATGATCCGAGTATAAATGTTGCCCAATTCCTGAAGGCCGAACAGCGCGCTGGCATGATCGGTACTATTGAATTGATAGGAGGTGGTTTGGTAGATCGGTACGGCCACCGCCCCCGTCGCCGGGTCGTTGCGATAGCCCGCATGCAGAGCCAATGTTTCGGGTTTTTGCGCGTTGCTGGTCATCTTTTTTTCCTTTTCATTGTTATTGGCCCCCTCTTAGAGCCAAAAAAACCGTCCTAGCCGGACGGTTTCCCCCGCCCAAGTTAGCCGGATTTATCGAGCGCCCGCAATTTGGGTCAAATCGGCGCTAAACCTTACTTAGGAGGTCGTCACGGGCTTGTCAAACAAGGGCTTGTGAATTTCCTGTTTCCACAATCGGCGATGTGAAACCGCCCGCCGCCCAATCGTCGCTTGCGTCACTAAGCCGCAGGCTCAAGGCATTGTTTTATTAGCTCTAACGCTAATAATAGAGGAATGACCAGACCGCCTGCATTGAGATTACTTGACACCGCCCGCTGTTCGGCCGTCGGTGCCTTTTGCGACCAATGCGCCGTCCGCGACCGCGCATTCTGCTCGGCCTTGAAAGACGATGAGATACACGACCTCGCGAATATCTCGATTCACCGCCACTACCCCGCCGGATCGACGATCTTCGAGGAGCAGGAGAAGATTAACGTCTTCGCCAACGTGATCGAGGGAACGGTGAAGCTGAGCAAGCTGCTGCCGGACGGACGGCAGCAGATTACGGGCTTCCTATTTCCCGGCGATTTCGTCGGCCGTCTCTATGGCGGCCGATTCACCAGCTTCGTCGAAGCGGTGACAGACGTTCACATTTGCACCTTCGCCCAGGGTCCGTTGGAACGCCTGCTCGATAGCCATCCGGCCTTGACCAGGCGGATATTCGGATTGACCAATCAAAGCCTGGAACGGGCCGAGGAATGGATGTTACTGCTCGGCCGCAAGACGGCGCGGGAGAAGATCGCCTCCTTCATGCTTATGCTTTCCGCCCGCGCCGAGGAGCGGAACGAAGACGGGACCACGATCCATCTTGCGATGGGGCGCGCCGACATCGCCGACTATCTCGGCCTGACCATCGAAACGGTCAGTCGGCAGATTTCCAAATTCAAAGGCGAACGTTTGATCCGGTTGGAAGCGGGCAATATGGTCCAACTGCTGGACAGAGACGCTTTGATCGACGCGGCCGACGGCGGCTAGTGCCGGCATGCCACCAAACCCCACTCGTCGCGGAGCCTAATCCAGATGTATCCGACGGTGTTCCGGGTGAGCGGCAAGCACATCGTCGAGAGCTTGAATATGATCCAGATGGCCCCCCAAGGCGGCATATTCGTCGCGGCCGAGCGTGAATTCGATCGGGGCGACGATGGCCGGCGTCGGCACGTAACCGAAGCTGTTCTCCGGCATTGTGGCGACATCGACCATAATAGTGATCCCACCCCCCGGCCAGACATAGACGGGCGCGCCGCCGGCGGTCACTTTCGTTAGCAGCCGGCCGACCGATTGGGTTAGGCGCACCGGATTCCGGGTCACGCCCGCCCGAAGCGAGCCGCCGGCCCCCGCCATGAACAGAACGGTACATAGCGCCGGCTCGCAGTTTTCCCGGATCAACGCGACCGACCGGGCCAGCACATCCGGTAACGGTTGTTCGACCGGGCGCAGATCGTCGTCCAGGACGAAGTATCCGGCTTGTTCCCCGGTCGTGCTGACCATCAACAGGGTCATGCCAGGCTTGCTTTTCTTCGGATTGAACCCGCGAATGATGCTGAGGGGATCGTCGATATCGGTACCGCCCCAGCCGCTGCCCGGATTGGCGACGTTGAAATACCGTCCCGGTGTCGATTTACGGCCTTCTATGGCGATGCCGCTATCGCCCGCGCCCAACACCTTGCCGGCCTGATGTTCCGTCAAGACGCCGGTGATATGGTCGTCGACCACCACCACTTCGTCGACGTGATCGTACCATTGGGTGGCGAACATGCCGATGGTGGCGGAGCCGCAGCCGACCCGCATCCTTTCCTCGACCTCGCCATTGACGACCGGGGGCCGGTTCGATTGCACGACGACGGTCGCGCCTTCGTCAACGGTCAGTTCGACGGCCTCGCCATTGCAGAGATTCATCAAGGTATCGCAGGTGATCCGGCCCTCGCGTTTGCCGCCGCCGGTCAAATGGTTGACGCCGCCCAGGGAAAACATCTGTGAGCCGTATTCGCCGGTGGTGACATGGCCGATCGGTTCGCCTTCGGCGCGGACCAATGCGCGCTCCGGCCCCAAATGCCGATCGGTGTCGATTTTGATCTTGGCGCCGCAATAGCTGAAAATGCCTTCCGAAACGACGGTCACCATGTCGACACCGTCGCTTTCGCTGGCGATAATGAAAGGGGCGGGCTTGTAATCCGGATAGGTGGTGCCCGCGCCGACCGCGGTGACCATGCGGTCGAATTTGACGTCGCCGTTCCATGCGGATGTCGCGTCGAGAAAAGGCACGACATCGTTGCCGCCCCGTTTTTCGATAATCAACAACGGATCTAGACGGACCAATCGTCCGTCGTCATTGGCGTATCGATCGCAAGCGCCGGCCTGTCCGGCGGCGATGTAACACATTACCGGGCAGGCGTCGCAGCGTATCTTGTCCTGGGCGCCGCCAGCCATGCCGGTTTCTCCATCCCCCGGGTAATCGTTTGTAAGCAAACAAAATCACAGGCTGGGGCCAGAAGTCAATTATGTTGGTCCGATAGTACTCACCCGCCGGCCGCAGCGCTGGCGAGGATCGCGTAGCGCATCGGCCCGCCTGGCCGGATCGCATCGAAGGGGTAGCAAGTGAGCAATGTGAGATGTCGTCCGGGTACGTCCAGCGCGACGCGGCCGCGGTCCTTATGAACGATTTTCCGGTCGGCGATCCGATAGTCGCGGCGAACGCCGTCGAGGCCGGTCACGCGCAGAACGTCGCCATCCCGCAAATGCTTCAGGAAGCGCATATGCGTGTCCTGATGTCCGGCGATCAGCGACATGCCCTGTGCGCCGGGCAGGGCCGAGCCGTCGTGATGGCCGGGTCCGAAGGCCAAGGTCCGGCCATTGGCCCCCGCCAGGATATAGCGGGTGATGCCGAGGCGCGGGACGTCCAGTTTGGCGACGGGATAGGTGTCGGCCCAGGGCCAGGGTTTGCCCGGCATGGCACCGGCGGCTCTCTGATCCCAAACCCGCGCGATCAGGAATTGCGCGAGAGCCGCCTTGGCCGGAATGTAGAGCCCCGCCGCCAACTGCCATAGCCCGAAACAGAGGGCGATGGCAGCGACGGCGAGGCGGAGGCGTCGGCTCATGAAGCGATTCCTCGCCGACGAGGACGGCCAAACAACATTGCCGCGGCAAGGAGAAGCGCCGCGAGGCCGACGATCAGATGCAATAACGCGGGCGTACCGCCACGGGCGCGCAAGGCCAGGCTGCGGCCATTCGGCGTGTCGCCTTCGAAACTCGCCTTGCGCAGCTCGATGGGTTTCGGTTTGCCGGTTTCACCGAAGACTTTGTCGAAGACCCAGCCATGGGGCAGGTTGGTGGCCAGCGGCTGACTGATCAATTTCCTGTCGGCGGGCCGGACCGGCTCCATCTCCACCGCGACCAGACTTGTGTATTGGCTGACCAGCTGATGCTTCAGCGCGACCGACAAGACGGCTTGTTTGACGGCATCCGGCGCGGCGCCTTCGTAGCGGCGATCCATATGGCCGGTAATGCTCTCCCGCGCCCAGAGCTTGGCGATACCGCGACCGGGCCGGGCATCGGCCAGAGCGATACGCTGCTGCCAAGGCGTGCCGCGATTTACGCCATCCAGGACAAGCTCGCCAATCAGGTCGCTCAATTTCGCCGTCAGCACAATCGGCTCGCCGGCATAGAGGTCCGGCAGTGATTTCGGCCAGACTTCGGCCCATGACGCATCGGGAAAGGCGGCGCGCAGGCTTTCCATCACCGGCGCTTCGAGTTTTTCGAACAATGCGGCCATGCGGGCTGTGACCTGGCTCTCCTGTTCCACAAAGGTGTAGGTGCCGTGGCCGAGGGCCGCCGCTTTGCGCATCAGATAACTGTTCGGCGCGGACCCGATGCCGACGGTGAACAGCCGGCTGTCGCCTAATTGCTTGCGGATGAAGCTCAAGATTTCGACCTCGTTGCCGACGGCGCCATCGGTCAGAAACACCACCTGACGCAGGCGGCTATTGTCGATCTCGCCATTGAGCGCCAATTGGAGAGCCGACAGAAACTCCGTCCCGCCATCGGCTTGTAGGGTGGCGACGCGCGCCTGAGCGGCGGCAACGATCGCAGGCGTCGCCAGTTGCGGATCGGGGAAGAAGGCCTCCGCCCGGTCGGAGAAACGGACGACATTGAACCGATCTTGCGGCCGCAACCGACCGAGCGCCTGGGCCAGGGCCACGCGGGCGCCTTTGATGGAGACCCCGCCCATGGAGCCGGAGGTATCGATGACGTAGATCACTTCCCGGGGCATTTCCAGAGGCGCGACCGTCGTTTGCGGCGGCTGGATCATGGCCAACAGATAGCTGTCGCCGTCGATCTCTTCCTTATAAAGCTCGATGCCGGTGCTGTTGCGGGTCTTCGGTTGCCATTCCAGAACGAAATCCCGGTCGGCGGGAATGGCGCCGTCTTTGAGGGTAACGCGGTAGCGCCCCTGGTTTTGCTCCGTGTTGATCGCGTGACTGGCGCTCCAAACTTTCTCCAGCGGTGTGCCCGCGTCGATATCGACAACGAAGACCAGCGGATTGATCTTACCGTCATCCGGATGCCGCACCGGCGGCGTGATGCGTTCGGCGTCCGGCACCGCGTCTGTATTGATCGCCCGGCCGCTGCCGGCAACGCCGATGATCGGCTTTTGGCCGGGAATGTAGCGTGGCCCGATCACGGTTGGGAAACGCAAGGCATAGACATTCTTGTCCAGACGCAACGCTTCCTGAAACTCGATCTCGATGGCGATTTGGACGCCGGGTCCGATATTGGCCACGGAGGTAGTGAAGACGTTCGGCCTTTCCTGCGTGATCAGACCGGCACGCCGGCCCTCGCGTTTGGCTTTCTCGTAGGTCCGGCGCGCTTCCTCGCGTTCCTTCACTTCGCCGAGGATCACCCGATCGCCGATCACCATGCGCAGGCTGTCGACGGCCGCGTCTTCCGGCAGGGGAAAGGTATAAACGCCCTCCATCCATTCGTCGCTGGTATTGACGAAGAGTTGGCGAACCCGCGTGCGGGCGATCGGTCCGTTTACCGTGACTTGAATATCCGTCGCCAGGATCGGCGCGTTGATCGCCGGCATTTCCGGTTCCGGCGTATCGGTTTGGTTCTCGTCCCCGGTCACGATTACGGGCAATAGGCGCAAGCCCAAATCGGTTACCTGCGCCCGTGCCGTGCCGACGAACGCCAGACACCAGAATAATATGAGGGAAAGGAAAAGGACGCGGGCGCGTCCGTTGAGAGTTCGTTGAGAGATAATGGTCATCGCTGCCACCCCGATCCGGTTTTCGATAAAGGCGATCTGAACAGCACCGTTTGTTCGTTCCTGGCCGGAAGCGGGGCGGTTTTGTGATCGAATATGACGATTTCGGGGCCGCCAATGCTGGACGCCGCTCGGTATTCCGGTGACTATGAGAGCGATATTTTTTTAGGGGATAGGCATGACGAATGAGAGCGAACTGACCGTTCTGGTCGACGGCATTACCTTTCCGGAAGGGCCACGCTGGCGCGAGGACCGGCTTTGGTTTTCGGATTTCTATACCCATCGGGTCTACACCGTGACCGAGGCGGGCGAATTGTCGCCGATCGTCGAGGTGCCGGCGCAACCGTCCGGGCTCGGCTGGACGCCGGACGGCGATCTGTTGATCGTGTCCATGCGCGACCGCCGCCTGCTGCGTTGGACCGGCAAGGAGATCAGCGAAGTCGCGAACCTGTCTGAGTTGGCGCCGAGCCTGTGCAACGACATGGTCGTCGATGCCCAGGGTCGCGCCTATGTCGGCAATTTCGGTTTCGACCGGCGGGAGGACGAGCCGGAGCGCACCACCGTGCTCTTGCGCGTCGATCCGGATGGCTCGATCCATGTTGCCGCCGACGATCTTGCTTTTCCCAATGGACCGGTCATCACGCCGGACGGCGGTCGATTTATCATTGCAGAAACCATGGCCCGCCGACTCACTCAATTCGATATCGACGCCGACGGCGGCCTTTCCAACCGTCGGGCCTTCGCCGAACTAGGCGATTGTTATCCGGACGGCATCTGTTTAGACGCCGAAGGCGCGATTTGGGTCGCCGACGCGCGTAACAATCGGGTCATCCGGGTCCATGAGGGCGGGCTGATCAGCCGCGAGATCGGCGCCGGCCGCCAGGGCTGCTATGCCTGCATGCTGGGCGGCGCGGACCGTCGGACGCTGTTCGTCTGCACCAGTTATGCCCACGGACCCAGTCTCGACGATCCCCGCGACGGCCGCATCGAGACCGTACGGGTCGACGTGCCGGGCGTCGGATTGCCATAATGACCGACTCGACGCTGGGCTGGCGTGCCGGTTCCGATATCGGCGGCACCTTTACCGACGTTGCGGAGATTGACGCCGACGGTTTTCTACACACCGCCAAGGTGCCGTCGACACCGGAGAATTACGGCCACGGCGTGATCGAAGGGTTGACCGGTCTGGCCCAACGAAGAAACCTGACGCTGGCCGACCTGTCGGAAATGGCCCATGGCTGCACCGTCGCCACCAACGCCATCTTGGAAGGCAAAGGCGCCAAAACGGCTTTGATCACAACCGCCGGCTTTCGCGACGTGTTGGAGTTAAGGCGTATAAGAGTACCGCGGCTGTACGAGCCGCTGTATCGGAAACCCCCTCCCCTGGTGCCGCGAGACCTGCGGTTCGAGATCCGTGAACGGCTCGACGCGGAGGGCCGTGTGGTCACGCCTCTCGAGACGGACGACGTCCTGGCGGTTGCCGATAGGATCGCGGGTCTCCAAGTCGAAGCCGTTGCCGTTTGTTTCCTGCATGCCTACCTGAACCCGGACCATGAACGACTGGCGGGCGAGTTGTTGCGGCAACGATTGCCCGGCGTGTTCGTTACGCTGTCGACCGAAGTCCTGCCGCAAATCCGCGAATACGAGCGCACCAGCACGACCGTGATCAACGGCTATGTCGGCCCGCCGGTGCGGCGTTACTTGCAGGCGATGCGGGATGATCTCGGCGCCGCCGGGTGTCCGGCCAGGATTATGGTGATGCAATCCTCCGGCGGCACGGTTGAAGCGGCGGCGGCATTGGCCAAGCCGGCCCAGATCGTTGAATGCGGTCCGGCCGCCGGCGTCGTCGGTGCCGCCCGACTTTGCCGCGCGCTCGATATCGACAGCGCCATAACCTTCGATATGGGTGGCACCACGGCAAAGGCATCGTTGATCGAGGACGGCGAGATGATTTTTGCCGAGCATTACGAAGTCGGCGCCGCCATGAGCAGCGCTGGGGGCATCGTCGGTGGCGCTGGCTATGCGCTGAAGCTGCCGGTGCTCGACATTTCGGAAGTTGGCGCGGGCGGCGGCTCCATTGTGCGGCTTGACCGCGCTGGCGCGATCAGAGTCGGACCGGACAGCGCCGGCGCGGTGCCGGGGCCGGCTTGCTACGGTGCCGGCGGGGTGCGGGCCACGGTAACCGACGCCAACGTGGCGCTCGGCTTTCTCAATCAAACCGGACTTGCGGGCGGTACTGTCGCGATCGAAGCGGGCCGCGCGATAGCCGCCGTTAGCGCCGATATTGCCGATCCCCTCCGCCTTGCACCGGATCAGGCCGCTCACGGTATCCATCAGGTCGCCAACGCCACGATGGTGCGCGCGATCAAGGCGGTGACAACCTATCGCGGCCGCGACCCGCGCGACTTCGCCATGATCGCCTTCGGCGGCAGCGGCGGTGTGCATGCCGCCGGCATTGCCCAAAGTCTCGAGTTGCGCCGGGTGATCGTCCCGCCGGCGGCTGGCGTGTTCAGTGCGGGCGGATTGCTGTTGGCGGACCGCGCGGTCACGGTCGCCGGCGCCTGTCCCGGACTTCTGACGACGATCGAGGCCGCGACCGTCACCGGCGAATTCGCCAGATTACGTCGCCAGGCGAGCCAACTGATCGGCTGCGACGAGGCGCGAGCGGAATTTCGGCATTATGCGGAAATGCGCTATCTCGGTCAGGCTTTCGAACTGACGATCCCGGTTGACGATGCCGGTTTTGCAGACAGCCACCGGGCGGACCTGCGCCGACGATTCGACGACGAACATGCACGGCGCTTCGGCCACAAATTCGACTCCAAAAATCAGGTCGAATTGGTCGCCGTAGCCGTGCGGGCACGCGATTCGGTGGGGCAGGCCGGCACCCTGCCGAAGCCGCGGCGACAATCCTCGCCGATTAGCCATCGGCAGGTCTATTTCGGCGCGGAATTCGGCTCCTTGCCGACTGGCGTGGTTGACCGCAACGGTCTGGACGATGTCCCGCGCCAGGGGCCGCTGATCGTCGAGGAATTCGAGGGCACGACCGTGGTGCCACCGGATGCTCGGGTGCATCGCGACGCGCACGGCAACATCGTTATCGATCTGGAAACGTCATGACCAAGACCTCGACCGCCACCGATCCGTTCCTTCTCGAAGTGCTGCGCAACGCCTTTGACACCATCGCGGAAGAAGTCACATTGACCATCGTTCGTACTGCCTACTCTCAGATCGTTCGTGATTCATTGGATTTCTCCACCGCTATCTGCGACGCCGACGGGCGCACCATTGCCCAAGGGGTGTGTACGCCGATGCATTTGGGCAGTTTCCAGGACGCGCTGGAAAACATGATTGCCATCCTCGACGACCAAGTCCACGAAGACGACTATTACATCATGAACGACCCCTATGCCGCGGCCGGCCAGCACCTGCCTGACATCTATGTGGTCAAACCGATTTTTTTCGAGAATGTGCTGAGGGGATGGTCGACAACACTCGCCCATCACAGCGACGTCGGCGGTATCGTCGCCGGCTCGAACGCCTTGGGCGCGACGGAGATCTGGCAGGAGGGTTTGCGCCTGCCTGTTTTGAAGCTCGTCGACCGAGGCCGCCGCAACGAAACACTTTGGAAGCTCATCGCTCTCAATGTACGAACGCCGGAGTTGGTGCTCGGCGATTTACAGTCGCAGATGGCGGCCTGCGCGATCGGCGCCCGCGGCTTACAGAATCTGTTTCGCCGCTATGGCGTCGGTACCGTCGAGCGGGCGATCCGGGATCTCGGCGCCTATGCAAAGCGGCTAACGCTGTCGGAAATGCCGAAAGGCACCTATCGCTTTACCGATCATATCGACGGGATCGGCAAGCAACCGGAACCGATTGTTCTGCAGGTTTCGGTTACGATTTCCGCCGAGAAAGTCATCGTCGATTGGACGGGCTCCTCTCCGCAAGTGGCGGGTGGCGTCAATTCCACACTACCTTTCACAAAAGCCTGCGCCTATGCCGCCCTACGCTCGGTCATGCAAGCGGATATTCCCAATTGCCATGGCTTCTCCGAACTGGTCGACGTGCGCGCCCCGCTGGGTACGGTGGTCAATCCGCGGTCGCCGGGACCTTGTGGTGCCCGCGGTATCACCGGGTATCGGATGATCGACTGTCTATTCGGTGCCCTGGCCCAGGCGCTGCCCGACCGGGTCACCGCTGACGGTTCCGGCGGGTCGACCTTGCCGACCATTTCCGGTCAGCGCGACGGGACGCCATTCATATTTTGCGAAACCGCCATGGGCGTTTGGGGCGCCAGCCGCCACGCCGACGGTGAGGAAGGGGTTCCCCATATCGGCGCCAATCAATCGAACATCCCCGTCGAGATGATCGAGGCCGCCTATCCGATCCGTATCGACAGCTACGGCTTTGTCACCGATTCAGGCGGACCCGGACGCCGGCGTGGCGGCTTGGCGATAGAGCGCAGCTACCGAGTTCTGTCGGACGAGGCGCTCCTGAATGTGCGATCCGACAAACGCCGATTTCCGCCCCATGGCTTGAAGGGTGGAAGCGACGGCGCGCCGTCCTCCAATGTCGTTCGAGGCGCCAATGGCGACCGAGTTCTACCGGTGCTGCTGCGGGAACCGGTGGCGGTCCGACGCGACGACGTCTTCGTCCATGTGATGGCGAGCGGCGGCGGCTACGGCCCCGCCTTCGAACGTGACCCCGAGGCGGTGCTTGAGGATATACGACTTGACCGGGTCAGCGTCGCCGGCGCCAAGCGCGACTATGGCGTCGTCGTTGAAATGACGCCAGACGGCCCGATACTGGATAGGGCGGCAACCGTCGCGCTGCGTCGGCGCGGACGTCCGCAATAGTTTCTAAACGCAGTCAGGAATTCCGTCGATCCAGGCCCGTCCGAGTTGGTGGGCGATGGCCAAGGGCGCCGGCATCCGGGTCTTGCTGGTGTCGTAGCAATTGCCGAGCATCTCGCGAATTTCGTCGCGGCTGAACCATTGGGCCTGTTCGAGCTCGTGCGGATCGATCTTGATGTCGGTGGTTTCCGCGTGGCCCCAGCAGCCGATCATCAGCGATGAAGGAAACGGCCAGGGTTGGGAGAAGATGTAGCGCACCTTGCCGATGCGGATGCCGGCTTCCTCCATCACCTCCCGGCGCACCGCTTCCTCGATATCCTCGCCCGGCTCGACGAAGCCGGCGAGGGCGGACCAATTGCCCTTCGGAAACATCGCCTGGCGGCCCAGCATGCAGCGGTCGCCGTCCAGGACCAACATGATCACGACCGGATCGGTGCGCGGGAAATGCTGGGCGTTGCAGGAACCGCATTTGCGCACATAGCCCGCTTCATGCACCGCGGACGGGGCGCCGCAGACGGCACAGAAGCGGTGCCGCGCATGCCAGTCGATCATCGAGCGGGATTGGGCCAGGATTGCCGCGTCGCTCATCGCCGCTTGCGCCGCCGCGCTTCTAACGTCGATCCATTTGCCATGGTCGCGGAACGGCGCGTCCGGTTTCTTGTCGCCGGCGCTCGATACGTCGACGGCGAAATGGGCGACCTTCTCGTCGTCCAGCCCGAGAAACAGACAAGTTTCGCTTCGGTCGAGATATTCCTGGACCTCGGCCTTGCTGCGCCAGGAAATCGACAATTGTTCGCCCAGCGTCATCAGGGCGCGCAATTGCCAAAGCGGGACGAAGCGCGTACCCGGTGCCTCCAAGCGGGCTTGTACCCAGGCCGGGTCGCGCCGTTCGTTACCGGCCCGGTTCAGCGGATTGCCGGCGAAAGTGTTCACATGACTCATGAAATCGTTCGACTTTAGACATCGTTGTGCGGGCAGCCAGGGTGCCACAAGCGCGTTGGTCCGGCAATGGGCCGGAATTGATCTGGATCAATGCGGCCCGCAGTCGGCCGGGCGACCTTCCCGCCTTGTTTTACGCGATAAGGATTTTGCGATGACAGGTGGGGAACTCGCCTATTTGATCTATTCTATGTGCTGTTTTGCGGCCTTTGCTTTGGTTTTGGCTTGGGCCGAGCGCCAGACGAACGGGTAATCCGACAATATAGACTTTTATTCGCTGGCCAGGGCGGTTGTCTGGCCTGGCGGTAGGCCTGTGTGAAATCGAATTTTCGACCGGAACGCCGGCATTTATGCTATAGGCGGCGCATCTAACGACAATATCTTCACATTAAGGACTTGGCATGCGCATCGTCACCGCCGTCATGCGGCACGAAACCAATACGTTTTCACCTTTACCCACCCCGCTTAGCGCGTTCGGCCGCGGGCATGGGCGCGGCCTCGTCGACGGACAAGCCGCCATCGACGTCTATGGCGGCACCAATAGTCCGGTCGCGGCCTATCTGGATTGGGCCTCGGAAATCGGCGCCGACCTGACCTTTCCCGTCGCCGGCAACGCCAATCCGTCGGGACCGGTGACCGACGACGCCTTCGAGACAATGTCCGGTAAAATTTGCGACGCGGTCGCGCAGGGGTGCGACGTCGTTCTGCTGGATCTGCACGGCGCCATGGTGGTCGAAAGTCATACGGACGGCGAAGGCGAATTGCTACGCCGGATACGGGAGGTCGACCAACAGGTGCCGATCGCCGTCGCCCTCGATTTTCACACCAACCTCTCGTCCGCGATGATCGACAATGCGGATATCGTCACCGGCTATTGCACCTATCCCCATGTCGATATGTACGAAACCGGCGCGCGGGCGGTGCGGACGATGAAGAAGCTGCTGGCCGACGACGCCAAGCCGTCGATCGCCTGGCGTCATCTGCCCATGTTGACCCATATGCTGCGGCAAACGCCGGCGATGCAGCCGATGAAAGCGATCATGGAGCGGGCTCAGGCGGCGGAAGCGGACGGTCGGGTTCTGAACGCTTCGATCTTCGGCGGCTTTCCTCTGGCGGATATTCCCGAAACCGGTCTCAGCGTGGTGATCGTCGGCGAAGACGGCGATGACGCTGGCGAGACCCTGGCCAGCGAACTGGCGAGCATGGCGTGGGACGCGCGCGAAGGCTTCGTTTTCGAGATCGAGCCGATGACCGACTCCATCGCCCGCGCCAAGGCGATGCGCGACGGGCCGGTCATTCTGGTCGACCATGGCGACAATACCGGCGCCGGTGGTAATCAGGATGTCATGGCCGTGCTGGAAGAAGTCATCGCCCAGGAATTGGACGACGTGGTGGCCGGACCGATCTGGGATCCGGCCTCGGTGCAAGAGATGATCGCCGCCGGTGTCGGCGCCGACGTCACCCTTCGACTGGGGGGCAAGACGGACATGCCGACCCTGGGTCTCACCGGCAAACCGTTGCAGGTCTCGGGCCGGGTTCGGCGGATCACCGATGGCCGCTTCACCGTCACCGGACCGATGATGACCGGTTTGCAGATGAGCCTAGGGCCGACGGCGGTGCTGGATACCGGGCGGGTCGAGATTGTCGTCTCATCCGGCCGCTATGAACCTTTCGACGTCGGTTGCTTCACTCATGCCGGTATCGATCCGTCGGCCAAGCGCTATGTACTGATAAAATCGCGCCAGCATTTCCGCGCCGGCTTCGAGCCGATTGCGAAGGACATTGTCCTGGTTGCCGGACCGGGCGTCTGCACCTCGGACTACAGCCTGCTCGACTTCAAACACCTGAAACGGCCGATCTATCCGCTGGAGCCGGATACGGAATTTTTGACGAATTGAGTGTTGCCTAGCTAGTCAGCTCGGGTTCCGCGCCTGGACATAGTGCAGGCTGCTGGGCACTTGGATGCCGTCATCCGTGGCGTAGTTGACTAGCTCCTCGGTCAGGCGTTCGATCACCGCTTGGACGACGCTCTCATCAGGCTTACGAATCATGATCTGGCGGGTGACGGGCCCCAAATGGACCATATAGCCGGCGGTTTCGGCCGGGTTGCTGCCGGTCGCGAGCAGCATCGGCTGCCGCGTGACCACGCGGCGGTCCTGAAAGCCGGCCGACGCCAGGATTTCGTCGATATAGGTCGGGTCGCCCAAGGCGGTCGGTCCGGGCGCCCGCGGATCCGTCGGCGGCAACGGTTCCAGAAACTCGTTCAGGATATCCACGGGCAACTGAAACCAGGGATTGTCCCGCTTCTCCCCCCAACAGACGAAGCAGATACGGCCGCCGGGTTTCAGCGCTTGCCGAAGGTTCAGGAAGGCGGCCACCGGATCGGCGAAGAACATCACGCCGAAGCGCGATAGCACCAAATCATGGGCGCCGGCGTCGAAGGCATGTTGGCCGGCATCGCCGGAGGCAAAACGGACATGGGCGGCGGAGGTCTGCTTCCGTGCCGTCTCGACCAAAGGTTCGGACAGATCGACGCCCAGGACGGATCCATTCGATCCCGTCGCCTGCCCAGCGCGGCGGCTGGTTGTGCCGGCGCCGCAGCCGACATCGATGACCCGTTCGCCGGTTTGGATCGCCGCGTCCTCGAACAATAAATCCGTCAGCGGTGTCATCTGCCGATCCAGGATCGCCTGATTGTCGATCCATTTGTCCGCTGCCGGCGAATTCCAAAACTTTGCCTGCTGCGCCGCCAACTCGGCAATCGGGTCGTCCATCGTCATGCTGCCTCAACCTGTTCTTCTGGTTTTCGCTAGTTATACCAACTTTAGATGATAGAGACCTGTTCAATGGGTCGAGATGGTCCAGTCCGGCAGGCGCGGCGCGCCGCGCGATGCGGGGTATCGGGCAAGCGTCGCAACGCAGCGGACGGGCCATCTCGCCCCACCGACGGCCGGCTTTCCAGGCTCACCGGACGTCGTTGCGGGCCGCTTCTGGTCGTCGGACCACGGCACGACCCGCGCCTCGCCGGCAAACCTGGAAAGCCGGTTGAATAGGTCGCTATCATCGAAAGTTGGTATTAGCCCCGAACGGTCGTGCGCGGCAAGCAACTTGTCCGTCAAGCTTTTCTTCGAATGGCATTCGGGTATGCTAGCGGCCAACTTCATTGGTTGGATGACGGGAATTATGACCGGCGAGCAGATAACTTTATTCGTTTTGCTATTTTTCGTGTTCGTGTTCTTGATCTGGGGACGCTGGCGCTACGATTTGGTCGCGTTCATCGCCCTGCTGGCGGCGTTGCTGACCGGCGTGGTGCCGACGAAGGAGGCGTTTTCCGGTTTCGGCCATCCAGCCACCGTGATCATCGCTTTGGTTTTGATCGTCAGCCGCGGCTTGTCCAATTCGGGCGCCATCGATCTGCTGGCGAAATATGTCGCCGACGGCTCGCGGGCGCTTTGGCTGCATATCTCCGCGATGTCGGTGGTGGCGGGTTTTCTTTCGGCGATTATGAACAATGTCGCGGCGCTGGCGTTGTTGATGCCGGTGGATATCCAGGCGGCGCAGAAAGCGAAGCGCAGCCCCTCGGTGACGCTGATGCCGCTCTCTTTCGCGACGATACTGGGCGGCATGATAACCCTGATCGGGACGCCGCCCAATATCGTCATCTCCGAATTTCGCAACGACGCCTTCGGGGCACCGTTCCAGATGTTCGATTTCGCGCCGGTCGGATTGACCTGCGCCATCGTCGGCATCGCCTTCATCGCCACGCTCGGCTGGCGTCTTATTCCGAAAGCGCGTCAAGCCCACGACACCGGGCAGGAGCTGGCCAATGTCGCGGACTACATCGCCGAACTGCAGGTGCCGGAGGGCTCCGCCGCCATCGGCAAGAAAGTCGCCGAACTGACTGGAGAGGCGGAGGAACAGGAGGCCGCCATTGTCGGTCTGGTTCGAAATGGCCGCCGCCGGCCCGGTCTGGCGAGATACGAAACGGTGCGGGAAGGCGATGTATTGGTCATCCAAGCAGCGCCCGACGCCATCGACCAAGTGGTCGGCGCCCTCAAACTCGCCTATGTCCGGCGGGAGGAGGATACGCAGAAGGCGTCGATCACAGCCGACGACATAACCTTGACCGAAGTGGTGGTACCCGACGGGGCTCGCATCCAAGGCCGCTCGGCGCTGTCGCTCGGCTTACTGTTCCGTTACGGTGTCACCCTGCTGGGGATTTCCCGTCAGGGCCGTCAGTTTACCGAGCGCGTCCGCAAGCTGAATATCGAAGCGGGCGATATCCTGTTGTTGCTCGGACCGACGGAACGGCTCGTTCATGTCACCACTTGGCTCGGCTGCCTGCCGTTGCGGGAGCGGGGATTGCAGGTCGTGCAACGGGATAAGGCATTCCTGACCATCGGCATCTTCGCCGCGGCGATTCTGGCCGCCAGTTTCGGTATCGTCTATTTGCCGGTGGCGCTGGCTTGTGCCGCCGCCGGCATGGTGCTGCTAAACGTGGTGCCGCTGCGCCAGGTCTATACCTCGGTGGAGTGGCCAGTGATTGTGCTGTTGGGCTCGATGATCCCGATCGGCAGCGCGCTGGAAGCGAGCGGCGGCACCGAGCTAATCGCCAACGGCATCGTCGACGCCGCCGTCGGCGCGCCGGCCTGGGTTATCTTGGGCCTGTTGATCGTCGTCACCATGAGCCTGTCTGACGTAATGAACAACACGGCGACCGCTGTGATCGCGGCGCCAATCGCGGTCAACATGGCGCAGCGCTTGGAGGTTGCGCCGGACCCGTTCCTGATGGGGGTGGCCGTGGCCGCGTCCTGCGCTTTCCTGACCCCCATCGGGCATAAGAACAATACATTGATCATGGGCCCCGGCGGTTATCGCTTCGGCGATTACTGGCGCATGGGTCTGCCATTGGAAATCCTGATCATCGCCATTTCGCTGCCGGCCATCCTGTTCTTCTGGCCGCTCTAGTGACGGCGGACGGCCAGCGTTGGGTGGTTCTGGCCGGATTGATCGGCGCCCGCTTCACCTTCGGGTTCCATATGCAGGCCTTGGTTGCCGTTTCCGACGGCTTCACCAAGGCCCATGGTCTCAGCCACACGGATTTCGGCGTCTTGATTGGCATGTTGCTGGCACCCGGTCTGGTCGTCGCGTTTCTGGGCGGTGCGCTGGCGCAGCGTTTGGGCGATCGCGCGGTGATCGTCATCAGCCTGTGTCTGATGTTGGCGGCGGCGGTGATCCCGATCGTCGCCGGCGGCTATTGGCCGATGTTTGTGAGCCGACTGCTATCCGGGGCCGGCAGCGTGATGATCACCGTCTCCAGCACCAAGGTTGTGGTCGATTGGTTCCAAGGCCGCGAAAGCAATACCGCCATTGCCCTGGCGCTCAGCGGTTATCCCTTGGGCATCGCACTGGCCATGGCGATCCTCGGCCCGTTTTCGACGCCGACGGATTGGTCGATCGCCTACTGGATCACGGGCGCGGTCACGCTCGCCGCCCTGGTTGGGTTTCTTGCGACCTATCGGGACAGCCCCAATCAAGCCGCCCTGGCGGAATCGGCGGCCCGGCCGAACCGGCCGGAAGTGATCCAAGCCTTACGCATCGGCTGGGTCTGGGCCAGCGTCAACGGCGGTTTTCTCATCACGCTCGGATTCGCGCCGGCGTTTCTGATCGATCACGGCGCCGACGCGGTGCAGGCCGGAATTCTCGTCGGCTTCGCGGCGATCGCGAGCATCCCGTTCATTCCTTTGGGCGGATTTTTGGCCGATCGCTTCAATTGGCGTTCGGAACTGGTCTATGGCGGCAGTTTCGCCTGGGCGGCCATGATGTTGGTTGTGGTCATGCTGGCCGATTGGCCGCTTTGGGCCGGTCTCGCCCTTGCCGCGGCCAGCATGGCCAGTGCGCCGGCGGCCGGGCCGATCGTATCGGCGGCGGGCGAAATCGGCCGACCTGAAGTACGGGCCCGCATCTTCGGGATATTTTACAGCGTGTTCTATGCAGGCTCCGTCATCGCGCCGGCCTTGGCCGGTTGGGTCATCGATTCGACCGGTACTTTGACCGCCGGCATGCTTCTGGTGCCGGCGATCCTCGTGACCACCGTCCTGATGTATCGGGTGTTCATGCGCCGGCATCGCCAAGCAACCCATATTTAGTAGGGCTTATGAATTGACGCAGTTATCCCGATTTATCCCCCGGATTTTCCCCAAGAAATGTCGGCTTGGTTTGTTTTTCGTCTTGTATGGTTCGACAAAGTTTGGTGAAGTTGTTCCTGACGCTGCTGGTGGTTCAGCAGAGGTCGGGGGGGTAGCAGGAAGCCGGATCGGTTAATCCAACCACGGACGAGAAGGCGGAACGTTACGGCAAAGGCGAGGGCGCCGATGCCAGACCCTCGAACAGGGTGGCGGGGTTAAGTTGGAAGACTTGATCTTCGGATCGAGACAGAAGGCATAATCGGGTCAATCTGGAAAAGGGTTAAGGGGCCGCTTCGGCGGCCCCTACCTTTTTAGGTCGACAAAACGCCCTATTGGCCAACTTCCATTTCGACTTCCTTGCCAGCATAGGCTTCGACTTCCGCCAACAAGTGATGCATCGGACCGCTCCCGATGCCGAGTTCGTCGAGGTGGACGACGGTGTTGGACAGATAGTCGCGGCAACGGCCCAATATGCCTTCGGCGGTTGCGATCATCTTCACCGTGTCCTCCGGCGTGACGTCGCCAAGATAACGCGGATGCTCCGGATTGACGACGAAAGTCACGGCGCGAACCGGGCCGTCGTCCGTTTGCACCGGCAACCAAGTGGGCCGGTAAGAGCCGGAGATCATCTCCCGCCGCCACAGGATGGTGGATTCGCTCTCCACCAGGTCGGCTGGGATGCGGATCGCTTTGCCGCGGCAGGAGCCGCCGACATCAAGACCGAGCATTAGGCCCGGGCGTTCCGGCGTCCCCCGCCCGAGCGGCATATGCAAACAGAAGCGGCGGTGATAGCCATATATCCGGCCGTTCGTCATGCCGCCATGGTGGATCGCCGGATTCCACATCAGGCTGCCATAAGCGAAGACCCAAAGGTCGTCGCCGTTCGGCAGTTCGGTCAGGGCATCCCGCCGCGAGGCTTCGCGCGTTTCCTTGTCGAGGAAGAGATCGAAGCCGGTCGAGGCGAATTCCTGACGGAGGCTTTCGATCCTTTCCTCGGTCAGTTCCTCGCGGGTCAACCCGTCGCGGACTATCAAATGTTCCTTGGCAGACGTGTTCATCGCCCCAGCCGATTGTTGAAGTACGCCCCTCTATAAAGACAGCGGCGCACTCTACGTGCGCCGCCGCCGTCTGTCGAGATTGTTCGCCGCGTCAGCCCATGTCGGACGTCGTGGCCTAGCTCGCGCCGGACAAAGTATCCCAATACTTTTGATTCAAATCGCCGAGGAACTTGTCATGCATGTTGGACACGCAGCCGCGCATCGTCAGCATACCGCCGGAACTTGTCGTGTCGACACAGGTTTGATAGGCGTCTTTCAACAGCCGCACCGCTTCCGGCGTCATGCCTTCCATGGCGCCGCTCCGTTCCATCTTTTGCCAGGCCGATTGCTGGGTTTGCTTGCCTACATGAGTGAAGGGCGGCAGCGCGTTGGCAATCTGGTTGGTCACCCGGGCCGCGCTCATTTGCTCCGCATCGCGGTCGACGACACGGGTACCGATCTCGCGCCAACTGTTCGTGGCGACGGCGATGGTTTCAGGCTCTTGGGGCTCGAACGCGTCGCTCGGCGCGGGCACGAGGGAGACGTTTTCTGCCACGGAGACGGTGATCTTCTCCAATCCCAATTTGTGGAACTGGCTGGTGCTCATGGCCATGCGTACGGCGACATGGGTCCTCAGCGCCTTCAGTTCGAAATGCTTGCTGGGATCCAGGCTGATCTTCTGACCGCTGCGGGTATGACCGGTGATGCGGATGCCTTCGCCGCCATGCAAGGCGTATTTGGTGCCTTTGTCCGGGGTCGCATAATTCTTCTGCAGGCAGAAGGCCGACAGCTCGACAAAGCATTCTCGATTGAAGCAGAGAAATTCCATCGGCCGGTCGAGAGAGACCAATGCCAAGACTTGGGGCGATCGACTGCCCGCTTCAGCGGGAACGGCAAGACCGAAAGTGGCCAATATCGTTGCCGCGATCCCGGCAATCCAAGGCGTTCGACGACTGAGTTTGGTAAACATCTTTTCGTCCTCTATCCGACGTCCAATAGGGGTTTTTCTTTTTTCCCTTTTGTCTGAATTATACCCGATCCGGCACTTGGCGCCAAGCGAACCGCGTTCACGGATTGGTGCCTACCGATTCGGCGGCTCGCCCGTATAGCGGGCCCGCGGCCGCAGCAATCGACCGTTTCGATATTGCTCCTGAGCATGGGCGACCCAGCCGACGCTGCGGCCGATGGCGAACAGCGCGAAGGGTACCGTCATGTCCAAACCGTACAAACGGGCGAAGGCGGTGAGGGCATAGTCGATGTTCGGGCGTTTGTCGGTCAGTTCGTACACGGTGGCCGCTACTTCGCGGATATAGTCGAAACGCTGGCGATCCTCCGTTGCTTTGTCGAGAAGGGCGAGCAGGGCCTCCGCTCTGGGGTCCCGGTCCGGATATAGCGGCAGGCCGAAGCCGGGCAGGTCGTCGCCCCGGCGTAGCCGCGCGGCGATGCCGTCGGCCACGGATTCCGCCCGCTCCAGCTCTTCGAACAGAGCCCAGACTTTCGTCGACAAACCGCCATGCTTCGGTCCCTGTAGGGCGGCAAGGCCGGCGGATATGGCGGCGTAAGGTGCCGCACCGGTGGAGGCGGCGCAACGGACCGTGAATGTGGAGGCATTCAGCTCATGATCGGCGCAGAGGATCATGGCCGCGCGCAAGAGATCTCGCCCCGCCGGGTCGAGCAACCAAGCCTCGGCCAGTTGATCGGCGATTGGGGCTTGGCTGGGCAGGCTGCCGGTAAAAGCGGCGGTCAGGAGGCGCAGGATATGCACGCCGGTACGGGCGACGCTGCGGCCGGATAAGTTGAGCGCCGGCAAATCGATCTCGTTGGCGATGGCGAGACTGGCCACAGCCCGCGGCAATCCGACCGGCACGGCGCCGGGTACCGGCGTAACCGGCGCGGCAATGGCAAAGAGATCCTGATCCTCCCGCAACCAAAGAATGGCGGCAACATGCTCCAAACTGGCGTTGCGAGCCAATTCCGCGACATCGCGACCGCGATAATACAGGTTTTCGTCGCCAATCAGGGTGATCGCGGATGATAGCAACGGCGCCCCAAAATTCAGGGCATTGCTCAACGCCTCGTTAGCGCCGCCGCGGGGCGACTTGCGGTCCCGCAGCGCTTTGACGTCATCTGCGCGGTAAAGCCGTTGCCGCGAACCGGTCGATGGCTCCGACCGGACCAAGCCACGGCTGACATAGGCGTATAGCGTTGCCCGGTTCACCCCCAATTCCGACGCGGCCTCGCGTGCCGTGAGATAACGGTTGTCCGACATGGCTGGAACCGCGCTTTCTGTCAACTATATATTGAATGTATCTATCAATATTGATCAATAATGAGTTCTTGTCAATATTGCCTCCGAATTTATGAAGGAGGTTCTCCATGACAGAGCAGAAGTCCCCCGCCAGCGCCGGTCTCGAAGGAGTCGTGGCGGCGGAAACCCGGCTTAGTCGGGTCGATGGCCAGGGCGGCCGTTTGATCATCTGCGGCCGCGATTTGGAGGAAATTGCCGGTCGGTTAAGCTATGAGGAGACGGCGGCGCTGCTTTGGCGAACCGCCGGGCTGATTGACATAAGCGAAGCGGAGTTAAAACGGCAGCTCGGTGAAGCGCGTATGACCGCGTTCAAGCAATTGCCGGGCTTGCTGGACCAATGCGCGGCAAACGATCTATCGATCTTAGAAGGGCTACGGGCCGGCTGGTCGGTATTGGCCGACGGCGAGAGCGGCGATCACGTCAAATTGGTCGCGGCCGCGCCGGTCATTATCGCGGCCCTGCACCGTCAGCGCCAGGGACAAGCGCCCATCGCGCCGGATCCGGCTCAGGGGCAGGTCGCGGATTTTCTCGCTATGCTTACCGGTGCGTCCGCATCAGATCAGCATGCGGCGGCGTTGGAGACCTATTTGATCACCGTCAGCGATCACGGCATGAACGCCTCCACATTCACGGCCCGGGTCGTTGCCTCGACCCAGGCCGGCCTGGTGTCCAGCGCCGTGGCGGCACTGTGCGCTCTCAAGGGCCCTCTACACGGCGGTGCCCCCGGACCGGTGTTGGATATGCTGGACGACGCGGCCTCGGCGTCTTCCAAGCGGGCCTGGGTCGAGGCCAAACTGGCCGCCGGCGAGCGGATAATGGGTTTCGGCCATCGGATTTACCGGACCCGCGATCCGCGGGCGGACGTGCTGAAACAGGTGGTTATTGGCTTGCGCGGCCACAACGCGCGCATCGCCGAGGCTGAGGCGTTGGAGCAGGCGGTCCTTTCGGTGTTGCAGGATCGCTACCCCGATCGTCGCCTCGACACCAATGTCGAGTTTTACACCGCCTTGGCGTTGGAGGCTGTCGGTCTGCCCCGCGATCTCTTTACGCCGGCCTTCGCCCTCGGCCGGGTGCTTGGTTGGGTTGCCCATGTGCATGAGCAGACCGCCTCGGGCCGCATCATTCGCCCCGCCTCACGCTATGTCGGCGCGCTGCCCGCCCATGCGCCTGAGCTTGCTGCCGCGGGATAGAGTAGCTGGTTCACAAGTTTATCGGTGCGTGAATGTGGTCTCTAAGAGCTCTGGCGGGTGAGCCGGGTGATCCTCGGATCGCCTGCCAGGCGATAGCCGCCGCCGTCCTTCTTGGCTTCATACATGGCCAGATCGGCCGCATTGACAACCGCCTCGCCGTCGTCGCCATGGTCCGGATAGACCGCGATACCAACGCTGATCCCGACATCGAAGCTGCCGATATCGGAAATAAATTTCGGGATGAAGGCGTCAACGATATTGCGGGCCACGGCGATGGCGTCGTCGATTTGACGCACCCGGTCGATAATGATGGCGAACTCATCACCGCCAAGACGGGCGACCAAATCCTCCCGCCGGATCTTTTCTTTTAACCGTTGGGCCACGTCACGCAACAGGCGGTCGCCGATCTGATGGCCGTGGGTGTCGTTGACCGACTTAAAATCATCCAAATCCATCAGTAGGAGGTAAACCTTGTCTTCATGCCGATCTGCGCCGCTGATCGCCCGCCGTAACGTGTCGTAGAAGAGTTTGCGGTTGGCCAGGCCTGTGAGATTGTCGTAAAGCGCCATCAGCTCCAGCTGAGCTTGCGTCGCTTGTAATGTCTCGTTGGCTTGCTGCAGTTCCTGGGTTCTGATTCCAACCCGTTCCTCGACCAACGCCGCGCGCTGGGCCAACAGTCTGAAATATTGCGCCAGCAGGCCACCGAACAACAGGCCGGTGATGAGGATCAAACCGGCGGCGGAATAGGCGGTTGCGGACAGTTGAAATTCACCGTTGGCGGGTAGCGCCAAGACGGCCCAAGTACGATCATAGACATTGAATTCATGCCGTAGGGACAAGTTCGCCGTTTCGCGCTCCGACAGTTTGCCGGCACCGCTCGGCGGGTGCAAAGCCTCCGGTCTCGTCGGCACGGTCACATCGAAGACGAGTATCTCGATTTTGTGGTTGACCGGCGAGGCGAAATTCATCCGGTAGTCAATCAGTTTCGAAGCCCGAAACACGCCCAACCCGAAACCCTTTAGATTGGCGCGGCGCTGGGCAACGGTTTCGGGCACGATACCGTCGCGGTAAATCGGTACGAATATAAGAAACCCGAATTCGTCGTCGGCACCCTCGATCAGGCGGAGCCTCGGCGTGGCCGTGTTGTTACCGCTGTCGCGGGCTTTGGCGAGCGCGGCGGCCCGCTGCGGTTCGGATCCGAGATCGAAGCCGATCACGTTCGTATTACTCGCGGCGGGATAAGCGTAGGTGACGGGGTAGTAGGTCTGTCGCTCGGCGGCGGGCCGGGTGGCATTATTTTCATCGCGTTCGTTCAAGACGAAGTTTGGCTGATTTCCCTGTTTTTGTGCCGCCTCATACGCTTGGCGAGAAGCGTGGGGAATCTGGGGGACCCATGCGACGGCTTGCACGCCGGAATGTAAAACAAGACCGGCAGCGAAGGTCTCGAATTCTTCCGGCGAGACATAAACCGACGCGTTTGTAGAATGCGCGAACCGAGTTCAATGCCGCGGTCGACCCCATAACCGATTGCCGGACATGATCGATACGGGTTTCGGCCTGGTTCTGAAAATTCAGTTTCAGCCTGTTTTGTTCGATTCGCAGCACATAAAGGGCCGCTAAAATCGACAAACAGACGCCGGCAAATAGGATGATAGCGGGAACGAAACGGCTATTCATACCGGCTTCACCTCGGTGCCGATCGCTGGCGACTTAACACACGTATACCTGGCATCGCCGGCCGCGTGCCCGCAAAATCGACTGCAAACAGAAATACGCACTACCTCTCGCCAAGCATGTGCCGGTACTGGGTCCAGCCGGACATTACGCCAGAGTTGGTTTACAATTCGTTAACGTTTTGGCATGTCGATTTTTGCCCATTCCGGTTTTTTAAAGGGCCAGGGATCGCCCCAGAGCTGTTGTCCGCCATCGACTGTTATCACTTCGCCGGTGATGAATTTTGCCGATGGCGCGGACAGATAGACGACAGATTCCGCAATATCCATGACGTCTCCGGCTCGCAACATCGGATTGGAGACATGGAAGCTGGCCGACCCTTCGGGTGGGTAGCGGTTTGAAGCCTTCGGATTCGCAGCAGCCGGGCGCCACGCAATTGACGCGGATGCCCTTCTGGGCCCATTCCACGGCGACGGTTTTGCTGGCGTAAATAACGCCGGCCCGTGCCGCCGTGGTATGCGCCATGTCCGGCAGACCGCGCCAGATATCGGCGACGATGTTGACGATGGCGCCGCTTTGATCGCGGTCGAACCAGCGTTTCGCGGCCGCCTGCATCATATACCAGGTGCCGTTCAGATTGGTGTCGATGACCGCGTTCCACCCCTTCACCGTGAAGTCGATGGCCGGTTTGCGGGAATTGTCCGCCGGCATTGTTGACCAGGACATCAAGGCGGCCATGCTTGTCGAAGACTTCGCCCATCATGGCGTCGACCTGGTCGGCATCCCGGATGGTCATCGAATGCGTATCGGCCGCAGCACCGATTGTGCCGAGCCAATCGGCCGAATGGTCGAGCTTGGCCTGATCGCGGCCGCAGATCACCAAGGTCGCGCCGAGGCGGGCGAAGAGGTAGGCGATCGCCTTGCCAAAACCGCTGCCGGCGCCGGAGACGAGGATAACCTTGTCCTTGAAAAGATCGTCACGATAGACCGTAGGCAGCTCGACCAGTTCCTCGTCGCTAAAGCCATAGACTTCCTTGCCGTCGACGATTTTCATCTACATCTCCGCCTAAAGCCGCTTGGCGATTTCTTCCAGCATGGTCTCGGTGGTGCCGCCGCCGATGGTCAGGATGCGGGCATCGCGGGACATGCGCTCTATCGGTGTTTCCCGCATATAACCCATGCCGCCATGGAACTGGACGCAGTCATACATCAGCTCCTGCTGCATCTCGCAGCAGAAGCTCTTCACTTGACTGACTTCGCGCACGCAGTCTTCACCCTTCGCCTCCAGCCAGGCGGCGTGATAGAGCAACTGACGCGCCGCCTCGAGCTTCGCCGTATGCATGGCGATGCGGTGCCGAATGGTCTGCTTGTCCCAGAAACTGCCGCCGAAGGCTTCGCGGTTCTTCACCCAGTCGAGAGTCAGATCTATCGCCTTGGCGCTTTCGCCGATCGACATGCCGGCAAGAACCAGACGCTCGTTCTGAAAGTTGGCCATGATCGAATAGAAACCCTTGTTCTCCTCCCCCAGCAGATTGCCGGCGGGAATGCGGCAGTCGTCGAAGGCCAATTCCGCTGTATCCGAAGAACGCCAGCCATGCTTGTCGAGGGAACGGCTGACATGGAAGCCCGGCGTGCCCTGCTCGACGATGAACATGGAGATGCCGCGGCTCGGCTTCGCGTCCGCATCGGTGCGCGCGGCAACGAAGGCGATGTCGCCGTAGACGCCGTTTGTTATGAACAGCTTACTGCCGTTCAACACCCACTCGTTGCCGTCGAGCCGGGCCCGGGTTTTCAGCGCCGCAACGTCGGAGCCACCGCCCGGTTCCGTCACGGCGATGGCGGTGATCTTGTCGCCGCTGATGATGTCCGGCAGGTACTTCTCCTTCTGTTCCTCGCTGCCGGCACGGGCGAGGTGGGGACTGGCCATGTCCGTGTGCACCAATACGGTGGCGGAGAAGCCGCCATAAGTGGAACGGCCCAGCTCCTCCGACAGCACGATGGAGGCCAACGTATCCATATCGGCGCCGCCATATTTCTCTTCGTGGCGCATGCCGAAGATACCGAGTTCTCCGAGCTTCTTCAGGGTCTCGCGCGGTACCTTGCCCACTTCTTCCCAAGCGTCGCCGTGAGGGATCACTTCCTCGTCAATGAAGCGGCGTAGTTGATCGCGGATCATACGGTGGTCGTCGCCGAAATAGATCGATTCCTTGAACTCGAAATTCATGACTGATGGTCCCTAAGTTCGAAGTCGGATTTTCGGCAGAGTTACACCCGCCCACGCGCCTCGCGCAAGGCCCAAAGGTTCATGGCGAGAAGGGCGAAGAGGATGATGGCACCGCCCAACAGGCCGAGCCAGCCCGGAAACTCGGCCAGCACAAGCCAAACCCAGAACGGCCCCAGCACGGCTTCCAGCAACATGATCAAGCTGATTTCGGGCGACGGTAGATAGCGGGTTGGCGATGGCGATCAGCGAAAACGGGATCGGCACGACCACAAATCCCATAATCGCAATGTAGATCCAGGAATCGCCGGACGGCGCCAGCGGCGTTGCCAGCGGAAACACGCAAACCGCGGTTAGCAGACCGGCCAAGGCCATGGTCGGCACATTGTCCTGCTGTCGCGAACGGCGCAGCAATGTCAGCATGGCGGCGAAACAAATCGCGCAACCGAGCGCGGCCAGATCGCCAAGCAAAGAGGCGCCGCTATCTTCATCCAGGCTGCCGCTAGCGATGATGGCAATCCCCACCAATGTCGCCGCGATTGCCAATTTAGTTCGCGTCGGCAACAGGCTCCCGCAGGAACAGCCAAGCAAAGACGGCTGCAAAGACTGGCATCGTGCCCAGTATGAACAGCGTGTTGGCCACCTTGGTCAACTGGATGGACGTGACGAAGAAGACCGTGTTGCCGACAAACAGTGCCGCCGCACCCCACCCCACCGGGCCTAAATCCAAAATTTGTTTAATCGGATTCTGACGTTTCAAGACCGTGATGGCGGCGGCAATGGCCAGGCCGGAGAGCAGGCCGCGCCAGAACAAAATGGTCCAATTGTCACCGCCGATCAGCCGCACCAAAAGCCCGTCCGGGCTCAGGATGAAGATCGCGGCGACGGCGATCAGGACGCCCTTTGCCTGTTGGTTCTCGCTCATGCTCGGCATAAAGTGTGGCGGATGCAGGGCGCCGACTATAGGAGCGGCCCCTTTGATTGACAACGGAGGACAATGCGGTGTTGGACGGCGAAGTCGCGAAGAAAATTCAAAAGGCGGTCGACGACGGCTTCGACGAACAATTGGACTTCACTTGCGAGATGGTCAGGTTCCCGTCGACCCGGGGACAAGAGCATACCGCACAGGATTTTATGGCCCGTTCCTTTCGGAAGCGCGGCCTGGCCGTCGACCGCTGGCGCATCGAGGTCGACGATATCAAGCATCTACCGGGCTTCTCGCCGGTCTCGATTTCCTATGACAACAGCTTCAACGTGGTCGGCGGTCACCGGGCGGAGAATAAGAAGGGGCAGTCCCTGATCCTGAACGGCCATATCGACGTGGTGCCGGAAGGCCCCCACGAGATGTGGTCGACCCCGCCTTACGATCCGAAAATAGACGGGGGCTGGCTTTCGGGACGGGGCAGCGGTGACATGAAGGCTGGGTTGGCTTCTTGTTTATACGCTTATGATGCGTTGCGACGGGCCGGATACGCGCCGGCGGCGGATGTCTTCATTCAGTCGGTGGTGGAGGAGGAATGCACGGGTAATGGCGCGTTGGCCTGTCTTGCCCGCGGCTATCGGGCCGATGCGGCGATCATCCCGGAACCCTTCGACGATAAGCTGTTGGCGGCGCAATTGGGCGTTATGTGGTTCCAAGTCGACGTGCGCGGCATGCCGGTCCATGCCTCCACGGCGACCAGCGGCGCCAATGCCATCGAAGCCGCTTTCGCCTTGATTCAAGGTCTAAAAAAGCTGGAGCAAACCTGGAACGACGAGCGGGTGGGCCACGAACATTATGCCGACCACCACCACCCGGTAAACTTCAATGTCGGCAAGATCGAGGGCGGCGACTGGGCCTCCAGCGTGCCGGCCTGGTGCGTCTTCGACATGCGTGTCGCGGTCTATCCGGGCGACGATCTTTCCGTCCGGCAGCGGCAGATCGAGGACTGTATTCGCGAAGCCGCCGCCGCCAACGATTTTCTGCGCAACTCGCCACCGAAGGTTGCCTATAACGGCTTCCTGGCCGAAGGTTATGTATTGGAAGGGGCCGATGACGCCATCGCCGCCCTCGGCCAGGCGCACGAGACGGCCTATGGCGCGCCGCTTGAGCGGGTCGCAACGACGGCGACGACAGATGCCCGTTTCTTCGGCCTCTATGCCGGCATTCCCGGCATGGTCTATGGCCCCCAGTCTGACGGCATCCACGGCTTCGACGAGCGGGTAAACATCGAAAGCGTACGCAAAAACACCCAGTCCATTGCTCTGTTTATGGCGGATTGGTGCGGTCTGAACGCGACCTGACGTCGTTGACAAATCTTCGACGCGGCCCTATGTTGCGCCGCGTCCGGCCGATGCGGCCGGACTTGTTTATCTGGTGCACCGATGAGGAATTGACAATGAAAGTTATCAACTCGTTGAAAAGCGCCAAGAAACGTCATCGCGATTGCCGCGTGATCCGCCGTAAGGGCCGGACCTACGTGATCAACAAGACCAATCGCCGTTTCAAAGCGCGCCAAGGCTGATCCGGGACCGAACCTGGTCCCGGACACCGGCGCCCTTCGCCACGCGTCCATTAGCCACCGCGCTCCGGCGCGGTTTTGTTTTGCCTGGGCGCCGGCGCTGGCTATGATGCTGGCATATATCAGCAAGACCGGAACAACGCTCATGAAGATGCCGGCCCCGGAAGCGGAAGCGCTCGCCCAACGCGCCGATCTGATCGCCGACCTGCGCGCTATCGTGCCTGGCGAAGGTGTAATCGTCGACGACACGGAACTCCGCGCATATGAAAGCGACGGCCTGACCGCCTATCGGCAGACACCGATGGTCGTGGTGCTGCCGGAAACGACCGAGCAGGTCTCCGCTATCCTGAAGCTTTGCAATGAACGTCATGTCAAAGTCGTTCCCCGCGGTGCTGGTACATCGTTGTCCGGTGGCGCATTACCGCTGGAAGATGGCGTGCTTTTGGGGTTGGGCAAGTTCAACAAGATTCTGGAGATCGATTACGACAACCGGGCGGCGCGGGTGCAGCCCGGGGTGACCAATCTCGGCATCACCCAGGCCGTCGAGCATCGCGGCTTCTATTATGCGCCAGACCCGTCGAGCCAAATCGCCTGCACCATCGGCGGCAATGTTGCGGAAAACTCCGGCGGCGTACATTGCTTGAAATACGGTCTGACCACCAACAATATACTGGGCCTGGAAGTCGTGTTGATGAGCGGGGAGGTCATCCGCCTCGGCGGTAAGCATCTCGATGCGGAAGGCTACGACTATCTCGGCCTCTTCACCGGTTCGGAAGGCCTGCTCGGTGTCATCACAGAGGTGACAGTGCGTATCCTGCGCAAGCCGGAAACCGCGCGCGCTTTGCTGATCGGCCTGCCGAGCAATGAAGCCGGCGGCGATTGCGTAGCCAAGATAATTGGCGCCGGGATCATCCCCGGCGGTTTGGAGATGATGGATCATGACGCCATCCGCGCAGCAGAGGACTTCTGCCATCCGGGCTATCCCCTCGATGCGGCGGCGCTGCTGATCGTCGAATTGGACGGACCGGCGGCGGAGGTCGACGATCTGATTGCCCGGGTCTCCGACATCGCCGAGGACTGCGGCGCAAGCTATTTGCGCGCCAGCACCAGCGAAGACGAACGGGTGCAGTTTTGGGCGGGTCGGAAGAATGCTTTTCCCGCCGTGGGTCGGATCAGTCCCGACTATTACTGCATGGACGGCACCATTCCGCGCAAACGCCTGCCGGAAGTGCTGCGGCGGATGACGCAATTGTCGTCCCAGTACGGTTTGCGCGTGGCCAATGTTTTCCATGCCGGCGACGGCAACTTGCATCCCTTGATCCTCTACGATGCCAACGAGCCGGGGGAACTGGAGAAGGCGGAGGAGTTCGGCGCCGATATCTTGCGACTTTGCGTCGAGGTCGGCGGCGTCCTGACCGGCGAACATGGCGTCGGTGTGGAGAAGCGGGATCTGATGGGGACGATGTTCACCGACAAGGATTTGGAGCAACAACAGCGGGTGAAATGCGCCTTCGATCCGGATGGGCGGCTCAATCCCGGCAAGGTGTTCCCGAAACTGAGTTCCTGCGTCGAGCTCGGCCGCGTTCATATCTCCGGCGGCCAAGTACCGTTTCCGGATCTGCCGCGGTTCTGATGACCGAGGTCCTGACAGCGCGGGACGAGGCCGACGTCCTGGCCTTTGCCAAATGGACCCTGGCCGAGGAGACGGCCTTCGAGGTTCGCGGCGCCGGCAGCAAGCGCGGGCTCGGACATCCTCTTGACCTATCCCACACACTGGACCTGTCTGCCCTGTCTGGCGTAACGCTCTACGAACCCGAGGAATTGGTCCTGTCCGCCGGCGCCGGCACGCCTTTGGCGGAAATCGAGGCCCTGTTGGCCGAGAACAATCAGCAGCTCGCCTTCGAGCCGCCGGATTACGGTCCGCTCTTTGGCGGCGAGGCGGGCGGTCAGACCCTGGGCGGCGTCCTGTCCTGCAATCTGGCCGGCGCCCGCCGCATCAAGGCGGGGGCGGCGCGGGATCATTTCCTGGGCCTTAGCGGCGTGACTGGGCGGGCGGAGGCGATCAAGTCCGGCGGCCGTGTCGTCAAGAACGTGACGGGCTATGACCTCTGCAAACTCCTGGCCGGCAGCTATGGGACGCTCGCCGCGTTGACGTCCGTGACAGTCAAGGTGCTGCCGGCGCCGGAACGTAGCCGCACCGTGCTGATCGCCGGCCTCGAACCGGCGGCGGCGGGGGAGGCGATGCGTCAGGCCATAGGCGGACCGCATGAGGTTTCCGGCGCCGCGCATTTACCGGTCGAAATCGCCACCCGGTCAGGGGTCGGCTATGTTGCCGGTGCCGGCGCGTCGATCACGGCGCTGCGGATCGAGGGCACGCCGGTTTCCGCCGATCACCGTTGCGCCGCCTTACGCGACGAATTCGTGGATCGAGGCGAGATCGAGGAATTGCACAGCCACAATACGATCCGACTATGGACCGAGATCAGCAATGTAGCGACCTTGCTGCCGGATAAGGCGGCAACGCTTTGGCGTCTGTCGGTGACGCCGAGCGCTGGTCCTGCGATTGCACAGACCCTCGGCGGCGAGTGCTATTTCGACTGGGCCGGCGGTCTGATCTGGTATGCTGGCGACGCCGTCGACGTGCGCGATCATCTGCAGGGACAGGGCCATGCGACCCTGATCCGGGCGAGCGACGAAGCGCGGCAGGCGGTCGACGTCTTCCAGCCGCAGGACGCGGGACTTGCGGCGTTGACAAAGCGGGTGAAGGACAGCTTCGACCCCAAGCGCCTGCTCAATCCCGGCCGTATGTATCGGGACGTTTAGGCGATGCAGACCAATTTTTCGTTGGCGCAGCTGGCCGATCCGAACGTCGCGGAATGCGAACAGATCTTGCGGAAATGCGTTCATTGCGGCTTCTGCACCGCCACCTGCCCGACCTATGTGACGCTCGGTGACGAACTCGACAGCCCACGCGGCCGCATCTATCTGATCAAGAATTTCTTGGAAAGCGACGCGCCGCCATCCGACACCCTGGTCAAGCATGTGGACCGCTGTCTTTCCTGCCTGTCCTGCATGACCACCTGCCCGTCCGGCGTGAACTACATGCATTTGGTCGATCACGCCCGCACGGCGATCGAGGATCAATACCGTCGTCCGTTGGCGGAGGTCTGGTTGCGCAAACTGCTCGCTTGGGTTTTGCCGCGGCCGCGGCTTTTTCGTTTGTCGTTGTTCGGCGCCAAGTTGGCCCGGCCGTTCGCGGCGCTGGCGCCCGGGCGTCTGCGCGGTCTCCTGGCCATGGCCCCGAAAGTCTTGCCGGCGGCTGATTTTCTCGATCGACGCCAGGTCTTCCCAGCCGAGGGCGAAAGGCGAAAGCGCGTAGCTTTGTTGGTCGGCTGCGCGCAGCAGGCCCTGGCGCCGGAAATCAATCGGGCGACCATCCGTTTCCTGACCCGCCATGGCTGCGAGGTCGTTGTGGCGGAAGGCGGCTGTTGCGGCGCCCTGACCCATCACATGGGCAAGGAAGATGATGCCAAGCAGGCGGCGCGGCGCAATATCGCTGCTTGGATGACCGAGCATGACGGCGACGGCATCGACGCGGTCGTCATCAACGCTTCCGGCTGCGGCACCACGGTCAAGGATTACGGCTTTCTGTTCCGCAACGATGCGGATTGGGCGGATTCGGCCGCCAAGATCTCCGAACTCGCGGCCGATATCTCCGAACTCGCCGCCGAGTTCGACTTGGCCTCGACGCTGGAGGAAGGGCCGTCGCTCGCCTATCATTCCGCCTGCAGTTTGCAACACGGTCAGCAGATTTCCGCCCTGCCGGCCGATCTCCTGCGCCGGGTCGGATTCGAGGTCGCGGCGGTGCCGGAAGGGCATCTCTGCTGCGGGTCCGCCGGCACTTACAACCTGATGCAGCCGGACCTGGCCGACAAGTTGTTGCAGCAAAAGCTCGCCAATATCGACAGCCTCGGCGTTGACGCCGTCGCGGCCGGCAATATCGGCTGCCTGATACAGATCGGCAGAGGCGCCACGCCGGTGGTGCATACGGTGGAATTACTCGATTGGGCCACCGGCGGGCCGAAACCGTCCGCTCTCACGGGGAAATGAACGCCGGCGACTTGGACGGCCGGCGGCTTCGACCTATGCTGAGCATATGGGGAAGTTTGCGACTGTCATTCTCAGCTTGATGTTGATCTGGTTGCCAGCGCTGACGTTGGCGGACCAGACCGACAAACGTCTCGACGATCTGTTCGCCCGCTTGCAGAAACCGGACGGTAAGATTCCGCCCTCCGCCATCGAGGCGCAGATCTGGCATATCTGGCTGCAATCGAAGAGCCCCACCACCAACCTCCTCATGCAGCGCGGTATCGACGCGATGTCGAACGGGCAGCACGCCGTGGCGCTGGAAATCTTCACGGAGATGACCGAACTGGAGCCGGACTTCGCCGAAGGCTGGAACAAGCGCGCCACAGTGCTCTATCTGATGGGCAAGATGGAGGAATCGATCACAGACTGCGACAAGGTCCTGAAACTGGAGCCCCGCCATTTCGGCGCCCTCAGCGGGCTGGGTCTGATTTACACGGCGCTCGAGCAGCCAAAAAGGGCGCTCGACGCCTTCGAACGGGTATTACTGGTCTATCCTGGCAATCGCCACGCCACCGTCCAGGTAAAAGCCTTGAGGCGGAAGATAAAAGGCGAGAAAATCTAAATATCTGAAACTAAGGAGACCTGTTTATGGTTGACCGTATCTCGACCTTGGCGGATGTGGCGCGGATCGAGCAGATACCGCTGTCGGAGCGGGACTTGCCGGTCAATGCCTATGAAGCGATTGCCCGTTGGGGCCGCGAGACGCCGGACAAAGTAGCTATTTACGGTCTGCGGTCGGGTAGCGCCGACGAGGCGCCGAGCGAACTGACCTTCGGCGAGCTGCTTGGCAAGATAAATCAAACGGCCAATTTGCTGACGTCGCTCGGTGTCGGGGAGAAAGACGCGGTCAGTCTATTGCTGCCGATCATCCCGGAAACCCATATCGCGCTTTGGGGTGCCGAAGCGGCGGGCGTCGCCAACCCGGTAAACAGTTTTCTGGAGGTTGACCATCTGGCTTCCATCATGCGCACCGCCGGCACCAAGGTGATCGTCGGCTGCCATCCTTCGATCAGTCCGGACGGCTGGCCTAAGATCGAGGCGCTGCGCGACCAGCTGCCGGGTCTGGAAGCTGTGATCCAAATTGGCGGCGACGGCACGGACGTCGGCAACGATGTTATTCAATTCGAGCAGGCAATCGCGGATCAGCCGGGCGACCGGTTAATTTCCGGCCGGCAAATCGGTCCGGACGACATCGCCGCCTATTTCCATACCGGCGGCACCACCGGCGTACCGAAACTGGCCCGGCATACCCATCGCGGTCAGGTGCTGCACAGTTTCGTTTTGAGCATGATGTTGGAACCCGATCCTGAAAACCTGTCCATGATCGGGGTTCCCCTCTTCCATGTCGGCGGCGCCACTTGCGGCGGGCATTATCCGCTGAGCATGGGGCAGGCCATCGTCATGCTGCATCCCGAAGGCTTCCGCGATCCGGTCGTGGTGCGCGATTTCTTCCGTAATGCCGAACGCTTCAAGGCGACGGGGTTGGGCGGCGTACCGGCAATTTGGTCGGCCCTGCTGAATGTGCCGGTGGAGGGTTTGGACCTGAGCCGCGTGCGTTACGGCATGGTTGGCGGCGCCCCGCTCTCCGTCGAAGTGGCGAACGCGGTAATGGAGAAAATGGGGCTGCCGATGGTCGAAGGCTGGGGCATGACGGAGACCCATGGCTTCGCCGCCTACACCCCTATCGACGGCCTGCACAAGGTCGGTTCCGTCGGCATCCGCACGCCCTATACGGAGGTTCGGGTAGTCCAATTGGACGATGCCGGGAACGTCGCCAGGACCTGCGACACGGATGAAATCGGCGTGCTGTTGGTCCGCGGGCCGCAGGTCATCGCCGGCTATGTCGATCCGGCCCACAATAAAGACACGTGGGTCGAGGACGATTGGCTCAATACCGGCGATCTCGCCCGCATCGACGCGGACGGTTATATCTGGATCACCGGTCGGGCCAAGGACATCATTATCCGCGGTGGCCATAATATCGATCCCGCCCTGATCGAGGACGTGCTTTACCAGCATCCGGATGTCGAACTGGCCGCGGCGCTTGGCCGGCCGGATCGGCGGGTCGGCGAGATTCCGGTCGCCTATGTGCAGATGAAACCGGGACAGGTCCTGGACGAAGAGACCATGAAAGCCTTTGTCGCCGAGCGGATTGCGGAGCGCGCCGCCAATCCGGCGCAGATCATCGCGCTTGGCGAAATGCCGTTGACCGGTGTCGGCAAGATCTTCAAGCCTGCCCTGCGATTGGACGCGGCGGAACGCACTTTCCAAGCGCAGCTCGACGCCGCCGGGATCGATGCGCGGGTCTCGGTCGACAATCATAAAATCCACGGCACGTTGGCGACTGTGACGGTGAAGACACCGGATTCGGTCGACGCTTGCCGCGATTGCCTGGCCGACTATGCCATACGCCACGATGTCGTCGTCGCCGGCGATTAGGGAGCACCCACATGGTCTACGACGAGAACTTAATGATACGTCTGCGTCGAGCCGTCGGCCCGCTCGACGGCTTGAGCGAAAAGAAGATGATGGGCGGTGCCTGCATCATGCTGAACGGTAACATGATCGGCGGCGCCGACCGCAGTAAGGAGGGCGAGGGCCGGTTCCTGATCCGCGTCGGTAAGGATCAGACGGAGGAAGCCTTGGCGCTGCCCGGCGCCCAAGTCACCGAAATGGGCGGCCGCCGCATGGGTGGCTTCGTTACCGTCGGCGAAGTTGCTTGTGACGATGCAGGCCTTCGCGATTTCGTCGGTCTCGCCTTGAAATTCGTTAAGACCTTACCCCCGAAATGAGTGTATTATGAGCTGGCATTTTCCGGCCGAGACGGTGGCATTTCTCGCCGATCTCCGCGACAACAATAACCGAGACTGGTTCAACGAAAATAAATCGCGCTATCAACGGGCGTTCAGACATCAGGCGGAGGCGTTCGTCGATCCGATGACGGCGGCGCTTACCGATCTGACCGGCGTCGCGCATAAATCGAAGATCTTCCGCATCTACCGCGACGTCCGGTTTTCCAAGGACAAAACACCCTATAACGCGCATCTGCATATCTCGTTTTTGCCGACCGATCCGGCGGCGCCGTCCGCCTGGTTTTTCGGCTTGGACCCGGACGGCCTGGTGCTTGGCGCCGGGATCTTCGCATTCGAAAAAGCGGCCCTCATTCGCTATCGCGACCGGGTCGCCGGCATCGATGGCGAAGAGCTCGTTGAAATAATCGATACCTTGACCAGGAGAGGGATGCACCTCGGCGCGCCCGAATTGAAGCGGGTGCCGACCGGCTATCCGGCCGAGCATCCGCGCGCCGACTTGCTACGCCGCAAGGGGATGGCCGTTTGGCATGATTTCAAAGACACGAAATCGGCCACCCGCGGCGACTTGGTCGCCACCTGCGGCAAGACCTTCGCGACCCTGAAGCCGCTTTGCGATTGGTTGAACGAGGTCTGACAGGCGCCTATTGGTGCTGATGGTCCGGATGCACCTCGGCCATCTTGGCGAGTTTTTCAGGCGACGCCTCCGACTGGAACTTGGTTTTCCAGACGCCATAGGGCATGCCGTAAATGATCTCGCGAACCTCCTCCTTGTCGAGGTCCAGGCCCTTCTCCTTGGCCGCGTCCACATACCAGTTGGACAGGCAATTGCGGCAGAAGCCGGCCAGGTTCATCAGGTCGATATTCTGTACGTCCGTCCGTTCGCGCAAATGCGCCACCAGCCGCCGGAACGCGGCGGCTTCCAATTCGGTTTGAGTCTGATTATCCATCTCGGGTCGCCCTCTTATGTCGGATTTGTTTCATAATATGGGGGTTAGGGAAGCCTATGCCAATCCCTCGACCGTGGTTTCGATCAGCCAATCGACCACTTTTTTCAACGCTTCCTCTTCCGAGGCACCGTTGGCCAGCGCTTGGCCATAGACTTTGATCTGCATTTGCGCGCTGCTGCCGTTCTTGACAATCTTGCGGGCATTCTCGATCTCCTCGACGCAGTCGAGGCGGTGTGCGTCCTCGCTGCTGAGTTCGATAATCTCGTCCAGAAGCTCCGTATAAGGCACTTGTTCGCCGATGCCGAAGTCGATCAGCGTGTTCGTGGTGCCGTAGCGCTGCGCGCGCCAGCGGTTTTCCTGGACGCAGAGCAGCGGGTAGGTCCGCCAGCGCTGGTTCAGTTTCCGCAACCGGAACAGCAGGCTCATGACGCATTGATAGAAAGCGGCGATGGTCAGCGAATCCTCAAGCCGGGTGCAGACGTCGGTCATCCGCATTTCCAAGGTCGGATAGCGGGAGCTGGGGCGTAAGTCCCACCAAATCTTCGAGCCATCCTCGATCATGCCGGCATTGATCAATTGCTGTACCAGACGCTGATACTCGGCGTAGCTGTCGAAGCGCTCCGGCACGCCAGTGCGGGGTAAGGCGTCGAAGACGCTCAGGCGATAGGACATCAGCCCGGTATTGTCCCCCGACCAGAACGGCGAGGAAGTCGACAGCGCGAGCAGGTGCGGCAGGAAGTAACTCGCCTGGTTCATCAGATCGATGCGTAGATCTTCGTCCTCGATGCCGATATGCACATGCATACCGCAAATCAGCAACCGACGCACAACCGCCTGCAGATCTTCCGCCAGCATGTCGTAGCGTTCCTTCGGCGTATGATGCTGGGCCCGCCAGGTCGCGAAGGGGTGGGTCGAGGCGGCGATGGGCGCCATGTTGTATTTGCGCGCGGCCTCGGCGACGCCGCTGCGGAGTTCGACCAATTCGGCGCGGGCTTCCTTGACGGTCTTGCACACGCTGGTGCCGATTTCCACCTGCGCCTTGAGAAATTCGCCGGTGACGCGGGAGCCGAGTTTGGCCTCGCATTCGGACATGAATTCCGCCGGCGGATCGGGCGCCAGATCTCGCGTTTCCAGGTCGACCAGCAAATACTCTTCTTCGACCCCGATGGTTAGGGAGGGTTCAGACACAGACATATTCAATCCATGGCACTGGGTTCGAGTTTGAAAATACTCTCGTCTTGTAACACATGGGCTAGCGCGTCGTGGAGGATATTTGCCCAACGGTCGGCTTGCGCCTCGGTCTCCACCTGGTCCTGACGGATTTCGAACAGAGCGACAGGCAGGCCGCGCTCAGTGCCGTAGGTGGTGATCGCGTAGCCCTTCGGGGCGACGCCGGAATAGGGTTCGTTGTCGCCGACACAAAGACCGGCTTCACGGCGCAGATAATCGATCAACGGCGGCGCCATGCGCGGATCCTTTTGCCATAATAGACCAACGTCCCAAGGCCGGTCCTGGCCGTTCATCCGCGGCGTGAAGCTGTGGACCGATACGACGGCCGGGACGATGCCGGCGGACAAGCGGCGGTGCAGCTCGACTTCGACGGCACCGTGGTAGCTGTGGAAGAAGGCGTTCGCGCGATATTCGCGCTCGGCCGGGTCGAGGCCACGATTGCCCGGAATGTCGACACCATCGCTCGCTTCGGGGATTAGCGACGGGTCTTCGAAAAGCCGGTTGCAATCGATCAAAAGCCGCGACGTGCCGCAGAGTACGGCGGTGCTATCGGTCATCGCCGCCAACCGCCGGGCGACATTGGCCGCGCCGATATCGTAGGCGATATGCTCCTGCAACCGCGCCAGTGGCAAGCCGAGACCGCCATAGGGCGCGGGAATGAAATTGCTGGCATGGTCGCAAATGATCAGCAGACGGGAATCGGCGGCGCCGGCAACGACCTCATAGGGCCGATGGTTACGCAGCAAAGCTTCCCGGTCGGGCGCGGCAAGGTTCATGAAACTGTCGCTTTGGTCCTGTTTCGCAAGCTCGGAACATATGCCATCATGCGTCGGACAAACAAGAACACGAAAACAAAGCCGGCAACGACGTGCATCGAGAACGCAACACCAAAATCCTCGCGACCCTGGGGCCGGCGAGCGGTGACTATGACGACATCCTGGCGCTTCACGAAGCGGGCGCCGATGTTTTCAGATTGAATTTTTCCCACGGCAACCACGACGAACATCGCGCCCGCCACGCCGCCATCCGGCGATGCGAGGCCGAAGTCGGGCGACCGATCGCTATCCTTGTCGATCTGCAGGGACCGAAGATCCGTATCGGCGATCTGCTGGAGGAACCGGTAGACCTGCAGACCGGCGCTGCGTTTCGGCTCGATACCAAGAAGGCGAAAGGCGACGCGAGCCGGGCGCCGCTACCGCATCGCGAAGTTTTCGCGGCGGTCGAGAAAGGCTCCAACCTGCTGATCGACGATGGGCGTATCCGCCTTCGGGTCCGCGAAACGGGCAAGGATTACATCGACACGGAAGTGATCGCCGGCGGCGAATTGAAAAGCCGTAAGGGGGTCAACGTCCCCGATGTCGAACTGCCGCTGGCGGCAATGACGGAGAAAGACCGCAAAGACCTCGAATTCGCCCTCGAACTCGGCGTCGACTGGGTCGCACTCAGCTTCGTGCAACGGCCGGAGGACATTGCCGAGGCCAAGAAGATCGTCAAAGGTCGGGCCTATGTCATGGCCAAGATCGAAAAACCGGCGGCCCTGAACAGTTTGAACCAAATCGTCGACTTGGCCGACGGGATCATGGTGGCGCGCGGCGATCTTGGCGTCGAACTGCCGCCGGAGAATGTGCCGGGTCTGCAGAAACGCTTGATCCAGGAGGCGCGCAAGGCGGGCAAACCCGTCGTGGTGGCGACCCAGATGTTGGAAAGCATGGTCACGATGCCGGTGCCAACGCGGGCGGAGGTGTCCGACGTCGCCACGGCGATCGTCGATGCCGCCGACGCGGTCATGTTGTCGGCGGAAACCGCCGCCGGCCAATATCCGGTCGCGGCCGTTGAGATCATGGATCGGGTGGCCCGGCAGGTCGAACGGGACCAACTCTATCTGGAAGACCGGCGAGCGGAGCGCATGGACCCGGAAGCGACGGCGGCCGATGCCATTACCGCCGCCGCTAAGCAGGTGGCGCGCACCGTCAACGCGGCGGCAATCGTGACGTACACGACCTCCGGCTCGACGGCGCTGCGCGCCTCGCGGGAGCGGCCATTGCGGCCGACCTTGGCGCTGACCCCGCGTCTGGACACGGCGCGGCGCCTATCCCTCGCTTGGGGGTTGCATTGCGTAGTGACGGAAGACGCGCGCGGTTTCACCGATATGGTGCGCCGTGCCGCTGGTGTCGTCCGCGGTCAGGGTCTCGGCAGACCGGGCGATCGTATTGTTATCACCGCCGGCGTGCCCTTTGGCACGCCTGGTGCCACCAACACGCTTCGTATCGCCTGGATCACCGACGAAGAGATTTAATTCCGCCGCCCGGACCAGCGGAATATTGCAGGATGGACGGTGCCTCGGTATGGTCCGGCCTTCGCCGGCGGCGGCCGGCCTTTGACAAATGTGGAGTGAATGAGACATGGCCGATCAGGGCGGCGTTGCCGGTGAACATTTACGGCAATTCATTGAGCGCATCGAGCGCTTGGAAGAAGAAAAAGCGGCCTTGGGTGCCGATATCCGAGAGGTCTATTCGGAGGCCAAGGGCGTCGGCTTCGACCCGAAGATCATGCGTCAGGTCGTCCGCCTAAGGAAGATGGACAAGGCGGATATGCAGGAGCAGGAGGCGCTGCTCGACGTTTATAAACACGCACTGGGGATGGAGTAGACAGGAAATGCCGCAAAAAGTCGATAAGGTCGTCATCCTGGGTACCGGCACCATGGGCGCGGGTCTCGCCGCGCTATGCGCTTCGATCGGGATGGAGGTCGATTTTCTCGATATGCCGGCCACGGACGGCGATCGCAACGCTCTGGCGGCCAAGGCCAAGGAGGCGATGCTGGGCGGCCGCGCGCCGATGCTGGAAGACGAAGCGGCGGCCGATCGCATCTCTATCGGCAATTTCGAGGACGACTTCGACCGGGTCGGCGAGGCGGACTGGGTTGTGGAGGCGATCATCGAGGATCTCGCGATCAAGCGGGACATGTTCCAGCGCATCGAGGAGATACGCCGCGACGGCTCCATCGTCACCAGCAATACCAGCGGCATTCTGCTGCATCAGATCACCGATGGCCTGCCCGAGCGACTGCGTCACGATATCGCCATCACCCACTTCTTCAATCCGGTGAAGGTGATGAAACTGGTCGAACTCATTCCCGGAGAAGATACCTCGCCGGAAGTCATCGACACCCTGTCCGACATCCTGAACAACCGGATGAACAAGGGCGTGGTCTGGGCCAAGGACACGGTCAATTTCATCGCCAACCGGATCGGCTGTTTTTGGATGCTGGCCGGCATGGGGCATACCGACGATGCCTTGTCAGCGGGCCTGAGCATGGAGGAGATCGACGCCGCCCTCGGCGCCCCGGTGGGCATCCCGCCAACGGCGCTCTACGGTTTGCTGGATCTGATTGGCTTGGATGTCATGAGTCTGGTCGCCGTAAACTTGGACCGGAACTTGGACGAGACCGACATGTCGCGACGCTTCACCACGTTTCCGACGAAGATCGCGGCGATGTTGGAACGCGGGCAGATCGGCCGCAAAGCCGGCGGCGGTTTCTATCGCATGCGCGCCGGTGACGACGGGAACAAGGTGAAGGAGATCTTCGATCTCACCGGCGAAAACTGGCGCGATGCGGCAAAGGTCGAGCTGCCGGAAGAAAAACAGAACCTGAACGGCCTGCTGATGGCTGACGACGCGCTCGGCGATTTCGTTCGCAAGGTCGTCGGCGGCACCCTGGAATATGCCGCCGATCTGGTGCCGGAGATCAGCGACGACGTGGTCAATATCGACCGCGCCATGCGCTGGGGTTTCAATTGGCAACAAGGCCCCTTCGAAATGCTCGATGCCATTGGCCTCGACAATGTCATCCCGGAACTGGAGAAAGCTGGCCGTCCTCTACCGGCCATGATGCAGATCCTTCAGGACGCCGGCGCCGAAAGCTTCTATCGCAACGACGGCAAGGAATTCCTTGGCACCGACGGCAGCTACCACCCGGTATAATTCGAGTATGTCATTCCGGCCTTGCGCCGGAATCTCCTCGATGACGGGGCTCTGTCCTGCATGAGATCCCGGCTCTCCGCGCTGCTCCGGCCGGGATGACGTGAATGATATTATTCCGCCGCGGCCGGGCGTTTTTCCGGGTTGCGCCAGGCGTCGAGCAGTTCCGCTTCCTGAGCCTTCACGCGTTTGACGTTGGTTTCCTTGATATGGCCGAAGCCGCGCATCATTTTCGGCAGATCCGCAATCTCGACGGCAAGACGGTGATTGTCGCTGTCGAGGCCGGCGATCAACTCTTCCACTGTCTTGCGGTAGTCGACGATCAGCTGACGTTCCATGCGCCGTTCCTCGGTGCGGCCGAAGGGATCGAAGGCGGTGCCGCGCAGTCCCTTCAGTTTCGCCAGCACATTCATGGCCTTGAACATCCAGGGGCCGAATTCCTGCTTCGTCAGATGGCCCTGGGCGTCGCGCTCGGCGATGACGGGCGGCGCCAGATGAAAGCTGATCTTTAGATCGCCGTCGAATGTCGCCTTGAGTTTTTCCTGGAAGGCGGGATCGCTGTAGAGCCGCGCCACTTCGTACTCGTCCTTATAGGCCATCAGCTTGAACAGATTTTGGGCGACCGCATCGGCCAGGCCGGTCATGCCCGGCGCCCGGTCCAGCTCGGCCCGTTCCACTTTGCGGACGAAGGCGTCGTAGCTTTCCGCATAGGCGCCGTCCTGATAGTCGGTCAAGAAGCCGGCGCGGCGGTCGATCAACCCGTCGAGGGTTTGCGGCGCGTCGTCCAGATCGGCGGATTTCGGCAGCGCGGTATCGGCGACCAGTTTCAGATCGTGTGCCGCCACCCGGCCGAAGGCGAAGGCCTGCCGGTTCATCTCCACCGCAACGCCGTTCAACTCGATGGCCTTGTCGATCGCTTCCAGGCTGACCGGCAGCAGGCCGCGTTGCGCCGCATACCCGAGCAGGAACAGATTGGTGGCGATGGCGTCGCCGCAGAGCGCCGTCGCCAGCTGCGTCGCGTCCAGGAAATCCAGCAGATTGTCGCCGACGGCCTGACGCAATGTCTCGTGCATGCGGGCGGTGTCGAATTGAATGTCCGTGTTCAATGTGAACTCGGCGGTCGGCTGCATGTGGCTGTTGACCACCGCGTGGGTCAGTCCGGATTCGAGCTTACGCAAGGATTCGTCAGAGGCGGCGACCACCATGTCGCAGCCGATCAGCAGATTGGTCATACCGGCGGGAATGCGCACGGCCTTGATGGTCTCTGGATCCTCGGCGATGCGTACATGGCTTAAGACCTGGCCGTTCTTCTGCGCCAGGCCGGTGAAGTCGAGCACGGTCACGCCCTTGCCCTCGAGATGGGCGGCCATGCCGAGCAAGGCGCCGATGGTGACAACGCCGGTGCCACCGATCCCGGTCACCAGGATATCGTAGGTTTTCTCGCTCGGCGCTTGTTGCGGTGCGGGCAGATTGCGCGCCGTCATCATCAACGCGTCCGCGCCCGGTCCCCGCGCCTTGCGCACAGTCGCACCGGAGACGGTAACGAAGCTGGGGCAGAAGCCCTTGAGACAGGAGAAATCCTTGTTGCAAGCGGATTGGTTGATCTGTCGCTTGCGGCCGAATTCGGTTTCCAGCGGTTCGACGGAGACGCAGTTGGACGCGTCCGAGCAATCGCCGCAGCCTTCGCAAACCAAATCGTTGATGAAGACCCGACGGTCCGGATCGGGGAAAGCGCCCCGCTTGCGCCGGCGCCGCTTCTCCGCGGCGCAGGTCTGGTCGTGGATGATAATCGTGCAACCCGGAATGTCCCGCAGTTCCCGCTGAATCTCATCCAATTCGTCGCGGTGGCGGATCGTCGTGCCGGGTGCCCAGGCGGTGCCGATGGGGTACTTGTCCGGTTCGTCCGTGGTGACGACGATCTTCTTCACGCCCTCATAATAGATTTGCTGGCTAATCTCCCACGGCGAGAGCTGGCCTTCCTCCAGAATAGGCTGGCCGCCGGTCATCGCCACGGCGTCGTTGTAAAGCAGCTTGTAGGTGATGTTGGCGCCGGAGGCGACCGCCGCCCGGATCGCCAGAATACCGCTGTGGTGATAGGTGCCGTCGCCGAGATTGGCAAAGACATGCTTCTCCTTCGTGAAGGGTGCGCAGCCGGTCCAGGGCACGCCCTCGCCACCCATTTGGGTGAAGGTCTCTGTCTTGCGAAACATGCTGACAGCCATGTAGTGGCAGCCGACGCCGGCGATGGAACGGCTGCCGTCCGGCACTTTGGTCGAGGTGTTATGCGGGCAGCCGGAGCAGAAATAGGCCGGCCTCTCGAAAGGATCGCCTTTGCGCCGTTCCAGCGCCTTCTCCTTGCGCTCCAGCACGTCCATGCGGTCTTCGATCTCCCGCGACGTGACATAGTCTTGGATGCGCGAAACCAGGACCTTGGCGATCATGCTCGGCGAATGCTCGCCATGGGCCGGCAGCAGGACCTCGCCGTTTTCGTCGAACTTGCCGACGACCCGAGGCCGCACGTCGGCGCGCCAATTGTAGAGCTGTTCCTTCAGCTGGTTTTCGATCAGCGCCCGCTTCTCCTCGACCACCAGGACCTCGTCCAAGCCCTCGGCGAAATGGCGAATGCCCTCGCGCTCCAGCGGCCAGGTCATGCCGACCTTGTAGATGCGGATGCCGACGGCCGAGGCCATCTCGTCGCTGATCCCCAAGTCGCTCATGGCCTGGCGCAGGTCGAGATAGGATTTGCCCGTGGTGACGATACCGAAACGCGGATTGGGGCTGTCCAACACCGTGCGGTCGATCTTGTTGGCCCGGGCGAAGGCGAGGGCCGCATAGGTCTTGTGCAGAACCAGGCGCTCCTCCTGCTGCCATCTGTCATCCGGCCAGCGCATATTTAGGCCGCCGGGCGGCATCTCGAAATCGTCCGGTTCGACGATCTTCAGCCGATGCGGGTCGACATCGATGGAGGCGGAGCTTTCGACCAACTCGCTGACGCATTTATAGCCGACCCAAAGACCCGAATAGCGGGACATGGCCCAGCCAAGAAAACCGTAGTCGAGATATTCCTGCACGCCCGCGGGATAGAGCATGGGCATCATGAAGGCGGCCATATTGTGGTCGCTCTGATGCGGCATGGTCGAGGAGATGGCGTTGTGGTCGTCGCCGCAGAGCGCCAGCACGCCGCCATGCTTCGAGGTGCCGAAATAGTTGGCGTGCCGGAAGACGTCGCCGCAGCGGTCGACGCCCGGGCCCTTGCCGTACCAGATACCGCAGACGCCGTCATATTTCTTGCCGGGGTTTAGGTCCAACTGCTGGCTGCCCCAAACGGCGGTGGCGGCCATGTCCTCGTTGACCCCCGGCTGGAAGATGATGTGTTGACGCTCCAGGAAGGACTTCGCCAGCCAGAGCTGCAGATCGTAGGCGGCGAGTGGCGAGCCGCGATAACCGGAGATAAAGCCGGCTGTGTTCAATCCTGCGGCAGCGTCGCGCCGGCGCTGCATCAACGGTAGGCGAACCAGCGCTTGCACGCCGGTGATGAACACGCGGCCGGTTTCCAGTTCGTATTTGTCGTCCAAAGATACGGGGGCAAGGTCCATGCCGTCACCTCAACGGTTCGGAAATTCTATTATACTTAACATAACATCTGCCGGGTCCTGGCCCAGGCCCGGCGGAGAAAAGGCGTTCAAATCGGCGCGATTAGCGTTATCCGCGCTGAATTTCCAGCTCCATCTCGCGAACTTTGCGATAAAGTGTCGAGCGGCCGATGCCAAGTTTGCGAGCAACGTCGGACATCTGGCCGTTGCACTCGTCGATCGCCAGGCGAATCATATCGTGCTCGATTTCCTCCAATCGGCGCAACTGGCCGCTCGGGTCGAGGGCTTCTATGGATTTGCCGTTCACCGCCGCCACCGATTGCGGCGTCGGCCGATCCAGCGCGGGATCGGCTTCCTGCATCGCGGAAGCGCGGACGCCGAGATTGCTGGCGATCTGCGGAAAATCGTCCACGGACAGGACATCGTTCTCGCACAGCACCACGGCCCGGAAAACGGCGTTTTCCAATTGGCGGACATTGCCCGGCCATTCGTAACGCCTCAGCAGGCTCATGGCGTCGTCATCGATGTCCCGAATGCCGCGGCCTTCGCTGGCGGCGAAATTTCGAAGAAAATGGCGGGCGAGGTCGGGAATGTCTTCCGCCCGGTCCCGCAAGGGCGGGATGAACAGGGGGAATACGTTCAAACGGTAGTACAAGTCCTCGCGGAACTGATTGTCTCTGACCAGTTCCAAAAGGTTCTTGTTGGTTGCGGAGATCAGACGAATATCCACTTTCAGCGGCTGCTTGGCGCCGATTGGGTCGATCTCGCCTTCCTGCAGCGCGCGCAATAGCTTGACCTGCATTTCCGGGCGAAGCTCGCCGATTTCGTCCAGGAAAAGCGTGCCGCCGTCGGCTTCTTTGAATTTGCCGTCGTGTTTCTTGTCGGCGCCGGTGAAGGCGCCCTTTTCATGTCCGAACAGGATGCTCTCGACCAAATTTTCCGGGATGGCACCGCAGTTGACGGCGACAAAGGCCTTGCCGGCGCGGTCGCCGGAGCCCTGTATTGCGCGGGCGATTACTTCTTTGCCGGCGCCGCTTTCGCCTTCCAATAGGACCGGAATGCTGGAGCCGGCGCCGCGTTCCGCGAGGCGCACGACTTCCTCCATGACCGGACTATTGATGACCAGATCTTCGAATCTCATGGTGCCTTCGGCACGCCGGTTCAATCGGGAAATTTCTCCGGTTAAACCCTTGATCCTGATCGCGTTTTCGATGGAAACGTGGAGCCGTTCCGGACTCGCCGGTTTGACGATAAAGTCGACGGCGCCGGCCTGCATGGCCTTCACGATAATGTCGACACCGCTCTGTGCCGTTAAAACGATGACCGGAAGGTCGGGCTGATGCGGTCTTAACTTCGCCAAGGTCTCGAGACCGTCCATCCCGGGCATGACGAGATCGAGCATGACCAAATCGATCCTGTCGCCATCGTCTGCCGAGAGTATATCCAATGCCTCTTGCCCGGATTCGGCGGTTTGTGTGCGATATCCTTCGCGACTGACGACAGATTCGAGGAGGCGACGCTGTGTCGGATCGTCGTCTACGATCAAAATCGTTTGCATCGAACCCTCAACGATGACTTAAGTACATAATCAACTGAAATCGAATTATATCAGCTGTCCCATATCGGCACAAGATAAAGTCCGGATACTTTGCACCGCCGCGACGTCTTGTGATTGCCGGTCGCTGTAAGGGTGGGGAATCTATGAGGGTGACGTCATGAAGTTAGAAGGTATTCGGGTCCTGGATCTGTCGCAGTTTCTGCCTGGGCCCCATTTCACCATGTTGATGGCCGATCAAGGTGCCGAAGTGATCAAGATCGAGGCCCCTGGCGGCGGTGAGCCGACCCGGCAAATCGGTCTCAAACAAGGCGGTCATTCGGTCTATTTTCGCAATGCCAACCGCGGCAAGAAAAGCGTCTCGATCAATCTGAAATCGCCGGCGGGATTGGAAGCGTTCCTCAAGCTGGCGGAGACGGCGGATGTGATGCTGGAAACTTTTCGCCCGGGTGTCGCCGCGCGTCTAGGGATCGACTATGATAGCGTCCGTGCCCGGGCGCCAAAAATCGTCTATTGCTCCATATCCGCGTTCGGTCAGGACAGTCCGATCCGCGACCGGCCGGCGCACGATCTTTCGGTATTGGGTTTGGCGGGCGTTGCCAGTTTGACGCTGGGCCAAGACGGCAAGCCCGCCATTCCGGGTTCGCCGCCGTCGGATATGTCAGCCTCACTAATGGCCCTTTCCGGTATCTTGATGGCCCTGTTGAGGGCGGCGAAAACGGGGACAGGCGACTATCTCGACATCGCCATGCAGGATTGCGTGATTTCCTGGCTGCCCTACACGGTCGGCCCGGTCTTCGCGGAAAACCGCGCGCCGATCCCGAAGCAGGAGCGGCTGTTCGGCGGTGCCGCGCTTTACGGTATCTATGAGACCAAGGACGGACAATGGATGACCCTCGGCGGCAGCGAAGCCAAGTTCGCGACGAACTTGCTTGAGGGGTTGGGGCGACCCGATCTCATCCCCGCCGCCCACGATATGCCGGGGCCTGCGCAAAATCCGGTCCGCGACTATCTGACCGAGGAATTCAAGACCCGGACCATGGCGGAATGGCTCGACTGGTTCGAGGGAAGGGATATCTGTTATTCGCCCGTCTTGGATCTGAAAACCGCGTTCGAACAACCGAACGTGAAGGCCCGCGACATGCTGCTGACGGACGTGGACGGCAACCACCATCTCGGGCATCCGATCAAGTTTCGTGAGGAGCCCGCGGCGCCGCGGCTGGAATTGCCGCAAATCGGCGAACATAACGCCGCAATTCTGTCCGAGTTGGGTTATACAGCTGCGGACATAGAGGGCATGACGGAAGCCGGCGATATTTTTCAAAAACTGGACGATTAGCCGCGCGCACCCCACATGCTCTGTGAGCCATCGCTTTGGGAGCCGATATGACCGCTATATTGGAGCCGTCGGCCTTGCCGACCTGGGATCTGTCCGACCTCTATCCCGCAACCGACTGTCCTGAATTGGAGGCCGACCTGGTCTGGTGCCGGGATCGTTCTTCGGCTTTCCAGGCAGATTACCAAAATCGGATCGCAGATATTTCGGCCGAAGACCTTGCCGGCGCAATCGTCGCCTATGAGGAGATCGAGGAACGACTGGGGCGCATCATGAGTTTCGCCAGCCTGACTTACGCCGGCGACATGAGCGATCCGGAGATCGGCCGCTTCTTCGCCGCCATGCAGGAGCGGGTGAACGCGATCTCCAGCGTACTGCTGTTCTTCACGCTGGAGATCAATCGGCTGGATGACGCGCAATTGGAAGAATTGATCGCCTCGTCCGCCGCGCTGGCCCGCTACGAACCTTGGTTGAGGGATATCCGGGTCATGCGGCCTTATCAGCTTTCCGACGATCTGGAGAAGCTGCTCTACGAGAAGCAGGTGGCCGGTCGTCAGGCCTGGGTTCGCCTGTTCGACGAAACCATGGCTGCGCTGCGCTTTCAGGTCGATGGGGATGAGTTGAACTTGGAAGCTGCCCTGAATAAGCTGACCGATCCTGACAGCACCGTTCGCCGGACCGCCGCGCAAGCGCTCTCCACCGTCTTCGACGACAATATTCGCTTGTTTGCGCAGATCACCAATACCCTGGCCAAAGACAAGGAAATCGAGGATCGCTGGCGCAATTTCGAACGCCCGGAGATTTCCCGCCATGTCGACAATCTGGTCGAGGTTGAGGTGGTGGACGCGTTGGCCGACGCGGTGATCGCGGCGTATCCACGGTTATCGCATCGCTATTATCGATTGAAAGCGGAATGGTTCGGCGTCGATCAACTGGACTATTGGGACCGTAACGCGCCCCTGCCTGATGAAGTGGATCGTAATGTCGACTGGCCGTCGGCGCGGGATTTGGTGCTCGACGCCTATCATCGTTTCTCGCCGGAACTGGCGACGGTCGGCCGGCGCTTCTTCGACAACGACTGGATCGACGTCCCCGTCCGTGACGGCAAATCCTCCGGCGCGTTCGCCCATCCGACCGTCCCCTCGGCGCATCCCTATTTGCTGCTGAATTATCAAGGCAAGATTCGCGATGTCATGACTTTGGCCCATGAATTGGGCCACGGCGTGCATCAGGTGCTGGCGGCGGAACAGGGCGCCTTGATGGCGGATACGCCCTTGACCCTGGCGGAAACCGCGAGCGTGTTCGGCGAGCAGCTTACCTTCCGCGCGTTGCTGGATGCGGAAGACGATGCCAAAGCGCGGCGCATCATGATCGCCAACAAAGTCGAGGACATGCTGAACACCGTGGTGCGGCAAATCGCCTTCTTCGATTTCGAGCGCAAGGTGCATGACGCGCGGCGCGACGGCGAATTGACGCCGGATGCGTTGGGTGACATTTGGCTCGATGTGCAGTCCCGGAGCCTCGGCCCGGCCATTCGCCTACAGCCCGAATATCGAAACTTCTGGTGCTACATCCCGCATTTCATCCATTCGCCGTTCTACGTCTATGCCTATGCGTTCGGCGATTGTTTGGTGAACTCCCTCTACGCGGTCTATCAGGACAGCGCGCAGGGCTTTCAGGAGAAGTATTTGGACATGCTGCGGGCCGGCGGTGCCAAGCGGCATAAGGAATTGCTGGCGCCCTTCGGCCTGAATGCCGGCGATCCCGCGTTTTGGCAACAAGGCCTCTCGGTTATCGAAGGATTCATCGATCAGTTGGAAGGAAACTGAGGTGGCCCGTGACGACGACGATCGGGTGACGGGCCGGGTCAAGCGGTATGCCAAGGTGTCGGCGTCCGTAGGCGGCTTGGCCGCGCGTCTTGCCGGTCAGCGCTACCTCGGCCTGCGGTTGGATAAGGAGGAGCATGCCCGCGATCTGAAAAACGCGCTCGGCGGTCTTAAAGGACCGTTGATGAAGGTCGCTCAGATTATGGCGACGATTCCGGAGGCCTTGCCCCAGGAATATGTTCAGGAACTGACTCAACTGCAATCGAACGCACCGGCCATGGGATGGTCTTTCGTCAAGCGCCGCATGAGGTCGGAATTAGGCGCTGATTGGCAGTCGAAATTCGACAGTTTCGAACACGAGGCCGCCGCCGCCGCCTCTCTCGGCCAGGTCCACCGCGCCGTCGTCGATGGCGCGGATTATGCCTGCAAGCTGCAATATCCGGACATGTCATCCGCGGTGGAGGCGGATCTCAGTCAGCTGAAGATGATCTTCGCCATCTATCACCGCTATGACAAAACCATCGACCCCAGCCAAGTGCATGACGAAATCGCCGACCGTTTGCGCGAGGAATTGGATTACGACCGCGAGGCTCGTCATATCCGGCTGTATGGCGAAATGCTGGCAAACGAGCCGACCGTGCATGTGCCCGAGGTGTTGAAAGAGCTCAGCACCAAGCGATTGTTGACCATGACCTGGCTCGAAGGCCAACGTCTGCTGACCTACAAAGACGCCGATCTTGAGACCCGCAACAAGATTTCCGAAGCCATGTTCCGCGCCTGGTATGTGCCGTTCTACCGCTATGGCGCGATCCATGGCGATCCCCATCTCGGCAACTATACGGCGTGCGAAGATTTGACCGTCAACCTGCTCGATTTCGGCTGCATACGGGTCTTCCAACCTCATTTCGTGGGTGGTGTCATCGATCTCTATGAAGCGATCCGCGACGACAACTTGGAGCAAGCGGTTCATGCTTATGAATCCTGGGGATTCCAAGGCTTGACCAAGGATATCATCGAAACCCTGAATATGTGGGCGAATTTCGTCTACGGCCCTCTTCTGGAGGATCGAAAGAGATTGATCCAGGAAGCTAGTTCTTCGGGCATCTATGGTCGCGAAGTGGCGGAGCAGGTGCATAGGCGATTGCGGGAATTGGGCGGCGTGACACCGCCGCGGGAGTTTGTATTCATGGACCGCGCCGCCATCGGTTTGGGCGGCGTGTTCATGCATCTGGCGGCGGAACTGAACTGGCATCGGCTGTTCATGGAGCTCATCGATGGCTTCGATACGGAGGCTATGGGAAAAGTTCAGGCGCGTGTATTGAAAAGGGCCGGTGTACCGGCGCCTTAGATCGATAAAACTGGCGATGTCCCGCTATTGGATATTCGGCTAAAGCCAATTATGGTTAGGCTGATGATTCGTTGAGTTCGACCGGACTTGGATCCGGTCCAATCGATCGGAATGGCATTGACACCTGTTTCTCAGAAACGACGATTCCCGGTAATGCCGGCCCGGATCTTTTCCACGCTCTCTTTCTGTTTCCTTTTGTCCTGCGGTCCACCGGAATTAGGCGCGGGACCCGGCGACGGCAAAAGCCTGTCCAGTAGCCCCAATACGGGGGTTGGCAAGCGCGTCACGGAAAGTTTGAATTTGGCGGCCGAGGAATCGACGAGTAAGCGAAACTATCGATCCGCCGCCGTCTATTACGCGCGCTTGCTCGAGAAAGACCCGGACAATGTCGAGTATCTCGTCGGATTGTCCCGCAGCTTGCGCATGCTCGATAAGCCGGCGGAAGCCAAGGGCTATATCTCAAAGGCCATGCTGAAGAAGGAGAATACGCGCAATCCGGCGCTGATGGCGGAGCTGGGTAAATCTCAGTTGGCCTTGGGCGACGCGATGGAGGCGGTCGAGTCGCTGTCGAAATCCGATAGCCTGGCGCCCGGCAATTGGCAGACGGTTTTGGCCTTGGCGGTCGCTTTCGATCGGATCAGTCTGCCGGATCAGGCGGAACGCAATTACAAAAAGGCGGACGAATTGACCCCCAAGAATGTCAACGTCTTGAACAACTACGCCTTGTCCAAGGCGCAGGCCGGTGACTTCGAAGCGGCAACGAAGATGCTCGAGGAAGCCGCCAGCTTGCCGGATTCGACCCCGCAAGTGCGGCAAAACCTGGCGATGTTGTACGCGCTGCAAGGAAAGATGGACAAGGCCGAGGTTCTGGTTCGCCGCGATCTGAAACCGGAAATGGCCGAAAAGAATATCGCCTATTACCGCGACCTGCGCTCGAGCCGGCAAGGTGGCGTACCGAAGGAAATCCTACGCCGTCTCGAGGGCTCGCGCGGATCGGGACAGGGTCCGGTTCAACCTTTGGCCTCCGGCGTCGAACTTGTGGCGGTGGAATCCGTTTATGTCGCGCTCAACGATACGCCGATCCGCAGCGCGCCGTCGCCGACCGCCGGACAGGTCGAGCTGCTGGCGAAGGGGTTGACGGTGTTTGTCGCCGGCAAAACCGTGGCGGGGGACTGGGCCTTCGTGGAGCGGGATCAACGCCCGGTCGGTTACGCCAGATTGACGGATTTGCGGGATCTCGGCATTAAACCGACCGCCAGCTCCACTCCGGCACCGGCGATCAGCGGTCAACCCAAGCCGCAAATCGCCGCAAAGCAGGTGGAAGGCAAGGCGCCGCCGCCGCGGCCGAAAAATTCACTCCCGCAACAGAAGCCCAAACCTGTGGCGACAACAACCGGAGCGACCGCGGCAAAGCCGGCCGATGTGCCGCCTCCACGCAGCAAGCCGGCGCGGGTGGCTTCGGCGGATACAGGGTCCGCGCCGACATCCTCGGACAACAACCAAAGCGCGTCGGAAAGCACGCCCGCGGCCAGCGCGCCGGTAACAACGGCGGCGGTGACGAAACCACCCAAAGCGCCCGCGAAACCGCGGCTACGAGTGGGACAGACCATCCGCGATTGCCCGGAATGTCCCGAATTGGTGATTACGCCGGCGGGTCGCTTCAAAATGGGTGCCGCCCCTAACGAACCGCGCCGCAGTCAGCGGGAAATGCCGCAACGGCAGGTATTCATTCCGCGCCGCTTGGCTGTCGGTAAGTACGAACTGACTTTCGCCGAATGGGACGCTTGCGTTGCCGCCGGCGGCTGCAAGCGCAAGGCCAGCGATCAGGGGTGGGGTCGCGCCCGACGGCCGGCAATCAATGTCAGTTGGTATGACGCGCGGGATTATGTGCAATGGATTTCCGAAAAGACCGGTAAGGCCTACAGACTGTTGAGCGAAGCCGAATGGGAATATCTGGCGCGGGCCGGCACCGCCACGCCGTATCATTCCGGCGCGAAAATCACGACCGCACAGGCGCGATTTAAAGCGGTCGGTAGCGGTGGCAGCAGCACGGCGCCGGTCGGACAATTCCCGCCGAATTTGTTCGGCCTGCACGATTTTCATGGCAATGTGCGGGAATGGACAGAGGATTGCCGGCACGAAAACTACAAAGGCGCGCCGACCGATGGCAGCGCGTGGGTAACCGGCGGCGATTGCAAGAATAGAATCGTCCGCGGCGGTTCCTGGGGCGATCGCGCAGCCTTTCTCCGCTCCGCCTACCGGAGCTGGACCAAACCTGGGAACCGCAGCTTCGCGATCGGGTTCCGCGTCGCGCGCGGTCTCGATTAAGCGAGTGGTCGGGCTTGGTCCGGTTGTAAGGACGGGCGGTGGCCAACTCTAATCCGAGAGGGTGAAGGAAAGGCGGAAACGGACCTAGCTATCCAGGTCTTTCAAAATATCCTTGAGCGCGGCATCGGCTTCGGTCGATTCGTCTTCGTCCGGTCGTGAGGTCGCAAGGCGTGGCCCGTCGATCCCTTCGAACTCGATAAACTTTGTGATCGTATCGAGCAGCACGCGCTTATCCACCGGCTTGCTGACGAACTCGTTCATGCCGGCGTCGAAGCATTCGTCGCGACTGTCGCTGAGGGCATTCGCGGTGACGGCGATAATCGGCAAACTGGCAAATTTGCCGCCCATGGCACGAATGAGCTTCGTCGCGTGCAGACCGTCCATAATGGGCATGTTCAGGTCCATCAGGACAACGTCATAATCGTTGGCTTGGACTTCGGCCACCGCTTCTTCGCCGTTTTCGACGATCTTCGACTGACAGCCCAACTCGCTGACGAACATAGAGGTGACCAGCTGATTGGCCGGGTTATCCTCAACGATCAGAATGTTCGCCCGCTCGGTATAGGGCATTAAGTCCCCCGAAGGCAGCAGATTGGCAATGGCGTGCATCTCGAACTCACCTGTGACCGGACCATAAAAGTTAACTCGCATACTTTGTCCGCAACCAATTTTTGTTCCGACAAGGTGCAGACAATGCTCGCCGATACTCTCAATTAATGACGCGAAATGGTTACCCAATGGTTAATGAGCTTAACAAGTTGTGTAAAATTCTCTACTTCCGGTTTAATCATGCTGTTTTTACTCCATTTTTGTCCTGTGAATTACTGCTTGGAATTGGACGGATTGACGCATTGCGGATTGTAGGAGGGCCCTTTATATTGCGCCGACATTTTGTGACGAGTGAGGGAGCGCTATGGCGGAGTATACCCACGGCAGCATGGATATCAGCCAACATCGCGGAACCTATGGCGGGTTTTGCGCGTTGGTCAAGTGGTCCACGATTTCCATCATTATCTTATTGATATTAATGGCAATTTTTCTGCTTTAGATCGGATTGAGCGAAGTTCGAAAGGTGCTCGGACGCGGTATTTTGATGACGTCGTCGACAAATAGCGATTCGCGCGATGTTGCGCACGCGCCGACGATCGAACCTAGCCCGCCGCGGTAGTTTATTCAGGAGTATTGAAGCGTTGAAAATCGCCGTCGCAAGGGAGCGTCGCACCCACGAACATCGCGTCGCCGCGACCCCGGATACGGTCAAGAAGTTTGTCGGTTTCGGCGCCAGCGTCGCCGTCGAATCGGGTGCCGGTTTGGGCGCGGATATCGCGGACGACGACTATCGGGAAGCCGGTGCGGACATTGTTCAGGACACAGCGGCGCTTTACCGCGATGCCGATCTAATCCTGAAGGTCCAGGGTCCAGATGGTGCCGGCGAGCTTGATAGCTTAGCGCCGGGACAAACCTTGATCGCCATGCTCGATCCGCTGCGCAACCGGGATGAAATGGCGGACTTGGCTCGGCGCAACGTCACCGCGTTTGCCATGGAAATGATGCCTCGAATCACGCGGGCGCAGAGCATGGACGTGCTCTCAAGCCAAGCAAATCTCGCCGGCTACAAAGCCGTGTTGGACGCCTGCGATCACTTTAACCGGGCGCTCCCGATGATGATGACGGCCGCCGGCACGATCGCGCCGGCAAAAGTCTTTGTCATGGGTGCAGGCGTCGCCGGGCTTCAGGCCATCGCCACCGCGCGCCGGCTCGGCGCCGTGGTTTCCGCCACCGACGTGCGGCCGGCGGCCAAGGAGCAGGTGGAAAGTCTCGGCGCCAGTTTCGTCATGGTCGAGGACGAGGAGAGCGCGCAGGCGGAAACCGAAGGCGGCTACGCCAAGGAAATGAGCGAGGAATACAAACGCAAACAGGCCGCATTGATCGCCGATACGATCGCCAAGCAGGATATTGTGATCTGCACCGCGCTTATTCCAGGCCGGCCTGCCCCGACCTTGGTCGATGACGACATGGTGCACGCCATGCGGCCCGGCAGCGTGATCGTGGATCTGGCGGTGGAAACCGGGGGCAACTGCACCCTGTCGAAACCCGGCGAGGTGGTTGACGTTAACGGCGTCAATATCGTCGGCCACTTGAACGTGCCGAGCCGCCTGGCGGCGGATGCGGCGGCGCTTTACGCGAAGAATATATTGAATTTTCTCTCCCCCCATTTCGATGCGGAAAGCGGGGAGTTGAATTTGGATTTCGATGACGAGACCGTATCCGGTGTCTGCATCTGTATGGACGGCGAGGTGGTTCATCCGGCCCTGCGCGACGGTCCGGGTTGATTTCAAGGAAAGGATAAGCGTGATGGAAGCGGCGACGATGGTGGATCCGTTCATCTTCCGCCTATCGATTTTCGTGTTGGCGATTTTCGTCGGATATTATGTGGTCTGGAGCGTCACGCCCGCCCTGCATACCCCGTTGATGAGCGTCACCAACGCGATTTCCTCGGTGATCATTGTCGGTGCGCTGATCGCCGCCGGACCGGCCGAGGTCAGCCTATCCAAGGTCATGGGTTTCATCGCCATCATGCTGGCCGCGGTCAATATCTTCGGCGGATTTGCCGTCACCCAGCGCATGCTGGCCATGTACAAGAAGAAGAAGTAGGGGAGCGGCATGACCGCTAATCTGACGGCGCTCGCTTATCTCGTCGCCTCCATTCTGTTCATTATGGCCCTGCGCGGCCTTTCCTCGCCGGACACTTCGCGGACCGGTAATCTTTACGGCATGGTCGGGATGGCGATCGCTATCGTCACCACCATCATCGACCCGGACGTGGTTTCCTATGTTTGGATTCTGATCGCTCTGGTGATCGGCGGCGCGATCGGCACGGTGATCGCCGTGCGGATCAAGATGACGGATATGCCGCAATTGGTGGCCGCGTTCCACTCTCTGGTCGGTCTCGCCGCCGTTTTGGTCGCCGCCGCCGCCTTCTACAATCCGGAAGCCTATGGGATCACGGACGCCAACGGCGAGTTGAAATTGGCCAGCCGGATCGAAATGGCCTTGGGCGTGGTGATCGGCGCGATCACCTTCTCCGGCTCCATCATCGCCTTCGGCAAGCTGCAGGGCATCATGAGCGGCAACCCGATCGTCTTCCCTGGGCAGCACGCGGTGAATGCGGTGATCGGCTTGATCATCATCGGTCTGATCGTCCTCTTCGCGCTCGACGCCGCACCGACCTGGTTCTGGCTGATGACCTTGATCGCCTTCGCCGTCGGCTTCCTGCTGATCATTCCGATCGGCGGCGCCGATATGCCGGTCATCGTCTCGATGCTGAATTCCTATTCCGGCTGGGCCGCCGCCGGCATCGGCTTCACTTTGGAGAATACGGCGTTGATCATTACCGGCGCTCTGGTCGGTTCCTCCGGCGCGATCCTGTCTTACATCATGTGCAAGGCGATGAACCGCTCCTTCATCTCGGTGATTCTGGGCGGGTTCGGCGGCGACGCCGTCGTATCGCAAATCCGCAGCGACCGGCCAGTGAAACCGGGCAGCGCCGACGATGCCGCCTTTATCATGAAGAATGCGCGTTCCGTCGTCATCGTCCCCGGCTACGGCATGGCCGTGGCGCAGGCGCAGCATTCCGTGCGCGAGATGGCGGACAAGTTGAAGGACCACGGCGTTCAGGTCCGCTATGCCATTCATCCGGTGGCCGGCCGCATGCCCGGTCATATGAACGTGCTGCTGGCGGAAGCCAACGTGCCTTACGACGAGGTTCTGGAGTTGGAGGAAATCAATCCGGATTTCGCCAATACGGACGTTTCCTTCGTGATCGGCGCCAATGACGTGACCAATCCGGCCGCGCGCACCGATCCGCAAAGCCCGATAGCCGGCATGCCGATTTTGGATGTGGACAAGTCGGCTACCGTTTTATTCGTGAAGCGGTCCCTGTCGCCCGGCTATGCCGGCATCGACAACGATCTGTTTTATGCGGATAATACGATGATGCTGTTCGCCGACGCCAAACAGATGGTCGACGAGATACTCCAGGCGCTTTAGCGCCGCCGATCCGGGATAGTCGCCGATGGCGATCATGAAAATCGCCCGTATGGGTCATCCGATACTGCGCCGGCCGGCGGAAGCGGTGGCAGATCCCTTGAGCGACGACATTCAAGACCTGATCGGTCACATGTACGACACCATGGTGGATGCGCAAGGCGCCGGACTGGCGGCGCCACAGATCTATGTGCCGAAGCGGGTGGTGTTGTTCGTCGCGCCCTTTGCCGCCGACGGCGCGCCGGATGACGAGGGCGAAGATCTGCTGAACGTGCTGATCAACCCGGAAATCGAACCATTGAGCCAAGAGATGACCGAGGATTGGGAGGGGTGTCTTTCGGTACCTGGTTTGCGGGGTCTGGTGCCGCGATACCGCCATATCCGCTATCGCGGCCTTGATCAGAATGGCGATTCCGTCAATCGGGAGGCCAGCGGTTTCCACGCCCGCGTGGTCCAGCACGAATGTGACCATCTCGATGGCATGCTCTATCCGCAACGCATGAACGATCTCGGCAAGCTGATTTATGACAGCGAGTACCGGCACTATCTGGCCGCACGACAGGCCAGGGACGATACGGAGGATGCCGCATGACCGAAATCTATCTGGCGGCGGAACGACGCGCCATTCTCGATCGGGTATTGGCCAATGCCGCCTTCGACGGCTGGACGGCGGCGGCATTGCGGACCGCGGTAACGCAAGCCGGCTACGACGATGTTATGGCGGCGCGCGCCTTTCCGGGCGGCGTTCGGGACCTGCTCGACTTCTATCTGGACGAGGCCGACCGGGAAATGGCGGCGGCCTGCGAAGAGATCGACCTCGGTGCCCTCCGCATTCGGGAGCGGATCGCGAAGATTGTCGAAACTAGATTGCGTCAGGCGGCACCCCATCGCGAGGCGGTCCGCCGAGCGCTGGCGGTTCTTGTTCTACCCGGCCGCGGGCCCCTGGCGGTGCGCCATTTGGCCCGCACCGTCGATGTAATGTGGCGGCGGCTCGCCGGCGACAACGCCACGGATTTCAACTGGTATACGAAGCGGGCCTTGCTGGCCGGCGTCTATTTGCCGACACTGTTATACTGGCTCGACGATAGGAGCGACGACTATACCGAGACTTGGGCGTTCTTGGACCGCCGAATCTCGGGAATTATGAAGATACAGATATACCGCGGCAAAATCGAAAAACGGCTGGGCAAGCTACCGACGCCCTGGCGGCTCCTGGCCCGCCTGCGATATCCGGAAACCCGCGGCGCCTAAGACTGTTCCTTTCGCCGGTCGATGAGACGGATCGGCTTCTGCCGGCGCTCGATTTCCGTCAGGGCCGCCGTGCCGCCTGGCGCCACAAGTTCGACCTCGACCGAAACGCCGAGCCGTTGGCGCAAGCTGCCGGCAACTTGGTCACGCATATTTGCGAGATCGGCTTGGTGGCATTCGACCAGAATGCGCAGGTCCTCCCGCCCGTCGCGCCGGATCCATTCGCAGACATACTCGCCGGTCAGTGCCGAATGCGCGGACAGCATGCCGCCGATCGCCGTCGGATAGACGTTGACGCCCCGCAGCTTGACCATATTGTCGCTGCGGCCCTGGAAGCCGGCGAGGCGGCGAAAACCGAGGCCGCTCGCTGGGGCCGGCGGCAGGATCGCCGAGACGTCCTTGGTGTTGAAGCGGACGATGGGATATACGTCGGTCTTGAACAGGCTGGTGACGCAGATATCACCTTCGTTGCCGTCCGGCGCCGGCTGACCGCTTGCCGGATTGAGGATTTCGACGAGATGCGCGTCCTCCCAGATATGGAGGCCGTTCTGACGCGGTCCTTCGGCGGCGACGATACCGGTGTCGCCGACGCCATACCAGTCGTAGATCTGGGCGCCGGGCCAGAGGTCGGCGAGCTCCCTTCGGTTTTCCTGTCCCAGATGACCGCTGATCAACCGGATTTCCAGGTCGAACCCGAGCTGGTCGCGGACCTGGGCCAGCTTCTTGATATAGTCCGCGAATCCGACCAGCGCGGTGACGCCGAAATCGCGCATCAAGCGCACCTGCCGTTCGGACGGCGTATCGTGCCCCGTGCCGGCCGGCAGCAGCAAAGCTTTGGTGAAATGCAGGATCGCCTCGCGGACATAGTGACCGCCATTGACCAAGCCAAAGCCATAGAGCGATTGCACGACATCGTCCGCGCGCAGGCCCTGCATGATGTAGGCGCGCGCCAGCAACGCGTTCTGGATTTCCCGATCCCGGGCACCGAACAGCAGCGGCTGCGGCGCGCCGGTCGTACCCGATGTGGTGTGCAGCACCACGTTCGGGCCGGGCGGCGGCGGCGAAATCGACGCCGTGAAAGTCGCCGAAAGGCGGGTTGGCGGCCACGCTCTCCATTAGGTCGGCCTTGCTGTAAGGCGGCAGTTTGGTCAGATCGTCCAGGCCGCCTATGTCGCCGGGCGCCAAACCGGCCGCGTGCCAACGCCGGCGGTAAAACGGCACCTGCCAGGCCCGCTCGACGACCGCCAGAAATCGTCGCTCCTGTAAGGCGTGGCGTTCGTCTTCGTCAACCGCGAAGTCGCGTAGGGGATAGTCGCGCGCTATCGCGGCGATATCCGCCTCCTCGAAGTAGCTCGCCATCTCAGGCCACCATGCGATCGACCAGCTGACGTAGTTCTGGCAACGCTTCCAGGTTCTCGAGACAGTCGATCAGCCACGCCCACCTGGTCTTCCGGCAAGGGCTTGGCGGCCCCGGCGGCATTGACGCGGAACTTAGCCAATTGATCTTCCCGCTTCATCGGCTTCAGCGGATTGCCGTAGACCACGTCGATCTCGGCCCGTAACCACCGCCCGTCCGAGAGTTCCATAGTGACGGTCACCGGAGAGAGGGCGTTCGGATCCGGGTTGTCGTCGATCTCGCAGCGGACCCGCCGCGCCAGTGCCAGACTGTCCGGATCGGTCAGTGCCGCCGGCGCGAAGTCGGCGACGCTTAGCCCGCCATTGCGCAAGAGGCGCGCGGTCACGAACGGTATGCAGAGCCGAGCGTAATTGACGTCCATCTTGTCCTTGACCGGCCGACCGACCAATTGATGGGTCAGCGGCGGCAATGTCGCCACAACCGATTGAACCTGGTCCGCCGTCACCTTGTCGCGGGACATCAACTGCAGCACCGCGTCGACCACGCCATGGGTCGCGCGGCCGGAGGGGAAGGGTTTATGCGCCACTTCCGTGATCCGCCAGGTTCGGCCCAGGTCCGCTAAAACCGGCGCCAGATCGTAGCTCGCCTCGATCAGCCGGAAATAGCCGAATTCCCCTTCCAGCACCTGTTGCGGACCGCTTAGGCCGGCCGCGGCCATGTCTGTCGCCATCACCGCATTGCGGGCGTTGAAGGCGATTTGCATGCCGAGCAGCATGGACCCTTCGCTATGGGATTGCATTGTCCCGCAAACCTGGGCGTAAGCAATGGAATAGGCATGGATCAGGGTTTGCCGGTCAAAGTTCAGCAACTTGGCGATGCCGGACACGCCGGCGAAGGCGCCGGCCGTGCCCGGTCGGAAGAAGCGTAAACCGGAGGTCGCGGCGACACCCAAATGGCACGCCACTTCGACGCCCAACGCCACCGCCGTGATCAGATCCCTGCCGCCGACCCCGCCAATCCGCTCCGCCACTGCCAGTACGCTCGGCAAGACCACGGTGACCGGGTGGACCACCGCATCCTCATGGACGCAGTCATACTCGCAGTTATGGATCTGATAGGCGTTGCACATGGCCGCCGCCGGCGCCGGCAATCGCGTGCCATGGGAGAAGACGCGCGCATCCTCGCCGCGGCCCCAGCTTTGCGCGGTATCGATCAGCTCCGACGTCCAGGGTCCGGCGCTGCCGACCAGGCCGACGCCCAGGCTGTCGAGAATGAAGGTTTTCGCGGCAGCTACGGCCTGTTCCGGCAAAGCGTCGAAATCGGTGGCGATAACGTGGTCGGCAAAACGGGCGATGGCGTCCATGGTCATCTCGGGTTGGCGGCGATCCAGTGGCGGGCGATCTCGGCGCGGGTGGCGATCCAGACGTCGTCGTGGCGACGCACATGTTGCAGGAATTTTTCCAGGTAACCGATTCGGCCCGGTCGGCCGATAATTCTGAGATGCAGCCCAAGCGACATCATCCGGGTCGCTTCGGTGCCTTCGCGGTACAGCCAGTCGAAACTGTCGACCGCATAGTCCAGCCATTGGGCGGGCGTCAGCGCCGGCGCGGTCCACATCTTCATATCGTTGCTGTCGATGGCGTAGGGCAAGATCAGGATCGGCTTGCCGCCGGCCTCCGCCCAAAAAGGCTGATCGTCGGAGAAGTCGTCCATGTGATAAAGCAAGCCTTCTTCCGCCAGCAGGCGCCGGGTATTGTCGGTCAAGAGATAGCGCGACAACCAGCCGACGGGCCGTTGACCCGTGGTGCGTTCGAGCGACGCGAGCCCCTTGCGGATGAATTCCCGCTCCTCGTCCTCCGACATGCGGAATTGATGCACCCAACGCCAGCCATGGCAGCAGACCTCGTGGCCGGCGTCGGAGATTTCACTGGCCAAATCCGGCGCCCGTTCCAGACTGACGGCGGCGGCGGCGAAGGTCGTGGGCATGCGATAGTCCGATAGCAGCTTCAGGACCCGCGGCGCCCCGGCCTTGATGCCGTATTGATAGTTGCTTTCGTTGCTGTAGTTGCGGATCGGCCGGCGCGGAACGGCCCCCAACTCGTCGACGGGTTCGGGCGTTTTGTCGCCGTCGGCGATCGACATCTCCGCCCCTTCCTCCACATTGACGACGAGGGAGAGCGCAAGGCGGGCATTGTCGGGCCAAGGCGTGGGCATCAGGACGTCTCCAACAAGGCGCTGGCACTGCGGCCGGCCTGGCGGCCGAGGACGATGGCGGTCAGCAGGCCGTTGCCGGATAGATAACCCCAATCGGACGGCCCCGACAATCCTCGTGCCGCGCCGCCGCCGGCAAACAGATTTGGTAGCGGCGTTCCGTTCGGACGCAGGACCCGAGCCCGCTTGTCGACGGTTAGCCCGCCCTGCGTATGGAACAGCGCTCCGGTCACGCGTACGCCGAAATAGGGTGGGTTGAGCGCCGGCCTGCCGGTGAAATCGCGGCCGAAGCGGTCTTGGCCCTTACCCCGGGCCAGCCTTTGCGTCTCGGCGATGGTATCGTTCAGTGTCTCTGCGGGCAGATCGAAACTGGCCGCCAGCTCGTCGATCGTGTCCGCTCGTCGTATAGCGCCGGCCGCATCGGCTTGTCTGTAATCGTCGAACGCCAGACCTAGATCGTGTAGCCGTTGATCATAAAGACACCAGGCGAGACCCTCCGGCTGGGCTAAAACTCGTCGTCCTTGCTCCGAGTAGCCGTCATGTTCGTTCGAAAATCGCTCGCCCCGTCGGTTGACCTGAATACCGCCTTCCATCATCAGGGCCCAGGTAATGAGAATGCCGTGGGGTTGCGCCACGGCGCCATGTCCCTGGAAGGCGCCCATATCCGCCACCGCAGCCCCTAGTTCCGCGCCCCAGCGTATGGCGTCGCCTTGATTGCCGGCGTGACCGAAATACAGGCTGTCGGACATTGCCGGAATATGTTCGGCGAGGAGCGCCGGGTTGCCGCCATAACCGTTGCAGGCCAGGATCAAGGCGTGGCAACCGACCGTCGAAACCGTGCCGTCGGGACGTTCCAAGCGCAATCCCAAGATGCGGTCGCGATCGGCAATCAAATCGGTCACCAGGGCGTTCGTGAGTACATCGATACCGACCCGTTCGGTTGCCTGGTTTAAAGCGCCGATCAGATCGCCGCCGGTCCGGGACACCGGCGCGTGCATGCGGGCGCAGCTGTGACCGGGATAGAGAAACCCGTCGACCAAGGTTAGCGGGATGTGGTGACGATCGGTGAGCCAATCCACCGCCGGGCCGGATGCGGCGCAGATCTCGCGGACCAAATCCATGTCGGTTTGGCCACGGTTTTTAGCCAGAATATCGCCGGCGAATGTTTCGACGCTGTCGGTTATTCCGGCGGCGGTCTGAGCTTTCGTGTTGCAGGCTGGGATCATGCCGGACGATAGTGCGGTCGAGCCTTGCGGTACGGCGTCCCGCTCCAGCACCAGCGCCTCGACGCGGGCGTCGTGGGCCGCCAGCGCGGCAGTCAAACCACAGGCACCGGCGCCGACGATCGCGATCGGTACCTCGATATCGAAGTCGGTCATGTATTCTCCAGGGCCGTGATGAAGTCGGCGCAGGTCATGACGTCGGCAATGGTCGATAGGGCGACGACGGTGCTGTCATGGGCCTGCGGATCGAAAGCGGCACACCCGTCCGACAGCAGAATGCAGTGATAATCCCGCACATGGGCGTCCCGCAATGTCGTGGCGACGCCCCCGTTGGTGACGATGCCGCAGAACGCCAATGTCTCGATGCCGGCGCGGCGCAGCAGCCAATCCAGGCGGCTGGCGTAAAAGGCGGAGAAGGCGACCTTCTCGACCGATAGATCCGCGGGCTGCAATTCATCGATCAGGGCATGGCCGAACCCGCCGGGTGCAAAATCGCCCGGTCCCAGGAACGGCCGAGATTTCTTCAGATGCTCCGAAATGAACGGTACGCCGCCCTTGCCGGCGACCAAGGTAAAGTGCGTGGAGACGATCCAGCCGCCAGCCTTGCGCGTGGCGTCGGCCACCGGTGTCAGACGTGCGGGCAGATCCGCGATGGCGTCGGCGGTTTGCCCGGCCCGGCCATAGGCACCGTCCGGGTGGATGAAGTCGTTCTGCATATCGATGATCGCCAAGGCCGTGGTGGCAGGGTCGAAGGGCGCCATTCTAAACCTCCCGCTCGATAATGATATTCCCGAACCGGTCGACGGTGCCGGTCATGCCGGGATCGATCAATATCGTGGTATCCGGTTGCTCCAGGATGGCGGGTCCAAGGATTTGGGCGTCGACGGGTAGGCTTAAGCGGTCGTAGATCGCCGTGTCCCGCCAACCGTTATCGAACCAGACTTGGCGGGCACCGCGCGCGGCGTCCTCAACTGTCAATCCGTCGGCCGGCGCGAGCGCGGTCAGATCGAACTTGGCGCGCACACCAATGACCGCTATCCGCAGATTTAAAATGCGAATGCCCAATCCTTCGAGCGGTCGACCATAGGCCTGCCGATAGCGGTCTTCGAACGCCGACAGAATGTCGGCGCGGCTCGGTCGCGGTGGGATCGGCACATCGACCGTATGGGTCTGACCGACATAGGACATGTCCAGTTCGATGACGGTGTCGGTCCGCTCGAACGCGACCTCGGCATCGCTCAACAACGCCACGCCGTCTTTCGATAAGTCGGCGATGCGCCGACCCAGGGCCTCGACGTCCAAGGTGTCGAGATCCGCATTGAGGGTCTGCACGAAGTCGTGCCGCATGTCGGCGATGGTGCAGCCGAGGGCGCTGGTGACGCCGGGGAAGCGGGGCACGAGCGCGCTCTTCAAGCCGACATCCTCGATCATCGCGCCGGCATGCAGGGCACCGCCGCCGCCGAAGGGCATGGCGGCGAAATCGCGCGGATTGTGCCCGCGTTCGATGGAGACCAGCCGAATGGCGCCGGCCATTTTGGCGTTGGCGACCTTGATGATGGCTTCCGCCGCGGCCATAGCGTCGAGACCCAGAGGCTCGGCGATGTGGTCGACGATGGATTGCCGGGCGGCGTCGACGTCGAGGGCATCGAGTTTGCCGCCGATCGGTTTATCGGCGTTGATCCGACCGAGCAGCAAATTGGCGTCGGTCACGGTCGGCCGTAAATTGCCGAGGCCGTAGCAGACCGGGCCGGGATCGGCGCCGGCGCTTTCCGGTCCGATCTGCAATAACCCGCCGCGGTCGACCCAGGCGATCGAGCCGCCGCCCGCGCCGATGGTGGTGATTTCGATCATCGGCGTGCGGACCACAAGGCCGAAATCGATTGCGGTTTGCGCCGCCAGGGCGCTTTCGCCGCCGGCGACCAGGGAGACATCGAAACTAGTGCCACCCATGTCGCAGCTGATCACATTGTCGAAGCCCGCGGCGGCGGCAATATGGGCGCTGGCGATGACGCCGGCGGCCGGTCCCGACAGAGCGGTGCGGATCGGCAAACGGCGACTGGTCGGCACGGTCATCACACCACCATTCGATTGCACGATGAGAAACTGACCGGTAAAGCCGTCATTGTCGAGTTTGTCCTGCAAATTCGCCAGATAGGCGCCCACCACCGGTTGCAGGTATCCGTTCAGCACGGTTGTCGATGTGCGCTCGAATTCGCGGATTTCCGGCAGGATTTGGGAGGACGCGTTGACATGTTCGTTCGGCCAGACCGTCTTCGCGGCTTCAAGGGCGATGCGTTCGTTCTCCGGATTGGCGTAGGCATTGATAAAGACGATGCAAAGCGCTTCGGCGCCCAGCAACAACAGACGTTCGGCGGTGGCGCGGACGTCGTCGGGATCGACCGCCTGGTGAACGGTGCCGTCGGCGAGGACACGCTCATCCACCTCCAGACGCCGGTCGCGCGGCACCACCGGTTCGAATTGACCCCAAAGGCCCCAGGTCCCGGGCCGGTCGCGCCGGCGCATCTCCAACGCGTCGCGAAAGCCGCGGGTGGTGATGATCCCGGTTTTGGCGCCCTTGCGTTCCAGCAAGGCGTTGGTGCCGACGGTGGTACCGTGGACGATGGAGGTTATACCGGCAAAGTCCTTGGCGCCGGCCCGGATCCCGGCCAGAAAGCCTTGCGACTGGTCCGGTTTGGTCGACGGTACTTTGGCGGTGCGGCATTGCCCGTCGGCTTCGTCGAGGAAAAAGACGTCGGTGAACGTGCCGCCCACATCGACGCCGATGACCAGACCGCTCATCGGTTTCTCATCTCCCGCGTCGCCTCGACGTCGATCTGACCCTGTGCATCGACGGCGACTTTGTAGTCGCGGGCCGCGGCGGCCGGGGTGACAAAGCCGAGACGCACGTCACGAGCCACCGCGTCCGGCTCGCGCTCGACCGCAGAGCCGTAACCGCCGCCGCCGGGGGTCTCCAGCCGCAAACATTGGCCGCGGACGATTTTGATCCCGTCCATTTTCGACACCAGAGGCGGCTGCCGTTCGCCATCCGTCTGTTGGTAGCTGAAGCGGTTCAAGGCGCCGGGTTCGCCGCCGACAATGCCGGGCGGGGCAAAGCGGCCGCGCTCGCCAAACAGAAAGACGTCGGCCTGTTCCTCCAACAATTCGATTTCGTAAAGCGCGCCTAAACCGCCCCGATGCTTGCCCGGCCCACCGCTGTCCGGCCGCAGCGCCCATTGCCGGAAAAACATGGGATAGGCCGCCTCCAGAATTTCGACCGGCGGGATCGTGGCGGTGGAAATCGGCGCGTTGCCATGGTTCAGGCCGTCGCCCTCCGGATGACCGCCATGGCCGCCGCCGAAGAAGCTGAACATCACCCAGCGCCGGCCATCGCGCCGATAGCCGGCGAGGGACAGGGCGTTGATGGTCCCGTAAGCCGCGGCATTTGCCCGTTCCGGTGCGGCTTGCGCGATGGCGCAGAAAAAGACGTCGATGATCCGCAGGATGGTTTCGGTATAGCCGCCGACCGGTCTCGGCGGGCCGACGGCGAGCAGCGAATTGTCGGGAATCACGATCTTCAAAGGCTCCAACACGCCGGCATTGGCGGGCACGTCTTGAAACACGTGCTTGCTGGCGACATAAACGGCGGCGACGGCCGTGGATCGGGAAATGTTGACCGGACCGTCGCACGCCGTCGCGCTGCGGGAGAAGTCGAGCGTCATCCGGTCGCCGTCGATGGTTAGATCGAGGGCGATCTTCAGCGGCCGGTCGGTGATCCCGTCATTGTCCAGCCAATCGTCGGCGGAATATTGGCCGTCCGGCAGCTCCGCGATATTGGCCCGCATCAGCTTGACCGCGCGGGCTTTCAATTCGCCGAGGGCTTGGCGAACCGTGTCGTCGCCGTAATCGTCCAACAGCGCGGTCAACCTGCGCCGACCAAGCTCCAAAGCGTTGATTTGACCGTTGAGGTCGCCGTAAAGACTACCGGGTTGGCGGGAATTGGCGCTCATGATATCGACGATATCCCGTTGCAGCTCGCCGCGAACGAAGAGCTTCACGGGCGGGATATACATGCCCTCCTGAAAGCTTTCCGTCGCCACCGGATTGTAGTTGCCGGGAACATTGCCGCCGACATCGTGCCAATGACCGACGGAAGCGAGATAGCAGTAGATTTCGCCTTCCCGGTAGAAGGGGCGCACAAGCTTGAAATCCGATAGATGAGTGCCGCCTTCATAAGGGTCGTTGAAGATATAGACGTCGCCGTCAGCCAAATCGCCGTCGCGCGCCGCCTTGTCGATGACGGCCTTGACGGCGAAGGACATGGCGCCGACGAAGATCGGCAATCCCGATTTGCCCTGGATCAAGGTTTCGCCGGAGCTTGCGTCATAAAGGCCATGGGAAGCGTCGTGTGCCTCCGCGATGATCGGGTTGAAGGCGCTGCGGAACAGGGTTGCATCCATTTCATCGGCGATCTGTTCCAAGCGGCCTTTCAATACCGCGAGGGTAACGGGATCAATCATCGCCAGGCTCGAAATTGGCACCGTCATAACGGCCGCCGGCGTCCAACATGGCCTGTGTGCCAAGCAGATCGTTGAATTCCTGAAATCCGAGACTGCGGTCGCGAAAGGCGGCGGTGGAACCGGATTGCTTCAAACTGGCGAAAAACTCGCGCTCAAGATACGCCCGCGCCCGCATCAGACCGCCTGGAAAGATCGCCAAGGCGTAACCGAGATCCTGCAGCTCCGGCGCGCTTAACGTCGGCGTCGCCCCGCCCTCGACCATATTGGCCAGCAACGGCACCCGGCCGGCAAACCGATCCGTCAACGCCCGCATCTCGGCCAGGCTTTGCGGCGCTTCGATGAACAATAGATCGGCACCCGCCGCCAAATAGCGCTCCGCCCGTTCCAGCGCGGCGTCGAAACCCTCGACCGCGATTGCGTCGGTCCGGGCCATGATCAGGGTGTCATCGCTTACCCGGCTATCCAGGGCAGCATGAATCTTACCGACCGCCTCGCCGACGGAGACCAGAGATTTGCCCGCGAGATGGCCGCAGCGTTTCGGCAGCGTCTGATCTTCCAACTGGATGCAGGCGGCACCGCATCGCTCGAACAATTTGACCGTGCGTTGCACATTCAAGGCATTGCCGAAGCCGGTATCCGCATCGACGATGATCGGCGTTTCGACTCGCTCGCGAATGTTGGACAGGGTCTCCGCGACTTCACTCATGCTCACGAGACCGATGTCGGGCCGGCCAAATCGGCTATAGGCCAAACTGGCGCCACTGAGATAGACGGCATTAAACCCGGCGGCGGCGGCCATAGCCGCGCCGAAACCGTCGAAAACCCCAGGCGCGACAACGATTTCCGGCCCCGCCAATTGCCTGGCGAGAGAAACGACTTGCATGTCGGATGCCCCCGTTTTTCAACCTAAATCCGCCAGACCAGTAGAATGTGCGGAAGTACGCGATGCAAGCATTTCGTCGGACCGCTTGACTTTTATGTCGGAATCTCGGCATGGTTAAGAAACTGACATTTGTCAGGAATTGAAAAGAAAAAAAATTTCCAGTGGGGCAGCACAAGCAGTAATAGCATTATTTGTAGCGTAGATCGTGTTGGCCCAAGCAACCAATTACGGGTGGGGCTCCGTGTTTACATACTTTTTAAGGCGATTAATCGCACTCATACCGACCATCCTATTTGCGAGCATCATCGTGTTCAGCGTCGTCAGGATGGTTCCGGGCGATGTCATCGACATCATTCTATCGGAAAGCGACTTCGGCGCTGGCGCCAAAGAGTCTCGAGCAGGGCTTGAGAAAACACTGGGCCTCGATCAGCCAATTTACATTCAGTACTTCAAATGGATCGGCAATATCGTTTTCGGGGCGATTTCGGCAATTCCATACATCAGAACACCCCAGTCCTTGATGATATCGCGGAGCGATTACCCTATACCCTTGAGTTGGGCATATTGTCGTTGGCTGTTGCGCTCTTAATCGCAATTCCCATCGGCATTTATTCGGCAGTACGGCAGGAAACGCCGCTAGATTACCTATTCCGAACGGTGTCGATATTGGGACTGGCCATACCGAACTTCTGGCTCGGCACGATGGTCGTGATTATGCCGGCGATTTGGTGGGGCTGGTCGCCGCCCACGGAAGTGGTGTCGTTCTTCGACAACCCGTTGGAAAATCTCTATATCTTCTCGATTCCTTCATTGATTTTGGGCTTTGGCTTGTCGGCCGTGACGATGCGGATGACCCGAACCATGATGCTGGAGGTGTTGCGGCAGGATTATGTGCGCACCGCTTGGGCCAAGGGGCTGACCGAAAAGGTCGTGGTCCTGCGGCACGCCCTCAAGAACGCGCTGATCCCGGTGGTCACATTGATCGGGCTTCTGGTGCCGATCCTGTTCGGGGGCACCGTTATCATCGAACAAATTTTCACCTTGCCGGGCATGGGGCAATTGTTGCTCGACGCCGTTTCGTCGCGGGACTACCCGATCATTACGGGAGTTTTCCTGATCGTTGGTTTCCTGGTTATTTTGGTCAACCTTCTGGTCGACCTTTGCTACGGCTATCTAGATCCGAAGGTCCATTATGGTTGACGCGACGTTAGATGCGGGCGAAGTGTCCGCGAAAAAATCCCGTGGCTTTTTTGCCGACCTTTTCTTTCGGCTCATTCGAAATAAAAAGCTCGGTGCGTTTGGCGGTGCGATTTTTCTGCTGCTGCTGATCACCGCCATCTTCGCGCCGATCATCGCGCCGGACGGACCGAACGAGATACATCCGATCGATCGCTTCAAGCCGCCCGGCGCGCAATACTTCTTTGGTACGGACCAACTGGGTCGCGACCTGTTCAGTCGAATCATTTATGGCGCGCAATTGTCGGTGATCGTGGCGTTCTCGGCGACCACCTTGTCGATCATCGTGTCAGTGGGCATCGGCCTGACGACAGGTTTTTTCGGCGGCCGCTTTGACATGTGGGTGCAACGTTTCGTCGACGCCTGGATGAGTTTTCCCGACCTAATCATTCTGATCGTCGCGGTGTCCGTGTTGGGCCCGGGTATATGGCAGGTGATTCTGGTGCTCGGTTTACTTTACGGCATTGCGGGGTCGCGGATCATCCGCGGTTCGGTCATAAGCGTGAAGGAGAATGTCTACGTTCAGGCAACCCAGTCGATCGGGACGCCGGTCTGGCGGGTACTGTTAATGCATATTCTGCCCAATGTGATGGCGCCAATCATCGTGCTGTTCACGACCCGATTGGCCGCCGTTATTCTGGCCGAATCCGGTCTCAGCTTTCTTGGCCTCGGCATTCCGCCGCCGGCACCGAGTTGGGGCGGCATGCTGAGCATCGACGGTCGCAGCTATATGTTCCAGGCGCCCTGGCTGGCCATTATCCCAGGCATCGCGATCACCGTCGTCGTCTACGGCATCAACGTCTTTGGCGATGCATTGCGCGATCTTTTGGATCCGCGCATGCGTGGCGGCGCCGGTGCTTCTTACAAATCGGGCGGCGTCAGTAAAAAAGAACAAGAAGAAATAGTATTCACAGCAATCGATAATTTTTTGCCTCGGCGATTTGTCGCGGCGGCTTAACAAGGGAGACAATTGGATGAAATTCAAATGGTTTAGAGCGGGCTTGCTCAGTGCGGTGGCGTTCGCTGTGGGTCTGACGACCACGGCCGCGATCGCCGAGGAACCGCAAACGGACAGTACGATCAAGATCATCACACGCTATCGCGCGCTAAATCCGTTGACCTGGGATTTTCGCCAGTGGGCGTGGAAGACCAGTTTCGACGGTTTGCATACCACGCAGCTGATGGCCGGAGATCTCGATAAAGGCCTGATCAGTGGTGAAGACGGCAACAAATTTATCGCACCGGGCTGGATACCACCCGAACATACTAAAGGCGAAATCGCGGAGAGCTGGGAGGTCAAGAAAGACCCCTTACGCATCGAATTCAAGATTCGCGAAGGCGTGATGTATATGGGCAAACCCGGCATCATGGAATCGCGTGAAGTCGTCGCCAAGGATATTGTCCATCATTTCAATTTGATGAAGAAGCAGGAACGCTACATCCCGACTTACTGGGACTTCGTCAAGGAATGGAAAGAAGAAGGAAAATACAAAGCGGTTGCCTACCTAAACTCCTATTTCGGCAATTGGCCCTATCGCTTCGGTTGGGGTTACTTTTCGCCGTTGATGCCACCCGAGTGGCATGCGCTTCCGGCCGAAAAACGGGCCGATTGGAGAAATGCCGTCGGTGCTGGGCCCTATATGGTCACCGACGTGAAGAAGAGCAGCAAGGTCACCTATAAGCGCAACGACAATTATTGGGAAAAACAGACCATCAATGGCAAGGAATATCAGTTGCCGCTGAACCAGGGCGTCGAATATATGTTCATCAAGGACGAGGCAACGTCGATTGCCGCAATTCGCACCGGCAAAGCCGACGTCATGGAATTCATCCGGTGGCAATTTGTCGACGAACTGAAGAAATCCGCCCCGGACTTGATCATCAAAGGCGACATGCAGCCCCAGTTCCAATTGTTGGCGCTGCGTAACGACAGGAAGCCGTTTAACGATGTGCGGGTCCGGCGGGCCATGAATTTGGCGATCAATCAGGAGGAAATCAAAGCGGCGTTGCTCAACGGTACTGGTGAGATTTTCAACTTCCCGCTGTCGAAGGGATGGACCAGCGTCTACACGCCGCTCGAAAAATTAAGCCCGGCTGGCCAGGAGTTGTTCACATATACCCGGAAAAAGCAAAGAAACTTTTGAAAGAAGCCGGCTATCCGAAGGGCTTCAAGTTCGAAATGCAGTATACGACCTCCAATCCTTATCACACGGACTTGGTACCGATGCTGCAGGCCTATTACCAAATGGTCGGCATCACGCTGATTCCGAAGCCGTTGGAATATGCGGCCTATCGTTCGCAAATGCGCAAAGACACGCAGACCGCCGGTTATTTGTTCCAAGTGTCCGAGAACAATCCCTTTACCGCGCTTCGCGCCTACTTGAAGGGCGGCCAGACTTGGAACGCTTCAATGCAAGACGATCCCAAATACAACAAAATGTGGGATGATGCGGCGGCGGAAGTCGATGAAGCGAAGCAGAACCAGATGATTTCGGAGATGGGGCGGTACGTTGTCGAGGAAACAGTGCCGTATGTTTGGCTGCCATCTCCCTTCGTCTACCGCGCCTGGTGGCCGTGGGTGAAGAACTATCATGGCGAGCAGTCGGTCGGCGCGATCCGGCCGGGTCCGATCTACGCCCGCATGTGGATCGACAAGGATCTGAAGAAGAAAATGGGCTATTAGGTTGGCCCCCGGGCGCCGGGGTATTTGTCCCGGCGCCCGGCTATTATGTACCTTTTTTGATTCGATTGATTTTCGGCCACGGTCGTCACTTTCTCGACCGACGTCTTATTCGAGCCGCGGATATCAGACATCCAGTTATTTGAGAACGAGACATGATGAATTCGATATTCGAGCTAAGTCTCATTAGTGCCTCGGTATTGGTCGTCGGCCTGACAATGACAGCGGGGCCCAATCCGTCATTTGCGATGGGACCGCTGCGGACCGAGTTCAACGTCCGCACAGATGTGATGTGGCTGGCTGAAGAAGGAGCGATGGGTTCGATCCGCTGGCAATTTGTCGTTCAGTTAAAAGAAATGGCGAACAGTCGGTCGGCGCCATTCGTCCGGGTTCTATCTACGCCCGGATGTGGATCGACAAGGAACTGAAAAAGAAGATGGGCTATTGAAGCCCGTCCTGGGTCGCCGGGGAATGTCCACGGCGGCTGGCGTGATGCGGGAAAATGGCTCGACCAACTGGAGGTTTTGGAATGTCGGCGTTATTGGAAGTTAACAATCTACAGACCCATTTTTTTTCCGAGAACGGGGTGGTGAAAGCCGTCAACGGCGTTAGCTTTCATCTTGAGAAAGGCGAAACGCTTGCCATCGTCGGCGAGAGCGGATCGGGCAAAAGCATCACCGCAATGTCGATCATGCGCCTGATCCCAAGTCCGCCGGGCGAAATCGTCGGCGGCGAAATCATTTTCGATGGCGAAGACGTGCTGGAGATGGACGATCAGCAGATCCGCGATTTGCGTGGCGACAAGATCGCGATGATCTTCCAGGAACCGATGACCTCTCTAAACCCGGTACTGACCGTGGGTCGGCAAATTGCGGAACCCATTGAACTGCACCGGCAAACACCGCTCGACAAGGCGATTGGCATGGCCAGAGACTTGCTCGATATGGTGCGGATCGCGGAATCGGAAAAGCGTGTCGAGTCCTATCCGCACCAGTTCTCCGGTGGCATGCGGCAGCGGGTGATGATTGCCATGGGTATGGCCTGCCAACCCAAACTGATTATCGCCGACGAACCGACCACGGCTCTGGACGTCACCGTACAAGCGCAGCTCCTGGAATTGCTCAAGGATCTGACCCGGCAGGGTGACACATCGCTGATCTTGATCACACACGATCTTGGCGTTGTGGCCCGCTACGCCGACCGGATCAATGTCATGTATGGCGGTCGCATCGTTGAGAGCGGTACGGCGGTGGAGATTTTCGAGCGACCGAAGCATCCCTATACCATTTGGCTTGATGGAATCGATTCCGCATTTGGAGCAGGAAACCCATGAGAAGCTGCAGCCGATTCCGGGCTCGCCACCAGATTTGGCAAATCCTCCGACCGGCTGCGCCTTTCACCCGCGATGTAAATACACGACCGACAAATGCAAGGCGGAATTGCCGCCCTTGGAAGATGTCGGCGACAACCATATGAAAGCGTGCTGGATAGATGTCTGAAACTCAATCGGTTGCTGAGACGGGCGATGCCCTGGTCTCGGTCAAGAATTTGTCGGTGCATTTTCCCGTACAGGGCGGGGGTTTGTTCCGCAAACAGATCGGTGTCGTCAAAGCCACCGATGATGTCTCCTTCGAGGTCTACAAGGGCGAGACATTGGGTGTGGTGGGTGAAAGCGGCTGCGGCAAATCGACCACGGGACTGGCGACGTTACGTCTGATAAAACCGACCGCCGGCAGCGTGGTGATCGAAGGCAAAGACCTGACAAGCCTGTCGCGGGAAGAGCTTCGCGAAATGCGCCAGCGCATGCAGATGGTTTATCAGGATCCTTATAGCTCTCTGAATCCACGAATGAAGGTACGGGACATCATTGGCGAACCATTGACCGTACATAAGTTGGCCGGGTCGAAAGCCGAATATAAGGAACGCACCGACGAACTCCTCAACTATGTCGGTTTGCTGCCTCATATGGCCGAACGATATCCGCACGAGTTTTCCGGCGGTCAGCGACAGCGTATCGGTATCGCCCGGGCTTTGGCGGTTAATCCCAGCTTTATCATTTGCGACGAGCCGGTCTCCGCGCTGGATGTTTCGATCCAAGCCCAGGTCATCAACTTGATGGAGGATCTGCAAGAAGAGTTTAATCTGACCTATATGTTCATCGCCCACGATCTGGCGGTGGTGAAACATATCTCGACCCGGGTCGCCGTGATGTATCTCGGTAAGATCGTCGAGATTGCTGAGGGCGCGGAGCTTTACCGCAATCCCTCGCACCCGTACACCAAGGTGTTATTGGAAGCGATCCCTGTGGCCAACCCGGCATTGGAAGCAGCCCGCTCGCACCAATATGTCGAAGGCGAAGTGCCAAGCCCGATGAACCCGCCGAATGGCTGCAGCTTTCATCCTCGCTGTCCTTTTGCCAAGCCGGAATGCAGATCCGAACCGCCGGTGTTGAAGGCGATTGATGGATCGCATCAGGTTTCCTGCCACCTGTTCTGAGTTCGGCTTAGCAACGAAGGGGAAGACGAGAGACTTGGTCCGTCCACCGACAGAGGGTCGCATCCGCGATCCGGACTTGCTGGAAAGACGGCGACGCGAAATTCTCGATGTCGCCCAGGATCTGTTTCTCGAGAAGGGTTTCAAGGCGACGACCGTTCGGCAGATATGCCAGCTGGCCGGTGTAAATCAGGCCAGTATCTACGACTATTTTCCGAGCAAGCGGGACATATTGCAGCAGTTGTTGATCCGGATGTTCGAGGGCCGAATGCTTTATTACGGCGGCCGTTCGCTCAACGATCCCACATACGAAAGTCTCGAGGACGCGCTCTATGACGTATTCCATTATGCCTGGACCAAAAATCGCAAACCGATCCTGTTGATCTACAAGGTTGCTTCGGAATTGGATCGGGACACCTTGCGCATGGTGTTGGGCCGCGACAGTGCCTTGGTTGGGGAAGTCACGAGCGCCGTCGAACGTTTCGCCGGCATATCCGGCGACGACCCCCGGCTGCCGGTATTGGCCAACATGATCATCTATCTAAACGCCTTTCTGCCGCTGCGCGATTGGTACGATCGCGACGTCTCGCCGGAATTCGTTGCCCGGACCTTGGCGAACGCGGTGTCGGCCATGGTGCAGCATCTGGCCGAAGATTGACCGGCATTACTTTTTGGGTGGCCAGCCGCGAAACTTCAGATCCGCCGGGTCCTTCAGTTCATTGCGATGCCACCAGAGTAACTCGCCTTTAAGGAAGGCCTGGGCCAGATCGTTGCGCGGACCCGCAAAAAACTCGGTAGCCGGCGCTTGCTCCAATAGTCGCCCGCGGTAAAGGAACAGCACATCATCCGCCAGGCGCTTCGCCTGGCCCAGGTCGTGGGTCGACATGACGATTTTTGTTCCGTTGTGATGAATGGCGTCGATGATCTCCTCAATGGCGTGGGTTGCCGCCGGGTCCAAGCTGGCTGTCGGTTCGTCGAGGAACAGGATGGCCGGTTGCAGCGCCCAGGCCCGGGCCACGGCAAGTCGTTGTTGTTCCCCTAGCGACAAGGATGTTGCCAACACATCCGACAATCGGCTCAGACCGGTTAGGTCCAAAATTTCCGCTGCGATCGCCCGTCGTTCCTGCCGCGGGACGGCATGCGCCTTCAATCCGAACAACATATTTTGCATCACGGTCCGGCGCAGCATGACCGGTTTTTGGAAGACCATGGCCTGTCGCCGCGCCGCTTGCGCACCATCAGGCCCACGCCATCGGATATGGCCGCTTTTGGGGATCAGCAGTCCATGACAGAGCCGGAGCAGCAGGCTTTTGCCGGCGCCGTTGGGTCCGAGCACGATGGTGCGACTACCGGTCTGAAATCGATGGCTAAAATCCTTGATCAGCCGCATGCCGCCGATTTCGTAGTTCACCGCCTCCAGCTCCAGCGGCAGGATGCCATCGTCGGATCGGGCCGACGGCTGCACTATGGGGCGGTCATCCATATCGCTTAACCGCCGCTTCGTTGATCAGATAGGCCGCCGCATTCACGCCGAGCGCCAGAACCAGCAGGATCAGTCCGAGACCGAGCGCCAAGGCCAAATCGCCTTTGCTGGTTTCGAGGGCGATGGCGGTGGTCATCACCCGAGTCACATGATCGATATTACCGCCGACGATCATCACCGCCCCGACCTCCGCCGAAGCCCGGCCGAAACCGGCCAGTACCGCCGTCACCAGATTGAAGCGGTTATCCCATAGCAGCGCGGCGATGGTCTGTCTGGGACCGGTCCCGAAGGAGCGGAGCTGTTCCGAATACTCCGCCCAGAGCGTTTTGGTCGACTGCCGCGCCAGGGCGGCGATGATCGGCGTGACCAGGATCACTTGGGCGATGATCATCGCCGTCGGTGTAAACAAGAGACCGAGGGTGCCGAGCGGGCCGCTGCGCGAGAGGATCAGATAGACACTTAATCCGACGACCACGGGCGGCAATCCCATCAGCGCGTTCAGGATCACCGCCAAGCCGTTGCGGCCGGGGAAGCGGAAGATCGCCATGGCCGCGCCCAACGGTAGGCCGATCAGGCTGGCGATCGCCACCGCCAGCAAACTGACGCGCAATGACAGGCCGACGATCTCCGCCAAGTCGCGGTCCAGGGTCAGGATCAGCGAGAGCGCCGCCTCGAAGGCATTGGAAAAGTCGGCCATGTCACGCAGCCTTGATCGTGTTTGTCCTCGGTGTCGGGGTCTGCGCTGTATAATAGGCTATTTGGCGAAGGCAAATACAGAAGCGACTATGAGCGGGCAAAAACATAGCGATTTGCCGATTTGGCGCGACGGCCAAGACCGATATGGCCGGGTAAGCCGTTGGCTGCATTGGTTGTTCTTTGCGCTGCTGCTTGTTGCCGTGCCGCTCGGTTTCGCGGGAACCAGTTTGCCGCCGGGGCCGTCTTTGCTGATCGTCCTCTCCGTCCACAAGTCGATCGGCGTCCTGCTGCTGATTTTGCTGGCGGTCCGCGTCGTTTGGCGCCTCCGTCAGGGATGGCCCGCGCAGCTATCGGGGCCGCGCTGGATGCATCTATCCGCCCGGGTCGCTCATTGGGGGCTCTATGCCCTGTTGGCCGCGGCGATCGCTAGCGGCTGGGCCTACTCTTCCGCCGCGGGTTTCCCGCCCAGTCTGTTCGGATTGTTCGAACTGCCGTCCTTGGTCGCCCCGGACAAAGCATTGGCGGAGCGGGTTCGGCATATTCATCACTTGATGGTGTTTCTTCTACTGATCCTCGTGGTCCTGCATGCCGCCGCCGCGGTCTATCACCATGTGGTTTTCAAGGACGAGACCTTGAACAGAATGCTGGGACGCGAATGAACGCGCTTCGCCGCCTCGCGATCCTTACCTTCTGTTTGCTGCCGGTGTCTGCGTCGGCCTGCGTTATAGATCTGCCGAACAGCCGGGTCGGCTTTACCGCGAGATTGCTGTTCGACCTGCCGGTGACAGGTCGGGTCACCCGGTTCAAGAGCCAGCTGTCATTGATGGCGGCGCGGCCGCAGGACAGTCGCGCCGTCATCGTCATCGATACCGCCAGCCTAACCACCGACGACGATAGCATGGACAAATTTATCCGCACACCGGAAATGCTCGACAGCGCCCGTTATCCGTCCGCCACGTTTACCAGCTTCGAATTCGACCCGGTGGCGGCGGATCGAATCACAGTCCGCGGCGAACTGGCGATGAAGGGCAAGACGCAGAAAGTGACGATGCCCTTCACCTATCGGGCAAGCGATGCCAAGACCGGCGGCGGGCGGCTTGTACAAGCCGACGGGTCCTTCAGCTTCCGGCGGCTGCCCTTCGGCATCGGTGCGGAAAACTGGTCGAACAAGACGCTATTCAAGGATGAGATCCAGATCGACATCCACCTCGAGATGTTATGTCCCTGAGGCATTGGCCGACTGCACCTGCCTGATCATGTCGACCATCGCCGCCGCGTCTTCCTCGTCGTCCACCGGGATCGAGAAGCCAACCTGGTCGAGCACGCCGGCATAGCGTTCCACCAGCTTGCCGGCGATCTCGTCATAAGCGCCGACGACGGCAAAGGTATTCAGCATCTCATCATCCACCAGGCTCGGCATCTCTTCCCATTTCTGCGCCCGGGAAAGGGTGCTGAGATGGTCGGCCAGATCGCCGAGACCCCAGATGTCGAAGCAGGGCCGATAGGCCGGCGTCGACGCATAGAAGGCGACCCGGGCGCGGACATCGGCGATGCGGTTGACCAAGGTCTCTTCGTCCGGACCCGTGGCAACCAAGGGTTTCAGGGCCAGTTCCAGCGCGCCGACCTCGCGTCCCGACCGCGCCGCGCCGTCGGCCGCGGCGGGCAACATGACCTCTTCGATATAACGCGGCGTGCACATGGGATGGGGACGCAGGCCGTCCGCGACTTCGCCGGCAACCCGGCACATATAGGTGTTGACCGCGGCGAGATGGACGGGAATGTCCGGCCAATCGATCGGTCCGGGATCGAACAACGGAACCATCAGATTAAGTTTGTAGCGGTCGCTTTGATAGTCGAGCTTGGTCCGGTTCTGCCAGCTGGCCCAGATCGCCCGCACGGCGCCGATATAGTCGCGCATCCACGGCCCCAAAGGCGAGAAGTCGAGGCCGTAACGGCGGGTGATGTGCCCTTTCACCTGGGAGCCGAGGCCGAGGGCGAAGCGTCCTTTCGAGAGGCGTTGCAAGCCCCAGGCAGACATTGCCGTGACCGCCGGCGCGCGCGGGAACGCGATCGCCACCGAGGTCGATAGCGCGAGACGTTCCGTCGCCTGCGCCGCCAAGGTCAGCAGCATGAAGGGATCGTCCTTGGTTTCCGTCGCGACCACGCCGTCGAAACCGAGCTGTTCGATCAATGCCGCATGGTCGCAGGCCTTCGTGATATCGTAGGACTTCTCCGGTTCCCGCAATCCCGGATCGGTTTTGCCCAAAATCAATTCTGTATAAATATGCATGCCACTTCCCTCTGCTAAATCGACCATGACATACTGGGGATAACGGTTGCGGCCAAGGCCCTTCCGGAAATGGTCGGTATGTTCCTTTGATTCGCATGAACCGATGATTCATATGAAACGGTGTATGCCGGGCCCCACGCGGCGGGTGCGATGCTTTTACGACCGGCGGATTTGATTGGCGATTTCTTCGGCGGCGTCACAGCTGCCGTTGTCGCACTGCCGCTGGCGCTGGCATTCGGTGTCGCCAGCGGCATCGGCGCGATCGCCGGACTTTACGGCGCCATCGCCGTCGGGTTTTTCGCCGCAATCTTCGGCGGCACCAAATCTCAAGTATCCGGACCGACCGGTCCGATGACGATCGTCATGGCCACCATCGTTGCGGCGCATGCCGACAATATTGGCGAGGCCTTCGCCATCGTCATGCTGGGCGGCGTTCTGCAAATTCTTTTCGGAGCGTTGCGGCTCGGCCGATTTGTCTCATACACGCCATATTCGGTGGTGTCCGGCTTCATGTCGGGGATCGGCGTGATCATCATTATTGTCCAGATACTGCCATTCGCCGGTCTGGCGACCGTGGAAGGCGGCCCGCTCGGCACCCTCCGTGCCCTTCCGGCGGCGTTGCCTAAGCTCAATCCCGAGGCCCTGGCCATTGCCGTTTTGGCTCTGGTGGTGATGATCTTCTGGCCGCCGCGGTTCGCACACAAAATACCGGCGGCGTTAGTCGCGTTGGTCCTTGGCACGCTGTTGTCCGCATTCGTCTTCACGAAAGCGCCCGTTATTGGTGACGTGCCGACCGGCATTCCAGAATTCGCCATCCCGGATATTGCGCTGGCCGATTGGCCGGGACTGCTGCAGCCGGCATTGATTCTGGCTCTTCTCGGATCCATCGACAGCCTGTTGACGTCGCTGGTCGCGGATACGATGACCCGGACCCGGCACCATTCGGATCGGGAACTGATCGGGCAGGGTCTCGGCAACATCGCCGCGGGCCTGATCGGTGGACTGCCCGGCGCGGGCGCGACAATGCGCACCGTGGTCAATATTCGCGCCGGCGGCAAGACGCCGTTGTCGGGCGCGCTGCATGCCCTCATATTGCTGTTCGTGGTCTTGGGTCTCGCGCCTTTGGCCGAACGCATCCCACACGCCGTTCTGGCGGGCATCCTGGTCAAGGTCGGCTGGGATATTGTCGATTGGGGATATCTCAAACGCCTGCGGCACGCACCGCGCGACCCGATGTTCGTCATGCTCGTCACGCTGACCTTGACGGTCTTTGTCGACCTGATCACAGCGGTCGGCGTGGGCCTGATCTTGGCGGGTTTCGCCACAGCACGATGGATGGAGGTCGAGGAGCTGAAAGGGGTTTCCGCGGTGGCCCTACCGGGCCGGGACGGCGGCTTGAGCGGTGAAGAGATGGCGGCGATGAAGCGGTATGACGGACGCATCGGCCTGATCATGTTGCATGGGCGGTTCTCTTACGCGTCGGCAAGGGAATTGGTGCAACAGGCCGTCCGTGCCCTCTCCGGCCATGAAGTGATGATCTTCGACTTTTCCGACGCCGCACACATGGATACCAGCGCCGCCCTGGCCTTTGACGAGTTGTTTGAAATCGCACAGCAAGACATGAAGGGCTGTATCGTCTCCGGCTTGTCGGGGCAAGCGAAAGAGGTTCTAGACGGTCTTGGGGTGCTCGAAAAAATTCCGGGGGAATGCATCGTCGAAAACCGCATGAGCGCGATTGAAGAAGCGCGCCACCTAGTCGCAAGATGACGAAGGCAAGGTGTCTCAATCGGCCAACCGTGTATCCAGCAATTCACCGGACTGCTCTAGCACCGGATAGGCGAGCGAGGCCAGGTCGGAGTTGATCTGCTTCAGATCGCGGACCGTATCCAAGTGAATTTCACTCGATTCGATGCTGGCCTGGGTCCCTTCGCCGAGCCGGGCGAGGTGATTTTCATTGCTTTGCCGCTCGAGCTTACGCATCAGATCCTTGCCCTGGACCAGTTCCCGCGCGGTTTCGACATCGCTCGATACCAATACATTGAACGCCAATTGGGCGTTGGCGAAGACCTGATCGTGAATCCGCGTCAAATCGGCCCAGCCTTCTTTCGAAAAAGCTAGCTTTCTCGAGCATTTCTTTTCGGCATGGGTAAGCAGATTTCGCGCGACGATATCGCCGATATGCTCCAGCTTGATGCAGGCGGTGGTCAGTTCCTGGCAACGCCGCGCCTCCTCCTCGTTCATCGGGCGCTGGCTGAGATCGGCGAGATAGCGTTTGATCTCTATGTGATGGCGGTCGACCCTGTCGTCGAGTTTGGCGAATTCCCGAATCTCCTCTTTGTCGCCTGATTCGTAGAGCGCCATGACATCGCGTAGCATGATCTCGATGGTCGTCGTCATCTGCAGGATCTCGCGTGTGGCGCTGGCAAGGGCCAGCCGTGGCGTTTCGAGCGCATCTGTGTCGAGCGCGCTAACCGGTTCGACGCCGACCGCCTCGTCTTGCCGCTTGGTCCGGAGCAGGCGCTGACAGAGCGCGGTCGTCGGCCCGACCAGAGCCAAAGCGAACACGGCCAGGACCAGATTGAACAGGATATGGAACAAGGCGACGGCAAGGCCGGGTTCGACGTCCGGTAAGGGCAGGGGCCGTGCCAGCCAAAGACCGAGTGTGGCCAGCGCCGCCGCGCCGCCGCGGAGGAACAGATTGCCGAGCGGAATAGCCCGCGCCGCTGGCGCCGACCGCCGGGTCAGGACCACGGCGATCACGCCGCTACCCAAATTCGCGCCGAGCACGAAGACGAAGGCGAGCTCCAACGGCACCAAACCCAGCCCGGTAAGGGCCACCAGCAACAGCACGGCGGCAACGCTCGAATGGATGATCCAGGTAAACAGCGCGGCCAGCAGAAAGGCGCTGATCGGGTCGTCGCGCAGATAGCCGATCAGCAACGGCAATACTTCGCTCTGCCGCATTGGAGCGGAAGCGAGAGAAATCATCTGCAACGACAGGAGGATAAGGCCCAGTCCCATGACGATTCGGCCAAGCTGGCGCCAGGCCCGATTTCGCCCGCTTAGAAACGCGACGGTGCCGGCCAGCATGCAGACCGGTATCAGCAGGCTGAGATCGAATGACAGCAATTGTACGATGAGCGCCGAGCCGAGGTCGGCCCCCAACATCATCGCCAGGCCGACCGGTGGCGCCAACGCGCCGGAAACCGCGAAACCGCTGAGCAGGATCGCCACGGCGGTGGAGCTCTGTAGAAACACCGCGACCGCCGCGCCGGTTAGCATGGCCGTCAATCGGTTGCCGGCGGCGCGGCGGAGGGCGCCGCGCAGGCGCGCGCTATAGGCGCGTTCCACCCCGGTCCGGACCATACGCACGGCCCACAACAATAGCGCCACGGCGCCCAGAAGATTGAGAAGGCCGAGCGACCCCGTCATTGTCCGATTACTCCACGTTACAAGCACATAACTAAAAGAAACGAATTATCGGCCTAATTTGTAACGACTATACAATATCCATTCATCGAATTGCCGCGGCGGACGAACAGCCTATTGACTTTTCGCGGCGAAGCTGCACCCTAACACTCACGAACAAAAGGGGAAATCACAAGCCACCCGACAGTTAAGGGACCTGTCCGGCGTAGGCGGCAAGGTAGGTTCAAGCCATCGGTATGTCGTCGCTGTTCCAAGATCTTATCACGATATCCGTCAACGGCGTCGCGTTGGGCTGTATTTACGGCCTGATCGCGCTGGGATTCGTGCTGATCTACAAGGCGACGGAGATGGTCAATTTCGCCCAGGGCGATTTGATGATGCTGGGCGCTTTCCTGGCTTTCACCATCGTCGACACGTTGGGTTATTCCTATTGGGTCGGCCTGATCGTGGCGATGCTCGTGCTGGCAATATTCGGCTATTTGCTGGACGCCATGGTCCTGCGTTTCGTCATCGGCCAGCCGCAATTCGCGGTGGTCATGCTGACCATCGGCCTGGGCTTCATGTTCCGTACCTTTGCGGGCGCCACCTGGGGACACGATCCGGTTTCCTTCATCACCCCCTTCACGGCTAAAACGGTCAGCCTGGGCGACACCAAGATCGGCTTGGAGCATCTGGCGATTATGGCCGGGACGATCCTGCTGTGTACGGTATTATATTTGTTTTTCCGCTTCACCCGCATCGGCATCGCCATGCAGGCGGCGTCGCAGAATCAACTCGCGGCCTATTATATGGGCATCCCGGTGAAAGTGGTGTTCAGCCTGATCTGGGCGATCAGTGCGGCGGTCGCGGTGGTTGCCGGCGTGCTGGTCTCGCCGTTGACCCAGATCGATCCGGACATCGGTTTCTTCGCCATCAAGGCATTCGCGGCGGCGGTGCTGGGCGGCTTCGGTAGTATCCCGGGCGCCCTGCTGGGCGGCATCATCATCGGCGTGGTCGAGCAGGCGGCCGGCCTTTGGCTGCCCGCCGGCTTCCAGGAAGTCAGCGCCTACGTGGTTCTGCTGGCGGTGCTGGTGATCCGGCCGCAAGGCATCTTCGCCCAAATGGGCCGCAAGAAAGTGTAGGCCGGGCCGATGCGTTTCATCTTCAAAACCAAATACGATCAGGACATTAATATCTGGCGCCACCGCGGCGACCTGTTCTGGTACGGTCTCTTGCTTGCCGTTCTACTGACCGGCCCGCTCTGGCTCGACGAATTCTATATGGGCGAGATTTCGGCGGTGTTCATCTGGGGTATCGCCGCGGTCGGCCTGATGCTGCTGGTCGGCTTTACCGGTCTGGTCAGCTTAGGCCACGCCGCCTTCCTGGGCATCGGCGCCTATACCAACGCCTATCTGTTGGGCCAGGGCGTGCCGTTTCTGATCAGCTTCCCGGCGGCGGGTTTGGTGACGGCCGCGGCCGGCGTCGCCATCGGCGTGCCGACCCTGCGTATGACCGGACTCTATCTGGCGATCGCCACGCTCGCCTTCTCGATCATCGTCGAGCATATCTTCGCCAATTGGAACTCGGTGACCGGCGGTTTCGATGGGCTGCCGGTGGATGCGCCGGCATTGTTCGGTTATGAGCTCTATGAACCTTGGGAGTTCTATTATCTCTGCCTCGTGGTGCTTATCATCGTCATCTGGTGGACCGCGAACCTGCTCCGAAGCCCGACCGGCCGCGCTTTTGTGGCGATCCGGGATTCCGAGATTTCGGCCCAGAGTATGGGCGTGAACCTGACCAAGTACAAAACCATGGCCTTCGCCATCAGCGCCGGCATCACCGGGCTGGGCGGCGCCCTGTTCGGTCATTACGTGCAGCATCTAGCACCGGATTCCTTCAACATCCTGCTTTCGATCCAACTGCTGTTGGCGGTGATCGTCGGCGGTTTGGGGTCGATCCACGGCGCCATCTTCGGCGCCATTTTCATCGGCATCCTGCCGCAAGCGATCGCCATCGCCCGCGACTATCTGCCGGAGAAGGTCGCTCAGATGCCGGGTCTGGAGCCGGGCATCTTCGGCCTGATCCTGGTCTATATCATCCTGCTGGAACCGATGGGCATTTATGGCCGTTGGCTGAAGATCCGATTCTTCTTCGATCTGTTCCCGCTCTATAAAAAAGCCACCTTCAAGCGGCAGAAAACTTTCCAGAAGTCGGAGCGGGTGCGGTGACCCTGTTCAAGGCGGAGAATTTGGCGATCCAGTTCGGCGGCATCCGCGCCGTCGACGACGTAAATTTCGAGGTCGAGCCGGGTGAGGTCTTCACGATCATCGGCCCGAACGGCGCTGGCAAGACGACCATCTTCAACCTGATCAGCCGGATCTACGAGCCGAGCGACGGCCGCCTCTGGTTCGAGGGCGAGGAAATCACCAGCACCCCACCCCACCATATCGCCGAACTGGGTATTGCGCGCACGTTTCAAAATATCGAGCTGTTCGAACATGCGTCGGTGCTGCAAAATCTGTTGATCGGCCGCCATGCCCACAGCAAGACCAATCTGATTTCGGAACTGCTGTTCCTGCCGTCGGTGAAGAAGGCGGAACTGGAACATCGCCACCGGGTCGAGGAGGTGATCGATTTCCTGGATCTGCAGCGCTACCGGGATTCGCTGATCGCCAATCTGCCCTACGGCGCACGCAAGGTGGTGGAGCTGGCCAGGGCGCTGTGCACCGAACCGAAACTGCTGTTGCTTGACGAGCCGTCCTCCGGCCTCAATGTGGAGGAAACCGACGACATGGCCTTCTGGATCGAGGATATCGTCAAGGACTTGGGCATCACCGTGTTGATGGTCGAACATGACATGAAGCTGGTCAGCCAGGTCTCCGACCGGGTGCTGGCGCTGAACTACGGCCGGGTCCTGGCCCAGGGCAGCCCGAGCGAGGTGCAGAACGACCCGGACGTGGTCAAGGCCTATATTGGGGAATAGCCATGGCGGAACCGGTCCTCAAGGTCAACAATATCGAAACCTATTACGGCCCGATCGTCGCCATCCGCGGCATCAGCCTGGAAGTCCATCAGGGTCAGATCGTCACCGTGCTAGGGGCCAACGGCGCCGGCAAGACGACGATCCTGAAGACCATCAGCGGCGTCATGGATCCGCGCAAGGGCACGGTCGAGTTCATGGGTCAGGAGATCCAGCGCCGTAATCCGGACTGGGTGATGCGCCAGGGCATTTGCCACGTGCCGGAGGGGCGGGAGGTCTTCCCCCTGCTGAGCGTGCGCGACAATCTGATCATGGGGGCCTATACGCGGAAGGATCAGGACGGCGTGCGCCAGGATCTGGACATGGCGTACGACTATTTCCCGGTGTTGAAGGAACGCGGCGATCAGAACGCCGGCGACCTGTCCGGCGGCGAACAGCAGATGCTGGCGATCAGCCGCGCCCTAATGGGCCGGCCGAAACTGTTGTTGCTGGACGAGCCGTCCCTGGGCTTGTCGCCGATCCTGGTGAAGCAGATTTTCGATATCATCACGCGGATTAACAAGGAACAGGGCGTGACCATGCTACTGGTCGAGCAGAACGCCAATATGGCTCTGCACGCGGCCGATTTCGGTTATGTCCTGGAAGTCGGCCGTATCGTCATGGAAGACACCTGCGAGGACCTTCTCAACAAGGAGGATATCCAGGAGTTCTATCTCGGCGTGAAGGAAGAAGGCGCCCGGGGAACCCGGCGCTGGAAGAAGAAGAAACTTTGGCGTTGAATGGCCATCGCACAACGGTAAGAGGTGCAGGATGAATTTGCCGCTGAACAACCGCACCGTGACCACGGATGTCGGCGCGGAACTGACCTTGATGGAAGATCCCAATATCGGCGACACCGTGCCGACCATGGTCTGGGCGCGGGTCGAGCAATGGGCCGACAAGGTTGTGATCCGGGAGAAGGACCTGGGCATTTGGCAGGCGATCACGTATCGCGAGCTGGGGGAGCGCATGCGCCATTCGGCCATGGCGCTCGATAAGCTCGGTATCAGCCAAGGCGATGTCACCTGTGTTCTCTCCAACAACAATCCGGAATGGATCTATGCGGATCTCGGGACTCTGGCGATCGGCGGCATCTGCGCCGGTGTCTATCCCACCGATGCCGCGGCTCAGGTCAAATATCTGGTCAACGATTCCCGCACCAAGCTGATTTTTGTCGAGGACGAAGAACAACTCGACAAGGTGTTGGAGGTCCGCGACGAATGTCCGAGCCTCGAGCATATCGTCATCTTTGACATGGAAGGTCTGCGCGATTTCGACGATCCGATGGCCATGAGCATGGACGAGTATATGGCCCTTGGCGCCGCCCATGACGCCGCCAATCCGAGCGCGTTCGAGGATATGCTGAAGCGGGCCAAGCCCGATGACCTGGCGATCCTGGTTTATACGTCCGGCACCACCGGCCCGCCGAAGGGCGCCATGATCAGCCACAACAACATCATCTTCCAATGCGTGAACGGCGTGCACGCGTTCCAGATGGACAATACGGACGACCGCCTGGCCTTCCTGCCCATGTGCCACGTGGCGGAGCGGGTGGCCGGCTGCTACTACGCGCTTTATGCCGGCATCGTCTCAAATTATATCGAAAACGCGGATACGGTCGGAGAGGATATCCGGGAGGTGCAGCCGACCATCATGGGTTCGGTGCCGCGGGTTTGGGAGAAGTTCTATTCCGCCATCATGATCGCCCTGGCCGATGCGACGCCGTTGCAGCGCAAGGTCTATCATTGGGCCCTCGGCGTTGGCCAGGAAGTGGCGGAATTGGAACTCGAGGATAAGCCGGTGCCCGCCCTGCTGGCACTCAAACATAAAATCGCCCATTTCACAGTGTTGAATAATGTCCGCAAGATGATCGGCTTGGGTCGTTGCCGGATGGCCTGGACCGGCGCGGCGCCGATTTCGCCGGATCTGATCCGTTGGTATCAGGCGCTCGGCATCACCATGCTGGAGGTTTATGGCCAGACCGAGAATACCGGCCTCGCCACCTTGAACCTGCCGGGTCAGGTGAAGCACGGTACGGTCGGCAAATGTGTTGCCTACGGCGAGTGCCGAATTTCGGAGCAGGGCGAGATCCTACTACGTGGCGATCATATCTTCATGGGTTACTACAACCAGCCGGAAAAAACCGCGGAGACGGTGGTCGACGGTTGGCTGCATACCGGCGATGTCGGCTATATCGACAATGAAGGCTATGTGAAGATCACCGACCGGATGAAAGACATCATCATCACGGCCGGCGGCAAGAACATCACCCCGTCAGAAATCGAGAACGAGATCAAGTTCTCGCCCTACGTCTCCGACGCGGTGGTGATCGGCGACAAACGGAAGTATCTCACCTGCTTGGTGATGATCGATCAGGAAACCGTGGAGAAATTCGCGCAGGACAACGATGTGCCGTTTTCCAACTTCACCAGTTTGACCAAAGCGCCGCAGGTGGTGCAATTGATCGACGAAGAGATCGAGAAGGCGAACAAGAAATTCGCCCGGGTCGAGACGGTGAAGAAGTTCCGTCTGCTGGAGCATCAACTGGATCCGGAGGATGAGGAACTGACGCCGACCATGAAGCTGAAGCGCGCCTTCGTGAATAAGAAGTATGCGGAATTGATCGATTCGATGTATCGTGAAGCTTCATAAGCACAACATGAACCAACTTCTTGGCAACAGGACAGGGAGACCAGCTATGAACAAATTGAAACTCGCCGCCGCGCTGATGGGTGCGACCGCCTTAAGCGTCGCCGGCACCGCCCAGGCGGGCGGGGTGACCAAGGACGAAATCCTGCTCGGCACCCACTCGGTCATGTCGGGCCCGGTCGCCGTTTGGGGCGTCCCCTCGGTCAACGGCATGCGCATGCGCTTCGAGGAAGTGAACGCCAAGGGCGGCATTCACGGCCGCAAGATCAAATTCATCGTCGAGGACAGCGCCTATCAGGTGCCGAAGGCGGTGCAAGCCAGCAATAAGCTGATAAACCGCGACAAAATCTTCGCCATGGTCGGTGCCATGGGCACGCCGCAGAATAACGCCGTACTGCCGAAGCAGTTGAAGAAAAACATCCCCAACCTGTTTCCCTTCACGGCCGCCCGACAAATGGCCGCGCCGTTCCACAAGCTGAAATTTGCCAGCCTGTCGACCTACTACGACCAAACCCGTGCGGCAGTGAAATATTTCGCGGAGAACAAGGGTGCCAAGAATATCTGCGAGATGTATCAGGACACTGACTTCGGTCGCGAGATTCATTTTGGCGCGGTCGACCAAACCAAGGAAATGGGGCTGACGCTGGCGGAATCCACCGCCCACAAACCGACCGCGACCGATTTCGCGGCGGCGATCGCCAAGCTGCGTAAGGCCGACTGCGACATCGTGCTGATGGGCACCATCGTGCGCGACACCATCTTGCCTTACGCCACCGCGCGCAAGATCGGCTGGGACGTGGATTTCGTCGGCACCGTGGCGACCTATTCCAGCTTCACCGCGTCGGCCAAGGGCGGCGTGACCGAGGGCTTCATGGCCATGACCTCGTTCCAATACGCCTATCCGGGCGACCCGAACCCGCTGATCCAGAACTTCGCCAAAGCCTACAAGGAGAAATTCGGTAAGGATCCCGATCAAGCGGCGCAGTTAGGCTACATCTCCGCCGACTTGGTGGTCGCAGGGCTTGATCGCGCCGGCAAGGATCTGACCGTCGATAGTCTGGTCAAGGGGCTCGAGAGCTTGACCAACTACAAGGACATTTTCGGCGGGCCGGTCTTGTCCTTCGGTCCGAACAAGCGATTGGGCAGCAACTCCTCCTTCCTCTCCGTCGTGGAGAAGGGCCGGTGGAAGCGGGTGAGCCCGAACCTGCTGTACTAAGCGGTTCGACATTCGTTAGGGAGAAGCCCGGGTGTCCGCGCCCGGGCTTTTCTTATTGCCGAATTGAATCAGATATTTCTAATATTAATGCCATGAACCGGGACATGCCGATTTCGCCCATGTTCGACCAACTGGGCGTCTGGTTGATGGAAAGCGCCTTGCGGGAAGCGACAGCCGATCAAATCCTGCAAGGCTTCGGTCGCGGTTTGGTCGAAGCCGGCGTTTCGCTCTACCGCCTCAGCTTGGGCAGCATGTTGTTGCATCCGGTATTCGGTGCGTTGGACACGGTCTATACGGCCCGCGACGACGAAGTCGTCTCCAAGTTGGTTTCGCGGCAGGTCATCACCAGCGAGGAATTCCAGAACGCACCTTTCTTCTGGGCGATCACCAGCAAAACACCGTTCAGCCATTTCCGCCTTGGCGACGGCTCGGTCGATCCTGAGTTCCCCATATTCGACCGTCTACGAGAGGAAGGCGTGACCGACTATTTGTTGTTTTACGAATCATACGGCCGCACCGATGAAGTGCTGTGGAGCGACCTACCGCCGGGGATGGAGGGGGTTTTGCTTTCTATCGCGACGTGCCGCATCGGCGGATTTTCCGAGCTGGAAGTCAATTACCTGAAAGCCCTGATCCGGCCGCTGGCTTTGGGGATCAAAGCCGCCACCAATCATCAGTTGGCGCGGGCGCTGATGGGCACCTATCTCGGGCATTATTCGGGTGAACAGGTTCTACACGGCGTTGTCGAGCGGGGCGACGGCGGTATGATCGATTGCGTGTTGTTTTATTGCGACCTGCGCGGATCCAGCAAACTGGCGGAGCAACTGCCGTTGAACGACTATCTTGCTTTGATCAACACCTATTTCGACTGCACCGCCGGCGCGGTAACCGACCATGGCGGCGAAGTGCTGAAATATGTCGGCGACGCGGTCATGGCCATTTTCCCCGTCGATCCGGAAAAGCGGCCGCCGGTCGACATGTGCCGCGCCGCCATTTCCGCCGCGCAGGAGGCATTCGCCAGGGCGGACGAACATAACGCGATGCACACCGGGCATAAAATTTCGTTCGGCATCTCCCTGCATGTCGGCGAAGTGATGTATGGCAATGTCGGCACGGAACGGCGGCTCGATTTCACGGTTATCGGTCCTGCCGTGAATGAAGCGGCCCGGCTCGAAGGACTTTGCAAGACACTGGACACGCCGCTGGTTATATCCGACAGTTTTCGGAAATTTCATAACGAGGATTTATGCCCGCTCGGCAGATTTCAACTCGCCGGCATGGATCATGAAATTGAAACCTTCACTTTGCGCGGGCATGAACCACATAAGTCATAGGTTGTTTGGCTATAAGGAGTGGACGTGGCCCTTTGCGTCGTCGAGAGAAGCAGGTATTTCGCCGCCGACCCGGCCCGCGTCTGGAACCTGATCGCCGATTCCGATGTCTTCAACGAACTCACCGACGGCGGCACCTATACGTCCGAAGAGGAAGTGCTGGCGGACGGCACCGTGCTCAAGCACTGCCGCGGCGATAAGTTCGGGTGGTTCGTTAAAGCCTGGACCGAAGAAACCGGCGAGATCGTATTCGCCCGCTATAACCGGCAGTTCCGCAAGATCAGCGACGGCATATTCAGATATGCCGACTATCGGGTCGAACTGACACCCGATGGCGACGGATGCCGCTTCGACGCCCGGGGCGAAATGGCCGACGCCAATCTGCTCGGCTGGCTCGGCATCAAACTCGGCATGGTGCGCCGGCGCTTCGACGAGATCATCGACAAACATATGGAAATCGTCGACGTCGGTCTTCGCCAACCTCCGGCAAAGCACGGCGTGTCCATCGATAGCCTAATCGAACTGGGTCTGAAGCCGGCGGATTTGAGTGCGGCGCAGCAGCAGCGGCTGCAGGTCGCGCGGGCGCAGCTTCTGGAATTGTCCGACGATCCTGCTCTTGTCGATCGCTTGATCGACTATCTCTGCCAAGCGCCGATCTCCTATCTGCATCGTCTGCGTCCCCTGGAAATTGCGCGGGACTGGGCCGTTCCTGGTCACATGGTGGTCGATCTTATGCTGCAGGCCCATCATGCCGGCCTGCTCTCGTTGCGTTGGGAAGTGATCTGCCCCGGGTGCCGCGGCAGCGACGCGCCGAACGCGACCCTGGCGGAATTGCCGCGCAACCTGCATTGCAACGCCTGCAATATCGACTATAGCCGCAACTTTTCTCACAATGTCGAATTGCTGTTCACGCCGGAGCCCTGGCTGCGGAATGTTGGATCCGGTGTCGGTTGCATGATGGGGCCGGCTTCCGTCCCTCACATCAAGATCATGCGCCATTTGGATGCCGGCGAGAGCTTGACCCTGGATCCGCCGATGCCTTCCGGCAGTTATCGTCTGCGCTCCGTACAGCGGCCGGCGCAGCTCGATTTCGATTGGTCGGGTGAAGGTCAATTCCCCAACATCGTTTTCGGCGACGATGACATCGTGACCGAAACCGGTGACGGGAAGGGCATCGTCTTGCGGAATGAGAGCCAGCAAAGATTGACCGTCGTGATCGAGGAACTGACCTGGCGCCGGGAGGCCCTGCGCGGCGACCAGGTAATCGCGCGCGCCGCGTTTCGCCGTTATTGTCCGGACCAGTTGCTGCGCCCGGGCGACGAAGTGGAAATCTCCAACCTGGCGCTGATGTTCACGGACATGAAGGGGTCAACCTCGCTCTATGAGGCGATCGGCGACGCCGCCGCCTACAAGCTGGTGCGCGACCATTTCGAGTATTTGAGCGACGCCGTCGAACGGCATCATGGCGTCGTCATTAAGACCATGGGCGACGCCATTATGGCGGCCTTCAACGATAGTCAGGACGCGCTCGAGGCGGCACTGGCCGTGCAGATGGGCGTGGCGGCGTTCAACAGCGGTCGCGACGACGGCGGTGTCATTCTTAAAGTTGGCTTGCATCACGGCGAATGTATTGCCGTGACTTCCGATGGCAGCCTGGATTATTTCGGTTCGACGGTGAATCTCGCGGCGCGTCTGCAGGCGCAAAGCCGGGGCAGCGATATCGTGCTCTCGCGGGATATGGTGGAAACAGTCGACGTGGGGCAGGTTTCCGGCGCCGACCAACCTTACACCGTCAGCAAAGAAAGCGCCCGCGTCCGCGGGATCAGCCACGAGGTCGATCTTTGGCGCCTTCAGTTTCCGGAATGAGATAATTCCACTTGTCGGATCGGTCAGATCTCCGACATCGATTCTGCGGCCGCTTCGACCTTCAGAGAAATAAGGAATTCGCTGCCTTCGCCCAAGCGACTTTGTACGGTTACATCGCCGTCCATCAAGTGAGCGAGTTGGCGGGATATCGCCAAGCCGAGGCCGGTGCTGTCGACGCGGTTGGCGCCGGCTTCGCCGTGCCGGAACGGTTCGAAGATGCTGACTTGCTCCGCTTCCGCTATCCCGGGGCCTTGGTCCTTCACCGAAAACTGAAGATTGATGTTGCCGTCGGGTCGGTCGGTCGCGCTTGCCGACACGATAATCTCGCCCCCTTCAGAAAATTTCACCGCGTTGCCGACGACGTTCACGAGTATGCGTAAAATCTTGGACCTATCGCCAATCATTGGTCGCGGCAATTCGCCTGTAATCTCCATCGACAAACGTAGTTGCTTTGAGTCGACGATCGCGATGAACATATTCGAGATCTCGTCCAAAAGCTCGGCGCAATCAAATTCCGATAGATGGAGCTTCATTTCGCCCGTCTCTATCATCGTCAGATCCAAGAATTCATTGATCAATGCCAAGAGATGATCGCTGGCATCGCGTATCATGCGGACGTAGGTCCGTTGCTCGTCGCTAAGTTCCTGGTCCGCATGCAACAGCTGGGTGAAACCCAGGATTGCGTTCATCGGTGTCCGCAGCTCGTGGCTCATCGAGGTCAGCATTCTTGATTTGGTCTCGTTCGCCTCGTCGGCCTCCAACTTCGCCCGTTGCAGGTCGATACTCATCTGCTTCAATCGCGTGATATCAACGAGGGACGATACAACACCACCGTCGCCGGTCGGGACGGAAATCGACAAAGCGACGCGGTCATCAGTGAGTTTCTTCTCTAATTCCTCTTTGCGGCCCGCGCCGATGACGTAAAAATCCCTTACCTCGTCGAAGGCATACTGATCCGGCGTTCGCGAGGATTCCAACACGCCGGTTTGCGCCAGATGCCTGATACCTCTGTATAGCGTTTCGCCGGGCTCCAAAAATTCCAGCGGAACTCCGTAGGCCGTCGCCAGCTGCTGGCTGGCGAAGATAACGCTCATGCGGTCGTCCAACATGAAGAGCGATTCCGGGGCATGTCTCAACAGCGTGTCGATCTGCCGGTTCAGTATCATAAGGTCGCGTTCGGCGACGGCATCCTCCTCAATTTCCGTGAGCCAAAGCATATATCCGGGCTCGTTTTGAACGGCGGTAGGTTTCCTGCGCAAATTCGCCGCAAAAGTGGATCCGTTCGGTCGAACCAATTCCACCGCGCCGGCAAATCTGCCCTTCGATACATCCAGCGCATGCGCGTATCGTTCGCGATCGGCATCGTGAGAGAAGTCGATGATGGAAAAACGGCCGACGACTTCGTCGAGCGGTCGCTGCAACAACTCGGCGAAAGCGGTGTTTGCATAGTGACAGCGCTCTTGCGAATCGAATATTGCCGCGGCTGTCGCACTTCCCTGCAACGCCTGAAGCACGATTTGCTGGTCCGGCTCCTGCTGTTTTTGGTATTGCTCGATCATATCAAATTTACTGGCCCAATTCGTTTATTCGGCCAAACGACGGGATTCCGTTGTCGGCTGAACCGAAGGGGTCGGCGCAATCACTTTCTACAAATTCGACATGGCGGTTCTTCAAACGATGTCTTGTCTTTCGACAGGAAGTATGACGTTGAATAGGCTGCCATGACCTTCCCGGCTTTGTATCGAAATGTCGCCGCCCATCAGCCTGGCCAAACGCAGACTCAAAGTCAGACCGAGCCCGGTTGAATCGTCCCGTCCCAAGCCCGCGTCCGTCTGCTCGAACGGATCGAAAATGCGGGCCTGATCCGCGTCGGATATTCCGGGGCCGGTGTCTCTTACTGAAAGCTTTAAGCTAACTTTCCCGCTTTCCAAGACTGTCGATCGCGCCGATAGGACGACAAGACCCGTGTCGGTGAACCTGACCGCATTGTCGATCAAGTTCGCGACGATCTGCTTGATTTTGTCCCGATCCGCGCGCAACTGTCTTGCCAAAGCGGGGGCCAAGCTCAATCGGAAATGCAAACCTTTGTCGAGCGCGGCGCCACGATACTCCATGTAAATTTCGTGTAGGAGTTCATGCAGATCGAATTCTGTTGGCGACAGCGTCATTTGACCGGAGTCGATCCTGGCAAGATCGAGAAATTCACTGATCAGATTCAACAGGTGGCCGCCGGCCAACCTTATCATCGCGATATAATGGGCCTGTCTTTTCGTCAGTCCGTTGTTGCTTTCGAGTATCTGAGAGAAACCGAGAATTGCATTCATCGGTGTCCTCAATTCGTGGCTCATAGAGGATAAAAACTGCGATTTGGCGGCAACGGCGACTTCGGCATCGATCCGCGCCAGTTCAAGTCTCTCCTCCAATTTCTTGAATTGAGTTACGTCGGTGATCACTGACACTAAGTCGCCATCGCCGTTCGATTTGCTGCGCGTCAAACCGACGCGCCCGCCGGGCAGCAATTGCTCCGTTTCCGCGTACTTCCCGGACCCGAATTGTCGAAAGCTCCGTTCAACGACCATTTGAGCAAGTTTCGCGGGGTTCCCTTTACCGAACACGCCGGTTCGCGCGATCGCTTCTGCCGGTTTGTGAATAGGTGTACCGCGAGAAATCAGGGACGTCGGCAAATCGAAGAGTTCGGCGAGCTTGTGGGAAGCGAATGCGATCTTCAAATCGCTATCGAGCATGTATATGGCACTCGGCATCTTCGCCATGAAGATATCGATTTGTTGCTGTTTTGCGCGCAACCGTTCAGCTGACGTTTCCTCGTCCTCGAGCGGTTCGAGCCAGATCATGCTGGCCGATTGACGATTGAACAATGTGGGTTGAAAATTTAAGTTTGCCGTGAACGTCGACCCATCCGGACGTCGAAACCGGCTCCTAAACCTCGGGACGATCTTAAACTCATGACGTTCCGACTCGAAGTCACGCTCGGCGTCTTTGTCGACAAAATCCAGCGCGAAGTCCGTTCCCAACAAATCGTGTGCTGGCAGCTGCAGCATCTCCGCCCATGCGTCGTTCAGGTAACGATAGCTACCGTCCCGATCGAGGATCGCAAATCCGAACGGTGATTCGCGCAATGTTGCTTGAAGCGCGTGTAAATTCGCTCCGTCATTCACGATATTCGTCGCGATGTGGGCGTCTTGTGCGCCACCGCCAGTTATCGAACGAAATCGACCATTCATTTGTATACCTGTCGTCGAATGAAGACCAAAACCAGCTGAACCTGCAACCATTCCGATAGCCGCGATTCGGACTCTAACACCGGTTGTCAGACGAATTTATATTAGATAAAGTTAATAAGATGTAAACTTCTCAGCCAAAATTCACGGAATTTATCGGTGAAATCCACAAATCAGGCGACTTTTGACGACAAACTATAATAAATGCCGCTCAATTTCGCCTGTCCTTAAGGTAGATTAACTATATTAAGGTTCTCTGTGTAGAGGATTTTAAGGATCCGGTGACAATCGGATCATTCGCTTACCGCGATTCGCGCCATTCAACAGTCCGATCAGGCCGCTCGGCGCATTTTCCAATCCGTCGATGATATCTTCCGCGACTCTCAACCGACTATCGTTGAACCAGTTTCTCAAGTCGCGCTCGGCGTTGGAATCATGATCAGCATAATCGCTAACGATATATCCTTGCAGTTTCAGACGTTTCACCACAATAAGCCCGGGTACGCCGCGCGGCGCGCTCAATTTGTCGGTGTCGTATTGGCTGACGGCGCCGCAACAGACGATTCGGCCCTGCAGATTCATTTGAAACAGCGCAGCCTCCAGAATCTCGCCGCCGACATTGTCGAAATAGACGTCGATGCCGTCGGGGCAGGCCGCTTTCAGGTCGCGGAACAGATTGCCTGCCTTATAGTCGACGGCGGCGTCGAAGCCGAGTTCGTCGGTGAGCCAAGCGCATTTATCCGGCCCGCCGGCGATGCCAACGGCGCGGGCGCCAACATTCTTTGCGATCTGGCCGACGAAACTGCCGACGGAACCCGCGGCGGCGGAGACCACGACCGTCTCGCCCAGACCCGGCTCGCCGATCTGCATCAGGCCGTGATAGGCGGTCTTGCCGGCCACGCCCAACAGGGAGATGTGATGGCTGAGCGGCCTGTGTTCGCCGATCCGCCGGACTGCCTTCGCCGGCATGACGGCATAGTCGGCCCATACGCTTTCGCCGGAGACCAGATCGCCAGGCGCATAGGCATCCGACTTGCTTTCGATCACCTCCGCCAACGCGTAGGTAGGCATCAGATCGCCGCCATGGACCGCGCCGCGATAGGTCGCGCCCTGCATCCAGGCCCGGTTTGCCGCGTCTAGGGACAATAGAATGTTGCGCACCACGAGTTCGCCGTCGCTCGCTGTCGGCATCGGTCCCCGGCGCAGTTCGAAATGCTCTTCCCCGAGTTTGTCCGTCGGCAATTCGACGATGGCGATCTGATTGTTCTCCGGCATGGTCTGTCCTTCCCTTGTTGTCCCGTCGGTTTTAACCTGTCGGGCGAATAAGCGACAAAGGAATTTCTGATGAAGATCGTTGTGATCGGCGCCGGCCTCGGCGGTGCCACCCTAGCGTTGAGTTTGAAACAGGCGGGATTGGATTATGTGCTGCTGGAACAAGCCAGCGAATTCCGCGAGGTCGGCGCCGGAATTCAGTTGAGTCCGAATGGCGTGCGGGTATTGGCCCGCCTCGGCCTGTTAGACGAGCTAGAACGCCGCTGCCCGAAGCCGGACCTGCACAAATACTCGGTCTGGGATACCGGGGAGGTAATCCTGCGTACCGCCCTCAATCCGAAGGTGGCGGAAGTCTATGGCCATGCCTACTACCACGCGCATCGTCCGGATTTGATCGAGATCCTAACGGCACCGCTCGACCGCGCGCGGCTGGAGCTCGATTGCCGGGTCGTCGACGTCGGTCAGGACGACGAGCGGGCCTGGACGATTTGCGCCGATGGCCGGCGGTTCGAGGGCGATGTGCTGATCGGCGCCGACGGCATTCACTCGGTGGTGCGCGAGCAGGTCTTCAAGCCGGACCCGCCGCGCGCCTCCGGCTACGTCACCTGGCGCGGCGTTGTCGAGACGGAGAAGATCGCTCATCTGGAGATCCCCGTCTCCGCCTATGTGGACATGGGGCCGAAACTCTCCTTCGTCTATTACTATGTCTCCGGCGGCCGGCAGCTCAATTGGCTCGCGCTCGGCGAAACGGAGAACGAGAAGCGCGAATCCTGGTCGCAGGAGGCCAGCAAGGACGAAGTCTTGGCCGGTTTCGACGGTTGGTACGACCGACCGCGTCAGGTCATTGCCGCCACGGATCAACCTTTCGTCACCGCCCTCCATGATCGCAACCCGCTGGAGACTTGGGTCGACGGCCGCATCTGCGTTACCGGCGACGCGGCGCACGCCATGCTGCCCTACCACGCCCAGGGCGCGGTGCAGTCGATCGAGGACGCCTGGGTGCTGGCTCGCAGTCTGGAATTGCACGGCGACGACTATGCCGCCGCGCTGACGCATTTCCAGGATCTGCGCTACGATCGGGCCAACCGCATCGTCCAGCATTCCCGCAACGCGGAAGGCTGGTATCACGTGGAAGACGCCGACGCCGTCGCCCACCGCAACGCCCGCTTCCGCCGCCACAACGAAAACTACGGCGGCGAAATCTCCCCGCAGCAACACTGGCTCTACAGCTACGACGCGGAAAAGGCGGTGCTGGGGACGGACCACGACTGGCGGGCCCTGCCGGTATGGTGACAATGCGGTAACGTCACCAACACTGTATGCGTCTTAGAAATGTCGTCATGCCGGAATCCGCGCCAGCGGATATTCGGTATCCATGCCGCTGAATTCCGTACCACCAATGTTGGTTCGGATTTGGTTGGAATGGGTCCCGGCGCTCCGCTTCGCTGCGGCCGGGACGACGGGAAGGTGGGCGTCATCCCGGCCCGTCACTCGTTATCCCGGCCTTGAGCCGGGATCGTCGCAGGCGCGGTGTCTGAAAAGATCCCGGACACCGCTGACGCGGTTCCGGGACGACGACTTGGCTATCTAAACCGGCTGTTGCGGCCGCATGTCGCCCGGGTCGATGCCGGCGACGACGTTCGGTGCGGTCATGGCGTCGCGGCGGAAGGGTTCGCCGAGTTCCTGGTTCAACAGGACTTCGATGAAGGTGGTGACACCCTTGGCCTGCGCTTCGCAGCTTTCCTGCAGCGCCGCGGTGAACTCGGCTTGCGTCGTCACCTGCACGCCCTTCAAGCCGCAGCCTTCGGCGACCTTGGCGTAGCTCAAATGCGGGTCCAGTTCGGTGCCGACGAAATTATTGTCGTACCAGAGGATCGAGTTCCGCTTCTCCGCCCCCCATTGATAGTTGCGGAAGACCACCATGGTGATCGACGGCCAGTCCTCCCGGCCGCAGGCGGTCATCTCGTTCATGGATATGCCGAAGGCGCCGTCGCCGGCGAAGCCGACCACCGGCACGTCCGGGCAGCCGATCTTGGCGCCGAGGATCGACGGGAAGCCGTAGCCGCAGGGGCCGAACAGGCCCGGCGCCAGATACTTCCGGCCTTCCTCAAATGTCGGATAGGCATTGCCGATGGCACAGTTGTTGCCGATGTCGGTGGAGATGATCGCGTCCTTCGGCAGGCCGGCCTGGATCGCCCGCCAGGCCATGCGCGGCGACATCCGTTCGGGCTCCCGCGCCCGCGCGTCGACGTTCCAGGTGGTGCCGGGATCGTCGTCCTCGTGATCCATGCTCGACAGGGTCTGCAGCCAGGCCGACTTGGTCTGATGGATCGTCGCCTTGCGCTCTTCCCGGCCGTTGTCGCCGGCATCGCTGGAGAGTTGGGCCAGCAATTGCTCCGCTACCAGCTTGGCGTCGCCGCAAATACCGACGGTGACCTGCTTGGTCAGGCCGATGCGATCGGAATTCATGTCGACCTGAATAATCGCCGCGTCCTTCGGCCAGTAATCGATGCCATAGCCGGGCAAGGTCGAGAAGGGGTTGAGGCGGGTGCCGAGCGCCAGGACCACGTCGGCCTTGGCGATCAGTTCCATCGCCGCTTTCGAGCCGTTATAGCCGAGGGGGCCGACGGCCAGCGGGTGGCTGCCCGGGAAGCTGTCGTTATGCTGATAGCCGCTGGCGACCGGGGCATCCAGCTTTTCCGCCAAGGCTTGGCAGGCCGGGATGGCGCCGCCGATGACCACGCCGGCGCCGGACAAGATCACCGGGAACTTGGCCTTGGACAGCAGCGCGGCCGCTTCCGCAATGCTCTCGGCGCCACCCGCCGGGCGTTCCAGTTTCACCATCTGCGGCAGCTCGATGTCGACCACCTGGGTCCAGAGATCGCGCGGTACGTTGATCTGCGCCGGAGCCGAAGCGCGCCAGGCTTTCTCGATCACCCGGTTCAGCACCTCCGCCATGCGGGAGCCGTCGCGCACTTCTTCCTGATAGCAGACCATGTCTTTGAAGAGCGCCATCTGCTCGACTTCCTGGAAGCCACCCTGACCGATGGTTTTGTTCGCCGCCTGGGGTGTCACCAGCAGCATCGGCGTATGGTTCCAATAAGCGGTCTTCACTGCGGTGACGAAATTGGTGATGCCGGGACCGTTCTGGGCGATGCACATCCCCATCTTGCCGGAGGCGCGGGTATAGCCGTCGCACATGATGCCGCCATTGCCTTCATGGGCGACGTCCCAAAACGTGATGCCGGCCTTCGGAAACAAGTCGGAGATCGGCATGAAGGCGGAGCCGATGATGCCGAAGGCGTGTTCGATGCCATGCATTTGCAGGACTTTTACAAAGGCTTCTTCCGTGGTCATTTTCATCGCTGCGGTTTCCTTCAGCTTGCTCGATCTATGCGGTTGGTTGGCTGACAAAAAGCAGAACTGCCGACCCTATTTATAGAACCAGTTTCGCAAAAGCATAAGGCCAGTTCCCCTGGCGGGTGGGAAAAAACTGTCGGCATCCGCGTTACACTTGCGATACACTGGCCCGGCTTTCATTTGAACGGATTGATGTCATGAACATTCATGCCAAACCCGCTTACGGCGGACCCCATGAGATTTTGGACATTCCGGCCGCCTGGCGTCGGGAAGATCTGGAAGCGGATCGCGGCTGGGTCATCGAACTGGACGAGGCGGACCGGGCGGAAATCCGCGCCGCGTTCGAAGCGATCCGCGGCCGCGATTACGATACCTTCGGCAAGGAGGAATTCGACACGCCGCGCCTGGCGGCCATTTTCGCCGGCGTGCGAACGGAGCTGGAAAGCGGCCGCGGCGTCAGCCTGCTGCGCGGCGCCCCGATCGAGGGGTTGAGCGACGAGGAGATCAAGACCCTCTGGTGGGCCATCGGCAGCCAGTTCGCACCGGCGGTGCGGCAGAACCGGGGCGGCGACCGCATGTGGGCGGTGCGCGATACCTTCGCCGGTGCCAATCAAGTGCATGACCTGACCGAGAACCGGCCGGACGGCAAGCAGCCGCTATCCTCCTATGCCAAGGCTGCCTCCAATGGTCCCTTGCGTTTCCACACCGACGGTGCCGATGCGCTGGCCCTGCTCTGCGTCCGTACGGCGGCCCAGGGGGGCGAGAGCAAACTGGCCAGTTCCGTGACCGTGCATAACGAGATCCTGCGCCGGCGGCCGGATCTGCACGCACTGCTCTGCCAGGACTATTACCGAACTTACGAGTCCCATGACGACAGCGACGGCAGCTACTATGCCATGCCCGTCTTTACCCGGGTCGGCGATGCTTTCTCGAGCCAGTATTCCCGCACCTATGTGGAGGAGGCGCAACGCCACGGCGCACCGAAAATGACCGCGGCGCAGGACGAGGCGCTGGACCTGCTGGCCGAGGTGGCGGAGGAGACCCATATCGAGTTCCGGCTGGAACCGGGCGATATGCTGTTCTTCAACAACCACATGATCTATCACGGCCGCAAGCCGTTCGATAATCTGGGCCAAGACGGGACGCGCTTGCTCTATCGCCTCTGGTTTGCGCCCGAAAACAGCCGCCCCCTGGCCGAACAATATCTGACCCTCTGGAACTCCGTCGAACCCGGCGCCTTACGCGGCACGCGGGAGAACTTCGAGGGGCGGTAACGCTCTCTAGAACTTAGTATCCACCAGCGTTCCAATACGCCCAACGCAAGGATATCCATTTTTGTTTTTGTGCGCGTTGAGTGTTGTGCTGTACTTTTTGCGCTGAAACTTTTTCCCACAGCTAGTACATTCGATTACGAAGATCGGTCCACTGTTTCGTGCACCGCTTGTCGAAGATGTTCGCTTCTTTTGCGCGCGCGCTGGTCGGCGTCTGACATCGCCACTTCCCATATTGGCGGTAAGCAGGAAAGTCGGTTCGATACTAACAGGTTTGTTCGGTGAGAGTTCGACTTGATATTTCGGAACAAAAGTTTGATTTGTCGCACGCGCGCCAACAATTCGTTCGACGCGATAGCTCCTGTGCGCATTATCATCGGAGCGAAAGGCATGCAGAACCACATCTCCTTTGGCCGTTCTGCGTAGCGAGTAAGGTTCGATTCTGCGTGTCCCACGTTGGCCGTTCAATGTTATGTAGTCTAAATCGACACAGAGACGGTTTGCGGCAGCAAAACGAATAATCTCAATGTATGATTTACTTGAAAGTGAAATTGGGAGGGCGAGGGCACGTTCGCGTATTACTGTTTCGCCTGAAGCCATCGCGAAAGCATCAGGCCTTGCGGGCGCGACGCCGCTCATGAGCCAGTTAAAGAATAATGGTAACTCGCTCCAAAACCCTTCCAGCGGTGGCATAGAAGGGAGTTGATGGCTCAGCATCGAGCTCCAAGACCCTTCCAATTCAGTCCTGTGTGTTTCCAATGCTCTCATACTCGGAACTTCGATTCCTTTGAATTCACACTTCTGTCGCAATACATCAAGTAGAACCGAAGCTGTAGGGCGGGCACTTTCATTACGAAACAGGTTAATGACATCATAGAGGTCGCGGGGACGCGTCCTTTCTCCCAATGCCCTCACTTTCTCACCGAACGCTTCTTCGTACGTGTAGGCCAATGCGTCGATACCGTCGATTGGTCGATCACTATATGGGTGGAAAACGGGCTGTCTGACGGGCGCGAGCACTAGCCGTTCGTCAGCAGTCAAATCCAACTTTATACGAGGAAGTCCGCCTGATCTTGGTGCCAGTGGACCTCGATAACTCAGCTTGCCTTGGCACGAAAGATTGCCGCGTGGGTTTTGATAGACATCAAAATCTTGAAGTTCTGTCGGCAGCTCAAGACCGCATGCGTCGTATACCCAATCTGAAATTTCACCGAAGATCTGTTTAAGAAAAGATTTATCAATATGATTTTCATCTATAAGAGTAAAATCCAAGTCTTCCGAGAACCTGTATGTCTCAAAGAAACACTTCTTCAGGCATGTGCCTCCTTTGAATACCCATGAGTCCTTCAATTCTACTTGCGCATATATGCCGGCAAGTATCCAACCGAGCGCATAATCTTTTTCAACGACATGCGGTCTACCAATGCTCTGTACTGTTGCCGCTTCCAGGAGTTCCGTTTTGCCGATCACGCAGTTGCTGCCTTCAACCAGGTGTCAGGAACACGGAGTTTCCACCGGGTGACCAAACGTGCGCAGTCGATCATTGGATCAAGTTTGGCATTACCTTTCGTCAGCCTGATTTGACAGCGTTGGGCCAGTTCTTCCCCACCTTCTATTCTTTCTGCAAGGAAGCCCATTCTTTTGAACACTGCGCCATTCCCGAGTCGTTCAGCGTAGGAGATAAGCTTTTCTATATCTTGGTCTCGACGTCCCATGTAGCTTTGGAAACAGTCAGCGACATGCTGAATTCCACCACCAATCATCGGCTCGTCAAACATATCCACTATTGTGCGATGAATATCAGCGACGGGGATCCTGGTTTGCCCTCGCCAAACGTTCTTGGTCCCGAAATACTGGCTTTCTCGAATGCCCCATAAAATGAAAGTCGTTCCATGAACTTCGATTGGCTTCCTACGAACATGACGCGTTGTTTTGACAACTATGTCCGTAAAAATCTGTTCTGTGAGGTCCCAATGTTCTGCCGCGCTCCATCCACCAACATACGCCAAGCCAAATAGAGCGGGCACCAATATCCAAGGGTCTTCCACAACACGCTCGTTTTCAACAGATTTGAGTGATGTCGGTACGTAAATTCCAGGACCGACTCTTTTCAGCCATCCTTGTTTAGTCCATCGCGAAAGTAGTTGAGATGCCTTTGCTCTTTCCAGGTTCAAGACTGTGACAACATCATCGATACGCACGACATCACTAGCTGATCTAAGTACATGTGCTAACTGGATTCTTCCCTTTGGTATCATTCCTGAAGAGCCATCTAGTTTACCATTATTACTATTTTTCACATATTATGCGAATTTTTGTCCAGGTAGTATATTTAATTTCGGTGAACTCATCTTCAGAAGTATATTTGTGTAACGTTTTTTCTTGAAAAAGTCTAATTTATGTCAGTTTAGTATACTGCAAGCTCTGAAGCACCTGGAACAGACCAGTAATTAACTCTGGCCTTGTTGATATGATGGCCTGGAGAACATCCTCCCCAGGATCAACCTAGGTTGCTGGACTTAGCGTCTCTACAGACGCAGCGCGAGCCTGGAATATTGCCGACGTTGCAACACCGTTCTGCAAGAGATGGCGGCGCAAGGTCGCGATGACGGTTAGCCATTCACAGCGCACTCAAATCCACCTCATTGACCAGCGGCTCGCCGTCGGCCACGTTTTCCAGGTTCTGCGCGATCAGTTTCCAGCGGCGGGGCAGCAGGCCGTCGCTCCAGCCCGAACAATGGGGGGTGACGATAACATTGTCGAGGTCGCGGAAGGGGAAGCGGGAAGGTTCGGCCGGTTGGTCCGGGCGTTCCGGGTAGCTGTACCAGACGTCGAGGATGGCGCCGCCGATCCGCTTCTCGACGAGGGCGTCATACAACGCCTCCTCCGCCACCACATGGCCGCGGGAGAGGTTCATGATCACCGCCGTTTCCTTGCACAGCGCCAAGCGTCGGGCGTCGATCAAATCGCGGGTCTCCGCCGTCAGGGGACAGGCGAGGACGATGAAATCGAGCTCCGGCAGCACCTTGTCCAGACGATCCGCCGGATGAACCTCGTCGAACAGCGGCTCTTCGCGCGGGGTTCGGGTGACCCCGACGATCTTCATGCCGAACCCTTTGGCGCGTTCGGCGATGGCGTGGCCGATATGACCGACGCCGACGATGCCCAGGGTTTTGCCATAGAGTTCGCCATGGGTCGGACCCAGTCCGGCAACACCGTCGGTCCAGTCGCCGGCGCGGAAGCGGGCCTCGATCGGGCCCAGGCGCAGGGTCCATTCCAGCATCGTCGCCAGCGCATACTCGCCGATGCCGATCTCATGCTCGTAGACATTGCAGACCGGGCAGTTCGCCGGCACCCGGGCCGGCGAGATCTTATCGCAGCCGGCCACCGGGCTTTGTATCAGCTTCAGCCTCGGCGTCGGCGGCAGGTCCGGCGCGATGCGGGAGGTCAGCAGCACGTCCGCTTCCAGCAATTTCCCCGGCAACGCCTCCGGCGGGTCGCCTTCGACGAAGGTATCGACCTGCCAGCGATCGCTGAGCAAACCGCGCAGCCGGTCCGCCTGCTCGGCGGCGTAAGAATACAGCATTAAGACTTTCATCGCCCGTCCGTTATCATGCAAACTAGCCGGGTTCAACAAAACCGAGGCAAAGCGATGTTCCTGCGAACGAAAGCGGACGACCGGCCCTACCATCTGGGCACCTATCCGATGGAGACCCTGCCGCGCCACCCGCAAGTCGCCGACGCGGAAATCGCCCGGCCGCGGGTCGCCGCGCCGGCCTATGACAGCCCCCCGGCCGGCCCGCTGGCCAAAGCGTTGCGCGACTATCTGGATATCTTCATCGTCAACATGCCGAACGAGCCGGCGGCGGCGAAGGCGCCGGTGCCGAACGACCGCGAGCGCCGCATGATCGATGTGAAGGGGTATTGCACCTTCATGAACGCGGATCAGGTCGGCATTTGCGAGATCCCGGACAACGCCTGGTGCACGGGCGAAGAGCCGCTGCCGCACAGCCATGCCATCGTCCTGCTGAAAAAGCACGGGCGGGTGCCGGAGGCGGACAATCCGGCCCGCGACTGGATCGAGCCCGCGTTGCGGGAGGCTGCCGATTGCCGCATCGGCGGCATCGCGGTCTGTCTAGCGGGACATATCAACCGCCTGGGCTGGTCCGCAACGGCGCATGTGGTCGGCGCTGGCCGGGTCGACCCGGACCGGCTTGCCGTACTGTCCGGCCTGGCGTTGCGTCAGGACGACGATCTGCACAATCCGTTCTTCGATGACGATTTCTCGCTGGCCGTCGTGACCACGGACTATGCCCTGGCCACCGACGAACCGTTGGCCAATGCGGCCCTGAACGCGCGGGGGTTCGCCTACTGGCTCGGCCAGAACGGCGCCACCTCGGGGCGGGAGCGCAACCGCCGGGCCAAGCGGGCGACCCATCTCGGCGACTATCCCATGGAAACCGTCAAGCGGGTGCCGCGGCCGACCACCCTGATCCTGGATGACGAGGTGCCGCGGGTGCCGAAGCGGGCCGCTTTTTTCGACCGCGCTTTACGTGGCGATCTTGGCGCCAAGGCACAGAAGGAACGCCACCGCTTCGCCTTCAAGCAACCCCATACGGACGGCATGATGCCCTGCATGCGCTCTATGGTGCCGGTCCAGGACGGGCCGGTGAACGGCGAGGCGGACGCCAACCGATATGGCAATCCGGCGGCCAATACGCGGGCGCTGAAGTCGCTGTCCTATCTGCTTGGCGCCGACATGACCGGCATCTGCGAAGTGCCCGACTATGCCTGGTTCTCCCACGGCGCCGGCGGGGAGCCGATAGAGCCGGGCCATAAATACGCCGTGGTCATGCTGATCGATCAGGAATTCGACACCATGGAGGGTGCCTCCGGGGACGACTGGATCTCCGGCACCCAATCCATGCGCGCCTATCTGCGCGGAGCGGAAATCGCGGGCATCATGGCCGATACCCTGCGTCAGCTCGGTTTCCCCGCCCGTTCCCACACCAATGTGGAAAGCGACGTGCTGCATATCCCGCTGATGCTGCTGGCCGGCCTGGGCGAACTATCGCGGATCGGTGAACTGGTGCTGAACCCCTTCGTCGGACCGCGTCTGAAGACCGTGGTGCTGACCACGGATATGCCGTTGGAACCGGACCTGCCGATCGATTTCGGCCTGCAGTATTTCTGCTCGAACTGCACCAAATGCGCCCGCGAATGTCCCTGCGACGCCATCTCCTGGGGCGACAAGGTGATGTTCAACGGCTACGAAATGTGGAAGCCGGACGCGGAGCGCTGCGCCCGCTACCGCCTGACCAATCCGCGCGGCTCCGCCTGCGGGCGCTGCATGAAAACTTGCCCGCTCAACAAGGTGGTGACGTCCGACGGCCCAATATTGGAACGGGTGGCCAGTTGGTGCGGCATCAATGCCCGCTTCCTGAAGCCGCTGCTGGTGCCGATTGCGGTGAAGCTGGACGACGTGTTGGAACACGGCAAGCGTAACCCGGCGAAGAAATGGTGGTTCGATCTGGAAGTGATCGACAAGGTCTGCGTCGAGCCGGTCAAGGGCATCAATAAGCGGGAGTTGAACCTGGAGCACGCCCTCGACCCCGAGAAGCAGAAGATGGCCTATTACCTGGCCAACATGATGCCCGTGCCGAACGATCTGAACCCGCAGCCGGTCGACCGCAAGGCAGCCATAGCCTCGGCGGCGAGCTTGGAACGCCTGGCCGAGGCAGCGGCGCGCAAGAGCGGTGGCGGCGCGGCGCCGGCAACGTACACGGCAACGCCAGCGGACCCGAACGGCCCTATCGGGGTCGAAGAAATGCCGGCCGTCTATGGCGGCGCCAAGGTGGGCCGATGAGCAACGCGCCTCAGTCCGGCCGCCACTTTCTGCAGATCCCCGGTCCCTCCAACGTCCCGGACCGCATTCTGCGGGCCATGGCGGCGCCGACCATCGACCATCGCGGGCCCGAATTCGCCGCCCTTGCCCTCGGCGTCCTGCGGGACGTGCGCCGGGTTTTCCGCACCGAAGGGCCGGTGGTGATCTACCCTTCTTCCGGCACCGGCGCCTGGGAAGCGGCGTTGAGCAATTTGCTGCGGCCAGCCGACCGGGTGCTCATGTTCGAAACCGGCCACTTCGCCAGCCTGTGGCATGCCCTGGCCGAACGGCTGGAACTGAACGCGGAACTGGTGCCCGGGGACTGGCGCCACGGCGTCGACGCCGATCAGGTGGAGGAGAAGCTGCGCGCCGACGCGGCGGGTGAGATCAAAGCGGTCTGCGTCGTCCATAACGAGACCTCCACCGGCGTCACCTCCGACATCGCCGCCGTACGCCGGGCCATCGATACCGCCGGTCATCCGGCACTGTTGCTGGTCGATACGATATCATCCCTCGGCTGTTCCGACTATCGGCATGACGACTGGGGTGTGGACGTGACGATTTGCGGCTCCCAAAAAGGCTTCATGCTGCCGCCGGGCCTCGGCTTCAACGCGGTGAGCGAGAAGGCGCGCGCCGCCGCCGGCGGTATGGCTCAAAATTATTGGCGTTGGCAGGAGATGCTGGCCCTCAACGAAGACGGCTTCTTCCCCTACACGCCGGCGACCAATCTGATCTATGGCCTGCGCGAGGCGATCGACCTGCTGCTGGCGGAAGGCCTGGATCAAGTGGTGGCGCGCCACGCCCGCCTCGCATCGGCAACACGGCAAGCGGTCGAGGCTTGGGAGCTCGAAATACAATGTCTCGATCCGAACGGCCATAGCAACGCCCTGACCGCCGTTCGCATGCCGGACGGTCATGACGCCGATGCGTTCCGCGCCGTCGTCCTCGACCGCTTCAACATGTCGCTCGGCAATGGCCTGTCGAAAGTGGCCGGCAAGGTCTTCCGCATCGGCCATCTCGGCGATTTCAACGACCTAATGTTGGCCGGAACCTTGTCCGGGGTGGAGATGGGATTGCACCTGGCTGGCGTTCCGCATCGACCCGGCGGCGCCGAAGCCGCGCTCAACCACCTGAAAAGGACAGATTGACAAGCCGCGTGCCGGCTCCCTACTGTACGATCAAGCGTTGCAACAAGATCGACGCACACAAACCGAACAGGGACGGGGCTTGCGTGACAGCATTGTTGCGAGTCCGCAATTTGCGGACGGAATTCGATACATCCGAAGGCATTGTCAAGGCCGTCGGCGGCATTTCCTATGATGTGAATGCCGGCGAGATTGTCGCCATCGTCGGCGAGAGCGGCTGCGGCAAGTCCGTGGGCGCCATGAGCATCCTGCGTTTGATCCCGGACCCGCCGGGGAAGATCGTCGACGGCGAAATCTTCTTTCAGGACCGCGACCTCTTGAAACTCGACGATGTGGATATCCGCGAGGTCCGCGGCCAGAAGATCGCCATGGTGTTTCAGGAGCCGATGACCTCCCTGAACCCGGTGCTGACCATCGGCCTGCAACTGACCGAGACCATTACCCAGCATCTCGACGTAACCCAGGAAGCGGCGGATCTGCGGGCCAAGGAGCTGCTGCGTCTGGTCGGCATTTCCGACCCGGACCGGCGTCTGGAGCAATATCCCCACCATCTGAGCGGCGGTATGCGGCAGCGGGTGATGATCGCCATGGCCTTGAGCTGCGAACCGGACCTGATCATCGCCGACGAACCGACGACGGCGCTGGATGTCACCATTCAGGCGCAGATCCTGGAGCTTATGCGCGATCTGTCGCGCCGGCTTGGCGTCGCCCTGATCATCATTACCCATAATCTTGGCGTGGTGGCGCGCTATGCCAACCGGGTCAATGTGATGTATGCGGGCAAGATCGTCGAGAGCGGCGATGCCAAGGAGATCTATCACAATCCCCGGCATCCCTACACGGTCGGCCTGCTGGCCTCGGTGCCCCGGCTCGACCAGCCGCGCGGCGCCAAGCTGGTGCCGATCGTCGGCCAACCACCGGACTTGGCGCGGCTGGACGACGGCTGCCCGTTCCGGCCCCGCTGCCGCTTCGCGGTCGAGCGTTGCGAGCTGGAAAACCCGGGATTGACCACGATCGAGGGCGACCATCAGGCGGCCTGCTGGCAGTCCGACGCGGTGGCGGAGCAGTCAGCATGAGCGTCGCCGAAACCTCAGAGACCATGGCCATGCCGGATATGAGCGGCGAGCCCTTGCTGAGCGTGCGGGACCTGAAGATGTACTTCCCGGTCACCGAAGGCATGTTCATTCAGCGCACGATCGCGGAGGTGAAGGCCGTGGACGGCGTCAGCTTTGACGTTTTCGCCGGCGAAACCCTCGGCCTGGTCGGCGAATCCGGCTGCGGCAAGACCACGGTCGGCCGCTGTATCCTGCAGCTCGAAAACCCGACCGAAGGGTCGATCAAGTTCGACGGCATGGAAATGACCGGGCTGAGCGCCCGCCAATTGGTGGAGATGCGCCAACAGGCTCAGGTGATCTTCCAGGATCCCTACAGCTCCCTCAATCCGCGCATGAAAATTGGTCAGATCCTGGGCGAACCCATGCGGGTGCACGGCATCATCCCAGACGCCAAAGCGCGCCGGGCCCGCATCGCCGAGCTCCTGCATATCTGCGGCCTGAACCCGAAATTCGCCGACCGTTATCCCCACGAAATGAGTGGTGGACAGCGCCAGCGGGTCGGCATCGCCCGCGCGCTTTCCATGAACCCGAAATTCATCGTCTGCGACGAGGCGGTGTCCGCCCTCGACGTGTCGATCCAGGCGCAGATCATCAATCTGTTGGAGAATCTGCGCGAGCAGTTCAATCTCAGCTATCTCTTCATCGCCCACGACCTGAGCGTTGTGCGCCATCTCTGCCATCGCGTCGCCGTCATGTATCTGGGCAAGATCGTCGAGATGGCGGAATGCGACGAGCTGTTCGACAATCCGATCCACCCTTATACGAAAGCCTTGTTGAGCGCCGTGCCGATCCCGGATCCGGTGATCGAGGAGCAACGGGAGCATCAGGTGCTGATCGGCGAGGTGCCGAGTGCGATCAATCCGCCGTCGGGCTGCGTCTTTCATCCGCGCTGTCCGCTGGCGGTCGACACGTGCGAGCAATCCGTACCGACGCTGCGCGAGCTGCGTCCTAACCATTTTGTGGCTTGTAGCGAAGTTTGAAGCGCCGCCGCGCGCGGCCGAAAATGAAAACGAACAAGGGAGTATCAAGACCATGAGCTTAAATCATCTGAAGTTGGCGGCCGCGCTGACCGCCGGTCTTGTCACCGGGTTGGCCGGCGTTTTTGCCGCCCAGGCCGAGACGCCGAAGCGGGGCGGCATTTTGAAGTTTGTCATCCCCAGCAATCCGCCAAGCGCGGACGGGCATCGGGAGACCACCTTCGGCACCATTCACCCTTTCGCTCAGTTTTACAGCGTGCTGATCCGGGTGAACCCCAGCAACCCGGCGTCGACCACGGACTTTAAATGCGATCTTTGCGTCGGCGAGGTGCCGCAACCGACAGATGACGGCAAGAAATACACTTTCAAGATCCGCAAGGGCGTGAAGTTCCATGACGGCTCCGGCCTGACGGCGCAGGACGTGAAAGCGACGTTCGATAAGATCATCTTTCCCCCGGAAGGTGTGGGCAGCGCCCGCAAGGCTTTCTTCTCCATGGTCGAAAGCGTGACCGCCCCGGATGACGAGACGGTCGTGTTCAGCCTGAAATATCCCTCGGGCGCGTTCATTCCCGCCTTGGCCATGCCCTATAACTTCGTCTATTCCAAAGCGGTCTTGGACAAGGATATGCATTGGTTCGAGAAGAATGTGATGGGCTCCGGTCCGTTCAAGTTGGTCGAATGGCAGCCCGGCGCCTTCATCAAGGGCGAGCGCAATCCGGACTACTATCACGAGGGCCAGCCCTATCTTGACGGTACCGAGGCAATCTTCGCCCGCAAACAGTCGGTTAACGTGCAGGCGATCCGCGGCGGCCGCGCCTATATCCAGTTCCGCGGTTTCCCGCCGAAAAGCCGGGATGATTTGGTCGCGGCGCTTGGCGACAAGATTACCGTGCAGGAGAGCGACTGGAACTGCGCCCTGTTCGTGACGCCGAACCACAAGAAAAAACCGTTCGACGACGCGCGGGTACGTCGCGCCCTGACCCTGGCCATCGACCGCTGGGGCGGCTCGGAATATCTCTCCAAAATCGCCATCGTAAAGACCGTGGGCGGCATCGGCTTCCCCGGCCACCCGCTGTCGGCGACGAAGGAAGAGCTGCATAAGATCGCCGGCTACTGGCCCGACATCGAGAAATCGCGGGCCGAGGCGAAACGGTTGCTAGCCGAAGCAGGATATCCCAATGGCTTCGAGTTCGAATTCCACAATCGTGGCGTCGATCAGCCTTACAAGATCGTCGGCACCTGGCTGATCGATCAATGGCGGCAGGTCGGGCTGAAGGTCACGCAACGGGTGCAGCCGAGCGGTCCCTTCTATGCCACACTGCGTAAAAAGAAAGACTTCGACGTGTCCATGGACTTCAACTGCCAGTCGGTGGTGAACCCGCTGTTGGATGTCTCGAAGTTCCAGTCCGACACCATTGCCGGCAACCAATATGCCAGCTATCAGGACGCGGAAATGGACAAGATGTTCGAGGCCATGAACCGCTCGGGCGATCCGGCGGAGCAGCGCCGAATTATGCGCGCCTATGAGAAACGAGCGCTCGACGAAGAGGCGCTGCAATTCGTGACCCTGTGGTGGTACCGGATCATTCCGCACCATTCCAAGGTCAAGGGCTGGAAGATCAGTCCCTCGCATTATCTGAACCTGGACCTGGCCAACGTCTGGCTGGACGAGTAGTCGGTTAGGATCGCGATGGGGCGCCATCCAATCCGGTGGCGCCCCGACGAGGGCATCGCATGTACAAATACGTCATCAAACGGCTGATCCTGGTATTGCCGACCCTGTTGGGTGCGGCGGTGCTGGTTTTCTTCCTGTTGCGGTTGATCCCCGGCGATATCTGCGAGTTGCGGATGGCGGGGGAGGGCGGCAGCGTCGATCAGGGGGCCATCGACGCCTGCCGAGCCCAAATCGGCATCGATCAGCCCATGTGGGTGCAGTTCTGGGAATTCATCTGGGGCTTCGTCCGCCTCGATTTCGGCAATTCCATGTGGACCGGTCAGCCGATCATTCATGAAATCGGCCTGCGCTTCGAGTTGAGCCTGCAGATCGCCATCATGGCGACGATCACGGCGACGGTGATCGCCATCCCCCTGGGCACCATCTCGGCGGTAAAACAGGATACCTGGATCGATTATTTCGTCCGTGCCTTCTCGATCGCCGGCATCGCCATCCCGTCGTTCTGGCTGGGCATCATCATTATCTTGGGATTGTTGATTACGACCCAATCCTGGTTCGGCAATCCCTGGATGCCGCCGATTATCTACGTCCCGATCTGGCAGGATCCGATCACCAATCTGTCGATGACGATCTGGCCCGCGGTGGCGACCGGCTACCGCTATTCCGCCGTCGCCACCCGCATGACCCGTTCGACCTTGCTGGAGGTGTTGCGGGAAGACTATGTCCGCACCGCCCGGGCCAAGGGTTTACTCGAAAACCTGATCATCAACCGTCACGCGTTGAAAAACGCGTTGCTGCCCGTGGTCACGGTGATCGGGATCGAGTTCGCCTTCCTGATGGGCGGTCTGGTGGTGACGGAGCAAGTCTTCAATCTGAACGGTCTCGGCAAACTGTTCGTGGAAAGCGTGACCAATAACGACTACACCCTGACCCAAGCCCTGGTCATGCTGGTGGTCACGGTTTTCGTCTTCACCAATTTCATCGTCGACATTCTGTATGCGTGGCTGGACCCGCGCATTCGGTATAGTTAGAGCGGGAGCGGGGCATGACCGTCTCCAATGGTTTGGATTTTCAAGAAGAGGTTGCCGAACGGCAGCCTTGGCTTAAGATCGCCGGCCATCTGATCCGTAAGCAGCCGCTGGGGGCGGCTGGCGGCTTCATCGTGTTGGCGATGATCGTCACCGCCATCTTCGCCGATTTCATTGCGCCCTACGATCCCATCGCCAATGCTTTCGACAAGATGCATCAGGCGCCGGGGGTCGAGTTCTTCCTGGGCACGGACCAGTTCGGCCGGGACCTGTTCTCGCGGATCATCTACGGCGCCCGAACGGCGTTGTTCGTCGGCTTCGTCTCAGCCTTCGTCGGCGGTTTCCTCGGTCTCGTGCTCGGCGTCTCCAGCGCCTATTTCGGCGGCCGCTTCGATCTGGTGTTTCAGCGGATCATGGACGTGTTCATGGCGTTTCCGCTGATCATTATGGCGCTGGCCGTGGTCTCGATCTTCGGGACGGGGATCCAGAACGTGATCATCGCCATTACCATTCCGTTCATACCGCGTTGCGCCCGTGTCGTGCGCTCCAGCGCGCTGGCAATCCGGGAGATCCCCTATGTGGACGCGGCGCGGGCCTGCGGCTTCAGCCACGCCCGGATCATATTACGTCATATGGCACCGAACGTGGTGGCGCCGTTTCTGATCATGCTGACCGCGTTTGTCGGCCAAGCGATCCTGCTGGAAGCATCGCTCAGCTATCTCGGCCTCGGGGTGCAGGAACCGACGCCGGCCTGGGGTCTGATGCTGCAAGGCGGGGCGGAGGAATATGCCGAAAGCGCGCCCTGGATCGCCATCTTCCCGGGCCTGGCCATTACCTTGGCGGTGTTCGGCTTCAACATGTTCGGCGATGCGCTGCGCGACGTGCTCGATCCGAAATTAAGATCGCGCTAAGCGGCGGCAAGCCAAGGTCTGATCACCGCGCCTTGGACAATGCTTGCAAGCCTTGCTCGATATCGGACAGGAGCCGGAGATTTGCGCGACTGTTGCGGCGTGCCGGTGGTAGGTCCGCTAGACGTCCGCGTGCCTGTTGATATACCAACTTCGCATGTTCCCGTCGCCCCACCGCCGTCAGAATACGCGCCCGCTCGACCAGCCATGGCGCGAGTGAACGGATGGACACGGGTAGTCGGTTCAAACGCGCCAAGGCAAGCTCCGGTTCGCCGGCTTCAACGTCCAACTCATTCGCCAAACGCAGGAGAGAGACAACGGGGCCGAGCTTCCGAAGGCCGTCCCGCAGACCTTTGCGGGCGACGGTCGTTTGGCCTTGCTTCGCCTGCCAGCGCGCACGCTTCAGATAGAGGTCCGGCGACGGCGACCGCGCGACGTTAATGGCGCGATCGACGCCGTCGATGGCTTCATCCGCGCGTCCCATGGCGGCAAGACTGTCGGCGCGCGCCGTCAAGCCGTCCAGGCTTTCCGGCACACGTTCGAGAAATAGGTCAAATTCGCGGAGAGCGCCCGAAAAATCGCCGGCATCGAACTTCGTCAGACCGAGCAGATATCTGTAAACCGCGGCGTCCGGCGCCAGTTCGCGAGCCCGCGCCAAATCGGCGATAGCAGCGTCGAAATCGCGATGCAGCCGATGCAGATTGCCGCGTTTGAAATAGAGGGATGCATCGTTTGGCGACGCCGCTATCTGCTGCCCAACCTTATCGATCCGCCGGTCGAGATCGGCGTGCGCTTCAGCGTGGGCCGGCGAGAACAGCAGCCATACGCCCAAACACCAACCAAGCCATTTCATGTATCTTGCCTTGCTCAGGGCGAGATGCAGACCGGCCCAGTGTTTTTCGGATAGCTCGCGCCGGCGGCCGCGACATTTTCCACCACGAGACAGAGTTGCTCCCCGTTCGCCAGTTTGGTCGATGGAGAAATCAACTGCGCGACGCCGTTGCTGTCGCTCGCACCTTCTGTGGTGCCAAGGTCGGTGCCAGCGCCGGAGACTGTCCAGCGGCCGGTTACCGTGGCATTGGCCAACAGTTGATTGTCGTCCGCGGACCGCACGGTGACCGTCGCCGTTGCCTGCCAGTTCTTGCCTTTGCCGGTCAGGACGAGGGTCGGGTCGATCGTCACAAGAACATCGGATGGCGGCGGCATCGGCGGGACGTAGGTGCAATCGACGCTGTTGGTGCTGCCGGCGGTGGTCCGTTCGATGCAGCCCGTGTCTTCCACATTGTCGGTTTCATCGTAGATCCCGCTCGTTGGCCGCACGTCCGTGACTTGCAGTTGAAATCGCCCGGTGACGTTCCGGTCGACAATGTCGGAGGAAAACACCGCGATCCCGGCGCTATCGGTATTGAGCGTTTGTGTGCCGCTGACCAAACCGCTCCAAACCACATCCACGGCCGCGCCGTCGACGGGTGAGCCGTTTTGATCCCGGATGGTCACGCTGGCTTCTGCATATGCCCGCCTCTTGCTTGCCGATTTGATCGCCATGGCGATGTCGTCCACATGCGCCTCGTTCGGTGCCGCGGGCAGCGTGTGTACCACAAGGCTGGCGCTGGCGACGGACTGATTGCCGGCCGCGTCGATCGCAACGACATGGTAGGTGTAATCCCGATCCGACGTCAGGCCGACGTCGGTGAAGTTCGTGCTGCCGTCGGTGACGTTGAATTGCTGACCGTCTCGGTCGACGATATAGCCGGTCACACCAACATTGTCGCTGGCTGCATTCCACGATAGAGAGACGGTTGACGACGTGACGGCGTCCTGCTGCAAGCTGGCACCGCCGCTAGGCCAAGTCGGGCTCTCTGTGTCGCCGGACCCGCCGCCCGACACCCGGTAAGTGATGCGCAGGGCCGGCCGATCGGCAGGGCCCGCTTCACGCGACGAGAAGTCGAGGCCATTGCTCGTGGAGCTGTTGGCGATGATCAGGCCGTGATTGCCGCTCGGATTATCCAGCCAGCTTTGAACCAAAGCGACCCCTGCCGCATTTAGATCTATCGTCTTTTTGCCGACGGGGGTATTCCCAAGGATCCCTATCTCAGTCGGATCGCGATCGTTCGCGCCGAAAGCGCCGGGAATTTGCCAAGGCGAACCATTAGCCGCGTCATCCCAGGTGACTTGATATTCGTCCCAAGCCCGCTTCAAGCCAAACAGCTCGTACGGGCCCGAGGTCTCATTGACCACATCGATGATGATCGCCGCACTTTGAACCACAATATTGGCCGGCAACCGGGCGCCGGTTAAGTTCCATTTGAGCACGCTGGCTTTGTCATAGGGCGAAGGGTCCGAGCCGTCGACCAGCAGCAGGGTCTCTCGCCCCGGATCGGCGCCGTTCGGCAATTGCGCCTCCGAGATATAGCTGTCCCGCGTCCCATTGTAGCAGGAAGTAGGCGATACGCCGTCCTGTACAGTGCGGGTGACCATTTCTAAGAAAGTCACATCGGCGGTGTTGCTGCCGCTGATCGGGTTGCCGGCCAAATCCGTTACATTATTGACCGTGACCCGGTATTCGGTGCCGACATTCAGTGCGGAAGTTTCCAGGATAACCCTGCTGTAGTCTGCAATCGAATGTCGCGCCGGTTACGTTCACGCCGTTGTTGATCGCGTAGTTCAGAGGATCTTCGGCAGTCGAGGACATGGTTTCGCTGAAACTGACGCGGATCTCGTTTTCGTTCAACACCTCACTCGATACGACCGCTGGCGGAGAGGTGTCCTGCGCTTTGACGATAACGAAACGGTCGCGTTCGGCGCCGCTGTCGTCGATGAACACGGCGGTCATCTGATCGCCGTCGACGTCAATCAGCATCGAGCCGAGCGAGAGTAGGGAAATGTGCATCGCCGGATGATCCAATGGCCCGGACGAAATCTTGCCGGAACTGCCGGCGACCACATAGATCGCGCCGGCGTTGTCGGAACCGGTATCTACAGACTTGTCGTAGCCGCCGTCGCCGTTCGGGTGGCCATCGCCGCCATCCAGCACCATCGACGGCGTCAAGGTGTCGGAGCTGCCGTAGTGTCCATCTAAAAGATACGAGCGTTCGTAGGAGTGGCTGTGCCCACCCATAACCAGATCGACGCCATACTGCTCCAATATCGGCAGGGCGTTTTCACGCATTTCCCTGAGTTCGATTCCGGTATCGGAATCGGCGTTACCCTTGGAGTAGGGCGGATGGTGCCAGATTGCGATGATCCATTTCTTGTCGGTGGCCTGCAGATCGGCTTCCAACCATTGCAGCATGGCGCCATTGACGGACCGGTCGGTTTCGAAACTCTCCAGGCTGATGAAATGGATGTTGCCGTAGTCGAAAGAATAATAGGCCTCGGTCCCGGATGGCCAGCCGACGCCAGCCTCGCTCGCCGTCGGCAAGGTAAAAATATCGTAGTAGGGCCCCGTTTGGCTCGCGGAATCTGCCGAATGCCCGTCGTGATTGCCTAAAGTCGGCCAAAGCGGCGTTTTACGGAGAATTTCGGGATAGAAGTCAAATACCGCAGCCTGATATTCGGCATCGGTGCCGTCCGCGTAAGCGTTGTCGCCCAACATTAGCCAGAGATCCGCGCCTTGGCTGCCCGCATAGCTCTTATAGGCGTCGCGAACGGCGGCGGCGTTTGCATTGGCGGTACCGGAATCGCCGATCACCCAAATACGTGTCGCCGTGGCCTGGCCGTCTGCCGGCGAGGTGGTGAAATAGTGGCTGGAATCGCCGCCGGCGAGGCTGACAAAATCGCCGGCATTGTCATAGCCGATGCGATAAAATACTTGGTATCCGGGTTGATTGCCGCGCCGGCGGTCGTTGCGTTGATGACAACCTCATGGTCCGTTGCCGCCACGCCAGAGCTCGAGGAGAGATTGAGATTGCTTTGGGTGACGCCGAATTGCACGACGGCGACAACCGGTTCGCTGGTCCGCCATCGAATCACCATTGATTCGGAGCCTGCCATCTGAAGATAGGGACCCCGACTGACCGTGGGCTCAGCGACGGCGCTGATTGTTGTGGAAATAAAGAAAACAAAGGCGAAAATATGGTTAATAAATCTCATAGCCACGATCACCGCGCGTTTAAATTTTGTTAAATATTAACAATAGGTAAACAAAACAACATCACTTTATGGCAAGGATTTATTTAAAATTATATTTGTTAACTCAAAGTTAATTACATCAAGAAACAAAAAAAAGTCGTTTTGTGCGAGTGTCGAGCGCGTCAATTGTTGCCGCGGTTCCCTTTGCCTGGGTGAATTCCCATGGTCTTGGCGACCACTTCGAGCATGATTTCGTTGGCGCCGCCGCCGATGGCGGTTTGGCGGATATCGCGGAAAGCGCGGGAGATCCAGTTTTCGTTCATCACCCCCTGGCCACCCCAAAACTGCAGGCAGTCCGCCGGGCATCGTCATCGACATGCGGCCGACCATGTATTTCGCCATCGAGGCAAGCTGGGTCACGTCCTGCACCCGCCATATAGGCAGATCCGCCGCCCGGTAAAGAAGGAGCGCGCGCAGCGCCTCAACCTCGGTCTGCAGTCGCCGCGAGTTTGTGATAAACGACTTTGGTTGCTGAGGATCGGTTGGCCAAAGACCTCGACGCTGACGGGTATAATCGATGGTTTCCTCGATCGCCATTTCCATGGCGCGGATACCGCGGGCGGTGACGAACATGCGCTCTTCCTGGAACTGCCGCATCTGATAGATGAAACCCATGCCCTCTTCCCCGATCAGATTTCTTGACCGGCACCCGCACATCGTCGAAGAACAGCTCCGCCGTATCCGAACAGCGTAGCACCAGCTTGTCGAGCTTGCGCGAGACGCTAACCCCCGCGCGTCTTCAGCGGCACGACGATCAGGGATTTGTTCTTGTGCGGCCCGCCATCGTCGGAAGTATTGCAGAGCAGGCAGATCCAATCTCCCTGCACGCCGTTGGTGATCCACATTTTCGAGCCGTTGATCACATAGTCGCCGCCGTCGCGCCGCGCCGTGGTGCGGATTTTCGAGACGTCGGAACCGGCGGAGGCCCTCGCTCACCCCGATGCAGCCGACCAGACTCGCCGGCGATGGTCGGGACCAGAAACTCTTGCTTAAGTTCCTCGCTGCCATATTCTTCCAAAGCCGGCGTGCACATCGTGGTCTGCACCCCGATCGCCGTGCCGATCCCGCTGGAGCGGACATTGCCCAAGGTTTCGGCGAAGACCATTTCATAGGAGAAATCGAGATTGAGGCCGCCATACTTTCTCCGGCTTGCCGATGCCCAGCAGGCCGGCGTCGCCGAACACCTTCATCACCTGATGGGCCGGGAACATCTGCTCCTTCTCCCATGCGTCCAGGTCCGGATGAATCACCTCCTCGATCAGCTTCAAGGTCGAGCGTTCCAACTCGCGATGTTCGTGGGTGAATTTCACGTCGGATTACCTCGCGGGTTGCCGGGTAAATTGGCAGCTATTAACTCAATTCGCATCGCAAAAAACACGTCGTGCCGGAAACGGCGCAGCCGTTATCCGCGTATGTCGTCATGGAAAGAGTGCCATAGTCGACGAGATCCCGGCTCAAGGCCGGAATGACGGGCTTGGCGCGGCCGTCCGCCACGATGTTATCGCTTGTTCGATTTGCCGGGATTGATCTGCATGGTCTTGGCGATCACTTCCAGCATGATCTCGCTGGCGCCGCCGCCGATCGCGGTCACCCGCATGTCGCGGTAGGCGCGGGAGACATAGTTTTCATTCATCACGCCCTTGGCCGCCCCAGAATTGCAGGCATTCGGTGGGGACCTTCAGCGCCAGCTTGCCGATCAAGTACTTCGCCATGGAAGCGAGCTTGGTGACGTCGTCGCCGGCCATATAGCGCTCCGCCGCGCGGTAAAGGATGGCGCGGCAGGCCTCGACCTCGGTGTGCAGCTCGGCGAGCTTGTGATAGACGACCTGATTGTTGCGCACGGCCTGGCCGAAGACCTGACGGTCGCCGGTATATTCGATGGTATCTTCGATCACCATATCCAGCACCCGCAGGCCGCGGGCGGCGGCGAACATGCGTTCTTCCTGAAACTGCTCCATCTGGTAGACGAAGCCCATATTCTCCTCGCCGATGCGGTTGCGCGCTGGTACCCGGACGTCGTCGAAGAACAGCTCCGCCGTGTCGGAGCTGACCAGGCCGAGCTTATCCAGCTTCCGCGAGACGCTGACCCCGGGCGACTTCAGCGGCACGACGATCAGCGATTTGTTGCGGTGCTTGGCCGCGTCCGCGTCGGTATTGGCCAATAGGCAGATCCAGTCGCCCTGCACGCCATTGGTGATCCACATTTTGGAGCCGTTGATGACATAGTCGTCGCCGTCGCGCCTTGCGGTGGTTTTGATCTGGGCGACGTCGGAACCGGCGGACGGTTCGCTGACGCCGATGCAGCCGACCAGATCGCCGGCGATGGTCGGCGCCAGATACTCACGCTTCAATTCGTCGCTGCCATGGGCCGCCAGCGCCGGCGTGCACATGGTCGTTTGCACGCCGATGGAGTGTGGAGACGCCGTTGCCGCGGATGTTACCCAGCGCCTCGGCGAAAACCATCTCATAGGAAAAATCCAGGTTCAGGCCGCCATATTCTTCCGGTTTGCCGATGCCCAACAAGCCGGCTTCGCCGAACTTCTTCATGACCTCATGGGCCGGGTAAATTTCCGCCTTCTCCCACTCGTCGATATAGGGATTGATATGGTCGTCGATCAGTTTGACGGTGGTGCGTTCGAGCTCTTGATGCTCATGGGTCAGCAGCATTGGTGTCCTCTTTAGGTTTTAAAAAATCGGGGATATAGGCGCGGTGGAAGCCGTTATACGGTCGGTTGCGCCGATGTTGTGGGACGTCGTAATTGATCGTCATGTTCGGCACGCCGCCATCGACGCGCAGGGTTTCGCCGGTGACGAAACTGGCGGCGGGGGAGAGTAGAAACAGCACGGCGGCGGAGATTTCGGATTCCGTACCCAACCGTTTCACTGGCATCTTACCTGCACGCGAGATTAGCGTTTGCGTATGTTCTTCGTCGTAGGTTTCCAGGCCGGAGGTGGCGATGACGCCGGGCGCCACTGCATTGACGCGGACGCCGTAATGAGCCCATTCCATGGCCGCGGTCTGGGTGAAATTGACCATGCCGGCCCGCGCAGCGCCGGAATGGCCCATGCGCGGCATGGCGTTCCAGAAATCGGCGACGATATTGACGATGGCGCCGCCCGTCTGCTTCATCGATTGGTTCAGCAATTCCCGCGCCACCAGAAAGCCGCCGGTCAGGTTGGTGCGGACTACGGTCTCCCACCCCTTTTGGCTGATATTCTCCAGCTGCGCCGCGAACTGGCCGCCGGCATTGTTGATCAGGCCGTGGACGGGACCATTGCGGTCCAGAATCTCGGCAATGGCTGCGCGGACCGCCTCTTCTTCCCGAATGTCCACGGTCTGGCAGTCGACTTGTGCGCCATGATCCTCCGCAATCTCGGCCGCGACCTTGTCCAGCTTCTCCCGTTTGCGGCCGGCGATGACGACCTTGGCGCCGAGATGGCTCAGCTCATGGGCCATGCAGCGGCCGATGCCGCTGCCGCCGCCGGTAATCAGGATCGTCTGGCCGGCGAACAGATCGTCCGCAAAGATCGACTGATAGCGCATGCTACTCCCCAGTCCGCTCCAGCGCCCGCTGGAACGCCGGCCGCGCCCGCACTCGTTCGAGATAGGCCTGAAGATTGGCATAGGGACTGAGCTGCCCCAACCGCTCCGCCAAGGCGACGATATAGGCCATGCCGAAATCCGGCGCCTGAATGGCATCGCCGAGGAAATAGGCGTTGTCGCCGAGGCTGTCGCTCATATAGCCCAGATGCAGCGCGACTTCCCCGGCGGCGAAACTCTCGACCAGGGAGCCCGGTTGGGGATCGTTCGCCAGCAGCAGGGTCATTAGCAGGGGCGCGAACGCTGAACCTTCGGGATAATGCAGCCATTGGGTATAGGTCGCCCAGGCTTTCAAATCGGATCGGGGGTGGCGCCAGTTTTCGGTCCGTATCGTATTTTTCGAGCAGATATGTGGCGATCGCCGCCGTCTCGGTGAGTTTCAGATCGCCGTCCTCGATCACCGGCGATTTACCCAGGGGATGCGCTTCCTTCAAATCCGCTTGCGCCCGCATGGTCGCCGGATCGCGGAGATAGACTTTGAGCTCATAGTCGACGCCAAGCTCCTCCAACAGCCAGACCGTATAGAGCGGTCGGCCAATTTTCAGATAGTGGACCAAGATCATTGCGGTCACTCCCATGATTTCGCAGGCGCAACATATTGGGTTTGGTCGGTCTAGCCAAGCGCCGCCGCGCGCTCCAGGCTGGCGAACATGGCGGCCCGCAACAGATAATCTCGCCGCAGGGCCGGGTCGGCGGCCGTCATTCGCATGCGATCGCGAAACGCCTTTCGCTCGGCGCCCGATTGCGCGTCCAGATCGTTCTTGTTCTGGATGGTCTGGGCTTGAACATATTCCAGGGTTACGCCGCGGCGCTGTCGATCGTATCGGTCCAGCACCGCGTCCGGCGCCCGGTCGTGCCAATGTTCGACCAGCCCGGCGCATAGATTGACCGCATCATGGATGCCGCCATTCATCCCCATCCCGCCGAGCGGATTGTTGATATGGGCCGCGTCGCCCGGCCAGAAAAACGCGGCCGAGGCGGAAGCTTTTGGCGACCCGCTGATGCACCCGATAGAGCGTGCTATGCGCGATGTCGTAGCGGCTGACGCCATCGATCAGCGGCGCCATGAGGCGTTGCCCATCAGGCCTCGGACGTCGCCTCCCTCGTCCGACATTTCCGGGTCGATCGGGAACATGACCCGCCAGAAGGCGGGGATACGCAGCAGGAAGTGCCAGCGCCGGGGGTCGGCGACGTAATTCACATGGACCAGATCCGGCAGATACCGTTCGAAGGGGAAGGTCGTGCTGAGGACGAGAAAACGCTCCGGCCAAGTGAACCCCTCGAACTCGATCCCCAGGCTATGCCGAACCACGCTGCCGGCACCATCCGCGCCGATCAGCCAGGACGCGTGCAGGATCACGTCTTGTCCGTTGTGGCGGCAAGTGACCTCGACACGGTCTTCGGATTGGCTAACCCCGGTGACGGCATGATCGAAGAGCAACTCGAATCCCGGCCGGTCCGACAATCGCTCCGCCGCCAAGGCCGTCAATTTGGACTGTTCCGCCTGTAGCCGATAGGGATGCGCCGTCACGTCGGCGATTTCCGTGAAATCGAATTGGGCCAAGACCCCGTCTTCCGGCGTGCGGAACTGAATTTCCGGCGCGATCAGGCCTTGTTCGATCAGACCCTCCGCCAGTGACAAGTCGGCGAGCATATCCAGGGTGGAGGGGTGAAAGGTCGAGGCGCGGGACTCTCGGCTGAGTCCCGACCCCTTCTCAAGAACCCGGACCGGCACCCCGCCGCGCGCCAGACAGGCGGCGGCCACCAGTCCGACCGGACCGGCGCCAACGACGATGACGGGAAAGCGAGACATCGACCCATTATCGACATGGCGGTTGAAACCTCAAGTTATTGCCGGTTAGGGTCTGGCCATGAGCGATATGCAACCCGCGGAAATGACCGGCGGCGAAGCTGCCGTCCGGATGCTGCAGGCCCATGGGGTGAAGACCCTGTTCTGCCTGCCCGGCGTGCAGAACGATTGGCTGTTCAACGCGATCTACGACCTGGCGCCGGAAATGCGCATCGTCCACACCCGGCATGAACAGGGCGCGGCCTATATGGCGCTTGGATATGCCCTTGCTACGGGCGGGCCCGCCGTCTTCAGTGTGGTGCCGGGGCCGGGTTTTCTGAACGCCAGCGCGGCGCTCGCCACCGCTTACTCGCTGGGCGCCCGGGTATTTTGCCTGACCGGCCAGATCGCCGCCAAGGACATTGGCAAGGGTTACGGCGTACTGCATGAGATTCGCGATCAATTGGGCATTATGGGCTCGATGACGAAATGGTCGGCCCGCGCGGACAGCCCGGCGGCAATCCCCGACCTGATGAATCAGGCCTTCCACAATCTCAGCAACGGGCCACCCGGACCGGTCGGGTTGGAGATCCCCATGGATGTCCTGGCCGACCGCCAAGCCGTCCAATTACACGAGCCATTGTCAGACGGCCCGACCCCAATAGACGAGGACGCGGTCGAGCGGGCCGCGGCCCTGCTCGGTCAGGCGGAAAAGCCGATGATCTTCGTCGGCAGCGGCGCCCAGAATGTCGGGGCCGAGGTGACGGCGCTGGCGGAGGCGTTGCAGGCACCTGTGATCGGCTACCGCACCGGTATGGGCGTGGTCGACGGACGCAGCGATTACAGTCTGCATCAACCGGCGGCACAGCCGCTTTGGGCGGAGACCGATGCGGTGCTCGCCATCGGCAGCCATATGCGGGTGCCGATGCAGAAGTGGCTCAAGCGGCATCGGCCGCAGATCATCCGCATCGATGTCGACCCGGACAGCCACGAAAAGTTCACTGTCCCGGACGCGGCAATCACCGGATGGTGCGAGGATGCCCTGCCGGCGCTGCTCGAACGACTGCCGCGCCATAACCGCAACCGCCCGTCGCGCCGCGACGAGCTCAAGGCCGCGAAAGCGGCGTGGCGGTCACGGGTCGCGGTCTTGCAGCCGCAATTGCGATATCTCGAGATCATCCGGGAGGAGCTGGGGGAGGACGGCGTCTTCGTCGACGAATTGACCCAGGTGGGATTCGCCAGCCGCATCGCCTACCCGGTCTACAAACCGCGCACCTTCATCAGTACCGGTTATCAAGGCACGCTGGGCTATGGTTTCGCCACCGGTCTCGGGGTAAAACTGGCGCGGCCGGATGCGCCGGTGATTTCGGTCAATGGCGACGGTGGGTTTCTGTTCACGGCCCAGGAGCTGGCCACCGGGGTGCAGCAGAAGATTCCGCTGATCTCCCTTGTCTTCAACAATGATCAATATGGCAATGTGCAGCAATTGCAGAAGCATGACTATGGTGGTCGGATCATCGCCAGCGACTTGCATAATCCCGATTTCGTCAAGCTGGCGGACAGTTTTGGCGCCCAGGGCTTGCGCGCCGACAGCGACGCGGCGTTACGCCAGGCGATCCGGGCCGGGCGGGAGGTCGACGTGCCGACCGTGATCGATATCCCGGTCGGCGACATGCCCAGCGTCGATCGGTTTCGGTGACGCTATGAGTACAAACGTCGTTATCCCCGAAAGCTCCCCCCTCCGTGCACCGCTGGCACGGACGGCGGAGACGAGCCGGATCGTTCTGTTCGCCGGTTTACCCAGCGTCGGCAAAAGCCTGTTTCTGCAACAACAGGCATTGCTGGCTCATAAAGCCGGCCGTAGCATCCATCTGTTGCAGTACGATGTGGCGCGAGGCAATTTTCAGACCCCGGAATATCTGAGCAGATATCCAGAAGTCGACGGCATCACCCATCCGACGGTCCGTAAGGCGGTCAGCCTGTGGGCACGGCAGGCGGTCGGAGATTGGCATGCCGCCCATCCCGACCCGGCGCATATCCTGATCGGCGAGATCGTTCTGATCGGCGGGCGGTTGCTGGAACTTGGCCTCTCTATCGACGACGATGTCGAGCCGTTACTGAGCGCGCCGAGCTGCCAGTATTTCGTGCCCACGCCAAGCCGCGCCGTCCGTCAACATGTCGAAGCGGCCCGCGCCGCCAGCCTCGCCTCGCCGCGACATGCGCGCGAGAAGTCGGACGCACCGATCCACGCGGTCCAGGGTCACTGGCAGGAGATCTATGAGCTTGGCCGTCGTCTCGGCTATGGCGGTGAAGATCCGGGCTACGACCCCGATCTCTACGCTCAAACGTTCCAATACCTCTTGGGCCATCGTCATTGTGCCGTCCTGCCGGTCGACGACGTGTTGCCGGTTTCAGGTTCGGTCTATGACTTGGATATCGCCTTCAACGAGCTGATCGCGGACCCGGCGGACGTGCCGAAATTCTTCGACCTGGTTGAGCGCCAATACGACCGGGCCGAACTGGCGCGGGTCATGGATCAATGGTGGCGCAACTGGCCCGTCTGAATGGACGTTGCGGCGGAAAGATCAGATAAGTCAGGATGACTGACCTATGTTTCACGTGAAACAAAGGTCAGCAATGCTGCCAATTCGAAACGGACAGCGTCCATTTCCCGTCCAATTTTTGCGGGGCCTGCATGCCGCGGATCGTCAAAAAAAGGGCCATCGCAGTCAGCGACGGCCCTTCTGGTGATCGGATGATCAGAAACGGCTAGGCCGCTTTCAACACCTCTTCCAGTTTCGCCGTCGCTGCCAAGTCGTCGAGACCTTCGATGGCGGCGAATTCGCGGGCCAGGCGGTCGAGGGCGGATTCGTAGATTTGCCGCTCGCTATAGGATTGTTCCGGTTGACCTTCGTTGCGGTGCAGGTCGCGCACCACTTCGGCAATGGAAATCGGGTCACCGGACTTGATCTTGGCTTCGTATTCCTGGGCCCGTCGGCTCCACATGGTGCGCTTGACCCGGGCGCGGCCTTTCAAGGTCGTGATGGCCGAATTCATCTTGTCCTTCGAGGCCAGCTTACGCATGCCGGTCGCTTTGGCTTTCGAAAAGGGCACGCGGACCGTCATCTTCTCCTTTTCGAAGTTGATGACGAACAATTCCAATTCGATGCCGGCCACTTCCTGTTTCTCGACCGCGGTGATCTTGCCGACACCGTGCGTCGGGTAGACGACGAAATCGTTCACCTTGAAGGGCGGGGTGCTGCGGCCCGACGTCTTCTTCGCTTTGGCCGCGCTTTGGGCGACGCTCTTGGCCGCTGCGCTGGCGGCGGAAGTCTTGGCCGGGGACTTTACCGGCGCCGCTTTTTTCGCGACCGGCTTTTTAGCCGGGGTTTTGGCTGCGGTTTTCTTGGCCGCCGGCTTCGCCGCCGCTCTTTTCACCGGCGCTTTCTTGGCGGCGGCCTTCGCCGGCGCGGCTTTTTTCGCCGGCGCGGCTTTCTTGACCGGGGCCTTCTTCGCCGCCGTCTTCTTCGGTGCGGCTTTCGTCGCGGTCTTCTTCGCCGTCGTTTTCTTGGCTGCGGTTTTTGCCGGCGCAGCTTTCTTCGCCGCCACCGCCTTCTTGGCGGCGGGTTTTTTTGCCGTGGCCTTTTTCGCAGGTGCGGCTTTTTTGGCTGTTGTCTTCTTCGCCGCGGGTTTTTTGGTTGCTGTCTTGGATGCCATCAAAATTCGCTCTTCTTGCTAGTTTTCGGGGTAAATGATCGGTTCCATTCGCGCTCACCCGACCCCGTATTGGTCTACTGATTTTCGGACAAACGCTCGTTTTTCTCCGCCAACAGTCGAGCCGCACCATGCCGTGCCGGCGCGATCATGTAGTGGGGCATGGTCGAAAACGTTGCGGAACCCGATAAAATATAGGTTTTTCGTACCGTTACGAATATTTGCCGCAAAAGTTTCAGACTATACGCGTCATCCGAACATCCATCGCGCATCGAAGATGACCCAAAATGAAACAGGCCAAGGGCCTGTCAGGTCTATTTCCGTGCTTGATAGGTTCCTATCATACCACAAATTATGGTAAAAATAAAGCGGACGACGCTGTGGACCTCTGATGAGGTCCACTTTCGTCCGATCAAGTCGTTCCTGCCGGCGGATTAGGTGCCGGCGCCTGGATTTTCGCTGAAATGATCGGCGAATTTGTTCTCCACGCCGGCCCAATCGTCGGCGTCCGCCGGGCTATCACCCTTGCGGGTAATATTCGGCCATTTTTCGGCAAAATCTCGGTTGATTTCGGCCCATTTTTCGAGGCCGTCCTCCGTGTCGGGCAGGATCGCTTCCGCCGGGCATTCCGGCTCGCACACGCCGCAGTCGATGCATTCGTCCGGGCTGATGACCAGCATATTTTCGCCTTCATAGAAGCAATCCACCGGACAGACTTCGACACAATCCATATACTTGCACTTGATGCAATTTTCTATCACGACGTAGGTCATAGATCCTCCAAAACTTTTGCCATCTCGGCATCCCGTCCGGCGCTACGCCGGGCCCCATTACCGACTAATCACGATCCGACAGGCCCATGCGCGTCAACACGCGTTTCCTCGCTTCGCCTCTATCGCGATCCGAAACGTAAATCAAGCCACCGATCCGGCGCAACAGGTTTGCTTCGAAATCGTGCAGTTCGCCGTCGGCATAGACCACCTGCCAAAGCATCTCGATCACGCGGATGCGATCGGCCTCGTCGAAATTGTTCTTGATAACCTGGGTATAGGGGTGCAGATCACCGCCGGCTTGTTGATCGGCCAGGGCGTCTTCGATCAGGTCGTCCGCATCTTTTTCGGAGAGATCGAAGTGCTGCCGGCAGATATCCTTGACGGTTTGACGCTCGCGATCGTCGAAAACGCCGTCGTGGCAGGCCGCCTCGACCATCAGGACGGCGGACGCGAGAGCGACCGGATCATGGGCGGGGCCGGCGTCCTGTGCCTGGGGCTGGCCGCCGCCCAACAGATCGGTAATCCAGCGGATCATCAGCTATTACTCCCTTCGCCACTTTTCAACCGGACGATGGCCCGGCGTTGCTTTTTCGTCGGCCGGCCGCTTTTTGGCGCCGCCGCCGGTCTCTTGCCCGCCGGTTGGATCGGCGACAGGTCCTCGTAAAGCGCTTGCGCCTCCGGCGCCGGACCGCGCCGCTTGCCCAGGTCGAGAATCTTGACCACCCGAATATGGTGACCTTGCGGAAATGTCAAAACGTCGCCGACATGAACCAGGTTCGATGCCTTGGCGATGACCTGACGATTGACCCGCAGCTTGCGCCCCGTACAAAGCTTGGCCGCCAATGTGCGGCTTTTGAAGAAGCGGGCATACCACAGCCACTTGTCGGCGCGCTGGCCCGCCCCTTGACCCGGCGCGGTTGTTGCCGTGTCATTCACGATTTCTTCGCCCGCCATTGCTCCAACGACGCAAAGGGGCTGTGGGTTTCCGTGGCGCGTCGACGCTTCGGCTGGCGCGCCCGATGGCGGTAGCGGAAGGTAAGGATGCCGTCCACCTCCTTCGCCCGATAGCCGAGGCCGCGTAGCACGCCGGCCAATTCCCGCTCGTTGCAACCGGCCAGCGATACCATGGCGTGGTTGATGGCGAAGGGCCCGTTTTCGCCCGCCTTATGAGCCAGGGCGGCAAGCCGGTCGAGCATGTCGATGCGAATCGCTCTGTCGCGGAAGACGCGGAAGCCGCATTGGTCAAGGAAGTCGGCGGACATCGCGGGCTCGACGGCGAAGGAGACCAAGCCCGGTTGCGGTGCGACCTGTTCGTCGCCGCTGGCATGCCGTGCTCGCCAAAGCCGCGCCTTCACCTGCGCCTTGTCCGGGCGTAGCAAGGTCGGCATGAAAATATCGACATAGCCGAACTTCACACCTGCCTTGGACAGCCGTTTTTTGTCGCCTTTGTCGAGCGTGGCCAGTAACTCGCCGACCTTTTTCCGCGGCAGGCTGCCCATGGCTTCGTTCAATTGGAAGGCCAGACCCTTGCCGGCGGCTTTCAAATCCAAGTCTTGCAGATTCAGGACCGGCTGCAGGCTGGCGTCGACATGCCTTTCCAACCAACCAGCCAGGCGCCGACGCACCTGCTCGCGCCAGCTGCCGGACAAGTGATCTGTCTCCAATACCTGGAGGCGTGGCCGGCGCGGATTGTCGCTGTGTCGCAACCGGGCGACCTGCGCGCCCCGCCACCATAGCCGGTTGTCGTCGCGCCAACTGATCTCGTCGTCGGACGCGTTGACCAGCTGGGCCGCGATCTTGTCCAATTCCCTGCGCAGCACCCGGTTCGCGGCGGCGCGGATCGCCTGACTGTCGGACGTGTTGGCGGCGGCATCGGGGGTGAAGGTCAAGCCTTTCAACTTGCCAACAAATTGTCCCTCGACCAATACATCGCCGTCCGCCGTAACGGCGCCGAACAGATCCCGCTTGCTCTTCAAGCTGCGGTACAGCGCGGCCGTTCGCCGGTCGACGAAGCGCTGCGTCAGGTTCGCATGCAGCGCGTCGGACAGGCGGTCTTCCAACTCCCGCGTCCGCGCCCGCCAGTGGCCTGGGTCGTCCAGCCAGTCGGATCGGTTGGCGACATAGGTCCAAGTGCGTACATGGGCGATGCGGTGGGACAGGGCGTCGATATCGCCCACCGTGCTGTCCAGACGATCGACCAGCGGCGCCAGCCAGTCTTCCGGTATCACCCCGTTCTCGGACATCAGATGGCAATAGAGATCTTTGAGCAGACGATGGTGATTGTCCGCCATGGTCTTGCGGAAGTCCGGGACGCGGCAGACATCCCAAAGTCGCTGCGCCGCCGCCGGGTGGCTCACGCGTTCGACGATTTCCGGATCCTGGGTCAGGTCGTGAAAAGCGCGGACGTCGTCGGCGTCCCGCGCCATCACCAGGTTGCGGTGGTTCGGCCGCCGCTTCAGGCTATGGCGCAAACCATGCAGGGAGGAGAAGTCGAGCCGACTATTCCGCCACTGCAGATGCTCGATCGGGTCGAAGCGATGGTTCTCCACCATCTCCACGATATCGCCGTCGAAGGGCGCGGTCGACGCGGTGACGCCGAAACTGCCGTTGTTCATATAGCGGCCAGCGCGACCGGCGATCTGACCGATCTCCGCCGGCTTCAGGACGCGGTTGCTGATACCGTCGAACTTGCGGTCGGCGGCGAAGGCGACATGGTCGACATTCATGTTCAGGCCCATGCCGATGGCATCGGTGGCGACCAGGAAATCGACCTCGCCGGATTGATAAAGGGCGACCTGGGCATTGCGGGTCCTTGGGCTCAGGGCACCCATAATCACCGCCGCGCCGCCGCGCTGCCGCCGGATCAGTTCGGCCACGGCATAGACCTCGCTCGCCGAGAAGGCGACGATGGCGCTGCGCCGCGGCAAACGGGTCAGCTTCTTATGCCCGGCATAGCTCAAATCCGAAAAGCGGGGCCGTGAGACGAACCGCAGACCCGGCAGCAGTTTTTTCAGCACTGGCTGCATGGTCTCGGCACCCAGGAACCAGGTCTCGCGGCCACCGCGGGCATGCAGCAGGCGGTCGGTGAAGACATGACCGCGTTCCAGATCCGCGGCCAGTTGCACTTCGTCGATAGCGACGAAGTCGACGGCCCGGTCCGTCGGCATGGATTCGACCGTGCAGACGAAGTAGTTCGGCCGCGGCGGCAGGATGCGTTCCTCCCCGGTGATCAGCGCAACTTGCCGGGGTCCGCGCAGGCTGGCGACCCGGTCGTAGATTTCCCGCGCCAGCAATCGAAGAGGAAGGCCGATCATGCCCGTGGCATAGCCGAGCATGCGCTCGACCGCCAAATGGGTCTTGCCCGTATTGGTCGGGCCCAGAACCGCGGTGAGGCGGTGGCTGGCGGTGTCGGCAGGCGAGGGGCTCATCTTGAACCTAGATTTGACCGGCCTCCGGCGTTTTTCAAGTGAAATTCCGTTGACCCGGGCCGATTTGACTTCATTTTTGCTGCGGTGCAAAATGACGCCCGTAAAACGCGAAGGTCAAGGTGCGAAAAATGTCTGAAAACTGGCGGGAATTGGCGGAAAAGGAACTGCGGGGCAAGCCGCTGGAAGAGCTGATCTGGCACAGCCCGGAAGGCATTGACGTCAAGCCGCTCTATACCGCCGAAGACCTGGAGAAGCTGGAAATTTCGGACGATTTACCGGGCGTCGAACCCTATACCCGCGGCGTCCGTGCGACCATGTATGCGAACCGGCCCTGGACCGTTCGGCAATATGCCGGTTTCTCGACGGCGGCGGAAAGCAACGCCTTCTTCCGCAATGGCCTGGCGAACGGGCAGATGGGCCTGTCGGTGGCCTTCGATCTGGCCACGCACCGGGGCTATGACAGCGACCATCCCCGTGTCGTCGGCGATGTCGGCAAAGCCGGGGTGGCGATCGATAGCGTCGAGGATATGAAAATCCTGTTCGACGGTATTCCCCTCGATAAGATGTCCGTCTCCATGACCATGAACGGCGCGGTGCTGCCGACCATGGCCAATTATATCGTCGCGGCGGAGGAGCAGGGGGTCGCCCACGACCAGCTTTCCGGCACCATTCAGAACGATATTCTGAAGGAGTTCATGGTCCGCAACACCTATATCTACCCGCCGGCGCCGAGCATGCGGATCATCGCCGACATCATCGGTTATACCTCGGTCGAGATGCCCAAGTTCAACTCCATCTCGATCTCCGGCTATCACATGCAGGAAGCCGGTGCGACGGCGGTGCAGGAATTGGCCTTCACCCTGGCCGACGGTCTGGAATATGCCCGAACGGCGATGAATGCCGGGCTCGATGTCGACGCCTTTGCCGGGCGGCTGTCCTTCTTCTTCTGCATCGGCATGAATTTCTTCATGGAGATCGCCAAGCTGCGCGCGGCGCGGCGGCTCTGGGCCCGGATCATGAGCGACCTCGGCGCGAAGAACCCGCGTTCCTTGATGCTGCGCACTCATTGCCAGACCTCGGGCGTCAGTCTGACCGAGCAGGACCCTTACAACAATATCGTCCGCACCGCCTATGAAGCGCTGGCGGCGGTGCTGGGCGGGACGCAAAGCCTGCATACCAATTCCTTTGACGAGGCGATCGCCCTGCCGTCGGATTTCGCCGCTCGGATCGCCCGCAACACCCAGCTGATCCTGGCCGAGGAAACCGAGGTCACCCGCGTCGTCGATCCGCTCGGCGGCAGTTATTATGTGGAAGCGTTGACAGACAGCCTCTGCCAGCATGCCTGGGAGATCATTCAGGAAGTCGAGGAGCTGGGCGGCATGACCAAGGCGGTGGAAAGCGGCATGCCGAAACTGCGGATCGAGGAGGCGGCCGCCCGCAAACAGGCCCGCATCGACCGCGGCGAGGAAGTCATCGTCGGCGTCAACAAATACCAAGCGGAAGAAGAGGCCAGTGTCGAGGTGCGCGAGATCGACAACAGCGCCGTGCGCGACAGTCAATTGGCGCGTCTATCGGAGATCAAATCGAGCCGCGATCAAGCCGCCGTGGACCGGGCCTTGGCGGCGCTCCGGAACGGTGCCGAGGGCGATGGCAATCTGCTGGCGTTGAGTGTCGACGCCGCGCGAGTGCGGGCTACGGTGGGCGAGATTTCCGACGCCCTGGAGGACGTCTTCGGGCGCTACAAGGCCGAGGTTCGCTCGATTACCGGCGTTTACAGCCAGGCCTATGACGGGGACGAGGAATTCCAGCGTATCGTCGGCGACATCGACCGCTTCGCCGCCGAGGAAGGCCGGCGGCCGCGCATGCTGGTGGTCAAGCTGGGCCAGGATGGCCACGACCGGGGCGCCAAGGTGATCGCCACCGCCTTCGCCGATCTCGGCTTCGACGTGGATGTCGGTCCGCTCTTCCAAACACCGGCGGAAGCGGCGCGCGACGCGGTGGACAGCGACGTTCATGTGATCGGCGTTTCGACCCAGGCCGCCGGTCACAAAACTCTGGTGCCGGAGCTGAAGCAAGCCCTGCAGGCGGAAGGCGCCGGCGACATTCTGGTGGTCTGCGGCGGCGTCATCCCGGCTCAGGACTACGACTTCCTGCGCGCGAACGGTGCCGACGCCATCTTCGGCCCCGGGACCAATATCCCGAGTGCCGCCGGCGATGTCCTAAGCCTCATCCGCGCCCAGCGCCAACAGGCGGCTTAATCGGAAGCCGGGCCGTCTTCTAATCCAGCCAGTTCGTCATCCCGGATGCACTGCGGCGCGCAGTGCCGCTGTGCTGGTCCGGGAGCCATGTTGAAGAACAGGCCTATTCCGGCCGCCATGGGCCCCGGACTAGCAGCGCATCATTTCGTGCTGCGCCGCATCCGGGGTGACGTCGAAACACGCAATCGGAGCTTCAGATACCGAAGGGTTTCTGTTCGGTCACTTGCGGGCCGAACCGATTTTCGCCGTCGGTGCCGGCGAGGAAGCCGCAGATCACCAGCAGGATCAGGCCGCCGATGAATGGCACGAAAACAACCAGGACCCACCAACCGACCATGTCGCGGTCATGCAGCCGCTTGATCGCCACTGCGAGGCCCGGCCAAATCGCCGCCACCGTGAAGATACCGCTTAAAAGGCCTATATTGCTTTCTTTGGAATAGCTGCCGATCCCGCCGTCGATGCCGACGAGAATGATGAACACGATGAGGTAGAAAAGAACATAGAGCCAATAGTTCTTTCGCACGACCCGGCCTTTGAAGGAGGTCAAAAAGCCGATCAGCGTATTGTTGTGTTGATTATCGGAATAGCTTTCGCTTTGTTGAACATCTGACATAGTAATCTCCCGCTCACATAATTACTGCCCACATGGCGGCTTTGTTCGGAAAGCCGCGAATCAATACTTGCGGATTATATCCGTTTTAGCGGGTCGATTGAAGGAAAGGCGAAGCCAGCTTCCCGCTTCGCGGGATCTTTTTGCTATTTGGCCAGTTTGCCGTGGCAGCGTTTGTATTTGCGCCCGGACCCGCAGGGGCAAGGCGC
>CBDCGJ010000052.1:0-9390 GCA_965216645.1 Alphaproteobacteria bacterium | reverse complement strand
CGACCCCGGCAACATCGCCGACAACCTCCGAGCCTACATCCACGCCTTCTCCCCCGAAGCCCGCGAAATCCTCGACGTATTCAACTTCGCCAGCCAGATCATCCGTCTCGACAAAGCCGGTCTCCTCTTTCGCGTACTCAGCAAGTTTGGAAATCTAGATCTAGATCCGGGCCGCGTTTCCAACTCGGAGATGGGCTACCTCTTCGACGAACTGATCGGCCGGTTCTCCGAGCTCTCCAACGAAACCGCCGGTGAACAGTTCACCCCCCGCGATGTAGTCAAGCTCATGGTGAACCTCCTGTTTATTGACGACGACGATCTCCTGTCTAAACCCGGCGTCAAGGCCACCCTCTTCGACCCTGCTTGCGGCACCGGTGGCATGCTCAGCGTCGCCCAGGACTACCTCCACGACCTCAACCCCCAAGCCACCCTCACCCTTTACGGCCAGGAACTCAACGACGAGTCCTACGCCATCTGCCGCTCCGACATGATGCTCAAAGGCCAAGACGCCTCGAACATCACCCGAGGCAACTCACTCAAACCACATTCGCCAGAGGATCCAATCGACCGCGGCGACCAGCACGCTGGCCGTACCTTCGACTACCTGCTCGCCAACCCACCATTCGGCGTCGCCTGGAAGAAGGTGGAGAAAGAGGTTAAGGACGAGCACTCGTCGTTGGGGTTCGGCGGACGGTTCGGGGCCGGTCTGCCCCGCATCAACGACGGCAGCTTCCTCTTCCTCCAACACATGATCTCCAAGATGAAAGCCCCCGAGGACGGCGGATCGCGCCTGGCCATCGTCTTCAACGGCAGCCCCCTCTTCACCGGCGGCGCCGGATCCGGTGAGTCCGAGATCCGCCGGTGGATCATCGAGAACGACTGGCTCGAAGCCGTGGTCGCCCTCCCCGACCAACTTTTCTACAACACCGGGATCTCCACCTACTTCTGGATCGTCACCAACCGCAAAAGCCCCGCCCGACAAGGCAAGATCCAACTCATCGACGCCCGCAACTCGTTCGAGGAACTTCGTAGAACCACTGGCTCCAAGCGAAGGTCGATCAGCGACGATAGCGCGGCCATGATTGTCAGCGCATATCAAGCTATTGGACAATCGACTCATCAATACGATGGCGCAGTCGTCTCAACTACTCACGACGCCGAACGAGTTCTTACGTCCCCAACAGCCTCGGTTGAGCCGTGGATGTTTGTCCCTTCCGTATCTGCTGATGACTTCATTGAGGCTACGGACTTCTTATCTGAGGTTCCAAGAGCCGACACCACGGTTCAGCCAATTCTCCGGAGCTCAGATCTACGTCACAATGTCCAGACGACCGACCTCCGCACCAGTACCGATGAGAAGGGTGTCTATAGCGAATGCAGATCAGGAGATATTGTCGGGGTCAACGGTCGGTACGTGGCGCTCGGTTTAGATTTTGGTCGTGCTGCTACCAAACTCGACGTCATACGTCTCCAGGAAGACCTTGCGGGGAACGCAGAGTTGGTAGCGCTCTGGCTCGAATCGGCCGAAGCACAGATGATCAACGGCAAGAGCGGGAATGTTGGCCGGCTAGGTCGGCGCTTCAAGGTTCCGCGCGAACTTGTAGAAGATCCTTCGTTGGGCCACGCTGCATCCCAGCTCATCGAGGCGCGACGCAGGGTCGAATCAGTGATCGAATCACTCTTCCCGGTGTGGCCAGCCGAGATTGGCGGCTCACGACGAGGTGAGGAACTGAAGCGAATCGCTGCCAATGCGACCGGCACGGCGCAGTTACTCGATCCACTCCGAGACGTTTTCCGTCGAGCAGAAATGGACTATCCCTACCAGATCGCAAAGCTGGCACGCGACTACCGCCTAGCGCAGGACCCATCTCGCCGGCTCGAGGTTGGAATCAAGCTCGCTGAGGCAATTCTGCGTACGATCGGTATCGTCGCCGCGGCAGCCGCAGACCAGAACTTCAGGAATGAGACGGCACCCCACTTCGAGGGTGGCATTAGCGCTGGCAAGTGGTTCGAGATCATTCGGGTCGCGCAGAAATCTGAGCTTCATTCGGCTGCCGCCGATGTTCTTCAGTTCTCAACGAAGAAGCGATCACCGGGAGAAGCACTGAACCGGTGTGTTGAGATACGAAATCACTCGTACCACAACCCTGGGCCCGCTAGTTCGCATGAGAAGGATCAGATGGCGAGCGAAGTCGATCGACTGCTGGCGACCACGCTAGGCGGTTTGGACTTCCTGTCGGATTGGCAGTTTCTCGAAATCGCCGCCTCCAACTTCACTGCCAGCAAGTCATACAACAACTCAATTCGACGTTTGAATGGCGCACATCCCGACTGGGAGACCGATAGTCTCCCGACTCCCGAGCCGGTGCTTCCCCAGCACCTGTACCTGCGAACATCGCGATCGTCAGACCTTCTTTCGCTGGATGGTTTCGCAAGAGTTCGCGCGTGTGGTGAGTGTGCACGAGACGAGTTGTACTTGCTTGACCGGTCACAAAAGGATCTGATGATATTTCGGTCGCTAAGGGGCCACGAACTCAAGGAGAGCAGAACGTGACCTCAACTGCGGTCAACAATCACGCGGCGTTCATCTGGTCGGTGGCGGATCTGCTGCGAGGTGACTACAAGCAGTCGGAATACGGGAGGGTCATCTTGCCGCTGACCGTACTCCGGCGTTTCGACTGCGTCCTGGACCCGGTCAAAGCCGAGATGCTCGCCACCTACGAGCGCCTCCCCGACACCCTCGAAAACTACGGCCCGATCCTCGACAACCTCACCGACGTCGACGGCCTCTGGAATACCAGCCGCTTCGACATCCCCAAGCTCCTCGACGACCCCGACAACATCGCCGACAACCTCCGGGCCTACATCCACGCCTTCTCCCCCGAGGCCCGCGAGATCCTCGACAAGTTCAACTTCGCCACCCAGATCACCCGCCTCGACAAAGCCGGCCTCCTTTACCTCGTGCTCGGCAAGTTCGCCGAGGTCGACCTTCACCCCGACCGGGTGTCCAACCTGGAGATGGGCTACCTCTACGAGGAACTGATCCGCCGGTTCTCCGAACTGTCCAACGAGACCGCCGGTGAACACTTCACCCCCCGTGAAGTCATCAAACTCATGGTGAACCTGTTGTTCATCGAAGACGACGACCTACTCGCCAAACCCGGCGTCAAAGCCACCCTGTTCGACCCAGCCTGCGGCACCGGTGGCATGCTCAGCGTCGCCCAGGACTACCTCCACGACCTCAACCCCCAAGCCACCCTCACCGTCTACGGCCAGGAACTCAACGACGAGTCCTACGCCATCTGCCGCTCCGACATGATGCTCAAAGGCCAAGACGCCTCGAACATCACCCGAGGCAACTCACTCAAACCCCACTCCCCCGGCGACGGCAACGACACCGACGCCGGCGACCAAGGCGACCAGCACGCCGGCCGCCGCTTCGACTACCTCCTCGCCAACCCACCATTCGGCGTCGCCTGGAAGAAAGTGGAGAAAGAAGTCAAAGACGAGCACTCCTCGTTGGGCTTCGGCGGCCGGTTCGGAGCTGGGCTGCCTCGCATCAACGACGGCAGCTTCCTGTTCCTCCAACACATGATCTCCAAGATGAAGGCTCCGGAGGACGGCGGATCGCGCTTGGCCATCGTCTTCAACGGCAGCCCCCTGTTCACCGGCGGCGCCGGGTCGGGTGAGTCCGAGATCCGCCGGTGGATCATCGAGAACGACTGGCTCGAAGCCGTCGTCGCCCTCCCCGACCAACTGTTCTACAACACCGGCATCTCCACCTACTTCTGGATCGTCACCAACCGCAAAAGCCCAGCCCGCCAGGGCAAGATCCAACTCATCGACGCCCGTGACTCGTTCGAGAAGATGCGCAAGAGCCTGGGCGAGAAACGCAAGCAGATCAGCGACGTCGACATCGCCGAGATCGTCCGTGCTTACGGAGCGTTCGAGGACGTCGACGTAGCCGCCTCCTCCGACGACGACGGGAGCGCCAGCGGTTCAGCCCCCGGCGACCCGCACCCGGTGGGCGTGAAGATCTTCCCCAACGAGTCGTTCGGGTTCCTCCGGATCACGGTGGAACGTCCCCTGCATCTCCGCTGGGAGGTCACCGCCGAAGCCGTCGACGAACTCGCCTCCGACCGCAAACTGGCCAAGCTCGACGACGCCGACCGCGCCGCCCTGCGCGACGATCTGCGAACCAAGGTCGGCACCCACTACTCTGCGCTCGCCGACATCACTGCCGAGGTGAAGGCGACGATGAAACGCCACGGCGTGAAGGGCAAGGCGGTGCAGACCGCCATCGTCGACGCCTTCTCGGTGCAGGACCCCGACGGCGAGCTGATCACCGACCGCGACGGCCAACCCGAGCCCGACTCCGACCTGCGTGACAACGAGAACGTGCCCCTACCGCCCGACCCGATCCGCTACGAGCCCGACCCCACCGCCCGCCTCGCCTCCGACACCTATGTGAAGGCGGCGGAGCAGTACCTGCAGGACGAGGTGCTCCCCTACGTGCCCGACGCCTGGATCGACCACGATAAGACCCGAGTCGGCTACGAAATCCCCCTCACCCGCCACTTCTACGTCTACACCCCACCCCGCCCTCTCGAAGAGATCGACGCCGAAATCAAAACCCTCGAATCCGAGATCCAATCCCTCCTCGCCGAGGTAACGGAGTGAGTTGGCCACTAGTAGGCAGACCTACTCCCGCAGGCTGGACGGATACGAAGCTCAGATCATTCCTCAGTCGCCGGAAAAGCACCAATCATTCGAACCTCCAGCTCCTCTCAGTGAACCTTCCGAGAGGCGTCGTCGTTCGTCGGCAAGGAGACGGTAGACCCGCACCCTCCTCAGACCTCTCGCGCTATCAAGAAGTCAGGCCGAATGATCTCGTGATGAACCAGCTCGGGAAGCCACACGGCGCAATCGGCGTATCAGACCACCATGGAATCATCAGTCCGGCATACTTTGTTGCAGAGATCTCCGAGATCGCGGATCCAAGGTACGTTCACCACCTGCTGAGAACTCGACTCTATGTCTCCGAATATGAACGCCGTGGAAAGTTCATGCCGCCCTCTCAGTTCGATATCTCGTGGGATGACTTTCGCAACATCGACGTCTCGCTACCACCGATGGCTGAGCAGCGGGCAATCGCTGACTACTTGGACGCCGAGACCGCCCGCATCGACGCCCTCATCGCGAAGAAACAACAACTCATCCACCTCCTCGAAGAACGCTGGCGCTCGACGAGGAACTCATACGTGCTGCGTGGTCTTTCTCCGGTGGATTCGACAGGTAATCGAGTGACGGACTGGAGCTATCCCACCCTGGGAGTGCTAGTCGAGATGCAGCGTGGACACGACCTGCCATCTGATGAACGCATCCAGGGCGACGTACCTATTGTGAGTTCCGGAGGTATCTCAGACTTTCACAACACACCAGCGGCTCGAGGACCAGGCGTCGTAACTGGTCGTTACGGAACAATCGGCGAGGTGTACTTCATCGAGGGCGATTACTGGCCACTCAACACAACTCTCTATGTGCGGGACTTTCGCGGGAACGATCCGTACTACGTCGCCATGCTCTTGGAGTCGCTGCCCCTAGAGGCAGAGAGCGAAAAGTCCGCGGTAGGTGGCATCAACCGCAACGTCATCGGAAAGCTCCGAGTTCCGAAGCCGCCCTTGGCCGAACAGACTGCGATGGCACGGCGACTGTCAACGTACCGACAGTTGAATGAGCAGTTCCAACAGCTCCTAGAGCGCCAGATCAACCTACTCACCAAACGCCGGCAAGCGCTCATCACGGCCGCAGTCACGGGTGAGTTTCAGGTACCGGGAGCGGGGTGATGGCCAGTCCGAGTGAGCATGCGTTCGAGACGGCGGTGTGTGAGGCGCTGACGTCGAGCGGGGGCTACACAGCGGCCAAGGTTGGCAATGCGCAGGGTCAGCCTCGGGACTTCGATGCGGATCTGGCGCTCGACACCGCCGAACTCATGGCGTTCATCGGCGCCACCCAAGCAGATGAATGGGAGAAGGTTCGCAAGACGCACGCGTCCGCGGACGCGGCCCAGAAGGCGTTCACCAAGCGGCTGGCCGATGAGGTCCAGAAGCGGGGCGCAGTCGATGTGTTGCGGCACGGCGTCATCTACGTCGGGCATGAGAAGGCCGAGTTCAAGCTGGCCTACTTCCGTCCCGCGTCGGGCCTGAACCCGGGGCTCGAAGCCAAGTACCAGGCCAACCGGCTCACCGTCACCCGTCAGCTCCCCTACGACCCCGCCTTGTCGAACACCCTCGACCTGGTGCTGTTCGTCAACGGTATACCGGTGGCCACCGCCGAGTTGAAAAACCCGATGACGAACCAGACCGTCGAACACGCCATGGCCCAGTACCGCAAGGACCGCGACCCGAAGAATCGGTTGCTGCGCAACGCCGTGGTCCACTTCGCCGTCGATCCGGAACGGGCGTCGATGACCACAAAGCTCGAAGGCGACAACACCCGGTTCCTGCCCTTCAACCGCGGCAACGGCGACCGGGCGGGCAACCCCGCACCCGGACCCGACGACGGCTTCACCGGTTACCGCACCGGCTACCTGTGGCACCAGGTGTGGGCCAGGGACGCCTGGCTCGACCTGCTCTCCCGCTTCATCCACACCGAGCGCGACGGCACGAACGGATCCCGCTCGGTCACCATCTTCCCCCGCTACCACCAGTGGGACGCCGTGCTGCGCCTCGTCGCCGGCGCCCGCAGCGAAGGCCCCGGCCATTCCTACCTGGTGCAGCACTCGGCAGGCTCGGGCAAATCGAACACGATCGCCTGGCTATCGCACCGGCTCTCGTCGCTGCATGACGCCAACGACAACAAGGTGTTCGACAAGGTCATCGTCATCACCGACCGGCTCGTGCTGGACCAGCAACTCCAGGAGATCATCTACCAGTTCGAACACACGCCCGGCGTCGTCGAACGGATCGATAAGGACTCGGCGCAGTTGGCGGCCGCCCTGTCCGGCGAACAGTCCCGCATCATCATCACCACGATCCAGAAATTCCCGTTCGTGATGCGCCACATCGAGGAACAGCTCAAGTCCCGCAGCTACGCCGTGGTCATCGACGAAGCCCACTCGTCGCAGACCGGCGACTCGGCCAAGGAGATGAAACGGGTCCTCGGCTCCGGCTCCCAACCGGCCGGCGGCGACCCCGAAGCCGAGCTCAAGGCGGCCGAGGCGATCGAGGCGTCGGCCGCCGGAACCGACGAAGCCCCCGACCCGGTGCAGGACCGCCTCGTCGAAGAGGTCGAGGCCCGGGGTCGTCAGGCCAACCTGTCGTTCTTCGCCTTCACCGCCACCCCGAAGGCCCGAACCCTCGAACTGTTCGGCCGCCGAAACGCCGACAATAAACATGTCGCATTCCACACCTACTCGATGCGCCAGGCCATCGAGGAAGGTTTCATCCACGATGTGCTGGCCAACTACTGCACCTACGACACGATGTTCAAGATCGACAAGGCCGTGGCCGACGATCCCGAACTCAACCAGCGCCGGGCCAACGCCGCTATCGCCCGATTCGTTTCGCTCCACGACTACAACCTGTCGCAGCGGGCCGACGTCATCGTCAACCACTTCCGCAACAAGGTGGCCGACAAGGTCGGCGGCAAGGCCAAAGCCATGGTGGTCACCGCCTCTCGGCTCCACGCCCTCCGCTACAAGCGCGCGCTCGACAACTATTGCGACCAGCACGGTATCGGCGATGTCCGCACGCTCGTCGCCTTCTCCGGTAGCCTCCGAGCGATCCAATGCCGATGGGAGCAACGAGGACTGGACTGAGTCAAAGGTCAACCGCTTCCCAGACACGCGAAACCAAAGGCCCGATTTGACACCGACGAGTACCAGATTCTGGTGGTGGCTGAGAAATACCAAACCGGCTTCGACCAGCCAAAGCTCTACGCGATGTACGTCGACAAGACCCTCACCGGTCTAGCGGCGGTGCAAACGCTTGTCGCGCCTGAATCGGGACCCACCCCGACAAGCAGGGCCACCTTCGTGCTCGACTTCCGCAACGACATCGAAGACATTCAGAACGGTCATTCGCCGACTGGTACGTGCGGACCCAGGCCCCACCCACCGATCCCCATCATGCTGTTCGACACCCACGCCGAACTTGGCCCCTACGGCGTGATACGAACCGACGAGGTCGAGACCATGGTCGGCTTCCTCCTGGACGATCCCCAGAACGCAACCACGAGCGGATCCACACGGCGATGCAACCCGCGGTCGACCGCTACCACGCCCTCGACGAGGACCGCCAGGATCAGCCTTCCGCGACGTGCTGGAACGGTTCATCCGTATCTACAGCTTCCTGTCGCAAGTGGTGTCGTTCACCGAGGTCAAGCTGGAGCGCGACTACCTGTTCTGTCGGCGCCTGGCTCCCAACTCATTCGACCGGAAACCCCGGCCGGAGTCGACCTCGGTGCGACGCCGTCGAACTTACTCACCTGCGAATGGAGAAGACCTGGACTGGGCGACGGATCACTCGACGTTGAAGGCGGAGGCGAGATCGAGACCATATACGGCGGTGCCGACCGCAGACCCGGAGCCTGATGCCACGTCCCACTGTCGGAGATCATCGAGAAGATCAACGAACGGTTCGGGATGAACCTCAGCGACACCGACCGGCTTTTCACCGATCAAGTGCGAGACGACATTGTGGCCGACGAGCAAGTGCAGGCCGAAGCGCTCGCGAACGACGAGGAGGCCTTCGCCGTCGGCCCTCGACCGCAAGTGGCTCGGTGCCTTGACCGGCCGATTGACAAGCAACCAGGACTTCGCGTACAAGCTGCTCGATAACGAGGAGCTGCGGGCAATGATCCTGGAAACCTACAGGCCGGACATCTTCGCCCAAGCGCGGGTGGCTCGCCAAACGGACATGTCCGATCGGCGACCTCATCGAACCCGACGGCGAAACCCGGTTCCTGGAGTACAAGTCGACACATGCGCTGGGACATCCGCGAGGAAAAGAAGGCCGGCTACATCGAAGACTCCGTCGATCAAGACCATCGCCGGGTTCGCCAACAGCGAGCACGGCGGCACCCTCCTTGTCGGCGTCACCGACGACCGGCGACGATCCACGGCCTCGAAGACGACTATGCCACCTTCTCCAAACGAGGCGAGCGGGGTGACCGTGACCTCTGGGGCCAACACCTCAAGAACCTGCTCGACCGCATCGGCAAATCCGCCGCCGCACTCGTCGACTGGCAGTTCCACACCATCGACGGCGACGACATCTGCCGCATCAACATCAAACCCAGCAACCGCCCCGTCTACGAAACCAAGGGCGATCAAGCAGATCTTCTGGTGGCGAACCCCGGTCAGCACCGACCGCATCGACGACCCCGAGC
>CBDCGJ010000051.1:0-20449 GCA_965216645.1 Alphaproteobacteria bacterium | reverse complement strand
AATCTGGAAGGCAGCGTGGTCACCGGGACCATCCTCGCCATCGAAAACGACAACGCCATCGTCGACGTCGGTCTGAAGACCGAAGGCCGGGTGGCGATGAAGGAATTCGCCCGCGCCGATGAGGAAGTCGCCGTCGGCGACACCATCGACGTCTTTTTGGAGCGGATCGAAAACGCCCTGGGCGAAGCGGTGCTGAGCCGCGACAAGGCGCGCCGGGAAGAAGCCTGGAACCTGCTGGAAGTGGCCTATGGCAAGAACGAGCGCATGGATGGCGCGATCATCGGCCGGGTCAAGGGCGGCTTCACCGTCGATCTCTCCGGCGCCGTCGCCTTCCTGCCCGGCAGTCAGGTGGATATCCGCCCGGTTCGCGACATCGCCCCGTTGATCGGCCTGAAGCAGCCGTTCCAGATTTTGAAAATGGACCGCCGCCGCGGCAATATCGTGGTCTCGCGGCGCGCCGTGCTGGAGGAGACCCGGGCGGAGCAGCGCTCCGAACTGGTCGCCAACCTGACCGAGGGTCAGGTGCTCGAAGGCGTGGTCAAAAACATCACCGATTACGGCGCTTTCGTCGATCTCGGCGGCGTCGACGGTCTGCTTCATGTCACCGACATGGCCTGGCGCCGGGTCAATCATCCGACCGAAGTGTTGGGCATCGGCGAAACCGTGAAGGTGCAGGTGATCAAGGTCAATCCGGAAACCCAACGCATCAGCCTCGGCATGAAACAGCTGGAGGCCGATCCCTGGGACGGCGTGCAGATCAAGTATCCGCGGGAAAGCCGCTTCAAGGGCCGGGTCACCAACATCACGGATTACGGTGCTTTCGTCGAGCTGGAAGCCGGCGTCGAAGGTCTTGTCCACGTCTCCGAAATGAGCTGGACCAAGAAGAACGTGCATCCGGGCAAAATCGTCTCGACCAGTCAGGAAGTCGAGGTCATGGTGCTCGACGTCGATCCGGAGAAGCGCCGCATCTCCCTCGGCCTGAAACAATGCCTGGACAATCCCTGGACCAGCTTCGAGACCAATTACCCGATCGGTTCCACGGTCGAAGGCGAGATCAAGAATATCACCGAGTTCGGCCTCTTCGTCGGTCTCGACCACGATCTCGACGGCATGGTGCATATGTCCGACCTGGACTGGAACCGCTCCGGCGACGACGCCATCGCGGAATACAAGAAGGGCGACGTGGTGCGGGCCAAGATCCTCGATATCGATATCGACAAGGAACGCATCAGCCTCGGCATCAAGCAGCTGGAAGACGATCCTTTCTCCCAGGTCGCCGGCTTCAAGAAGGGCGAGATCGTCACCTGTACGGTGGCATCGATCCAGGAACACGGCATCGAAGTCACGATCGGCGAGAACGTTACCGCCTACATCAAGAAGTCGGACCTGTCCCGCGATCGTTCGGAACAGAAACCGGACCGCTTCGCCATCGGCGACAAGGTCGACGCCCGCATCACCAATATGGACAAGAGCGGCCGCCGTATCAGCCTATCGATCAAGGCGCGGGAAATCCAGGAGGAGAAGGAAGCGGTGGCGCAGTATGGTTCCTCCGATTCCGGCGCTAGCCTGGGCGACATCCTGGGCCCGGCCTTCCGGGCGCGGGCGGAAGCCGCCGAAGGCGGTGACGAGCCTGTCGAGGCGGCACCCGAGGAGGGTGACGATACGGCCGCGGCGGACGACGCCGAAGCCGCCGCCAAGGACAAGGACGCCTCCTAACCGGGCCGGATCATGGACGCCAACAGCATCCTCGACCGGCGCCGGCTGAAACGGCGGCTCGCTTTTTGGCGCATTGCCGCCGTCCTGCTGGCCGTGTCGGTGGTCGGACTGGCCGGGCTCAAGATCTACGAGCGCCAGACCGACCATATCGCCCGGGTCGCGATCAAGAACATCATCGTTAGCGATCCGGAACGCTCGGCGGCCTTGGCCAAGCTGGCCAAGAGCGACCGGGTCAAGGCGGTTGTCGTGCGCATCAACAGCCCGGGCGGCACCACCACCGGCAGCGAAAATCTCTACCGCAACCTCCGCCTCATCGCTGAAGAAAAGCCCGTGGTCGCGGTGATCGGCACCCTAGGCGCATCCGGTGGCTATATCGCGGCGATCGGCGCGGACCGTATTTTCGCCCGCGAAACCTCGATCACCGGGTCGATCGGCGTCATCATGCAGACCACCGAGTTTTCCGGCCTGCTGGACAAGATCGGTATTTCGATCGACAGCGTGACCAGCGGCCGCATGAAAGGCAAGCCGTCGCCGTCGGAGCCGATGGACGAGGAAACCCGCGCGGTCTTCCAATCTTTGATCGACGACGCCCATCGCTGGTTCAAGGGTCTGGTCACCGAACGCCGCGGCCTGACCGGCGAGAAACTGGCGGCGGTCAGCGACGGCCGCGTCTTCACCGGCAAGCAGGCGGTCGAGAAAGGGCTGGTGGATGCCTTGGGCGGGGAGACCGAAGCGCTCGATTGGTTGCGGAAAGAACACAAAGTTGCCAAGGACTTAGAGGTCAAGAATATCTATTGGGGCCGGGAGGCCGATCCGTTGCAGCGCCGTTTGGACAGCGCCCTCTCCGGCTTGAAAGAGATTTCGCCGCACGCCCTTGACGGTTTGTTGGCGCTTTGGCAACCTAAGTAAGCCTATGATAAATCGGCATGAATTAACTATTTACCGGCCGCTTCGCGGCTTTAACCTGACCACCCTGGAAGCTTCATGATTAAGTCGGAACTGATCGCACGTATGGCGGAAGCCAACCCCCATCTCTATCAGCGTGATGTGGAACGCATCGTCGGCGCAATTTTTGATGAAATAACAGATGCCTTGCGTCGCGGGGACCGTGTGGAATTGCGCGGCTTCGGCGCTTTTTCCGTAAAACAACGGCCGGCCCGCATGGGCCGCAACCCGCGCACCGGTGAAAGCGTGCATGTGGAAGAAAAGCATGTGCCCTTCTTCAAAACCGGCAAGGAATTGCGGGAACGCTTGAACCGGCCGCAGGATTGATGCTAGGACCTCGGACGTCAATTCGTCTGACGTTGGACCCGGTATCGTGAAACTCATTTCCTGGATCATATTGCTGAGCGTCACCTTGGTGCTGGCGCTGTTCGCCATCGCCAATCGGCATGGCGTGACTTTGCATTTCGATCCCCTACCACTGGAACTGCAGGCGCCGGTCTATATCTTGCTGATGGCCGCCATGCTGGCCGGCATGGTCGTTGGCGGCTGGGTGGTGTGGTGGCGCCAGGGTCGATGGCGCAAGGAAGCGCGCAACCAGCGGCGGACGGCGGAACGGCTGAGCCGGGAAGCCGAAGCGAAAACCGGCGGGACGCAGACGCAGTTACCGGCCATGCGGGATGGCACGGGCGCCGCCGCCGGTTGATCCCCTCCCCGCCGCGGTAAGCGGCCTTCCTTATTATTTCCGACTTCCCTATAACCAGACGTGAGTTTGGAGTTTTATCCGCATGACATCGATGCACAGCAATCTGCCCGAAACGCCGGTCTTCTGCGCCGTCGACACCACCGACCTGGATTTCGCCAAGGGCCTGGCCGCGGCCGCCCGCGCGGCCGGCATGGGCCTGAAATTCGGCAAGGAGTTTTTCACCGCCTTCGGCCCGCAAGGGGTCGGCGAGATCACGGAGAACGGCGGGGTGCCGTTCTTCCTCGACCTGAAATATCACGACATCCCCAATACCGTCGCCGGCGCCGTCCGTGCCGCGCTGCCGATGCGGCCCGGCATCCTGAACGTCCATGCCAGCGGCGGACCGGCGATGCTGCGCGGCGCAGCCGAAGCGGCGGCCAAAGCGGGCGATGCGCGGCCGCTGGTCATCGCCGTCACGGTGCTGACCAGTCTGGACGGTGGCGATTTGGACGCCGTCGGCATTCGCGGCCCGGTCGAGGATCGGGTTACCGCCCTTGCGCGGCTGGCCCAGGACCGCGGCCTCGACGGCGTCGTCTGCGCCGCCACCGACATCGCCGCGATCCGCGCCGCCTGCGGTAAGGATTTTACCCTGGTGGTGCCCGGCATCCGCCCCGCTGGCAGCGACATCAGCGATCACAAGCGGTCCCTGACGCCATCCGACGCTTTGGCCGCCGGCGCCAATTATCTGGTCATCGGCCGGCCGATTTCGGGCGCCGACGATCCGGCCGCCGCCGCGCGGGCGATCGCCGATGAGATCGCGGGATAGCGCCATGGTCGACGCCAAGATTTGCGGCCTGAACGATGCCGGCACGCTGGCCATGGCGGTCGATGCCGGCGCGGCTTTGGTCGGCTTCAACTTCTACCCGCCGTCGCCCCGCGCGGTGACGGCCGAAGCCGCCGCCCAGCTTGCCGCCACCCTGCCGCCGGGCATCAAGAAAGTCGGCCTGTTCGTCGATCCAAGTGACGACGATATCGCGACCGTGCTCGGGCGTGTCGACCTGGACATCATCCAGCTGCACGGCTCGGAAAGCCCGGCGCGGGTCGCCGAGATCCGCCGCGGCTTCGGCCGACCGGTGATGAAGGCGGTGAAAATCGCCAGCCGCGCGGACTTGGCCGAGACCGAGGCTTATGACGATGCCGCGGACATGCTGCTGCTCGACGCCAAGGCGCCGAACGATCTGGCCGACGCTTTGCCGGGCGGCAACGGCCTGACCTTCGATTGGAACCTGATCCGCGACCGGCGATGGCGCCTGCCCTGGATGTTGGCCGGTGGCCTTGACGACCGCAATGTCGCCGAGGCCGTGCGGATCAGCGGCGCCGATATCGTCGACGTCTCCTCCGGCGTCGAAAGCGCGCCGGGATCCAAGGATCCGGCCCTGATCAAAGCTTTTCTTGACGCTGTGAAACGCCTCTGACATAGGTTCCTCCGCCATGCAAAAACTGAATTCCTACCGGGCCGGACCCAACGAAACCGGCCATTTCGGCAAGTTCGGCGGCCGCTTCGTCGCCGAAACCCTGATGCCTTTAATCCTGAATCTGGAGAAGGCCTACGCCGCCGCGAAGGCCGACCCGAGTTTCCAAGACGAGTTGGACGACTATCTGAAGCATTATGTCGGCCGGCCGAGCCCGCTCTATTTCGCGCCGCGCCTGACCGAGCATTTCGGCGGCGCCAAGATCTACTTCAAGCGCGATGAGCTGAACCATACCGGGTCCCACAAGATCAACAATTGCATGGGCCAGATCCTGCTGGCCAAACGCATGGGCAAGACCCGCATCATCGCCGAAACCGGTGCCGGGCAGCATGGCGTCGCCGTGGCCACGGTGGCGGCCCTGTTCGGTCTGCCCTGCACTGTCTATATGGGCGCCGTCGATGTCGAGCGGCAGGCGCCCAACGTCTTCCGCATGAAACTGCTGGGGGCGGAAGTGCGGCCCGTGACCTCCGGCTCCCATACCCTGAAGGACGCCATGAACGAGGCCCTGCGGGACTGGGTGACGAATGTGGAAGACACCTTCTACATCATCGGCACCGTCGCCGGGCCCCATCCCTATCCGGAACTGGTGCGCGACTTCCAATCGATCATCGGCCGGGAAGCGAAAGAGCAGATGCAGGAAGCGGAAGGCCGCCTGCCCGACACCCTGGTCGCCTGCATCGGCGGCGGCTCCAACGCCATGGGCCTGTTCCATCCCTTCCTGGACGACGAGGACGTCCGCATCTTCGGCGTCGAGGCGGGCGGCCACGGCATCGAAACCGGCGAGCACGCGGCTTCCCTGACCGCCGGTCGGCCGGGCGTGTTGCATGGTAACCGGACCTATCTGCTGCAGGACGAGGACGGCCAGATCATCGAGGCCAACTCGATTTCCGCCGGGCTGGACTATCCGGGTATCGGGCCGGAACATGCCTGGCTGCACGAAACCGGCCGTGTGAATTACGTCACCGCCACGGACCAGGAGGCGCTGGACGCGTTTCAGCTCTGCTGCCAGCTCGAAGGCATTATTCCGGCCCTGGAGCCGGCGCATGCGCTGTCCTATGTCGGCAAGATCGCCGGCGACCTGCCGGACGACCATCTGATCCTGATGAATATGTGTGGCCGCGGCGACAAGGACGTGTTCACGGTGGCCAAGGCGCTCGGCGTCGAGATGGAGGAGGCATGAGCATGCGCTTCCCCGGCACCGAACGGATCGAGAAGCGCTTTGCCCAACTGGCCGCGGAGGACCGCGCCGGTCTGGTCACCTATGTCATGTCCGGCGACCCCGATATCGACACCGCGAGCGAAATCCTAAAGGGTTTGCCCGGGGCCGGCGCCGACCTGATCGAACTGGGCATGGCCTTCACCGACCCAATGGCCGACGGCCCGGCCATTCAGGTGGCCGGTCTGCGTGCCTTGAAGGCCGGCATCACCGTGCGCAAGACCTTGGATATGGTGCGCCGCTTCCGGGAGGGCGATCAGGACACGCCGATCATTCTGATGGGCTACTACAATCCGATCTATTCCTTCGGCGTCGAGGCGTTTTTGCAGGCCGCCGGCGAGGCCGGGGTCGACGGCCTGATCATCGTCGACGTGCCGGCGGAGGAGGATGACGAGCTATGCAAGCCGGCCCTCGACGCCGGCCTGAGTTTCATCCGCTTGATCGCGCCGACCACAGACGACGAGCGCCTGCCGACGGTTTTGGCGAATACCGCCGGATTCGTCTATTATGTCTCCTATACCGGCATCACCGGGGCCCAGGCCGCGCCTACGGACGCAGCGAAGGCGGCGGTGACGCGGGTGCAGAAATTCACCGATCTGCCGGTGGCCGTCGGCTTCGGCATCCGCACCCCCGAACAGGCGGCGGAGATCGCCCGGGGCGCAAATGCGGTCGTTGTCGGGACAGCTTTGATCGAACGGGTCCGCGATAGTCTGGACCCGGACGGCAAAGCGGGAGAGCAGACAGTTTCGGCCGTCCTCGACGCGGTGACGGCCCTGGCGCAAGGCATACGGAGCGCACGCCCATGAATTGGTTAACGAATTTCGTCCGCCCGAAAATCCGGGCCCTGGTCAAGAAAGACATTCCCGATCATCTCTGGACCAAATGTCCGGCCTGCGGTCAAATGCTGCACCACAAGGAGTTGAAGGAGGCGCAATATGTCTGCGCCCATTGCGAATATCATATGCGCATCTCCAGCAGCGACCGGTTCGAAGCTCTGTTCGACGACGGCGAGTTCAACGAGATCGAGCTGCCGGAAACGGTCAACGATCCGCTGAAGTTCCGGGACGAAAAGCGCTACACCGACCGGCTCAAGGAAAACCGGGCCAAGAACGGGCATAGCGATGCCATTGCCGTTGCCTATGGCACCATGGGTGGCGCCGCCGTGGTCATGGCGGTGCAGAATTTCAGTTTCATGGGCGGCTCCCTCGGCCTCGGCGCCGGCGAGGCGATCCTCTCCGCCGCCAAACTGGCGGTGCTGCAGGAGGCGCCGCTGATCATCGTCGCCGCCTCCGGCGGCGCCCGCATGCAGGAAGGTATACTTTCCCTGATGCAGTTGCCGCGCACCACCATCGCGATCCAGATGGTGCAGGAAAAAGGCCTGCCCTATATCTGCATCCTGACCGACCCGACCACCGGCGGGGTCACCGCCAGCTATGCCATGTTGGGCGATTTCGCCATTGCCGAGCCCGGCGCCCTGATCGGTTTCGCCGGCCCGCGGGTGATCGAGAATACTATCCGCGAACAACTGCCGGAAGGTTTTCAACGCAGCGAATATTTGCTGGAGCATGGCATGCTCGACATGGTGGTGCATCGCCACCGTCTGCGCGACACCCTGATCCAATTGATCGATCTGCTGCAGAACAAGATGCCGCCGGCCGACGTGGTCGCCCTGCAGCAAAGCGAGCCGGCGCCACCGCCGGAAGAACCGGGTGAGCATGAGCATAGCCCGGCCTGACGCCGCGCCCTTGCCCAGCGATCTGGCGCTGGCGCGGCTCAGGCAGCTGCATCCGCGCTCGATCGATCTCAGCTTAGAGCGGATCGAACGCCTGTTGGCGCAGCTCAACCATCCGGAGCGGGATTTCCCGCCGGTCTTCCACATCGCCGGCACCAACGGCAAGGGTTCAACCCTGGCCTTCGTCCGCGCCTGTCTGGAGCAGGCGGGCTACCGGGTCCATGTTTATATCTCGCCCCATCTGGTGCGCTTCAACGAACGCATCCGGTTGGCCAGCGAGCTGATCGGCGACGACCATCTGCTGGCGGTGCTGGAGGAATGCGAGCGGGTCAATGACGGCGCGGTGATCACCGAGTTCGAGGTGACCACCGCCGCGGCCTTCCTGGCCTTCCGCGACGTGCCGGCGGATATCCTGTTGCTGGAGACCGGCCTCGGCGGCATCTACGACGCCACCAATGTGATCGAACGGCCGGCCTTGACCGCGATCACCACCGTCTCCATGGACCATCCTCAGTTTCTCGGCGCCACGGTGGACGAAATCGCCGTTTCCAAGGCCGGCATCCTGAAACCCTCGGTGCCCGGCGTGATCGCCCGGCAGACCCCAAGCGTGCTGGACATGATGGACGCCCGCGCCGGTCAGCTCGAGGCGCCCCTGTTCGTGCAAGACCGGGATTGGCGCGTGCGCCGGGATGACGATCATCTGACCTATGAAGACGCCGATGGCCGGATCAGTCTGCCGCTGCCGAACCTGCGGGGCGGCCACCAAACCCAGAATGCCGGTATGGCCATCGCCTGCGTTAGGCAATTGACGGATTTCAAGATTTCGGACGTTCAGCTGCGCGCCGGCTTGCAGGCGGCGGAATGGCCCGCCCGTCTTCAGCGTTTGCGCCACGGCCCGTTGTTCCGCGTGCTGCCGGCGGAGGCGGAGGTCTGGCTCGACGGCGGCCATAATGAAGCCGCCGGCGTCGTTCTGGCCGAAACCGTGCGCCGCTGGATCGCCGCCGATGCGGCGCCGCGCCCCCTGCACCTGATCTTCTCGATGCTGAGTTCGAAAGAGCCAGCGGATTTTCTGAAGTCGTTCCAGGGTCTCGACGCTACCATTCACTGCGTGCCGATCCCGGACTATGACGCCTGCGTCCCCGCCGCCGACGCGGCAAAGATCGCCCGCGGTCTCGGCTTCGAGGCTCTTGTCCATGACGACGCTGTCGGCGCCGCCCGCGTCATCCGCACCGCCGCCGCCAACCCTCGCATCCTGATCTGCGGCAGCCTCTATTACGCCGGCGCGATTCTGGCGGAGCATGGGTGAAGCGCACCCGGTTCTTCGTCAATTGCTCTTCCGCATAGATAGGTAACGCCGGTCCGCTGACCAATTCAGATAGTGTGGGATCGAAGCATTCTCGCCACCACCCGTTCTCGTCGAACTCGACATTGCCCCGCGGGCACGGACGTCGCAGATACCTGGGCGTTAGCCCAAATCCTGTTCCGATTGGATGACTATTTTACTGGATCTAATTTCCCGAATCAGAAGCACTTCGCTTGTTGTCGCTGATGACGAACCTATCTTCCGGTTTCACATAAGCAACCGTCATTCCGGCCTTGCGCCGGAATCTCGAGAAAAATGGGCACTTAACGCCGATGAGATACCGGATCGCGCTGACGCTTGTCCGGCATGACAACAATTTCTAATACGGCATATTCCAGAGCCGCTGTCCTAAATCGTGTCCTCGATCCATTTGACGATCTGACCCTTGGGCAAGGCGCCGATTTTTTGCGAGGCGACTTTGCCGCCCTTGAAAATCATCAGGGTCGGAATGCCGCGGACGCCGTATTTCGCCGGGGTCGAGGGATTTTCGTCGATATTGATTTTCGCCACGGTGACCTTGCCGCCCATGTCCTGGGCAATTTCTTCCAGCGCCGGGCTGATCTGTTTGCAGGGCATGCACCATTCGGCCCAGAAATCAACGATAACGGGCTCGCCTGCGTTCAGCACGTCGGTTTCGAAACTGGCGTCGGAAATCGCTTTGGTGGCCATGATCACTCCTGTCATGTCGGGGGGTTTCGCGTTTGTTCTAGAGCATATATCTACCATATGGCAACATTTGACCGGTCGCATTTATCCCCTGGCTAGGCGCGGTCCGCGGGGCGATGCGGGGTATCGGCCAAGGGCCGCAACGACGTCCAGGGGATAAATACGCCCGGCCGGAGGTGGCGTTAGGACGGGATTTTGCGTCGGCGCGACGCTTGCCCGATACCCCGCATCGCGCGGCGCACCGCCCCTTAGCCAAATCCCATCCTAACGCCATCAAATGATGCCGTATGGCAGATATATGCTCTAAGGGTAGGTACGAGGCCCGCAAAGGTCAAGGCGCATGGGCCGCCAGCAGCGCCGCCGGCACCGCCATCAGAACCGGCGCTTCCGTCCAAAGCAATGCGCAAGTGATTGTTTTACCAGGATAAATTTTTCGCAACAGAGCCTCGTATAGGGCCAATTGACGGAGGTAAATTATCGGTGTGTCGGCGACCGTCTTGGGGTGCGGGCGGTTGCTTTTATAGTCCACCAGCAAGACGCTCGAATCGCTTACCGCCAAGCGGTCGATCCGGGCGCTGACCACCCGTTCGCCCAACACGCCGGTCAGCGCCACTTCCGCCATCGACCCAGGCGCGAAGAGCGGTTGGAACGCCGGCCCCCGCAGCACCGCCAGCGCTTCGTCGGCCAATTGCCGTTGCCCCGCCGCGGTCAATTCCGGCGCCCGGCGTTCGAGCAACTGCATCGCGGCCGCGTCCCAATCCGACGGGTCCAGACCCGGCAGGGACTGCAACAAATCGTGGATCAACAGGCCGCGCCGGAATCTTTGCCCGGCATCGTCGAGCGGTGGGATCGCCCCCGGTTCGTCCTCGTCCGGCCGCGATGGCGCCAGCGGGCGCGGCGGTAGGGGCTCGGGCGCGGCCGGACGATCGGCCCAGTCCGGCAGGGGATCGGCCGGGCGCGCCGGCGGCGCTGCCTCAATCGCCACCGGCGCCGCCAGTCGATCCTCGAGACGCCAGCCCTCGCGGTCGTCCGCCAGCGCCACGGGCGCCGCGATCTCGGACAGCGCCGTCTCGATCAGGTTGTACCAACAATCCTCCGCCGCCGCCCGCTGACCCTGCCAACCACAAACATAAAGCCGGTCGGCGGCCCGGGTCATCGCCACATAGAGTAGCCGGTGGTATTCCTCGTCCTGCTCCCGCTCGACGCCGGCGCGGATCTCCGCCACCGTCGGATCGTCCATGTCCCGGGCCGGCGACCAGACAGGCAACCAGGGCTCATCCCCCCGGTTGATCCAGAACAGGCGGTCGCGGCGCTGCGGCTTGCTGACCGTGTCCGGCAGGAAGACGATCGGCGCCTGCAACCCCTTCGCCCCATGCACGGTCATGATCCGCACCTCGTCGCGGGCCTGATCGACTTCCCGCTTGATCTGCTCGTCGCTGGCATCGACCCAGCCAAGGAAGCCCTGCAGCGACGGGGCATGGCCGCGTTCGAACTCGAGCGCTTTGTTCAGAAGCTCGTCGATGGGGTCGTTCGCCTCCTGCCCCAGCCGGGCCAGCATCCGGCGCCGACCGTCAAGGGGCCCGAGAATATGGGAGAGCAGTTCGAAGGGCCCCTCGAAATCCACCCGCGCCAGCAGCGCTTGCAGGTAAGCCTCGGCCGCACCGTGGCGGCCTTGCGCCGCCGCTTCCCGCAGGCGCTGCCACAACGACGCCTCCCCGCGGTCATGGGCAAGCCGAAACAGATCGTCGTCGTCCAGGTTTAGGATCGGCCCCTTCAGAACCACCGCCAGGTTCAGGTCGTCGTCCGGCAGCAGCAGAAATTTCAACAGGGCCAGCAGATCCATCACCGCGAGCTGTTGGCGCAGTTCCATGCGGTCGATACCGGCGACGGGGATATCGCGGCTCTTCAGGGCGCGGACGATCTCTTCCATGATGATGCCGCGGCTGCGCACCAGGATCAGGATATCGCCCGGCCGAACCCGCCGTTGCTGCCCGGTCAGGATCTCACCTTTGTCCAACCAATCGCCGATTTGCTCGGCCAGGCGACGGGCCAGGCGGGTTTCCGCCCGGTCGAACCGCTCCGGCGTCAGGGGCAGGGTCCAGGGCGCGCGCTCCGGCAGCTCCGCCACTTCTTCCAGGGGCCAGACTTCGACCAGGCCCGGCATCTCCCGGCGGTCCGAGACATGACGCAGCGCCTGACCCTCGAACAAGACCCCCTGGGCCGCCGGCATGCCCGAGAAGACAGCGTCGACCGCCCGCAACACCGCCGGCACCGACCGGAAGGAGAGGTTCAGTTCGACCGGCCGCCAAAGCTTCTTGACCGCCTGGACCCGCGCCGCGAAGAAATCGCGCATGACCTGGAAGGCGGCGGGGTCCGCCCGTTGAAAACTGTAGATCGACTGTTTCGGGTCGCCCACCGCGAAGATCGTTCGGCTTTGTTCGCGCGCGCCTTCGCCGGCAAAGAATTCTTCCGCCAGGGCCTGGATGATTTCCCACTGTTCCGGATTGGTGTCCTGCGCCTCATCGATCAGGATATGGTCGAGACCGCCGTCGAGCTTATAGAGCACCCAGGGCGCCATCGTCCGGTCGCTGACCAGATCGCGGGGTATGCAGAATAAGGTCGTCATAGTCGAGCACGGCACGCCGGCGTTTGGCCAGGTCGTAGCGCGCGATCATCGCCGCCGCCAGCGCCAGCAACAGCCGGTTGGCTTCCAACAGACGCAGGGCCTTGCGGGCATTCAGCACGGCCAGCACCCGCTCGGCCTCGCGCTCGGCGATGTCTGCCAATTCGGGATGGGCGTCGGTCAGGCCTTTGCTGACGATGGCTTTGTAGGGTTCGCCCGAACTCTTGGCGATGAAGGCGCGCTGATAGTCCTCGAAAGTCTCCGCCCGCCGCGCCGGGGCAGCCAGCCAATCGGCGATCGCCTGTCCCCGCTCCCGATCCCGCTTGCCGGTCGCCGCGCACATCAGTTCGGCAAGCCAGCTCAAGCCTTCCCCGTCGAAATGCGCTTCCGCGCCCGCATCCGCCATCACCGATGCCTCGGTCAGATCGGCGGCCAGACCGAGCCGGTCGCGCAACAGCGCGGCCACGCCGTCGACGCCGCCGGACCGTCGCAGCAATCGATTGAGCCGGCCCCGTTCCGACATCAACAGAGGCATCAAACCCTGAAAGGCCCGCTCGTCGAGATAGGCCGCCAGCGCGGACATGATCGGACGGTCGCGCCGATTGTCTTCGTCCAGCACGCGGTCCCGGGCGGCCAGAAACAATTCCTCCGCCGTGCGCTCGTCCATCACCGTGAAATTGGCCGGTAAGCCGGCTTCGAGCGGAAAGCGGCCGAGCAGAGATTCGCAGAAGGCGTGAATAGTTTGGATTTTCAGGCCGCCCGGCGTCTCCAGGGCCTGCGCGAACAATCGCCGGGCCCGGGCCATTTCATGGTCGTCCGGCAGCCGACCCTGCAGTTGCAGCAACTCGTCGGACAGGGTGTTGTCGTCGAGCGCCGTCCATTGGCCCAAACGTTTGAACACCCGGTCCTGCATCTCCGCCGCCGCCGCCTTGGTGAAGGTGATGCAGAGCAGACGCGCCGGCGCCACGCCGGACAGCAGCAGGCGCACGACCCGGTCGGTCAACACATAGGTCTTACCCGTGCCGGCGCTGGCCGACACCCAGGAGGAGGCGGTCGGATCGGCGGCGCTGCGCTGACGTTCGAATTTGCGGTTCGCGTTCATGCGCCACCCCATTCGCGCAGCCGGGCGAGATGTTCGTAGTCGTCATAGGGCAGGGCCAGATCCGGCCGCGGTCGGGCGTGATAGGGCGTCTCCGCCCGGTCGAACGCGGCGATCAGGCGCTGCATGCCGTCTTCGGCATCCGCCAACACCTGCGCCAGGTCGAGCCGCAGCGTCCTGACCTCGCCGGGCGCCCGACCGCCGCTGAGGCGCCAGTAGCTGAGGCCCGTAACCTCGCATGGGCCAAGTTCCGGAAACCCGCCCCCGGCCGCGATTAGCGCTTCCAACGCCAGCTGCGGGGCGTCGCCGCGGGCGACCTGCGGCGCCGTCGGCGCCGTGCCGCTTTTATAGTCGAGGATTTCGACCCCGCCGTCATGGCGTCGGTCGAGCCGGTCGGCGGTGGCGGTCAGGCGGAAGCGGCCGCCGGGTCCGTCGAAATCCCGCACGCCTCTGAGTTCGACCAGACTACGCGCCAGCTCGGGCCGCCGGGCCGCTTCCTGTGCCACGAACCAAGCCGCCAGGCGTTCGAAGCGCGGCCACCAGAAGGCGCGCACCGAAGGTTGCGCCAACATTTCGCCGAAGGCGGCGCGGCCATGATCGAGCAGCGCCGCCAGGGGATCGTCAACGCTCTCGCCATAGCTTCGGACGAAGCGCTCGAGCGCGGCGTGAATGGCGGTTCCCCGTTCCGCCAAGGTCGGGTCCGCGTCGATTTCGTCCAGCGGCTTCAGCTTCAGGATTTCCGACGCGTAAAGACCATAGGGGTTCTGCAGCCAGGTCTGTATCCGAGTGACCGAGAGCTGCCTTGGCCGGACTTCGCGCGGCGGCGACGGCTTCGGCGCCGCCACCGGTTTAATCGAAGCCGGCCGATCCAGCGCCGCCGCCCAGTGCCGCAGACGATCCGACAGCCCCGTATCGGCGTCGAGACCGGCCGCCGTCATGACCTGCTCGAGGCGCAGCAGCCAGCGGCTCGGCACGGTCGGCGCGCCGTCGACCCGCTCGGCCCGGGTCAGCACCACGTCGGGGGCGCTGGCCGCCTGCACGAAATCGTGGGCGGCCAGGCCGATCCGCCATTCCGGCGCCGGCATTTCCAATTCCCGGCGCATGGGCCGATTGAGCCAGGGATCGATCCGCGGCAAGGCCGGCCAGCTGCCTTCGTTCAAACCGCCGAGGATCATCAGATCGACATGCTGCAGCCTGGCTTCCAACGGCCCCCAGATGGCGAGGCGGGGGTGGCGACCGTAGGCGGGCCGAACCGCCGCGCCGGCGAGCAGGCTGTCGAAGGCGCCGGCATAGTCGGCGCCGGCCAAGGGCGGCAGCCCATCGAGCGAGCGGTCGAGCTCGTGCACGAATTGGGCCGCCGTCTCGCCGTCCTCGCCCTGCCAAAGACGGGCTACGCCGTCCTCGTCCCGGCTCAGCCATTCGGCGAACGCGACATGCTCGTGCAGTAACTCGCGCGGCGAAACCCGATCGGCGCTCACGGCTGCCGCGAAGGGCTCGGCCCGCGCTCGAAAATCCAGAAATCCCTGCAGTGCCGCGCCGGCAACGTTGCCGGCGCGTAGTCCGGTTTCCAGACCGTCGAGCCCGGGCGCCGGCCGCGGCCCGCGCAACGCCGCCCGCTCCCATTGTCGAACCAACATGCGGAAACGGCCGGCGGGCAGACCGGCCCTGGCCAGGGGATGCTTGCCGAGGGCCAGCAAGGGATGGGGCGCGAAAGCCTCCGCCACGGCCGTCGCCGCCAGGCGCAGAAAGGCGCCGGCGGGGGTTTCGCCGAGGGGCGTGCCGGCGGAATCGTCGACCTCCACGGTCCAGCGCTTGAGTTCGGCCGCGACCCGGCGGCCGAGGCCCCGGTCCGGCGTCACCAGCGCCGCCCGCGCGCCCGGCGTCTCCAACGTCCGGCGCATCAGCAGGGCGATGATCCGCGCTTCTTCTCCGGAATCGGCGGCGTCGACGCGGGTCAAACCGTCGACCGCGCGCGGCGTCACCGAGAAGCCACGCCAACGCTCGCTGGTTTCCGCCGGCAGGGTCACGGCGGAGAGCAGGGCCAGCCGGTCGCGCCGGCGGTCGTCCGCGGCTTCCGCATCCGGCCAATCCATCACGTCGCCGCGGCCGGCCCGCAAGATGGATAGCAATTCGCGCAGCGCGAACTGGGGATGATCTTCCTTCAAAGCCGTCCAGCTGTCGTCGTCCAGTTCCCGGTCCAGTCCGGGCAGCACCACCTCGCCGGCCGGCAACCGGGCGATCAGGGCGAGCAAGCGGGCAGTTGTCGGCACGCTGCCGGTGGAACCTGCGGCGATCACCGGACTGTCGGGCGGGCGGGCGCGCCAAAGCTCGGCCAAGGCCTGAACGATGCGGTCCCGTCGCGCCACCGCGTCGATCGTTCCTTCCGCCGCCAGGATATCCCGCCAAGGCGCGTCGATCAGGGCCAGGAAATCCAAGGTCTGCTGCCAATGGCCAGCGAAGTCGGCCGGTGCCAATCCGCCCAACCGGTCCAGCCCCAATCCGGATAGCTGCAACTGATCGAGAAAGCGGCCGAGCTCCAGCGCCAGATCGAGGGCCTGGGCCTCGCTCAAATCCGTTCTGGCGGCGCGGATCAGGCGGCCCAGCAACAATTGCCGCCGCAAGGGCGCGATCGCCGGCGGCAGATCCCGCGCCAGTTCGCTGGCGAATAGGCCGAAGCCAGGCTCATATTCGTCGATATCGCCCAAGGGATGCATGGCGGGTAGGATCAGCGGCCGCCCGTCGCTTTGCCGTAGAAAGGCCTCGCGCAGGGCCCGCACGGCGCGGCGGGTCGGCAGCAGCAGCACCGCCTCGGCCAGACGCAATGGCGCCGCCCGGTACCGCGCCAACAGGCCGGCGGCGAAACTGTCGACGAACGACCGGTCGGCCGCAATGGTGTAAAGCCGGCCGGGTCCGCTCATGCCGCCAAGGCGCGCTCCAGCGCCAGCAGACTGTCGGGGGAATTGAGACCGGCCCACAGTCCCTCATGGCGCAGACCGTAAAGACCGCCATTGGCCTCCGCCGCGTCGAACAGCAGGTTCATGGAAAAGGCGCCATCCGGCGCGTCCCGAAACAGATCGGCGCTGGTCAGATAGACGCTGGCGAAGACGAAGGGGGCGACGACCCGCTCCGACCGACGGCGCAGGCGGCCGTCCGGGTCCATGAAGTAATCGCCCCGGCCCGAATAGGCCACCGCCTTGGCGGTGCTTTCCATCAACAACGTTATCGCCGAGGCGACGGCGCTATGAGCGCGGGCCAGACGGGTCAGAGACGGTTCCCCGGCGTCGAGCCAAAAGGCATCCCCGTTGACCACGAAAAACGGGTCCTCTCCAAGCAGGGGCAACGCCCTCTTAACACCGCCACCGGTTTCCAGTAATGCGTCGCTTTCGTCGGAATAGTCGATATCCAGCTCGGTCCGGCCATCCAGATGGGCCCGGAGCTGCGGCGCCAAATGATGCAGATTGACGACGACGCGGCGAACGCCGGCTTCCGTCAGGCGATCCAGGATATGGTCGATCAGCGGCCGCCCCCGCACGGACAGCAACGGCTTCGGCACGCTGTCGGTCAACGGCCGCATGCGCGCGCCCTTGCCGGCGGCCAGGATCATCGCGGTGTCGGGAAACTCTTTCGCCATTTGGGGATGCTCATCGATTCCGCGCGTCGGTTACTGTAGCTGCGTGTCCGCCTGGCCATCAAGCCAATCGCGGAGTTCGGCCATCCCCGGCATACCGAGGTGATGCCGTAGTAGCCCCCGAATCCTTGGCAGATGGCGGTCGTAGCCGGCGCGGCCCTGCCGGGTCAGGCGATGGAAGATGGCGATCACCCGGAGATGACGCAGGACCGCAAGTGCCGAGAAGGCGGCATCGAAAGTGGCACGGTCGAGGCCAGCATGACCTTGCAGAAATCGATCGACCGACCGCGCCCGCAAGTCGGACGGTACGTCGCGGCGAGCATCCTCCAGCAGCGAGACCAGGTCGTAGACGACCGGTCCGACCCCGGCGTCCTGGAAATCCAACAGGCCGCAGGCGGCGACACCGGGACGATCCGGCAGCCAGACCAGATTCTCGGTGTGAAAATCGCGCAGCAACAGGCTCTCCGGCACAGCGGTCGCCGCCTCGAGCACGGGTTCCAGGGCCCGCTCGAAGGCCCGCGGGTCCGCCGTTGGCGTTACTTCCCGTAAATATAATCGGCTCTGCGTCAGGAAACGGTCGGCATCGAACCGGGGCAACCCGCCACCGGTCCGAACATCGAACCGTGCATGCAGCGCCGACAACAGGTCGACCGCCAGATCGTAGAGCGCCTGCCGCCGCGGCGGATCCCCGTCATGACCGGCGAACAGATCGTCGCCGAAGTCCTCCACCAGCAAGAGCCCGGCCGCCGGCTCGCCATAGGCGATGTCGGGCGCGCTAAGACCGAGGTCGCGCAGCTGGCCGGCGATATCGACGAAGGGTGGGCAGGTCTCCGGCACGGCGCGGGCGTCCAGCAGCAGCCAGCCGAGCGGCCGGCCTGCCCGATCGCAAAGCCGGCTGTAGCGCCGCGCCGAGGCGTCGCCCGCCAGGGGGAATAGCCGAGCCTCCCCGTGGCCGGCCCGCGCTAAGAAATCGCCTAGCTGATCGGCCATCGCGCGAACGCCGCCGCTAGGTTGTCGCTGACCGCGCCGCCGATCTCGATATGCCGAACCGACGCCGTCTCGCCGTGCCGGAAGGTCATGTCGCAACACCGGTCAGGCCGTAGTTCGCCGAGCCGGTCCGGCCATTCGATCAGCACCAGGTCGCGGCCGAAGGCGTCCTCCAGGCCGAGCTCGACGATGTCCTCCGGCCCGCTTAGGCGATAGAGATCGCAATGCCAGACTTGACCCAGGCGGGTCTCGTAGACCAGCACGAGATTGAAGGTGGGGCTGGGGAATTTCGCCGCCGGCGCCGAGATGACGCAAAAGGGCGCGGGCGAAGCTGGTCTTACCGCTACCGAGGTCGCCGCCGAGGCAGAGGCAATCGCCCGCCGCCAACGCATCGCCGATCAAGGCCGCCAGCCGCGCCGTATCCTCGAGATTTGCGACCGTGAGGGTTCCGCCGGCATCGGCGCTCACGCCACCGCCTCCGGCCGCGGTAGATTCAGACTGACCCTCGTGCCGGTCGACGGATCGGTGTCCAGCTCGACATTGCCGCCATGCATTTCGATGATGCTGCGCACGAGAGATAATCCGAGGCCGACGCCATGTTGCACATTGACGTCGGTCGAGCGTTGGAAGCGTTCGAAAATTTGTTGCCGGTCGCTTAGCTGTGCCCCGACCCCGGAATCCTGAACCCAGATCTGCAGACCGCTATCGATCATTTGCGCGCCAAGGGCGACGGCGCCGCTTTCGTCGGAACAGTCGATGGCATTGGTGGTCAGGATGGCAAGCACTTGGGCGGATCCGTTGCGCGTCCAGCGGGAAGGCCGCCATATCCTCGGTCAGCTCGAGTTGCGGCTCGATATGCTTGCGCCTTGCCCGGCCGCCGACCAAGCGCAGTACGTCGGCAAGCAAATCGCCGATATCCGCGTCGGCAATCTCCAACTCCATCCGGTTGGCCTCGATGGTCGCCAGATCGAGAATGCTGTTGATCAGGTTCAAAAGATCGCCTGAGGCTTCGCGGATATGGTTGGTATATTCGATCTGCCGCTCGTTCAGTTCGCCGAAGAAGCGGTCGCCCATCATATCGGTGAAGCCGATGATGCTGTTCAAGGGTGCGCGGATTTCGTAGGACATATTGGCGATGAAGTCCGACTTCATATGGTCGGCTTCCTCCAGCGCCTTGTTTCGCTCCCGCAGGGCCCGTTCGATCGTCGCCGAATCGGTGACGTCCAGATAGGTCAGCAGGACATTGCCGTCCGGCAAGGGCACGGAACTATAGTCAATGACTGTCTGGTCCGGCCGCAGCAAACGCAGGCCGTGCAATTCGCGGCGATGACATGGCTGATCAGTTTGGCTTTCAGCTCGGCCCAATCGTCGGCCTCGGTATAGAGCGACCGAGACATTTCCAACACTTCGGTGATATGCGGCTCTTCATCCAGCTCGTCGATCGGTAAGCGCCAAATTTCCGCGAAAGCCGGATTGTAGAGCTTGAGCCGGCCGTCACTGCCATACACGGCGATGCCCTCCGACATATTGTCCAAGGTTTCGCTCTGTGTCGCGATCAGCGTGTTGTAGGAGCGTTCGAGGGCCAGACTGTCCGTGACATCCTCGTGAATGAAGATCAATCCACCCAACGGATGCGGCGCGATGATCCGCCGTAGGATGCTGCCGTCCGGGCGATAGAGCAGGTCTTCCATCGGCGCCAGAAGGTCGGTGTATAATCGGAATAATTGGTCGCGAAAAGCCGGGAAATCAGCGTGTTCCGGTAGGCGGCGTTCCTCGCGCAGCTTCTCCAGCAATTCGGCGTGACCGGGTTTCGTGCTCAGCCAATCCGGCTCCATCCGCCAAAGATTCGCGAAGGCCGGATTGAAATACTCGAGACGTTTGTCCGGACCGAAGACGGCGATCCCGGAGGTCATGTTGTTCAGGACTTCCTCATGGGCGTCGGTCAACCGCCGCATCTCGGCCTCGAGCTCGCCGACCTCGGAAATGTCGCGGATGCTGCCGGTAGTTCCGCGGCCATGCGGGGTTTCGGTAACGTGCAACGAGCGACGCTCCCCATCCACAACGTATGTGCGGACTTCGCTTTTCGACCGATGCTCGTTGATTGCGATATCGGCCAGGGTCCTGGCTTGCTGCGTATCCAAGGGTGAGGTGATTTCGCGCTGCTCGGCAATCGCGGTCTCCGGGTCGGTCCCTACCAGGGCGGCGTAGGCCGGATTACACCAAGTCAATTTTCGGTCGGCATCTCGGCACCAAAGCGGCA
>CBDCGJ010000050.1:0-119845 GCA_965216645.1 Alphaproteobacteria bacterium | reverse complement strand
GAAGTTCGGTCACGAGTTTCGGTTGCCCATCGAATATCGCTTCGAAAAGATCGACATACATGTCATGAGAATTTTTCGACGTGAGTTCGAACAAGGAGCCGACCAACTCTTTCCGGTTGGTTGCACCAAACATCCGTAAGGTCGCTTCGTTGACCCGCATCGTTCTGATCTTGATCGCGAGGTCATGGATTATTTCCGGATTGCTCATTAAAAACGAGCGCATGTCTTTGACGCCAGCGGCGCGGAGCATTTCAAGTTCGTCGTAAAGCACCGAGAAGTCTTCGTCCCAAAGACCGACATCGGCGGCTTCGAATATATTCCGGAAACGTTCCTTCTCGAACTCGAGCTCTTCCGCCGCTAAACGGCGCTGGGTGGACATCCGTTGTCGTCCCGAGAAATCCTTCGAAGACGCCATCGTCATTGTAAACCGGCTCACCGTTGAGATAGAGGTCGCGGCGCTCACCTTTTGCATCGGTAATGGAGTATTCGATGCCGCGGGAACGGTTGTTTCGTCTCTGTTTCTTCGAACTTTTCGTACAATCCCTCCGGGATTGGGTGGCGTCCGAATTGCTCGATCCACTGACGACGCGTTTTTCCGAGAAGGTCCTCGGGCTTGAACCCGGTTTCTTCGAAAAAGTTGTCGGACACGAAGCGGTATCGCCCTTGCGCATCGGTCTCCCAGTACCAATCGGCGCCGATGGAGGTCAGCAGACGGAACCGGCGCTCGCTCTCCAAGGCTTGGAGCTCCGCGGCTTTCAGGGTCGGTAATATCCTGACGGATGGCGACGATCCCGCCGTCGCTGGTCTTGAGATCCTTTTGATGAAACCATTTGCCATTTGTGTAGCGCAATATGTTTGACGCCGCGCCGCCGCGATGCTCCGCCAAGCGTCTTTGAATGAACGCCTCGTCGTCCTCCAAGTCGTGATGTGTGACATCGTGTGCGACCGCGAGCCGGAGCAGTTCCTCATATGTCTGGCCGGGGTGTATTTCCAGGTTTCGCACCGTAAACGGGCGGGCATAAGTAGCGTTATAAATGACCAATCGGTCTTTGCGGTCGTAAAGCGCAAAGCCGTCGTTCATCGCCGCCACGCCGTCCTGGAGCCAGGTTTGGACGCGCCGTTCGTTGGTGATGTCGGTCCCTAAACTTCGATAGCCGCAAAAAGCCCCGTTTTCGTCGACGATGGGTCGGCCATGGGTTTCTAAATACCGAATATTGCCTGGCTTTCGCTCGAGCCGGACAACTTTGGAATCGAAAGATTCATACGCCACTAGATAGTCGAAAATCTGTTGCGAATGTTCGCTGGAAATACCGACTTCGCGAAAAAAATCGGTGATTGGACGTCCGATAAAAGCGCGGACGTCGCCGCCGAACGTCTTAACGATGCTATCGCTGAAAAAAACGACATCGAAGGACTCGTCGGTTTCCCAAAAATACCGGTCCGCGCTCCCGAGAGTAGCGAATTGTTCCCAGCGGCCTTGGGTCATAAGAGTTTACCGGTCCTGATGCGCGGTAGCATGTAATACGAGTTCTATTGCAAACGAACGACGGGTGTCTCCCACCACTATCAAACAATATATTACCAAATCACTAATAAACTATAAAAATTTAATTGATGGTTGCATTTCTCCCAGCAATTCTACCAAAAACAGCACCACTCATCAAACCAGTACCACCCGCATAGTTGAAATAGAAAAGGCCGCCAACTAGCTCGCCAGCCGCATAGAGCCCTGGGATCGGTCGTAAATCCGTGTCTAGTACGGCGCCGTTTTCGTTGATGCGAAGGCCGCCGAAAGTGAAGGTGATGCCGCAGGTGATGGCGTAGGCTTCGTACGGCGGTTCGTCTAAGACGTTGGCCCAATTGGACTTTGGCGGGATCAAGCCATCGGTACCGCGGCCGTCGAGCACGGCTGGGTTGAAAGTTACGTCCTTCTGGACGGCGGCGTTGTAGGCTTCAAGCGTATCGAGCGCGCGGTCCGCGTCGACGCCTTCCAGTTGTATCACTAGATCTGCGAGCGAATTTGCCTGCACCTTTGTCATGCGCCGAATGCGGTATTCGTCGCGCAGCAGCGGCGCCACCTTGGCGTCGAAAATCTGCCAAGCAAACTGGCCCGGCTGATTGAGAATGTCGCGGCCATATTTGGCATAGGTGTAATTGCGGAAATCCGCGCCTTCGTCGACGAATCGTTCGCCGTTGGCGTTCAGGATCACGCCGAGCGGATAACTGTGTTTCTGGAAATTGTCGCCGACGCTGAGATCGCCGAATTCGGGTGCGTTCAAATCCCAGCCGACGGCGTGGCAGCCGGCCCAGTTGCCGTAGGGCATTGCGCCGATGTCGAGCGCCATCTTAATGCCCTCGCCCATGTTATGTCGGGTGCCGCGGACTTTCACCAGATCCCAACCGGGGCCGAGATAGCGGGTGCGCCATTCCGAATTGGCTTCGAAGCCGCCGGCGGCCAGCACCACCGATTTGGCGTGCATGTCGAAGACCTTGCCGTCATGCTTGACCCGGACGCCGGTCACTTTCTCCTGGTCATAGATCAGGCCGACGGCGCGGTGTTCGAACAGCACCGGGATGCCGCTGTCGGCGGCGATTTTCGACTGCATCTCCCAGATGCCGTGGCCGCCGCCCCAATATTCGAGTACCAGCCCGCCCCAGAACTTCATCTTGCCGTCGACCTTGAAAGCCTGACGGTTGTACATGGGGCATGAAACGCAGGCCCTTGTCCTTCATCCAGCGCGCGGTTTCGAAGCTCTTGGTTACCAGCAATTCGCACAGCGCAGGGTCGGTGCGGTACTGGGTGACCCTAAACATGTCCGTCATAGAATTGGTCGGTCGTGTAGGTGCCGAAATCGCTGGTCTCGATCTCTTCGTCGGTCAGTTCGACAAGCTGCAAGATGTCCTGCAGGCCGTTATGGGCGAAGCGAAGGGCGCCGGCGGTGTAGCGGGAGTTGCCGCCCGCCTCCTCCTCCGGCGCCCGTTCCAGCATGGCCACATTGGCGCCCTGTTCGTGGGCCGAGAAGGCGGCGCACATGGCGGCGTTACCGGCACCGACCACGATCACATCGTATTGATTGTCATTCATCTCTTCGTTCGGCTCGCTCAATCCAGTCCTCCGGCATACCTCGGATTTCCAGCTCTGCCAATCCCGGGCGAGTTTCAGGTGGCCATCGCGCGGGCGATCTTTAGGAATTGCCGGGTCGTCGGCATAATCAGTTCGGCTTTTCGCCAGGCCAGGTGGTAGCTCGAGTTGTAGGCATAGCGGCTGGGCCGCAGCGACCGCAATTCTCCGCTCTTCACCCATTTTTCTGCGTAATGTCGAGGTAGAAAGGCGAGATAGCCACCCGAAAGGACTAAATGCGCCAGGCCTTCGATATTGTAGGAGCGTGCCGTGAAGTTGAACTCGCGATGCAGCCTCGGCATCTGGGCCATGGTGACATAACCACGCTGGGCATGCTCGGCAGCGGCGATGACCGCGTCGCTCAACGCTGTCTTGGCGGCTTTGAATAGCGGGTGATTTCGGCCGCAAAACAATTCCATGCGAGTTTTGGTCAGCGCCTCGTAGCGCAAGTTTACCACTTTGCGCGGGAAATAACCGACGGCGACGTGCAGCCGACCGTCCAGGATCATATCGGTTAGGAGGTCCGGCGCCACCACATGAACGTTGATTCGGACGTGGCGGTGTTGGTGCTTGAACTCTCTGATTGCGTTTGCCAGGCTGAAACCTGGATTGGTGATGCTGTTATCGAGGATACCGAGATTCAGCTCGCCGGAGCGTTCGCCGGAAATATCCGCGATTTTTGCGCCGAAATCTTCGATATGAGCAAACAGGGCATCGCCGGCGTCGAGAACATTCTTACCTTCTTCAGTCAGCGCGAAGCCGCCGCGGCCCCGATGGCAGAGTGTCATGCCCAGCCGACCTTCCAGATTGGAAATATGAATGCTGATGGTCGAGGTGGAGATATTGAGTTCGTCTTGAGCGGCCGAAAGTCCGCCGGACTTGGCGACCGTTTGAAAGACTCTCAACAGTTTCAGATCGACCAACTGAAGTTGGTTTAGCGGCATGAGGGATACTTTGATAAATCTCCAACAAAAGTTTGAATATTTGAAATTTTCGACGATTGCAAGCCTGTGCGACCGTGTTCCAAGATTCAAAGACCGGCGGCATCATGGCTCAAACAGACGTCTCATTGGACCGAGCAAATTCGACGCCTCATGCGTTGACGATCCGGAATCTGGTGAAGATGTATGGTTCCCTGGCCGCGGTCGACGGCGTTTCGCTGGACATCCCCCGCGGTTCTTTTCTGACCCTGCTGGGTCCCTCCGGCTCCGGCAAAACCACGATCCTGATGGCCATCGCCGGTTTCGTAACGCCGACCAGCGGGCAGGTTTTGCTGGATGGTCAGGACATCACCGGCCTGGCGCCGGAGAAACGCAATTTTGGTATGGTGTTTCAGGGTTACGCCCTGTTCCCGCATATGACGGTGGAGCAAAATGTCTGGTTCCCGCTGCGGGTCCGCGGCATTGGGCGGCAACAAGCGGAGTCGCGGATACGCGAGGCCCTAGAATCGGTGCAACTCGGCCATCTCCGCAATAGGCTGCCCTCCGAACTTTCCGGCGGACAGCAGCAGCGGGTGGCGTTGGCCCGGGCGATCAGCTTCCAACCGGATCTTCTATTGCTCGACGAGCCGCTTTCCGCTTTGGACAAGAAGCTGCGCGCCGACTTGCAATGGGAACTTAAGGAACTGCATCAGAAGCTCGGCACTACTTTCGTATATGTAACACACGACCAGGAAGAAGCGCTGTCGATGTCAGACCAGGTGATCATCCTGCGCGATGGTGCCATCGAACAGTCGGGCGATCCGATCGAATTATACGAACGGCCGGCGACCAGCTTCGTCGCAGATTTCCTGGGCAAGTCGAATTTCATCCGCGGCCGGGCGGAACTGGCCGGCGACAGTGGCTTTCGTTACCGTGTCGGCGATCAGCTGTTTCGGCAGGCCGGAGCACCGCGGCCGGCCACCGCCGACGGCGAAATTCTTGTCGCCTTGCGACCGGAAAAAATCCAGATCGCGGACAGCAATGACGGCATGGTCAATTCCTGTCGCGCCGTGATCGATCAGTTCAACTATCACGGCGCTAATTACCATTTGAAGGTATCGACGCCCGGTCTGGGAGATTTGTTTGTCACGGCGCCGGCCTGGCGTTGCGAGATCGAGCCGGCCGTCGGCAATCGGATTTGGATCGGCTGGGAGCCGGACGCGGCTGTTCTGGTACGCGAAACAACGACGCCGGCGGAGGACTGATTCCTGTATTTCAAACGCTCACACAAATGAGGGAGAGACTGATGGATATTCGCAAAAGCTTGTACGAAAAAGACCTGTATGACGACGAAGAACTGTTTCAGATCGACTGCGCCGAAATCGCTCGGCAGCGTCTGCAGAATGGCGAAATAGACCGGCGTACTTTCGTTAAGGCCCTCGGTTTGCTCGGTATGCTACCGCTCGGCGCCGGCTTGCTGCCGCGTAGCGCCCAAGCGGCGAAAGAGATTGTCGTCGTCAATTGGGGCGGACCGGCGGTCGACGCTTACATGAAGGCATTCGGCGAACCGTTTCAGACTGCCAGCGGCGTCAAAGTCGTCATCGACGGCACCGGACCGCTCGGATCCAAGATCAAGGCCATGGTGCAGGCAAAGAACGTGGTTTGGGACGTCTGCGATACCGGTGCGGGCACCACGCTCGTGCTCGCCGATGCTGGCGTTATCGAGCCGATCGACTATGCCGTCGTCGATAAGAAAAAGGTCCACGAGCAATTCGCGTTCGAACATGGCGTGGTCAACTACATGTTCAGTTTCGTGTTGGCCTACAACAAGAAGAAGCTGGCCAAGGCGCCGACGGGATGGGCCGATTTCTGGAACCTGAAGGACTTCCCCGGCAAACGCACCATGCGTAAGCAGCCAGGGGGCATGCTGGAAGCTTGTATGCAGGCGGCCGGCAAATCGCCGCAAGAAGTGTACCCGATCGACATCGACCTGGCCGTTGCCAAATTCAAAGAGATTCGGGATGAGGTGGTGATTTGGGGCTCCGGTTCGCAAAGCCAGCAATTGTTCCGCGAGGGCGAGGTCGTGATGGGCAACATCTGGCACACCCGGGCGAATCTGTTGCGCAAGGATATGGATGGCGACGTTGCCTGGATTTGGCAGGGCGGCTGTGTCGCGCCGGGCATGTGGAATGTGCCGGTCGGCAATCCCGCCGGAAAGGAAACGGCGATGAAGTTCATTGCCTCGAGCCAGGATCCGGACCAGCAGATCGAGCTTTTCAAAATCATGGGCAACGGCCCGGCCAATCCGGCGGCTTCGGGTAAGGTGCCGGCGGAGTTGCGACAATATGACCCCGGCCAGCCGGAGAATTTCGCGCAACAGGTGCCTTTTGACGGCCATTGGTACCGGGCCAAACATGCCAGCGGCAAGACCAACGACCAGCATGCCCGCGAGGTTTGGCTCGAAGCGCAGGCCGGCTGACGATCAGCGGTCATGGACCGGTCCGGGTCGACACGGCGGGGCTATTGGCTCCTGATTATGCCGGCAATGGGATTGATGTTGGTTTTCTACGTCTTTCCCTTGCTGCAGGTGCTTTGGATCAGTGTGACCGACCCGGCGCCGGGGTTCGGCAATTATGCGGAGTTGTTCACCAATTCATTCCTCCACAAGATTTGGTGGACCACGGCCTGGATCTGCGGCCTGACAACCGTTCTGACCGTGGTATTGGGCTATGCCGTCGCTTTCGCCATGGCTCATGTACGGGAACGGCAGATGACGGCGATGATGTTCTGTATTCTGCTGACCTTCTGGTTGAGCGTGCTGATCCGGGCCTTTGCCTGGGTCATGCTGCTCAGGACCGAGGGCATGATCAACGAGGTGCTGCGGTTCGTCGGCGTGATCGACGAACCTTTGCGCCTCTCGCGCAACGCGTTTGGAGTCGTTGTCGGCATGGTTCATTTCATGCTGCCGCTGGCGATCCTGCCGATCTATGCCAATTTGCGCGGGATCGCGGCCGACTATGTCGCGGCCGCTCGCGGTCTTGGCGGATCCTCCTTTCAGGCCTTCCGCATGATCTATCTGCCGCTCAGCAAGCCGGGTCTGATCGCGGCAACCATCCTGGTATTCGTCTTTTCGCTCGGATTCTTCATCACGCCGGCGATTCTGGGCGGCGGCCGGGTTGTCATGGTCTCCGAATATATCCGTGTCGCCTTCGAAGAGACGTTGCTTTGGGGTAAGGCGACGATGCTATCCTCCAGCCTGCTCTTCGGCGTTTTATTGTTACTTGCCGTGGTCAGCCGGTTCGTCGATATGCGCAAGGTTTTCGGCGCGACATGAGCGAGGGCCGGTTGACATTCGGCCGTTGCGTTATGCTGGGCCTGGCTTGGACGGTGCTGGGTTTCCTGATTCTGCCGATGATAGTGATTTTCCCGGTGTCGTTGACCGACCGATATTATTTGTCGCTGCCCCAGGACCATCTGTCGCTGGAGCATTACGGTAAATTCTTCAGTAACGAGATTTGGCTTTCGGCAACTGGGCAAAGCCTGATCATCGCCATTGCGTCGACGATCTGCGCCTTGATTCTCGGCACCCTTTGCGCGATCGGCTGTTGGCGGATTTCCTCGCGCCTGTCTGAGGCTGTACGCAGCTTCATGCTGTTGCCGATCATTGTGCCGACAGTGGTCCAGGCATTGGCCCTCTATCGATTCTGGATTGATCTGCGTATCGTCGACACCTATCTCGGCGTCATTCTGGCGCATACGCTGGTATCCACGCCCTATGTGGTGATCACGGTGTCGGCTTCGCTGGCGACATTCGACGTGCGTATCGAGCAGGCGGCCCGAAATCTCGGCGCCTCGATTTGGCAGACCATTCGAATGGTCATCGTGCCCAGCGTGATGCCCGGCGTGCTCTCGGGCGCCATTTTCGCCTTCACCATTTCGTTCGACGAGATCGTCATGGTGCTGTTTATCACGAGCCGCAATATCTACACCTTGCCGAAACGGATTTGGAACGGGATCCAGGATCATCTCGACCCGACGATCGCCGCCGTGGCGACCATGTTGATTGTGGCCACGCTTCTACTGTTGCTACTCGAACTGTGGCTGCGCCAGCGTCGTCGGCGAACGTCGGAAGGCTCGAAGGTTTGACGGCATATTCAATTGATTGGAATGCACCATGAATGCTCAGATGACAGCCGAGAAAGCGACCGCTCTGGCTTGGATCGAAGACAATAAAATTGCGCTTTCCGCCGATCATATGACGATCTGGCATTTTCACGAACCGGCCTGGCGGGAGTACCGATCGGCCGCGTGGTATGTGGAGCGCCTGCGCCGGGAGGGGTTCGAGGTCGAGGAAGCTTCCGCGGGCATGCCCACGGCATTCTGCGCCCGCTATGGGGACGAGGGGCCGGTGATCGGCTGCTACGCCGAGTATGACGCCGTGCCGGGAACGAGCCAGGACCCGGTGCCTTACCGCAAGCCGCGGGACGGCGTATCCGAGTTCGCCGCCGGCCATACCGACCCCCATTCCGCCCTCGGGCTCGGCGCTCTGAGCGGCGCGTTGGCGCTGAAGCACGCCATAGACACCCATGGGCTCAAGGGGCGCATCAAGTTTTTCGGCGAGCCGGCCGAGAAGACCTGCGGCTCAAAACCGATCCACGCCGCGCACGGTTATTACGACGATCTCGACGCCGCCATCAGTTTTCATCCGACCTCCCTGCCAGCCTTGTCCAACACCACGGTGTGGGAGACCCATTGCGGCTGCTACTGGTCGAAAGTTTTCACCTTCGTTTGCCGGGAGCCGGAGACCTGGGGTGCCGCGGGCGAGCGCCGCGGCACGCAGAACAGCCATTCCATTGCCCGCGCACCGGCGGCGCTGGACGCGCTCTGTCTGATGTACACGACGACGAAGTACAATAAGGAATCGATGCTGCCCCATCACGGTAGCTGGACCCTGAACGAAGCGATCTTCGGCACGGGGACCGCGACATCCGACAATCTGCCGCCACGGCACAGTCAGATTCAGTATGCCTGGCGCTGTCCGACAATCGAGATGGCGGAAACCATCGATGCCGTGCTCGAGAACAATGCCCGGCATGTCGCCGCGATTACCCATTGCGAGGTCGAAAGCGGCTGGGTCACCAAAACGCGGCCGGGCCTGGCCAATCGCGCCATCGCCGACCTGACATTCCAGAACTTCGCTTTGGTCGGGCCGCCCGACTTCGACGGTGAGGCCAAAGACTTTGCCCGCGAGATGTTGCGCAATCTCGGTTACGAGGCCGGCCCCGACGAGCAGCCGTTCGCCGCCGAATTGGAACAACTGATCGATCCGCGCGACGGCGAAGCGGCGCTTAGAGAAAGCCTGCCGGCCTGGCAGAAGAACTACACGTCCGACGACTATGTCGACTATACCTGGCATGCGCCGACCGTGCGTCTCTACGTTGGCCGACCGGCGCTGAAGGCGCTGCCCGACGGCAAGCGGGTGCCGCATTGGTGCCACTGCGCCCTCGGCGGCTTGCCGGCGGCGATGGATCCGATGTTCTTAACCGCCGGCAAAGTAATCGCCCTGACCGCTTTGGATTTGATCACCGATGCGGCGGCGTTGGCCCGTTGCAAGGACGAGTTCGTGGAGCGTACCGGCGGCGGGGTCGGCGGCACGGCCTGGATCCCGCCGTTGCTGGAGAAGAACTTCCCGCCGCCGATCCACTATCCCTGGCCGGAATATGTCGATACCGTCCGCGGACGAGACTGGATCGCGCCTGTCGCCGGGCCGGCCTGAATTCACCAGGTCTCGGATCCGCGACTTCACGAATTTCCGAAATAAATAGCGAGTGTGCCAAATGTCTGCCGTCAGCGAGTTCGAATACCGCTACAATATGACCATCAAGACCTTCCCCTCTCACGCGGAACCCGATTTCGAAAGTCCGGAGCAGCAAACCGAGATCTGGGGAGAGAGCTGGGGTTGCGACAACGATGTCGGTCGCTTGCGCAAGGTGTTGATGCATCGGCCCGGCGACGAACTTGACATCATCGATCCGTCGATGCGGCTCGAGCATCTCGGTTCCTACGGCGACGCCGAGGGGCAGACCTGGTATTGGCGCGGCGACGTCATCCCGTCGCTTGAGACGCAACAGGCGGAACATGACGCCTTGGTCGAGACCTTGCGCGGCGAGGGTGTCGAAGTGGTTTATCTGAAGCGTTGCGCGCCGGGCCGGCACAAGTCGATCTATACCCGGGATTCCTGTATCGCGGTGAAGGGCGGCGCCATCGTCACCCGCCTCGGCCCCAAGGTCCGTCGGGGCGAGGAGGCGCCGGTCAGCGAGACCCTGGCCGCGATCGGCATGCCGATCCTACGCACCATCCATGGCACCGGCCTGATGGAGGGCGGCAGCTTCGTTTGGCTCAATCCGCGAACCGCGGTCATCGGCCGTTCCTCCCGGGTCAATGAGGAAGGCACGCGCCAGGTCGAGGAGGTGCTGAACGCGCAGGGCGTCGAATTGTTGCGGGTCGATCTGACCGGCTATCGCCTGCATATCGACGGCGCGTTGGTGATGATCGACGTCGACACCGCGATCATCAATCCGACCCAGCTGCCGTTCTGGTTTCTGGAGGAGTTGCGGCGGCTGAACATTCGCACGGTGGAGATCCATCCCGACGACACGTCGGGCGCGGTCAATTGCCTGGCGGTGCGGCCGGGCCGGGTGGTCATGCAGGCCGGTCTGTCGCCGCGCACCGCCGAGACGCTGGATAAGCTGGGTATCGAGATCGTTCCGGTCGGCTACGAAAACGTCTTCCTCGGCGGCGGCGGTATCCACTGCTCGACCAGCCCGCTGCAACGCGACCCGATCGCCTGACCGCCGCCGTCAGACGCCCCACCAACGAAATCAAAGGGTCAGACCCTTTGAATATCGAATTCGCCAAAAAGCCTTAAAAAAAGCGGTTGCGCGCGAAACATCTAATCAAAGGGTCTGACCCTTTGATTTAATTTGGGACAGGTGTGAGGGGAGTCGCTCCGTCGTTGGCGCTCAGTCGGCGAAGACTTCGTAGATGCCGAGTTTGCGTTGCAGCGGCGCGTCGTCGACCATGAACAGGAAGGCCGGCGCCCTGTCGCTGCGGTTGCGGATCCGCATCTTCGCGTGGGTCGGCAGGGCGATGGTGTCGTGCTCGCCCCAGGCAAAGCTTTCGCCGTCGACCTCTGCCTCGCCGTCGCCTTCGATGCCGTGCAGCACGGCGGAGGCGGAGCGGCGCGGCGGTGTCAGGGTTTCGCCCGGCCGCAGCATCAGCGCCGAAAAACCTAGGATCGGCAGGCATTCCGCTCCGGTCTGCGGATTGACATAGGCGAGATGCACCGCGTCTCCCGGGCCGCGGCCGGCCGCCATGTCCATCAGCGCTCGGCGTACCTCGTTCCAGGGGAAGCGCAGCAGCGGATAGTCGCGCCGCCGTTGCTCCAAATCGCCATAGGGCAGCAGGCCGGATTGGCGGTAGCGCCATTGCGAGGCGTCGGGCCGGTTGCCCGGGTTCTGCGGCGGCCCTTCTGTGGCGTAGGACGCCTCCAGCCGGTAGACCAAGGGCAGGTCCAGGGCGTCGAGCCAAACCACCGGCCCGATGCCGTCATGACCGTGCTCATGCCAGAGCCCGGCGGGCGTTAGGATAAGATCGCCCCGCGCCATCGGCAGCTTCTCGCCTTCGACGGTGGTGTAGCCGCCTTCGCCCTCGACCACCAGACGGATGGCGCTTGGCGTATGGCGGTGGTTCGGCGCCGTTTCCCCAGGCAGGATCAGTTGCAGGCCCAGATAGATGGTCGGCGTCGCCATGGCGTTCTCCAGACCCAGGCCCGGATTGCACAACATCAGCACCCGCCGTTCCGCCTTCTCGATCGGCGTCAGCTCTCCGGCGCGTAGCAGATGGGGGCGCACATCCTGGTACCGCCAGAGCGTCGGCGCCGTCAGCCGGTCCGGCTGGCCGAAGGGCAGGAAGGCGCGCAGGCTGGGCCAAAGCGGTCCCACATTCATCGCCGTCAGGGCGTCCAAATAGTCGGTGGGCAGTTCCTCAAGCGTGCCGAGCGTGCTCATGGCGTCATCCTCTCCGATTTTCCCTGGATTCGAACACAGGATATCTGGCAAATCTAGAGCCTTCGCACTTGATCCATCTGTCCCACCGGAAAGCCGCTTCATGTCCATCTCCCGTATCCTCGTCGCCAATCGCGGCGAAATCGCCATTCGTATCCTGCGCACGATCGCCGAAATCGGTCTCGAAGGCCTCGCCATCCATGCCGATGACGAGGCCGAGGCCCTTCATGTCGGTGTCGCCGACCGGACATTGGCGCTCGGTGCCGCAGGCGTGCCGGCCTATCTGGACGGCGAACGGATTGTCGCGCTGGCCCAAGAGGCCGGATGCGATGCGATCCATCCGGGCTACGGCTTCTTGAGCGAAAACGCCGACTTCGCCGCTGCCTGTGCCGCCGCCGGTATTGCCTTTATCGGACCGCCGCCGGAAACACTGGCCTTGTTCGGCGACAAGGTGCGGGCACGGCAATTGGCGGTGGAAACCGGTGTGCCGGTCATTGCCGGTAGCGACGGTCCGGTGGATCTGGCCGGTGCGGAAGCCTTCTTCGCCGCGCTCGACACCGGTCAGGCGATGGTGATCAAGGCGGTGGCCGGCGGCGGCGGTCGCGGCATCCGCGTCGTCGAGAATGCCGGCGAGATTGCCGAGGCATTTGCTCTTTGCCAAGCGGAGGCACGGCAAGCCTTCGGCGCGGAGGCGGTCTATGCGGAGCGTTACATCCACAAGGCCCGCCATCTTGAGGTCCAGGTGGTCGCCGACAAAGCCGGTGCGGTCGGTCATTTGGGGGAGCGGGAATGCAGCATCCAGCGGCGCCATCAGAAGATCGTCGAACTGGCCCCGGCACCGGGATTGACGGATGACATCCGGCGGCAGATTTGCGACGCGGCGGTGAAGTTGGCCGCCGCCGCGAACTATTGCAATGTCGGCACGGTCGAGTTCCTGCTCGATGCGGAGGCCGGTGACGTCGCTTTCATCGAGGCCAATCCCCGGCTTCAGGTCGAGCATACGGTGACCGAGGAGGTGACGGGCGTCGATATCGTCCGGCTGCAGATCGAATTGGCCAACGGTGCCGGACTCGCCGATCTGGACCTCGACCCGACGCCACGTGGCCATGCCATTCAGTTGCGGGTGAATATGGAGGTCATGAACCCGGACGGCAGCACCAAGCCGACAGGCGGCGTGCTGACGGCGTTCGAGCCGCCGAGCGGGCCCGGCCTTCGGGTCGATAGTTTCGGTTACACCGGATACCGGACCAGCCCGAGCTACGATTCCCTGTTGGCCAAGGTGATCGCCCACAGCCCGTCGGGGGATTTCACAAAGGCGGCGGCGCGCGGCTACCGGGCGCTTTGCGAATTCAAGATCGAGGGCCTGGCGACCAATATCCCGTTCCTGCAAAACTTGCTGCGGCATCCGGAATTCATCGGCGGCGACCTCTATACCCGGTTTATCGACGACCACCTGGCCGAGCTGACCGGCGCGGGGACGCATCAACGGCGTTTCCATGAGCCCGCGGTGCAGGCGGTGCAACGGGCCGGGGCGTCGGTGGATGCGGTCGATCCGTTGGCGGTGCTGGACCACGGTAAGAATGGCGGTGCGGCGCCTGTCGCGGCAGCATCGGCGGCGCCGACGGTCGTTGCGGAGGGGCCGGCCGGCACGGTGCCGGTCATGGCGCCGATGCAGGGGACCGTCGTTTCGATCTCCGTCGCGGAAGGCGACGCGCTTTATGCCGGGCAGGCGATCCTGGTGATGGATTCCATGAAGATGCAGCATGTCATCGAAACCGACAGCGCCGGCATTTTGCGACAATTAGCGGTCGGGGAAGGAGATACGGTGTTCGAGAATAGCCCGCTCGCCTTCCTCGACCCGGCGGAGGTGGCACGGCCGGACGATGACGATACCGCCGCGGTCGATCTCGACGCCGTCCGCCCGGATCTGGCCGACGTGCTGGAGCGTTTGAGCTATCTCGAGGACGGGCAGCGGCCGGACGCGTTGGAACGCCGCCGCAAGACCAATCAACGCACGGCCCGGCAGAATGTCTACGATCTCTGCGACGAAGGCTCGTTCAACGAAATCGGCGGCCTGGTGGTGGCGGCACAGCGCCGCCGTCGGGACATGGACGACCTGATCCGCCGCACTCCCGCCGACGGTTTGATCGCGGGCACTGGCCGGGTCAACGGCGACAAGTTCCCGGACGAAGCCAGCCGCTGCGTCGTCATGTCCTACGACTATACGGTGCTGGCCGGTACCCAAGGCAAGAAGAACCACGACAAGAAGGACCGGATGTTCGAGCTGGCGGAGAAATGGCGCCTGCCCATGGTCTTCTTCACCGAAGGTGGCGGCGGCCGCCCCGGCGACGTGGACGTCCCGTCGGTGGCCGGCCTGCCGACCCCGGCATTTCATCTCTTCGGCCGGCTCAGCGGCCTGGTGCCCATGGTCGGGATCACCTCCGGCCGCTGTTTCGCCGGCAATGCGGCCCTGTTGGGATCCTGCGATGTGGTCATCGCGACGGAGAATTCGACTATCGGCATGGGCGGCCCGGCGATGATCGAAGGCGGCGGTCTTGGCGTCTTCCGGCCGGAGGAGGTCGGTCCCATGGAGGTGCAGGTGCCGAATGGCGTGGTCGATATCGCCGTCGCCGACGAGGCGGAAGCGGTCGCCGTGGCGAAGCAGTATCTCTCCTATTTCCAGGGCGATCTCGACGACTGGGGTTGCGTCGACCAGCGCCATTTGCGCAACGCCATTCCGGAGAACCGGCTGCGCGTCTATGACGTGCGCCAGGTTATCGAGACCCTGGCCGATACCGGCAGCGTGCTGGAATTGCGCCGCAATTTCGGCCTCGGCATGGTCACCGCCTTCATCCGCATCGAAGGCCGGCCGATGGGCCTGATCGCCAACAACCCGACCCATCTGGCCGGTGCCATCGATAGCGACGGCGCCGACAAGGCGGCGCGTTTCATGCAGCTCTGCGATGCTTTCGATATTCCCATTCTAACCCTCTGCGACACGCCGGGGATGATGGTCGGGCCGGAGGTGGAGAAGACCGCCCTGGTGCGCCATTGCTGCCGCCTCTTCGTCATCGGCGCCAACGTGACCGTGCCGATCTTCACGCTGGTCCTGCGCAAGGCCTATGGCTTGGGTGCTCAGGCGATGGCCGGCGGCGGCTTCCACGCCCCGGTCTTCACCATGTCATGGCCGACCGGGGAGTTCGGCGGCATGGGCCTGGAAGGCGCGGTCAAGCTCGGCTTCCGCAAGGAGCTGGAAGCGATCGAGGATCCGGCGGAACGCAAGGCCGCCTACGAAGACATGGTCGCCGACGCCTATGAACGCGGCAAAGCCCTGAGCACCGCCAGCCTGTTCGAAGTGGACGGGGTGATCGATCCCAAGGACAGCCGCACCTGGATCATGAACGGCCTGCGCAGCATGCCTCCGCCACCTGCCCGCGACGGCAAGAAACACGCCTTCGTGGATACCTGGTAGGTGCAAGCAATAGCAGTAATTTGAGGCTGACCGTAGTTGTGGAAATCGAACTTCGTCAAATGCGGCAGTGCGACTTCCGGTTCGCCTGGAATCTCTACGAGTTGTTGATCAAGGAACTTACCCAGGAATTGCTGCCGTGGCGGTATGCGAGCCAGAAAGCCGTTGTCCGGAATGCCGTAGAAAGCGGCGACGGTCGGATTGTGGTGATCGACGATCAACAAGTGGGTTGGCTGCAAGTGCATGAAGATGAAAGACAGTTATACATAGCGCAAATGTATTTGAAACCCGAGTTTCAAAGCCTGGGCATCGGTAGTCGCTTGGTCGGGAAATTAATAGAGCGAGCGCGGGCCAGCGAAAAAGAACTAACCTTGTCGGTCATGAAAAACAATTCGGCCAAAAGATTTTACAAGCGCCTTGGCTTTGTGATTGTTCGTTCAGATCAATACAAACACCACATGACATACAGGCAGGATTGAACCCTTCGGCTCTTTGCGACGGCGAAAATGGCGATCAGGTCTTACACGATGGGACCTTGCACCAATCGGATTGAATTCGCCATTTCAGTCTTTCAGACAGTCGCGCAGGTCTCGGGTCAGGTGGCGTAGCAGGGTCTCGTAGTGCTTTGGGCCCGGTGCGATGTCGGCGCCGATGGGATCGAGTTGGCCGCGCTTCAACGCCAGTCCTTCGGCGGCCGTATCGGCCAGGCCGCTGGCCATTTGCGGTTCGGTGAACAGGCAGACGGCGTTTTCCGCCGCCGCGGTTCGGCGCAGGCGGGCGATCCGCCGCGGGCTTGGCCGGCGGGCGTCGCTGGCGGCGACGGCGGCGACGGCGCGTAGGCCGAAGCGGCGCTCGAAATACTGATAGGCGTCGTGAAACACCACATAGGCCTGGCCCTTGATCGGATGCAGTGCGGCGGCCAATTCCGTCGTCAGATCGTCCAGCCGAACCTGCGCCGCCTTGGCATTGGTCCGATAGGTGGCCGCGTTCGGTGGATCGAGTTTGGCCAGGGTATCGGCGATCGTCCCGAGCCATAGTTTGGCATTGTCGGGATCGAGCCAGTAATGCGGATCGTCGCCGCCTTCGTGGTGGTGATGATGGCTGTGACCATGGTCGTCATGGCTCTCCCACTCGTCGCCGGCGCGCCGGGGATGTCGGATCAGACCCTTGGTCTTCGCTAATTCCAATCGTTGCCCCTCGCGCGCCAGGCTGTGGAGCGGTTTCTCCAGGACGGTCTCGAAGCCGGAGCCGATCCAGACCACCAAATCGGCCGTACTCAGCAGACGCGCCTGCGAGGGTTTCAGGGCGAAGTCATGGGGAGAGATGCCAGGCGGTAGTAACAGGGATGGTTGGCCGACCCCCGCCATCACTTGCGCGACCAAGGCATGCACGGGCGCGACGGTCACGACAACCTTGGGCGCGGACCAAGCCGGAGCCAGGGAAGCCAGCGCGAAGAGCGCCGTAAGGGCCAAACGTTTGAGGAGAGCCATAGGGCGGGTCGCTTGTTCGTCAGAGGGGGGTCAGGTATAGATATAATGTTATGTTGTTACAATAATTAAGTTTGGAGTCCGCGATGGCTCGCCACATGCCGACCGCTTTCGACCGTCACGACCATAGTCAATGCACCGCCGACGCGCTCGACAGCGCGGAGCGTATTTGCCGCGACCGAAAGGCGAGACTGACGCCGGTCCGCAAGCGCGTGCTGGAAATATTGTGGGAAAGTCACCGACCGATCGGCGCCTATGACATGCTGGACCGGCTCAATACCGAAGGGTTGGGGTCGCAACCGCCGGTGATCTACCGCGCTCTCGACTTCCTGATCCAGCATGGCTTTGCCCACAAGTTGGAAAAACTGAACGCCTATATTGGTTGCGCCCATCCGGGCGAAAACCATCCAGTGCAGTTTCTGATCTGTACGGATTGCGATCGGGTCGCCGAATTGCATGACGCGGGGATCGACGGAACCTTGCGCCGCGCCGCCGCCAATCAAGGTTTCGCGCTCGACGGCGCGGTGTTGGAGATCGAAGGCCGCTGTCCCGCCTGCCTCGGCGGCGCGTCGTGACGGGTGACACCGCATTGCTGGCGGCCGAAGGGTTGGCCGTGAAGGCCGGCGGTCGCGCAGTCTTGCAGGACGTTGATTTCCGCATCGAGCCGGGGGAGATCGTCACCGTCGTCGGTCCCAACGGCAGCGGCAAGACCACGTTGCTACAGGCGCTCATGGGCGCGCGCGCACTGACCGCCGGGCGTGTGGAGCAAGCGCCGGAAATCCGCATCGGCTACAGCCCGCAAAAACTGGCTCTCGACCGCTCCATGCCGATGACGGTCGATGGTTTCCTGCGCCTCGGCGGCGCCGGCGACCGGTCTGCGCGCATCGACGCCTTGCGGCAGACGGAAGTCGCCGATCTGGCGCGGCACCAACTGGCGGACTTGTCGGGCGGCGAGTTGCAGCGGGTCCTACTGGCCCGTGCCCTATTGCGCCGCCCCAATTTGCTGGTGCTGGACGAGCCGACCCAAGGGCTCGACCAGCCGGGGGAGGCGGCCTTCTACCTGCTGCTCGAGCGGCTGCGCGACGAGACCGGTTGCGCCGTGCTCCTGGTCAGCCACGATCTGCATGTGGTGATGAGCGCGTCCGACCGGGTGATCTGTCTGAACGGTCATGTCTGCTGCGAAGGCGCCCCCGAATTCGTTTCCGAAAGTCCGGAATACCGGGCGCTGTTCGGAATCGGGACGGGCGGCGCCCTGGCGCTTTATCAACATCACCACGATCATGCCCATGGCCACGGGCATGAGAATGACCACGACCACGAGCCAGATCCCCAACATGTTTGAGGACTTCTTCCTGCGGGCGATGATCGCCGGGTTGGGCGCGGCCCTGGTCGCTGGCCCGCTCGGTTGTTTCGTGGTTTGGCGCCGTATGGCCTATTTCGGCGACGCCACGGCCCATGCGGCCCTGCTCGGCGTCGCCCTGGCGCTGGCATTCGAGCTGCCGGTGGTGCTCGGCGTCCTGCTGGTCGCGGTGGTCATGGCCGCGATCATCGCGCTGAGCATCGGCCGCGACTATTCCGCCGATACCATGCTCGGGGTGCTGTCCCACGGCGCGTTGGCTTTCGGCCTTTTGTCGTTGAGCCTATTGGAGGGCGTTCGGGTCGACCTGACCGCCTATCTGTTCGGCGATATTCTCGCGGTCGATTGGGGCGACGTGGCGATCGTTTGGCTCGCCGGCACCACGGTTCTGGCCGTGCTGGTCTGGCGCTGGCGACATTTGCTCAATTCCACGCTCAATGCGGAATTAGCGCGGGCGGAAGGCGGGCGACCGGGTCGCGATCGCCTGCTGCTGACTGTGCTGCTGGCCATTTTGGTCGCCATCGCCATCAAGATCGTCGGCGTGTTGTTGATCACCGCTCTCCTCATTATGCCGGCCGCCGCCGTGCGCCCGCTAACGCGCTCGCCGGCGGCCATGGCGCTGGGCGCCGCGGGTGCCGGTGCGCTGTCGGTGTTGACAGGTCTGCCGGCGTCATTCGCCCTCGACACGCCCAGCGGACCGACGATCGTCGCCGGCGCCGTCGTTGTCTTTCTTTTAGGCAACATCCTTGGCCAAATGCGCCGATAAGACGACAGCTTGCGGTGAATAGCCGATTTCGGACAAAATAGCGGCGATTCGTAGCGTATGAAGAGCCGGAATTATATTATGCACCGCCATCTTCGGATTTTTTTTCTCCTTATTGCACTCGTTTTGTTTCCGCTGACCGCAGCGGCCGACGTGACGGGACTGTATATTGCCACCACTATCGGGACGTCCAGCAATCAGCAGCAGTTGGCCTTCCAACTACGCGTCCGCGATAAAAACAATTTTGTCGTCACTTCAGATTTGGGTGGCAATATGGTCGCGAAAGGCCGCCACTACGTCCTGGTGCGCGACAAGAGTAAAAACCTGTTTCGCCTGACCCAGGATGTGATCGACAAGATGATCGCCAAGAGCAAGGCCTCCGAAAACAAGGTCGGGGAAGCGGTCCAGCCGGTCGTGCCGAAGGTGAAGCTCAAGCCGCTCGACGGCCGGGAAAATGTCGCCGGTATCGAGGGTCGGCTTTACGAGGTCGAGGTGGTCGACGCCTTGGGTAAGAAGAAAACCGTACAGGCCGTATTGTCCGACCACCCGGCCGCTATGCAGCTGCATGCGGCGATGGTTCGCATCACCCTCGAACAGCGCAAGATGATGAAAGAATTGGGGGGCGTCAGCGCCATCAATCCGTTCGAGGAAATTGTCGAAATCCGGGATCTGGCGGTCCTTCGATATGGCGACGTGATGAAGTACGGATTCATCGACGACGGCAAGGTCGAAGACAAGTACTTCGCGGTGCCGCCGGTGCTGCCAACGCAATAAATAAGTGGTTTGGTTTTATTCCAATTATTTTTTCAAATAATCTTGAACACTGAGTTCACCATAGTCCTCGACCGGTCGAATAATTTCTCTTAGGCTTTTGCTCAATCTGTTTGTGTCGGGGTTTTGACTTTAACCGAGAACGATACCGGACAGAACGACGCCGACCTGGAAGGGTATTGGCGGCGGATAAATGGGGTTACGGGTTTGAATCCGATGGCTCCACGATCGAACATTTTTAGGGGACTATTCAATGAAATCAAAAGCTTTAGTCATTGCATTGGCCTTGACGGGCGGCATGCTGATTTCGACCAGCCTGTCGGCTAACGAGGCGCAAATCAAGTATCGCCAGTCGGTGATGAAAGCGAACGCCGGCCATATCGGCGCTATGTTCGGTATTTTAAAAGGCAAGGCCGCCAGTGCCGAGCATTTCGCCATGCATGCGTCGGCTTTGGCCGATCTGGCGAAGATGACCCGAAATATTTTTCCGAAAAGCTCCTCGAAAGCGGGCGGTGAAACCAAGGCGTTGGACGCGATCTGGGAGAAACCGGACGAGTTCGAAAAGGTTCTGACGGTCTTCGAGACCGAAGCCGCGAAATTGGCGGAGGTCGCGAAAACCGGCGACATGGCCGCCGCCGGGGCGCAATTGGGCGCGCTTGGCAAGGGGGCCTGTGGCGGTTGCCATAAGAGCTTCCGCGAGAAGACGAAATAGCATCGCGCGAAACGGAGGCTAAGCGAATGTGGGGCTGGCGGCGATTGTCGCTGGCCCTGCTGGCTGCCGTTTTGCTGTCGCCGGCAGCGCTCAACGCTGCCGGCGACGCCAAGAAGGGCGCGTATATTTATCACCTCGCCGGCTGCGCGGACTGCCACACGGACGTTAAGAACAAAGGCCAGCCCCTTGCCGGCGGGCGGGCCATGAAGACGCCGTTCGGTACGTTCTACACGCCGAATATTACCTCGGATAAGAAAACCGGCATCGGCAATTGGAACGAGGCGCAATTCGTTGCCGCGCTAAAGCAAGGATTGGCGCCGGACGGCAGTCCCTATTTCCCATCTTTCCCCTACCCCTCCTATACCAAAATGACCGCGGCGGATGCCGCCGATCTTTGGGCCTATCTGAAGACGGTCCCGGCCGTCGACTCGAGCAACAAGGAGCATGACCTGAATTGGCCCTTCAGCTGGCGCTTTCTGGTTTGGTTCTGGCGCTGGCTTTTCTTCGAGGACGGACCCGACCCGCCGGCGCCGGAGAAAGATCAGCCCTGGCAGCGCGGGCGCTATCTGGTCAACGCGCTCTCCCACTGCGGGGAATGCCATACGCCGCGCAATTTCCTGGGCGGCGTCAAGCAGGACATGTATCTGGCCGGATGGACGGAGGGCCCGGGCGGGCTGGTGCCCAATATCACTCCAGACAGCGACACCGGTATCGGCGGCTGGTCGGCGGACGATCTTGGCACCTTGCTCTCTATGGGAATGCTGCCGGATGGCGATTTTGCCGGCGGCGAAATGGCGGAAGTCGTGGAAAATACTGGAAAACTCAGTGCCGACGACCTGTCGGCCATGGTCGCATATTTACGAAATATTAAGCCTATCCAGAACAGAATTGGCCGCAATTAAGGATTGTTCGACCAAATGATTTATGCGTGTCGAGCGCATGGCTTGTCGGTCGGTGAAATTGCCGACATTACGACGCGAACTGGTTTGGGAAATGATGTTGCGTATCTTCGAGGCCATCGTCGGCTTTTTCTTGCCCGCCGGCGCTTTGCGGGACTTTCGTTCGCCGCAACGCTTTGTCGTCTCGATCCGCGCTTTCCTGATCATTACGGTGATTGCGTCGATTTCGGCGCCGGCTTACCTGTTTTTCTTTCCCGACGCCTCCCTGTTGGAAATCGTCTTGATCCTATTGGGTGCCGCGGCGCCCTTGGTGGGCGCGCTGATCGTCAAGTTCAGTGCGTCACTGACCTCGGCGGTGCTGATCGCCAATCTTGTCGGCGTCGCCGTGCTTGCTTACTTTTGCTGGCTCACCGGCGGCATTCTCTCGCCGGTGATTCCTTGGTTTCTGGGCTGTTTGGCCTTGGTGTCCGGGTTCGGCGACCTGCGGGTCACGGTCATCATTACGGCGGCCATGCTAAGCGCGATCGTCGCAATGTATGTCGGCGCCGAATTGGGACTGCAGCCGGAAAGCCTTGTGCATGAGGATAATCGAAACGGCTTGCATTTCGTTGGCATCATCGGCACGGCGTTGCTGGTCGCCATCGCCGTGTTTTCGACCGCCGCCGCGCGCCGACACACACGGCGAAAACTGGCCGCGGCCCTATTGGAAGCGCAAATGGCCAGCGAGGCGAAAAGCCGCTTTCTCTCCAACATGAGTCACGAATTGCGTACGCCTTTGAACGCGGTGCTTGGGTTCGCGCAGGTTTTACAGGCCGATACTTCCGCGCCCCTGACCGACAGACAGCGCGCCTCTGTCGATCATATCCGCACCGGCGGCGAACATTTGCTGTCGCTGATCTCCGACATTCTCGATATGACGCGCATCGAGGAAGACCAGATGCGCTTCGACATAGACGACGTCGATTTGGCGCCCGTCGTCGCCGAGTGTTTGGCGATGGCCGAACCTTTGGCGAGCAAAGCGGCGATCGCGATCGAGGTCGAGCCGGTGCCGGATACCTGCGTGCGCGCGGACCCAACCCGCTTGAAGCAGATCGTTTTCAATCTGCTTGGCAACGCCATCAAGTACAATCGGGAAAACGGCAAGGTGTCCGTCGACGTTGTCGCCCATCAGGCGGGGCGCGTGCGAATTCGCGTCCGCGATACCGGGCCCGGGATTGCCGAAGACCTGCGCGCCGAACTGTTTCAGCCTTTCCATCGTTTGCCGAACACTACAACGGTCGACGGTCTCGGCATCGGCTTGGCGTTGAGCCGACGCATTGCCCGAATGATGAAGGGCGACGTCAATTTCCAATCGACGCCCGGACAGGGCTCGGTTTTTTGGCTCGAACTGCCGGTCGCGGAACTCGACGCCACCGCTTGAATAGGGCTATTGTCCGCTTTCGCCGGCGCCGCCCATCCTGCATTCGAGTAACGCTTTCCGTGATTGAGCAAATCCTGCCCATCCTTTTGGCCCTGTCGTCGGCCGGGTTCTTCGCGCTGTCGAACCAGCTTCAAGGCCTTGGCCTACGCGGCGCCGATGCGCGGACCGGGTCGCTCTTGTCGCTGCTGTCGTCGGCCGCGATCCTCTGGCTTCTCGCGCCTTTTTATATGACCGGTTGGTACTGGCTGTCGCCGGCCTTGCTGATCTTCGCGTCGATCGGGTTGATCCGGCCGGTGCTGTCGACCAATCTGGCGATGATGGGCATTCGCCTGTTGGGACCGACCTTGACGAGTACGCTGGCCTCCACATCGCCGCTCTTTGCCGCCTTCTTCGGCATCGTCTGGTTGGGCGAGCAGATGACCTGGCCGATCGCGCTTGGCACGGTGGTGATCATTGTCGGCGTCATGACCCTGGCCGGCGGCGGGCGGTTGCAAGGCGGTTGGCCGGTTTGGGCTTTGGCGCTGCCGGTGGGTGCCGCCTTCATCCGGTCTCTCGGTCACGCCATGACCAAGCTCGGTATGGAGAGCGTGCCCAGCCCCATGTTCGCCGCGGTGATCGGCGTCACCGTCTCCGTGGCGATGGCCCTGGCGACGCGCAATATCGGCCGCAAGACGCCGCCGGCGCCCTGGAACTGGCGCCATCACCGGTGGTTCCTGGCCACCGGCCTGGCCAATACCGCCGGCCTTCTGTCGCTGAACTGGGCACTGAAAACCGGCGATATCATCGCCGTCGTTCCCATCGTCGCCTGCAGCCCGGTAATCACTCTGTTGCTGAGCCTATTCGTCTTCCGCCTCGAAAGCATCACCGCGCGTAAGGTGTTGGCGATGAGCTTGATCCTGCCGGCAATCTTACTGATCGCCGTCACCGCCTGAGCCAGCCGGCCCGAGATCTCGTCATTGAAATCAAAGGGTCAGACCCTTTGAATATGGATTTGGTCATTTTCGCCAGTTTTTTTGAGCTTATTGACAAATTTCCTAATCAAAGGGTCTGACCCTTTGATTTCCGCGCCAGGCGGCGGTGGGGGGCGAGTTCGGCTCGAATTGACGTTTACGTAAACGTTACTTATAAACCGTTCCAACGAGCGACATCAGCAGCGAGCGGTTCGGCCCATGACAGCGGTGCGGGTTTCCCGGCAGAGAGGCGACGAGAGAACCGAACCAAGCGACAGCGAGGCGGCGGAGACCTTCACCATCGCCGAGCTCGCCCGCGAATTTGGCGTCACCCCGCGCTCGATCCGTTTTTACGAGGACAAGGACCTGCTGCGGCCGGCGCGGGACGGCCTGAACCGCATCTACAATCGACGCGACCGGGCCCGCCTGGTGCTGATCCTGCGCGGTAAGCGCCTCGGCTTCTCCCTAGCGGAAATCAAGGAGATGCTCGATCTTTACAAGCTTGACGACGACCGGGTCGAGCAATTGAAATATACCCTGACCCGCTGCCGCGAACGTCTGGCCACCCTGGCGCAGCAGCGGCAAGACATTGAAAATGCCACCACGGAACTGAACGATATCTGCCGGCAAATAGAGGGCACGCTGACCGCCAAAGGCGTAACCGTCGACGAGACCTGAAAAGCCCGCACGCGCAAAAGGACCACTGCCCCATGACCGTCCCCTATCCCCATCTTCTGAGCCCTCTCGATCTCGGCTTCACCAGCCTAAAGAACCGGGTGCTCATGGGCTCCATGCATACCGGGTTGGAGGAGATGGCGGGCGGTTTCGAGCGCCAGGCGGCCTTCTTCGCCGAACGTGCCCGCGGTCAGGCCGGCCTGATCGTTACCGGCGGTTATGCCCCGAACATGGCCGGCCGCCTCGGCCTCGGCGACAGCGTGTTGGATGGCGAACATGGCGAAACCGGTCACCGCGTCATAACCAAGGCCGTCCATGACGAGGACGGCAAGATCCTGATGCAGATCCTGCATGGCGGCCGCTACTCTCGACACGAAGAATGCGTCTCCGCATCGGATGTAAAATCGCCGATCACGCCCTATGCACCCAGCCCCATGAGCGTGGCCGAAATCCGTCAGACCGTTGAGGATTATGCCGATTGCGCCCGTCTGGCCCGCGAGGCCGGATATGATGGGGTCGAGATCATGGGCTCGGAAGGTTACCTGCTGACCCAGTTCCTGGCGCCCCGCACCAACAAGCGCGACGACGACTATGGCGGCAGCTTCGACAACCGTGTGCGCCTGGCGGTCGAGGTGGTGCGGCGGACGCGGGAAGTATGCGGCGACGACTTCATCATCATGTACCGTTGCTCCATGCTCGACCTGGTCGAGGGCGGTTTGACCTGGGACGAGATCGTCAAGGTCGCCAAGGCTGTGGAAGCGGCCGGCGCGACCCTGCTCAACAGCGGCGTCGGCTGGCATGAGGCGCGGATCCCGACGATCGCGCATATGGTGCCGCGCGGCGCCTTCGTCTGGACCGCCAAGCGGATGATGGGTGAGGTGAATATCCCGATCATTACCTCGAACCGGATCAACGATCCGGCCCAGGCGGAGGTCATCATCGCCCAGGGCGAAGCGGACATGGTCTCCATGGCTCGACCGTTGCTGGCCGATGGCGAATTCGTGCTGAAGGCCATGGAAGACCGGGCGGAGGAGATCAACACCTGCATCGCCTGTAATCAGGGCTGCCTGGATCGAATTTTCCAAGGTCAGCTTGCGACTTGCCTGGTCAATCCGCGAGCCTGTTACGAGACGGAATTGAACTACGAACCGGCAGTGGCGACGAAGAGCATCGCCGTTGTCGGCTCCGGCCCCGGTGGCATGTCGTTTGCCGAGATCGCCGCAGCCCGCGGTCATAAGGTCACACTTTTTGAGGCCAGCGACCGCCTGGGCGGCCAATTCAATATGGCCAAGGCGATCCCCGGTAAGGAGGACTACGGCGAGACCATTCGCTATTACGGCGCCCGCCTGAACAGGCTCGGCGTCGACGTGAGACTGAACACCCGGGCGACAGTCGAGGTGTTGCGCGACGGCGGCTATGACGAAGTGGTGCTTGCCACCGGCGTAACCCCGCGCAAACCTGCAATTGACGGCATCGATCATCCGAAAGTGCTGTCCTATGTCGACGTGCTGTCCGGCGGTGCCGAGGTCGGCGAACGTGTCGCCATCGTCGGCGCCGGCGGTATCGGCTTCGACGTCGCCGAGTTTTTGAGCCACGCCGAAGGGCCCGGCGATCCGGCCAAGCCGGATATCGACAAATGGCTGAAAGAATGGGGCATCGACAAGAGTTTCGACCATGCCGGCGGTCTGGACCCGGCGGGCCCGCAAATGCATTCGCCGCGGCACATCACCCTGCTGCAGCGCAAGCCGACCCGCGTCGGCAAGGGTCTGAACAAAACAACCGGCTGGGCAGTGTCGCTTGGCCTGCAGTTGAAGAAGGTCGAGATGCTGGCCGGCGTGACCTACGATCGGATCGACGATGCCGGCCTGCACATCACGATTGACGACGAGCCGCGGGTGTTGGACGTGGACAATGTCGTGATCTGCGCCGGCCAGGAAAGTCAGCGCGAGTTGAAGGCAGGACTTGACGCCGCCGGCATCATTAACCATCTGATCGGCGGGGCTGACGAGGCCGCCGAGTTGAACGCCCTTCGGGCCATCGAACAAGGGTTCCGCCTCGCCGCGGCGGCATGACGATATGAACGCAATCCCGAGAAGTATTTTCGACGAAGACCACGACATTTTCCGCGACAGCGTCCGGCGTTTCTGTGAGGAGGAAATCCTGCCTCACCACGAGGCATGGGAGAAAGAGGGGCAGATCGCGCGCGAGGCCTGGTTGAAGGCCGGCGAAATGGGACTGCTTTGCGCCAGCATGCCGGAAGAATATGGCGGCGCCGGCGCCGACCGCCGCTACAGCATCGTGGTGATGGAGGAACTGGCCCGTGCCGGTGCCACTGGTCCAGGCTTCTCCCTGCATTCGGAGATCGTGGCGCCCTACATCCTGCGCTACGGCAGCGAAGAGCAGAAACGCCGCTACCTGCCTGCCATGGCCAAGGGTGAGATGATCGGCGCCATCGCCATGACCGAGCCCGGCACCGGTAGCGATCTGCAGGGCGTCCGGACGACGGCGCTGAAAGACGGCAACGAACTGGTGATCAATGGCTCCAAAACCTTCATCACCAACGGTTACATGTCCGACCTCGTCATCGTCGTCGCCAAAACAGACCCCGATGCCGGCGCCAAGGGGATCAGTCTGGTCATTGTCGAAACCGGAACCGAGGGCTATCGCAAGGGCCGCAAGCTGGAGAAGATCGGTCTGAAGGCTCAGGACACCTCGGAACTGTTCTTCGACGACGTGCGCGTGCCGCAAACCAATCTGCTGGGCGAGGAAGGTCAGGGCTTCGTCTATCTGATGCAGGAACTGGCCTGGGAGCGGCTGCAGGTCGCCATCGGCGCGGTCAGCAATCTGGAAGCGGCCCTCGACTGGACCGTCGACTATACCAAGGACCGCAAAGCCTTCGGTCAAACCATCATGGATTTCCAGAACACCAAGTTCAAACTGGCGGAGGTCAAGACCCAAGCCGTCGTCGCCCGGACGTTCGTGGATAAATGCATCGAACTGATGCTGGACGGCAAGCTCGATGCCGATACCGCAGCGATGGCGAAATGGTGGACCAGCGATCTGCAATGCAAGGCCATCGACGAATGCCTGCAACTGTTCGGCGGATACGGCTATATGTGGGAGTACCCCATCGCCCGCGCCTTCGCCGACGCGCGCGTCCAGCGCATCTATGCCGGCACTAACGAAATCATGAAGGACATCATCTCCCGCAGCCTGTAAACTGCGGGGACGCAAACGAGAGGGAACCGAACCATGGTTGACGCTTATATCTATGACGCCGTGCGGACCCCGCGCGGCAAGGGGCGGGCCTCGGGGTCGCTGCATAGCGTGACGCCGATCGAGCTCGCCACGACAGCACTGAAAGCCGTGCGCGACCGCAACGAGATCGATACCGCCGATGTGGAGGATGTAGTCCTGGGCTGCGTCGCGCCGATCGGGGAGCAGGGGGCCGACATCGCCCGCGTGGCGGTGCTGAACGCCGACTATGCCGAGACCACGGCGGGCGTGCAGGTGAACCGATTTTGCGCCTCCGGACTGGAAGCCGTGAACATGGTCGCCGGTCAGATCATGTCCGGCCAGTCGGACATGGCCATCGGCGGCGGCGTCGAGAGCATGAGCCGGGTACCCATGGGCTCCGACGGCGGCGCCTGGGCCAGCGACCCGGCGGTCGCCTTCCATACCTATTTCGTGCCGCAAGGTGTTTCCGCCGACCTGATCGCCACCAAATACGGCTATTCCCGCGACGACGTGGACGCCTATGCGGTGGAGAGCCAGAAGCGGGCGCAGGCCGCCTGGGACGACAAGCGCTTCGAAAACTCCGTGGTGCCGGTGACCGACATCAACGACATGACCGTACTGGATCATGACGAGCATATGCGCCCGGACACGACCATGCAGTCGCTTGCGTCCCTCGATCCTTCTTTCGGTGCCATGGGCGAGACTTTGGGCTTCAACTCCGTCGCCATCCAGCGCTATCCGGAGGTGGAGAAGATTAAGCATGTCCACCATGCCGGTAATTCCTCCGGCATTGTCGATGGCGCCGCCGCCGTATTGCTGGGCACCAAGGAAATGGGGGAGAAATACGGTCTCAAGCCGCGCGCCCGTATCCGCAGCTTCGCCTCGATCGGCTCCGAACCGACGATCATGCTGACCGGCCCGGCCGACGCGGCGGAGAAAGCGCTGAAGCGTGCCGGCATGAGCAAGGACGATATCGACGTATGGGAGCTGAATGAGGCCTTCGCCGCCGTCGTCCTGCGCTTCATGGAAGCCCTCGACGTCGATCACAACGACATAAACGTCAATGGCGGCGCCATCGCCATGGGCCATCCCTTGGGCGCCACCGGCGCGATGATCCTGGGCACGGTGCTGGACGAGCTGGAACGCAGCGGCAAATCCACCGCGCTCGCCACGTTATGCGTCGGCGCCGGCATGGGCACCGCGACGATCATCGAGCGGGTCTGACAGAACAACCGTCATTCCGGCCCCCGAGCCGGAATCTTTTCGAACGAGGGGCGCTATTCTGCCCGAGATTCCGGCGCGAAGCCGGAATGGCGTGAATGGGAATGAGGAATAGAGAATGATCACCTATACCCGCGACGACGACGGCATCGGCACCATCGAGTGGGACGTCACCAATCGGCCGATGAACGTGATGAACGACGAGACCATCGCGGCGCTGGAAGCCGCCGTCGATCAGGCCGTCGAGGACGAAAAGTGCACCGGCGTCATCATGGCTTCCGCCCACAAGGAGTTCGTCGTCGGCGCCGATCTGTCGTCGGTGCCGGCCGGCGGCGAGCCGGAAGAACTCTATAACTGGGTGCGGCGCATTCAGATCGTGCTGCGCAAGCTCGAGACCTGCGGCAAGCCGTTCGCGGCCGCGATCAACGGCCATGCCCTGGGCGGCGGCTACGAATTGGCGCTGGCCTGCCACTACCGGGTCGCGGCGGCGGAAGGCCGGATCAAGATCGGCTTGCCGGAGGCCAAGGTCGGTTTGTTGCCCGGCGCTGGCGGCACTCAGCGTCTGCCGCGTATGATCGGCATGCAGACGGCGGTAATGATGATGCTGGAGGGTAAGGAGCAGGACCAGCAGGCCGCCCTCAATCTCGGCATGATCGACAAGGTGGTCCCAGGCGACGAATTGCGCGCGGAGGCCAAGCGCTGGCTGTTGGAAGAGGGGGCGAAGAACGTCACCAAGCCGTGGGACAAGAAAGGCTTCAAAATACCCGGCGGTGGCCCCAACACGCCGCAGGGCGCGCAGATGTTTATCGGCGGCAACGCCATGCTGCGAAAGCGCACCTATGGCAACTTCCCGGCGCAGCAAAACATCATGTCCTCAGTCTATGAGGGGTTGATTACCGACATCGACACCGGCCTGAAGATTGAAGCCCGCTATCTCGCGGCGACGGCGGCGACCCCGGAAGCGAAGAACCTGATCCGCTTCTTCTTCGCCATGACCGAAGCCAACAAATTGGCCCGCCGCCCGGAGGGCTACGACAAGAGCAAGCCGAAGAAGATCGGCATGCTCGGCGCCGGCATGATGGGCGCCGGTATCGCCTATGTCAGCGCCAGCGCCAGCATCGAGGTGGTGCTGATCGATCGGGACATGGAAGCGGCGGAGAAGGGTAAGGCCCATGCCGAAGAACTGGTGAAGAAACAGGTCTCCCGCGGCCGCCTCAGCAAGGAAGACGGCGCGGCGGTACTGGACCGGATCACGCCGGCCACGGATTATGACAGTCTCGGCGACGTCGATCTGGTGGTGGAGGCGGTCTTCGAGGACCGCAAGATCAAGGCCGACGTGACGGCCAAGGCGGAGGCGGTGATGCCCGAGGGCGCGGTGATGGCGTCGAATACCTCGACCCTGCCGATTACCGGCCTGGCCGAAGCCTCGAAACAGGCGGACAATTTCATCGGCCTGCATTTCTTCTCGCCGGTACACAAGATGCCGCTGGTGGAGATCATTCGCGGCGAGAAGACCTCCGACGCATGCCTGGCCAAGGCCATGGATTACGTGCAGGCGATCCGCAAGACGCCGATCGTGGTCAATGACAGCCGCGGCTTCTACACCTCCCGCGTCTTCGGCACCTATGTGCGCGAGGGCATGTGCATGCTCGGCGAAGGCGTCAATCCGGCGTTGATCGAGAATGCGGGTAAGATGGCCGGCATGCCGGTTGGTCCGTTGGCCTTGGTCGACGAGGTCTCGCTGGAGCTGTCCCATCGCATTAGCGAGCAAACCCGCAAGGACCTGGGCGACAAGTATGTCGAGACCCCGGCGGATCCGATGGTCAAGAAAATGGTCGAGGAGCTGGGCCGCCTCGGCAAGAAGGTCGGCAAGGGCTTCTACGATTATCCGGAGAAGGGCGAGAAACATCTCTGGCCCGGTCTGGCGGAGAATTTCCCGCTCGCCGAGGACCAGCCGGACGTGCAGGAGCTAATTACCCGGATGATGTATATCCAGTCCATCGAAACCGCCCGCTGCATGGAGGAAGGGGTGGTGACCAACCCCGCCGACGCCGATGTCGGCTCGATCATGGGCTGGGGCTTCGCGCCCAACCGGGGCGGCTCGATCAGCCAGATCGACATGATCGGCATCCGTCAGTTCGTTGAGGAATGCGACCGCCTGGCCCAAGTCTACGGCCCCCGCTTCACCCCGCCGAAACTGCTCCGAGACATGGCGGAAAAGGGCGAGGGTTTCTACGACCAGGCGGCTTAGTCCGAACGCACACATAAACACGTCATACCGGCCCTGAGCCGGTATCTCGTCGAAATTGGGTTCTGAATCCGACGAGATACCGGATAACGGCTGCGCCGTTTCCGGCATGACGAGGTTTGTTGCGACCTCGCACTACCCCCTTAACGCCAGATAGTCGTCGCAGATCTCGATCATCCGCTCTCGGCCGAAGCTGGCATCGTGGCCGCCATGGACGACGCGGACCGGCAGTTCGCGCAGGCGCTTCATGGTGGCGACATAATCGGGGATGTCGGCGCCTTCGATATCGTCGAGCAGCGGTCCGTCATAGATGGCGTCGCCGGAAAACAGCACGCCGCTGGCCGCTTCCCAGAGCCCGATACTGCCCGGCGAATGGCCCGGCAAGTGCAGCACTTCGAACGACCGGTCGCCGAGATCGAGGATACCGCCCTCCGCCAGTTCCGCTGTCGGCATGGCCGAGCGGATGCCGAAATTGTCGAGATCGAATTCGCCGCTCGGCAGCGCGTCGATTAGGAGGTCGCCGAGATCCTCACGCGCCTCGAAGTATTCCCGCAAACTGTCGCCGAAATCGCTGACCCGCAAGCTGGCGAAGTCGCGATAGTCCGCTAGCGCCGCCGCTTCGGCGCCGTGGATCAACCGCTCCTCGAACTCATGCATGGCGCCGACATGGTCGTAGTGGATATGGGTCGCCACTGCCGCCAGGGGCTTGTCAACCAGATGCGCGATCGCCGGCCGCAGCGGCTGCATGCCGAGGCCGGTATCGACCAGCAGATCCTTGTCCCGCCCGCGCACATGCCAGATGTTGCAGCGCAGCAGCGGATCCACATGGGGCTCCCAAATCAAGGTCAGATCGTCATCGACCCGCCGGGTGCGATACCAGGTGTCAGCGACTTTCAAATCGGTCACAGTGATTTTCTTTCCAATTCGTTCCCTACCAATCTTGGACCCCGTATTTTTTTGATTTAACGGTCAAATTTTATCCGCTTTGCCTTGGCGGGTTCGGCGAAATGCACTAATTTGACGCGGATTAGTCGGGGATTGGCCCGGAAAACTCAGCGAAAGGGGTTGCAATGTCACTTGAGGAAATCACCGAGGGCTTCAAGGAAGCCGTTGGGGAGGATTCGGGCCTGGGCTCGGTCGTGAAATTCGATTTCGGCGACGACGGAATCATTCATGTCGATGCCAAGCAGGTGCCGAACGTGGTCAGCAACGACGATAAGGACGCGGATTGCACGTTGCGCATGGCCTTGGACGATTTCCTCGCCATGCGGGCCGGCGAGTTGGACGGCATGGCTGCGTTCATGTCCGGCAAGCTGAAGATCGAAGGCGATATGAGCGTCGCTATGAAACTGCAAAGCGTAATGAAGGCCTGACCACAGCGCGTTCAGGACCGGCCGCCGCTATCTCGGCGGCAGGATTTCCAGCCAACATCACATATGACAGATCTGCGACCAGGCCCGCCCGAGGTATTGCCGGCGGACCGCACCATACCGGACGACGTCGCCGAAAGCTGGCGGGTCGCCGGTCATGGTGGGGTCGAGTTGACGGTTTACCGCTACCGCGATCAGAAACCGGGACGCGACAATCTGTTGTTCGCTCATGCCAACGGTTTCAACGCTGGCTGCTATGTGCCGTATCTCGATCTGCTGGCGGAGCGGTTCAATATCTTTGCCTATGACCATCGCGGCCACGGGGCGTCGGACAGTCCCGATCCTGCGGTGGCCGAGAACTATGCGTTGGAAAGGTTCGCCGACGATCTTGCGGCGGTGACCGCGGCAGTCATGGCGGGGATCGGCGATGGCGGGCGTTTGCATTTCGCCGCCCACTCCGTCGGCGGTATCGGTTTCTTGATCTGGGCCGGCCGCGAGCAAGCCGTGCCCTTTGCCAGCGCCACCCTGTTCGAGCCACCGCTCTGGCCGCGCGACCCGGCGCAGCGGGAGAAGATGGCTGGTGGCCGTGCCGACATATTTGTACGCTGGGCGGCGGGGCGCCGACGCCGGTTCGACAGTCTGGGCGACTTCCGCGAAGAATGCGGCCGCATCCAGGCCTATCGGACCATCGATCCGGTGATGCTGGATTGGTTGGTCGCCACGTCGGTGACGCGGCGGACGGATGGCTATGAGCTGCGTTGCGATGGGCGGAACGAAAGCCGTGTCTATGAAATGGGCCGTTACGCGCCGACCTTCGATCTCGCCGTCCATGTCGCCGTGCCGACGCGGATGTACTATGCCGATCCGGCGCTGAATGAAGGCGTCTCGCCGTTGGAACCGTCGATCCGCGAACTCGCCGGCGAAATGGCGCGTGGGGAGGCGTTGGTCATGCCGGGCCAACGGCACCTGATGGTGTTGGAAAATCCAATCAAATGCGCCGACGCTTTGTGGCAATATGCCGACGGACTGGGGTAAGCAAACGCGGAAGGAGAGCGGCCATGGCCGGACAGGGGAGTTATCTTTTCATCGTCAGCATGGACGTGGCGGCGGACAAGGAAGATTTGTTCAACGAAGTCTATGACCAGGAGCATGTGCCCCTGCTGCTCGAGGTGCCCGGCGTACTCTCGGTGCGGCGTTACAAAACCGCGCCCCTGCGCCTTTCTCTCGGTGGCGAGGTGCAGGAGATCGTCGCCGAGGGCGAGCCGACCTATACCGCGATCTACGAACTCGAAAGCGCCGACGTGTTGCTCAGCGATGCCTGGGCCGAAGCGGTTGAAGCCGGCCGCTGGCCCAGCGAAGTCCGGCCCCATACAACCAACCGCCGCCATACGTTGAAAAAACTGGTAACATAAGCGCCTTCTGTTGAAATAACTCCAATATCGACTTATAATGTCAGTAATTGACAACCTTGGGTCGTATTCATGGGTTTTTGGCGGGTATTGCCATTCCTGATCTGCTTCACGGTATCACCGGTATCGCTGGCGTCCGCCGATGATGTCATCGCCGGGCCGGTCGTCGCGGATGTGGTGCGGGTAATCGACGGGGACAGTTTTGTCGTCCGTGCCCATGTTTGGCCACGCCATGTGGTGCAGGAGAATATTCGCCTCGCCGGCGTCGATGTGCCGGAATTACGCGGCCGTTGTCCCTGGGAACGGGGGCGGGCCCGGGTCGCCAAGGCATTTGTGCAGCGCATGATCGCGGGTCAACGGGTGCGGCTTTATAATCTGCGCCGGGGCAAATTCCGCTATTTGGCCGAACTCCGCACAGCCGCCGGGGACGATATGGCGGAGCTGCTGATCGCCAACGGCTTTGCCAGGCTTTATGACGGCGGCAAGCGCCAGGGCTGGTGCGCGCCACAATTCGGCCATCTGATCACCCTATTTCAGCCCCGCTAGCGCCGCACTTGCCGGCAAAACTCACCCTCCACTTTGATAGGGGAGGGACCCGTGATGAATGCCTCGAAACTCATCCTTGTCGGCGCGGTCAGCGCCCTGGCGCTGCTGTCGGCCTGCGACGTCAAACAATCCAACAATCAAGAAAGCAAGAGCACGAGCGAGCAAGACTCGCGCCATGCCTATATGGCGAAAAAATCACCGCCGGCCACGGAGACGCGTCGCGCCCAATCTGCCGCGGGGGCGAAGATGTATGCGCCGCCGCCAGGCCATTGGTCGCCCGGCCCGCGGGATCGCGAACGCTACGCGGACATCACCGACAATCCGGTGAAGGCGGTGGCGGAGCATCCGGTCTCCACTTTCTCCGTCGATGTCGATACGGGCAGCTATGCCAATGTGCGCCGTTTCTTGATTGACGGACAATTGCCGCCCGAGGACGCGGTGCGCATCGAGGAAATGATCAATTACTTCAGCTACGCCTATCCACCGGCGGCCGACGAGGCCCGGCCGTTCTCGGTCAACTATGATCTGGCGACGACGCCGTGGAATGCGGAGACAGTGCTGCTCCGGGTCGGGCTGAAAGGCTTCGAGGTGGACCAATCGCAGCGCAAGCCCGCCAACCTGGTCTTCCTGCTCGACGTCTCCGGATCAATGAATTCGCCGAAGAAGCTGCCATTGGTGGTCAGTGCCATGAAGCTGCTGACCGGCGGTCTAACGGAAAACGATCGGGTTTCCATTGTCGTCTATGCCGGCGCCTCCGGCGTGGTGCTGGAGCCGACGCCGGGCAACGAGGCCGGCGCCATCAAGGCGGCCCTCGACCAACTGCGCGCCGGCGGCTCGACCGCGGGCGGGGCCGGGCTCAAGCTCGCCTATGCCATGGCTGAGAAGGCCTTCATTGAGGACGGCATCAACCGGGTCATCCTGGCCTCTGACGGCGACTTCAATGTCGGGATCAGCGATGTCGGCCGCCTGCAAGACGTGATCAAACGCAAGCGGGAGAAAGGCATCGCCTTGACCACATTGGGCTTCGGTACCGGCAATCTGAACGAACCGATGATGGAGCGCCTGGCCGATGTGGGCAACGGCAACTACGCCTATATCGACAGCGCGCGGGAAGCCCGCAAGGTGTTGGTCGAGCAGATCTCCGGCACCTTGCAGACCATTGCCAAGGACGTGAAGATCCAGATCGAGTTCAATCCGGCGCAGGTCGCCGAATACCGCCTGATCGGCTATGTCAACCGACAGCTGCGGCGGGAGGACTTCGACAACGACAAGGTCGATGCTGGCGAGATCGGCGCCGGCCACACGGTCACCGCACTTTATGAGCTGACGCCAGTTGGCAGTGCCGCGCGCCAATTGAAGCCGCTGCGCTACGGCGAGGCGGCGGTTGCTCGCGATGCCAATCCGGCGGAGTTCGGCCATCTCCGCCTGCGCTACAAGATGCCGGGCGGCCATGAGAGCGAACTGGTCACGCAACCGTTATCGAGCCAAGCTTTGAGTCAAGCCGGCGCGGCCAAGGGCGATCTCGCCTTCGCCGCCGCCGTCGCTGCCTTCGGCCAGAAACTGCGCGGCGGCACCTATCTGAAGAACTTCGGCTACGGGGAAATCGTCGACCTGGCGGAAACCGGCCTGAGCCAAGCGCCCTCGCTCTATCGCCGGGAGTTTCTGGAACTGGCGAAACTGGCCGGGGATTTGACAGAGCGGAATTGAATAATGCTGTCGTCCCGGCCGCAGCGCAGCGGAGCGCCGGGACCCATTCCAACCAAGGTTAAACCGTCTCATTGCTGTTGCAAAGAAAGGCGGCATGACGACTGTTCTTAGAGCCGATTTGCGTTGTAGTCCGCCATCGTCACCAACCCGGCTTGCTGTCGCCTTTGACCTTGCCGCGGCCGCGGACGGGGAGGTTGGGCAGGGCGAAGCCCTGATTGTAAGCCGCCTTGGCGATGATGATGTATTTCATGTACCAGCCGGCGGCCAGAGCCAGCAGGCCGGCGGGGACCAGTAACCAGGCTTTGTCGAACAGCGCAGCGAGGAAGGTGATCAACAGCGGCGCCAGGGTGCCGCCGAGCAGGATCGGCTGACTGGCGATGGTCAGCACTTCGACGCTTTTCTTCGGCGCCCGGCCGTCTCTCAGGCGAACGAAATAGCGGAACCAGGCCGCCAAACGAGCGGCCATCAACAGCGCCAGCAGGATCGCCCAGACCGTCACCTTATCCGCCCCGAAGGCCAGGAACAGGGTCAACAGGCTGGCGCCTTCGGTCAGACCGGTGGCGATGATCACCGGCTGGATCAGCTCGTCGCGCCAGGCCGGGATACCTTTCGAGGCAAAGAGGATGCGCGCCTGACAGAACAGATAGCAGGCCGCGATCGCCGCGGTCAGCCAGATCAGCGTCCCCAGCAAAGCAGCCGGGAAGCCGCCCAACAGGCTGGCGCCGCCGGCGAGCACGCCGAGGCCGAAGAGCGGCAGGGAGACGAAGGCCTCCCGCGTCATCCAGCTGGTTTGCGGATGGAAATAGACATGCAGGGCGCGCCACGGCTTGCCGATCTCCGCCCAGACGCAGATCAGGCCGATGCCGACCAGGATCATCGCCAAGAGCGCCATGGGCCAGTAGGTCAGGCCGTTCTGCCAGCCGACCGCGGCAGCGATGGCGAGGCCGCTGCCGCTGCCGCCGCCGATGAAGTTACCGGCGGCGCGCCAGTCCCAGTTGGTTTGATGATAGGGGGCGATCTGGCTCATTCTTTCTCGTCCCAGATATAGTAGATGCCCGGATCGGTGCCGACTTCCTCATGCATGCGGAAGGTTTCGTTCTCCCGGATCAGTTGCGACACGTTGCTGTTGGGATCGTCCCTGTCGCCGAAATGCATGGCATCGGCGATGCAGCTGTTGACGCAGGCCGGCGTTACTTCCGGATCGACGCCGGGGGTCTGGCCGGTCTCCTGCGCCAGATCGATGCGGTCGATGCAGAAAGTGCATTTGGTGGCGACGCCCAGGCGCTTCTCGTCGAAGCGCTTCTCCTCATTGTCCATGGCGCCTTCCTTATAAGCGAAGCGCGGCTCATGGACGATGTGGCGAGCCTGATAGGGGCAGGCAACGGCACAGTAGCCGCAGCCGATGCACAGGTCGTAGTCGATGGTGACGAGGCCGTCGTCCCGCTGCCCGGTCGCGGTGGACGGGCAGACATGCATGCAGGGCGGGTCGGCGCAATGCATGCAACCGACCGGCACGAAAACCCGGTCGACGTCGGGGAATTCGCCTACTTCCATATCCAGCACCTGGCGCCACTGCACGCCGGGCGGCGTCGCGTTGGCATGCCGGCAGGCGGCGGTGCAGGTCTGACAACCGACGCAGCGGCGGAGATCGATGACCATCACATAGCGGGTCATGCGGCTTTCTCCACCACCTTGAGGCCGACCTTGACCAGATCGGCGGCGGAACCGGTGGCATCGGTCAGGGTCAGGGACATGGGCACCAGCGCGTTCATGCTCGGCGCCTTGAAGTCCTTGGCATAAGGTGTCACCCAGTGATCGAACTGGCCCATGATCAACAGACAATCCGGCCGGATGCCTTGGCGCAGCACGGCGGGTCCGCGGGTCTTGTTGACGTTGGAGTGGACCTCGACGATGTCGCCTTCCTCGATGCCCATTTCCCGCGCCTTGCCGGTGTTCATCACCACGGCACGGTGGCCGCGTACATTGTCCGAAATCTCCCGGATCATCTGGATCGAAACGTTAGCGCCCCAGGAATACTGCATGGAGCGGCTGGTCATCAGCCAGAACGGCGTCTCCGCCGCATCCTCGCCATGTTCGACCGCGACCTGTTCCCAGTAACGGCCCGGATCCTCGAACTTGGGCAGGGCCTGATATTCGGTCAGTTGATGATCCCACCAGCGGATGTTTTGCTCGTGCAAGCGGTTGCCGAGTTCGATGCCGACGCGATAGAGCCGTTCCTGATAGGGCATTTCGAAGCGAATTTTTTGGCGCCGGAGTTCCGGGAAAAGGTACCAGGTGAGGCGCGAGATCGGCCGGGTGCGGTAGCCGTTTTCCTTGTACCAGTCGAGGCCGTCGGTCTCCCGCCCCTCGGTCAGTTCGGCACTGGCGCCGCGGCAGACCGCATCCCAGATATCCTCGCTCTTGTACTTGTGGTCGGGCTCGAGCGTGAAATCCCAACTGTCGCCGGCCAGCGGCACGCCGGCGCTGCCGCGGTTGATGGCGCCGTTATACTTGTCCAGAATCCCGGCCCGGGCCGCCAGTTCGGTGGCGATGTCGGTCATATCCATGGTGTTGCCGCGGGCTTCCACGACTTTTTGGCGCAGGGCGACGCCCTCATGGTCCCAGAACTGCTCCTGAAACTTGGTGCCGCCGACCCGGATTAACTGCGTGCTTTCCAGGTCCGTGCATTCCGGCAGCAGCACGTCCGCCATCCAGTTGGTTTCGTCCAGGGTATAGGCGAAGGCGCAGATGAAGGGGAACTTGGCGACCTGCTCGCTGACCCGCTTGGTATCCCAGAAGGATATCGACGGGTTGGTGCGGTAGACGAACCAGAGGTCGGGATAGGTCAGCTCCGGCCATTCCTTCGGTCCGTCACCGGTGAACATCCAGGCCAGATGGGTCGGTCCCAGAGCCTGCGACCAGGGCGAACTGGCGGAGAGCGGTACCAGTGTCGTATGGGCATTCCGCACCACCGGCTTCGATTGCCAGGTCTCCTTGTCCGTCGGGTTCATGGGGTAGTGCATGAAACCGTCCGGATTGGGGGCGACGCTAGCGCTGCGCGGGGCGGCCGGCCGGTTCAGGCGGACCGTGGTCCCGAGGGTGCCGCCGGGTACTTCCAACGCACCCAGCAGGCAGGGGATCAATGTTCGGGCCCAACAGCATTCGTAGCCGCCCCAGCCATTGTTGACGGTCTTGCCCAGGGTGATTGCAACCGGGCGGTAGGGCAGGATCTCGCCGTCCACCTCGATGGTTTCGCCGACACAGGCATTGTCGACAAATTCTTCCGTGACACGGCGAATAGTGCCCTTGCGGATGTCGCAGACGCCTTCCGCCCAGTCGCAGTCATAGGGCTGCATGTGATCGACCAGCCTGCCGAAGGCGGTCTGCACCTCGACGCCTTGATGCTCGAAAACCTCGTCGTCGGCGCCGAGTTCGATGCCGTCGACCGTGTAGCTGCCGTCCAGCGCCGGGTCCGCATCTTCGTCGTCGAAGGGCACGGCGCGCTCCGTCTTCAGGTCCCACATCAGCGGTTTCTTGGTTTCCGCATCCCGCATGAAGAAACCGTTGGGCCCGACCAGATAGGGGGAGCCGGTATGGTTCTTCAGGAACGGGATGTCGAGCCGGTCGCGCGGCATTTCATGCAGCATCACATGCATCATGGCGTACATGAAGGCGGCGTCGGTCTTCGGCTTGATCGGCACCCATTCGGCCGAGCAGGCGCCGGTGACCGATTTATGCGGCTCCACCTGAACCCGCTTCAGATGGTTTTCCACCCGCGCCTTGGCGTGACGCCAGACTCCGGCGACGCCGGCGGAGGCTTCCACGTTCTGGCCGAAGGACAGCAGGAACTTGCAGTTCGGCGTATCGCCGGCGACGGTAAAGGCGCGGTGCCAGAGCTCGCCGTAAAGGTGCTCCGAATGCACGCATTTAACGCCTTGACCGGAGCCGAAGCTGAAATCCACCGGGCCCCAGGCGCCCAGGAAGCAGGGGAAGGTGCCCATGTAATAGGTCGGCGTGCCGCCGCCGCCGAAGCTGGCGGCGACGCGGGGCAGGCCGCTGTCGTCGCGCAGGCCTTTGGCGCGGATTTCCTTCAGCTTGTCGCCGACGATGTCCAGCGCCTCGTCCCAACTGATCGGCACGAAACCCGGGTCTTCGTCGCGACCTTTCTTCGGGTTGGTCCGCTTCATCGGCTGCAGCAGGCGGTTCGGGTTGTAGGTCTTCTGGATCAGGCCATAAGCCCGGACGCAGGCCTTGCCGCCGCCGGGATGCACCTCCGCGGCCTTGAAGTTGGGCTCGACTTCCGTCGCCACGCCGTCCTGCGTGCGCACGGTGAGGAGGTCCGGTCCCGCCACGCATTGGTAGCAGTAGACCGGTACCTTACGGTCCTGGGCTGTCATGTCGTGCTATCCGCCTTTTATCTTGGCAATCTTCCCTTTGATGCGCTGTGCCAGTTTGTCGACCGGCACCATGAAACGGCCATGTTTGCCGCGGCCGACTTCTTCCATGCCGTCATGTGCGACCAGATCGAATTCGACCAACGGGCCTTCCACCTTGGTTACCGTCGCCGTGAAGGTTACCGTCATGCCGAGAGGGCTGGCCGCCGCATGGGTCATGGAAATGCCGGTGCCGACGCTGTCGACGCCGTCGGGCGCGTGTTGCAACAGAAAATCCCGGCAGGTTACTTCCGCGTCTTCGATCATCGCCGGCGTCGCATAGACGCGCAATTCCTCGCCCAGAAAGTCGATGGTGCGGCGGGTATCGATCTCGAAACTGCGGGTCACTGCGGCGCCCGCTTCCAGTTTGTCGGTCATCTTTGGGTCGTCCTCGTCATTGCGTAAGTTCCTTGAATGCAAAACACAGGGTCACCCCGGATGCGGCGTGGTGCGCGGTACCGCGCTGCTGGTCCGGGGTCCATGTTTGCCGCTCGAGCTCCCTCCGTCGACATGGTTCCCGGACCAGCACCGCATTACTGCGTGCTGGGGCGCATCCGGGATGGCGACTTCTCCACCTGTCATCCCGGATATCGCTGACGCGATTCCGGGATGACGGGAATGGGTTGAGGCTAGATTTATGGCTTCGTCTCCTTGCCCGCTAAGTCGTCAGCGCAGTTTATACCGTTGGATCTTGCCGGTGGCGGTTTTCGGTAGCTCTTCGGCGAACTCGATCCAGCGGGGATATTTATAGGGGGCGAGGCGGTCCTTGACGAACTGTTTCAGACCGTCGCTCATGGTCTCGTCGCCGGCCGACCCGTCGCGCAGCACGATATAGGCTTTCGGCTTGACCAGCTTGTCCTTGTCCTCCTGCCCGACGACGGCGGCTTCCAGCACGTCCTCATGCTCCATCAACGCGCTTTCCACTTCGAAGGGAGAGACCCAGATGCCGCTAACCTTCAGCATGTCGTCGCTCCGCCCTGCATAGGCGTAGAAGCCGTCCTCGTCCTGTTGATACTTGTCGCCGGTGCGGGTCCAAGGCCCCTGGAAGGTGCCCAGGCTCTTCTCGCGCTTGTTCCAGTAATAGGCGCCGGCGCTGGGTCCGTTGACCAGCAGTTCGCCCATCTCGCCCGTCTCGACATCGTTGCCGTCGTCATCGACGATGCGTAGCTCGTAACCGGGAACGGCAACGCCGGTGGTGCCGTACTTGACCCGGCCCGGCTGGTTCGACAGGAAGATATGCAGCATTTCCGTCGAGCCGATGCCGTCCAGGATCTCGACGCCGAAGCGGTCCTGCCAGCGCCGCGCAATATCGACCGGCAGCGCTTCGCCGGCGGAGACGCAGGCACGCAAGCGGTCGGAACTGCGCGACTTGTCGATGCTGTTGTCGGCCAGAATGCCGCCGTAGAGGGTCGGCACGCCGTAGAAGATCGAGGCTTGGTGGTCGTTCAGACGCTTCATCACCGCATCTGGCGTCGGCCGCTCCGCCATCAAGACGGCGGTGGCGCCGACATAGAAGGGGAAGCTGAGGCCGTTGCCCAGACCGTAGGCGAAAAACAGTTTGGCGGCGGAGAAGACCACGTCGTCTTCCTGAATACCCAGCACGCCGACGCCGTAAAGGCCCGCGGTTTGGGCCATGTCGCCTTGCAGATGCACCACGCCCTTGGGTCGGCCTGTGGAGCCGGAGGAATAGAGCCAGAAAGCCGCATCGTCGGCTGTCGTCCTCGCCGGCGCGAGATCCGGACTGGCCGACGCCAACAGGTCGGCCAGGCTCTGACCCGACGGGTCGGGGCCGACATGGATGATCGAGGCCAGAGCCGGTTTGTCGTCGACGATGTTCTCGAATTGGCCCCACAGCGCCGTCGAAACCGCCATCACCTTGGCGCGGCTGTCGGCCAACATGTAATCGTAATCGTCGGCGGTCAGCAGGGTGTTGACCGGGATCGGCACGGCGCCGATTTTGATTGCGCCGTAAAAGAGGGCGATAAAATCGACACTGTCGAGCAGGGCGAGAAAGACCCGCTGCTCCGGTTCGACGCCAAGAGATTTCAAAGCGTTACCGGCCCGATTCACCCGCTCGGCGACTTCGGCATAGCTGTATTGACCGTTGTCGTCGATCACCGCCAACTTGCCGGCGCGACCCGCCTTCAAATTCCGCTCGATGAAATCCACGGCCGCGTTGTAGTCCCGCGGTACCGTGACCCGCGGTGTCTCGCCCGACATGTCGATCGCCGACAAGGCTGGATCGCTGCTCATCTCTGTTTCCCCATCATGTCTAAACAAATCTATTGCCGAACACCTTGTCGTCATTCCGGAATCGCGTCAGCGATATCCGGAATCGTCCGAAGCGCCGTGCCCTTGACGATCCCGGCTCTCCGTTCCGCCGCGGCCGGGATGACGGTGGCCGAAAATCTTTTAATTGGTAATAAAGTACTAATTTACATTTATAGGCGCAAGAGCCAAGGCCAATTCGTCAGCCGGTCTGCATGGGCATGGCCGGGTCGGCGGACCATTCCTCCAGGCTGCCGTCATAGACGGCGACGTTTTCGTGCCCGGTCAGAGCGAGGGCGAAGGCGGTCATGGTCGCGGCGATACCGCCGCCGCAATAGCAAATCAGGGCGCTGTCCTTGTCCATCACTACATCGGCGGCGATATTCGCGAGTTCGGCGGTCGGCCGATAGGTGCCGCTGTGATGATCCATGAAGGCCATGGCGGACAGATTGTCGCTGTCGGCGATGCGGCCGGGGCGGCTGTATCCCAAATCGCTTTCGCCAGTATGCAGCTGCTGCGACAAAGCGTTCAGCACCTGCTCCGCGTCGCCTTCGATGGCCGCGCGGACCCGCGCCTTGTCGGCGACGAAGTCGGGACGCAGCTTCGCCTCGAAGCTGGCCGGGGAAACCTGTGGCGGCTCGGTCGTCAACGGCCGCCCCTCCGACCGCCATTTGCCGAGGCCGCCGTTGAGTACCGCGACGTCGTCGTGGCCCATGGCTCGGAACATCCACCACAGTCGGGTGGCCCACCAGGGCACGGCGGCGGTGTAGATCACCACGCGGCTGTCGTTGCCGATACCGAGCGCGCCGGCGGCGGCGGCGAAGTCGTTGGGCGCCGGCAGCATATAGCGGTACGGCGCGGTCTTGTCCTGCCAGTCATTGAGCAGGTCGACGAAGCGGGCGCCGGGAATATGGCCTTCATCGTAGTTGGCGCGACCGCTCTCCGCCTGCCACTGCCCATCGTCCTGCCGCCGCATGAAAATGGTGGCGTCGAGCACCACCACGGACGAATCGTCCAGATGGTCGGCCAGCCAATTCGTTTCGGCTAACCAGCGCTGCCGCGGATTGACCATTGCATCCTCCCTTTTCTTCCACCTTACGGCGATGAGGGCGACAGGTACAGATGACAGTTGCCGGGGAAACCGTTAAACCATCCCTCTCTGTTGTTGGTTCGGCGCAAGGGCAATCGTATGAAGCGCGTGGCGGTGATCTCCTATTACAACGATCCGAATTTCGGCGATCGGCTCGGCTACCATGTCTTAAACGGCTTGCTGCCGCCGGACGTGGAGGTCGAGCACGTTTCCGTCGTCCCATGGACCGCGGATCTGAGCAAGTCGATCGACCTGTTGATCATCGGCATCGGCAACAGTCTGAACGCGGCGACGATCCGGCGACCGGAGTTTCATGACTTGCTCGACCATGCCGGGGCGCGGGTCGGTTTGTTCGGCCTGCAATATGCCAATCAGTATCGTCGGTTCTGCGCGCCCGAGCAGATGGCACATGTCTTCGACAGCCTGGATTTCTGGTTCGCACGCTATCGCCGGGATCTGGAGGCTTACGGCACCGGTCGGGAGACGGAGCGGCATTTCGGCGATTTTCTGATCTCCGCCTTCCCCCTGGCGCAGTGGACGGAGAACAAGGTCTTGACCATCCCGGCCAAGATCAAGAGCCAGCCGGTGCTGCTCGACCGCTTCATCCAGCAGGTGCAGCAGTATCGCTCCGTTGTGTCCTACCGCATCCATCCGCTGCTTTGCGCGCTGACCTCGGCGGAGCGGTTCAAGTATTACGAGCAGCACGAGGATCCGGAGAACAATATCTCCGGCAAGTTCAACAATATGCTCTCCGACATCTTCGGCCGCGACTTCGCCGAGGACGAATGGCACGACGTCGACCGGGCGGCGGTGGTCGCCTATAAGCGGATGGTGGCGGAGAATCTGGAGCTGGCGCGCCACACCTTCCGCGACATCCTGGCCTGAGCGGCGGTATGCTGGCGTTTGCCTGCTACGCGGTGATCGGCTTCAGCGCGACCTGGATGCCGTTCTGTCCCGCCCGCTATGTCTGGGACCGGCGCCTTCCTTCGCTTCGACCGGGACTGGATGATCGGCGCCATCGCCATGGCGGTCGGCATCCTGCCGGCGGTGCACTGGTATTAGGTCATGGCAGTTCCTCTCAACAAACGACTCACTGCCAAACCGAATCACATTCAAACCAACAAACGAATCCCCAAACGATTCCATCAGAACGTAAAACGCTCTAATCGAAACCGATCAGGATCTTCGGCAAATAGGTTGCCGTTTCCGGAAACAGGACGACAAGCGCGAGAACGAGACCTTCAAGGATGACGAAGGGGATGACGCCCAAATACATATCCCGGTAACTGATTTCCGGCGGTGCGACTGTGCGCAAATAGAAAATCGCCGGCGCCATTGGCGGCGTCAAATAGGCGGTCTGGATGACAACGCAAACCAGAACCGCAAACCAAATCTGGTCGATCCCGGCGCTTTTCAATGTCGGCAGGAAAATCGGCAGGCATATCAAGACGACCGTCACCCAATCCAAAACGAAGCCAAGCAGGAAGACGATAAAGAGAAACAGCAGGACCATGCCGCCGGTCCCCAGATTGAATGTCGAGACCATGTCGCCAATCAATGTGTTGCCGCCGGAAACCAGGAACACGCTGGAAAACATCGTCCCGCCGACTACGATCATCATGACCATGGCGGTTACGGTCAGGGTCTTCTCCAGGCTTTGCCACAACAGGGACCAGGAAAATTCCCGATATAACAGGCTTAGCACAGTGGCACCGATCGCGCCGACCGCGGCCGCTTCGGTCGGCGAGGCGATGCCGGCAAGGATCGCGCCCAGCACGGACGCCACCAACGCGACGGCGGGCAAGAACGCGACCAGGGTAATGCGTAGCTTCTCGGCCAGGGGCATGCGCACGGTTTCGATTGGTACGGGCGGGCCGTCCGAGGGGTTGATGGCGCAACGCAGCCCGACATAGGCCATGAAAAGCACCACCATCAATCCGCCGGGGATGATGATGCCGGCGAACAATTCGCCGATGGATATCTCCGCGATGGACGCATAGATGATGACGACGATCGAGGGCGGGATGATCGTTCCGAGCGAGCCGCCAGCGCAGATGGTGCCAGAAATAATGCCCTTGTTGTACCCCAACTTCATCATGGCCGGGATCGCCATCATGCCGACCACCGCCTCCACCGCGCCGATTATGCCGGTCGAGGCGGCGAAGATCGCGCTCATGCCGATGGTGGCGATCGCTAGGCCTCCCGGCAAGCGGCCGAGCCAAAGTTGCGTCGCATCGAACAGTTTTTCCGCAATGGACGACCGCTCCAGCATCGAGCCCATGAAAACGAAAAGGGGGACTGCCGCCAAGGCTTGCCCGGTTGCGATGCCGTAAAGCCGATCATACAGAACCCCGCCCAAGACACTGTCGAAGACAAACCAGCCGTAGGCGAAGGCGATGCATACAAGGGAAAAGGAAACGGGAATGCCGAGGAAGATCAGCGCAAAAAGTGCCGGGAACATACTTGCGGCAATCAATCCCTCACTCATTGCGCGATTTCCTCATGCGGGTCCGGCGAGGGCCGTGGTACCAATTCCGGATGCCTGACGCCAATGCCGTGCCGGACGACTTGCGCAAGCGCTTGCAGACATAAGACGACCAAGCCCAGTGCGAGCGCGCTTTCGAAGGGCCAAATCAGCGGTGCCCAAGGGCTAACCACTTCGACCTCGTTGGTGGTAAATGCCTGCCATGCATCGCGGCAGGCTCGAATTGCGACCCAAGACATGGCCGGTAAAAACAAACAGGCCAAGACGAGTAGGTTAATCAAATGCTGTAGTCGGATCGGCATCAATCGGGACAGGAAGTCGATCCGGACATGTTGATTGACCATCAGAGTGTAGCCGGCCCCCAACATGAAAATCGCACCATTCAGCATATAGGAAACGTCGTGGGACCAGATCGTCGGGGCATTGAAGCCGTACCGGGCAACGACTTCATAGAACATTGCCAATCCGAGGCCGAGGATGAGAATTCGCGCCAGGACGGCCGCAATTGCGGACAGGCGATCAACGCCGTTGAGGAGAAAAATCATTCGATTCCGTTGCCCATCGCCTACCGAGAGCCTCGAATTGGATCAAAACACCGGCCGGCGCGTTGTGGCCGGCCGGTATCGGAAATCGCCGATGTCGTTGCGCGATGCAACCAATCGCAGGATCAGTCGCGGTCGATCGCGCGAGTGAAGGCGTTCTTCGCCCAGGTGGTTTGGTAGTTGTTGTAGCTTTCCAAGATCTTCCCCGCGTCCGCGTTGCCTTTACCGACTTCGGCTTTGATTTTGGCGGCGATCCATGCCTGCCCGGCATCGTTGATCGATTTCACCAGCGCCGGATCCATCCGCACGAGTTCGTTACCGGAGCTGCGGAAGGTGGCCATCGCCTCTTGGTCGTTGTGGCCGAAATTGAGCCAGGTATGCAGAACGGTTGCCTTGGCCGCGTCCCGCATAATTTGCTGGAGATCCGCCGGCAACGCGTCGAACTTCTCCGACTTCATGAAGATTTCGGTCGAGGACGACGGCTGGTGCGCGCCGGGGAAAATGATGTATTTCGCGACTTTGTAGTAGCCCAAAGGCAGGTTTGCGCCGGGGCCGCCATATTCGACACCGTCTAGCGCCTTCTTCTGCAGCATGCCGAAGATTTCGCCGAACGCGGTTACGGTCGGCGCGCCGCCGAATTCGTCCTTCAGGATCGCCGCCCAAGCACCGGTAGTTCGATGTTTGTATCCTTTCAGATCCGCCGCGGTTCGGACCGGTTTGTGGGAATGCGCGAAAATCTCGGTCGTTCCTTGCCCCATATACAGCGACATCAAGCCCATTTTGCTGCGCCGATAGTCCGACCACATTTTTTCGCCGCCACCCTGATAGGCCCAATGCATATAGGTCTCAGGCGCCATGCCGCCGGGAAACCCAGCGAAGATCGCATTGGTCGGGTCCGCGTTGACCATGAAGCCCGGATAGCTCCAGGCGATGTCGACTTGGCCGTCACTCACCGCGTCGTAAAGCTTAAAGGGATGGGCCAAGACACCGGCGCCGAACGGTTTGATGTCCAGCCGGCCGTTGGACCACAGACGGACCTTGTCGGTGAAATACTTCGCATACAGCTTGAAGACCGCGCTGTTCTCCGGCGCGATAGTCGCCATTTTCCAGCTGAAATCCGCTGCTGAAACGGTCGTGGTCGACATGACCAAGAATCCAGCGGCCAAGGTCAACCGCTTAATGCCAGTGAGCATGATGCTTAATCCTCCCATCGATAGCCAAGCTTGAAAGCTTCGATCGCGTTGTTTCCATAAAGAACCGCGCGGGACAGGTCGGCACGGACGACATATGCAGGGGACGGACGCAACCGCGCCCAAAACAGCTCTGAAACCGCCGCAGTCTCTAGTATGGTATACAATAATTCATGAGTTAAGTAATGTCTACATCTCCAAAAAATTGTCACGATGTCAAATCGTAGATCCGAGAATATCCATCAATGACATATAGCGGGGATAAATATCTGTTTTAAAAGGTAAATTTCTCGCACTCGCTTCGCTGTAGATCGAATTTCTTCTAAGAGAGAGAATTCAAACAATGCCAACTCGAATTGGTAATCGAATTGGTGTCCGGCGGTTGAGAATTTTGGTATACCATCTGTTGCGTGACTTGCGAGGATTAATATGGCCTTGAATTTGGATCATATCGGCATTGTCGCCCGCGATCTGGCGGCGCTGGAAAACGACTATCGCCGGTTGGGATTTCACGTGGCGCCCCGATGCGAATTGGTTGGCGTTGAGCCGGACGGAACGCCGCGGCCGTTGGGCCAGAGCAACAGCCATTTAGTTTTTGCTGATACTTATGTCGAATTGACAGCGGTCCATGGCGATCTATCGACCCATCACCTAAGGGATGCGATCGCGCGCTATTTCGGTTTTCATATCGTCGTCTTCCGCACCGACGATGCGGACCGTGACAATCTCATGCTGAAGGAGAAAGGTATTACCGTCGATCCGGTCGGTCAGGCCGGTCGCGCCGTACAATATCCGACCGCCGAGGGACTGGCGCAGTTCAAATGGTTTCGCCTGCCCGAGAAGGTCGCGCCGGATGCTTTTTTCTGCTATGTCGAACATGTGACGCCGGAGATGGTGTTCGACAGCAAATTGAACCGCCATGCCAATGGTGCCCGGCAGTTGACCGGTATAACCTTGTGTGTCGCGGACCCGGCGCAGTCAGCTGCCGAACTCGCGGATCTTGTCGGTGGTGCGCCGCTGAACGGAGAGGACGATTTCGGTCTGACATTACCGAACGGCGGCGTGGTAACCTTCTTGACCCCGTCGGCACTGGCTCAACGATATCCCGACACAGTCGTGCCGCGGCTACCCTTCGCGGCGGCATTTCATGTGCGTTGCGAAGATCTCGAATCAACGCGCGGATATTTCAAAGAAGCCGGGGTTGATATTCAGCGCGAAGATGACACTGTTTGGGTGCCGGCCCAATTGGCTGGCGGTGTCGTCGTGGAATTCGCGGCAACCTCTTCAGGTTAGCAAACTCCGCCGCGTAGGCGGACGCCTAGTGGGCGAGGGTTAATGGAGTTACGGATATGACCGAGCCATTCGAGTTATCGGCCTCGCAGGCAGCAAGAAAAATTGCGAAGGGTAAGCTTACCAGCGAGGCATTGGTCCGTTCTTGCTTGGATCGTATCGCGACGCGGGACGATCTTGTGAAGGCCTGGGCTTTCGTAGACGAAGATTTGGCCCTGGAGCAAGCTAGGTCGCGAGACGCTAGCCCCGCGCGCGGCCCTCTGCATGGCGTGCCGGTCGGTATCAAGGACATGATCGATACCGCCGACATGCCGACGGAGTATAACTCGCCGCTCTATCAAGGACATCGGCCGGCCCGTGATGCCGCCTGCGTCAGTATTTTGCGGGCGCAGGGCGCGGTCATTCTCGGCAAAGTCGCGACCGTCGAATTCGCATCGCTCGGACAGAACCCACCGACGGGCAATCCGCATAATCTCGCTCATACGCCCGGCGGCTCTTCCAGCGGTTCCGGCGCTGCCGTCGCCGACAAGATGGTGCCTTTGGCATTGGGAACCCAGACCGGCGGCTCACTGATCCGCCCCGCTTCCTTCAATGGCGCCTTTGGGTTGAAGCCGAGTTACGGTCTGATCAGCACGGAAGGCATCAAAGTCTATGCGCAATCCTTGGATACGATCGGCTTCATCGCCCGGAGCGTCGAAGATCTTTGCCTTGCCGCCGATGCCTTCGGCGTGGTCGACCGGTCATTCGATGCGAAGCCGGTCGACGATCTTCGCATCGGCTACTTCCCGACCCAGCATTGGGATGAAGCGCAAGAGGAAACCGTGGCGGCGCTGGAGCGGGCGCGTGCAAAGCTGGAAGCTGCCGGTGCCACGGTCGCGGATGTGCCGTTCCCGGAAAGCTTTGCCCATCTAAACGAAATGCAGGACCGTATCATGCATTGGGAGGGGCGGGGAGCTTATCGCGCCGAATATCTGAGCCAAGGAGAAATCTTGCATCCAGCGTTTCATGAGGAAGTGGAAAATGCCAAAGGGCGCAGCCGGGCGGAAATCGTGGAGGCCTACGATCGGATGGCGATTTGCCGGCTGGATTTCGAAGCCGCGGCGGTCGGCTATGATGCGTTCCTAACCCCGTCCGTTCCCGGCGAAGCACCGGAGGGGCTGCACAATAACGGAGACGCGATTTTCAATCGGATGTGGACGGCGTTGCATTGCCCTTGCGTGAATATCCCAAGCGATCGTGGCCCCAACGGTTTGCCGGTCGGCGTGCAGCTGACGGCGCCCCGTCTGAGAGACGGCGAACTACTCGCGACGGCGCGGACCGTGGCTGCGGCGATCATGATCGAAGATTAGAGGACCGGTCGCGTCGACGCGTCAACGCATCAGAATGGGGATGTCGTCGGTTGAGGAGAGTTCGCCGATCGCCGAAAAAACCTGAAAATACTGTTCGGCCTGTGCCTCGTTCAAGGTCTGTGTGGCGCAGTCCATGAATTTGGCTTTCAACTCGTCCAAGCTCATCGGGTTCTCGGCATGTCCTCGCCATCGGGCGACTTCGTTGCTGGAGATCGTCCTGCCATCGATTAGATCCACGTGTAGGATATCGGCGCGGGTGCCGGCGGCATAAACCGGGTCGTCGTCAGGGCCGATGTCCGGTTCCACTTTCCTGATCAGTTCCTGTACGTCAGCGCGTCCGACGAAGTCGTCGCTCAACTCGTGAAAGCCGACGGCGCCATTTAGCATGCCGGCGACGGCAACCAATTCGATACTGAATTTGGCTTCCAATCCGGTCTGCGGTCGATGGATCGGCATGACGCGAATATGCTTCTCGCTGACATAGGGTCTGATTTTGACGATCTGGCTCAGGTTGAGCGCCGGATGGTGATGCAGTTCGCAGGCGCAATCCGCGATCCGTTGCGACGCGCCCACGGTCGGGTAGCGTTTGATGTTCAAACGTTCCTTCATAATGCCCCAATCTCGGCCGAGATCGGCGGGTGTCGTGACGTCAGCCCGGCGTTCGGGCGATAGGCCCAACAACAAACCGTTTTCTGCGTCCAGCGCATCGGGTCCGGCGTCCATGCCGGCCATCGCCAGATGAACCGATGTCAAGCCGGCCTGCGCGGCACGGCCACCTTGATAGGGCTTACCCATGGTACCGAAATTGGCCATAACGCCGCCGCTATTGGCGACAGCCAATCCGATGGCGTTGCGGATTTCGTCCTTGCCGAGTTTGTTCAGTACCGACGCGGCCGCCACCACGCCGAACGCACCGAATACCGCGGTCGGATGCCAACCTCTGGCATAGATGTCGTCCGGTTCGCGATGCATGATGTCGCGCCATACTTCGTAGCCGGTGACATAAGCGCGGACCATGTCGGCCCCGCTGGCTCCAGTCAGTTCCGCCTCGGCCAAGATTGCCGGCACCATCACGGCGCTGACATGGTTGGAGAAGGCATAGTCGTCATAGTCCAACGCATGGGCGGTCGCGGCGCCGATCAAGGCCGCATACTCGCTTGTGGTTCGGTCCGCGCCAAGATTGATACGCGATTGGGCTTGCCCGCCCTGCCGGCGTACCGCTTCGCTCGCGACCTGGCAAACCGGCTCATCCAAGGCGGCCAAGGTGACGCCGATGGTGTCGCAAAAACCGACGGCCACGATTTCGTCGACGCCGGCCGGCAAGTCGATTTCGATGGCGTCCGAGATGAACTCGACGACGCTTTCGGTCACCGCAGCCATATGATCCTCAATTTCTGATTTCCTCAATCTCGGCATTTTGTATACCAACTTGATTAGGCTTCACCAGCTGTAACCCGTCCGAGCGACAAGATTTGACGTTTCGCTCTAATCGCATTGTCATCGCTGCCGCATGGAAATAGGTTTGGTATGCCAAAGGCGAAACCGAGGTACCAATGTCGGGAAAACTGTCAGCCCAGGACCGCGCATACCGTGAAATTCGGGAGCATATTATTTCCGGGCGGTTCCCTCCCGGCAGTCAGCTCAGGGAACGCAACCTCAGCGAATTGACCGGGGTCAGCCGTACGCCGGTTCGCGAGGCGTTGCAGAAACTCAGTCTGGAAGGTTTGGTCCGCGCCGAACATAACCGCGGCGTCTTCGTGGAGAAGATCGACATCGTTGAAGTGTTGGAAGTCTTTGATGTCGGCGCAGCGCTCGAAAGCCGATGCGCTCGGCTCGCCGCACGGAAAATCTCACAGCGAAATCTCGATCTGCTGCACGCCAGTCTGGACACCTTGCGCAACGCGGTCGACAAGCGTCCGCCGGACTTTCAGGCCCGGTTCCTGGAGGCGGACAAACAATTTCACGAAATCCTGGGCCAGGCTACCGGCAATCGACAGCTGTTGGCCCTTGTCCGCAGTACGATATCGATTCCCGTGCTGTTGGAAGCGTTCAAAAACTATGAGCCGGAAAATTTCGAACGGAGCGCCCGACAGCACGCGGAAATCTTCGAAGCGATCGCGTCGAAGGATGAGGAATGGGCCGACGTGGCGATGCGAAATCATATCCTGGCCGGGCGAAATGCCGTTTTGAAGCGTCTGAAAACGTGTTGAATGTCTTGAATGGATTCTGTTTTGGTATACCAAAATTAGGAAATTAGTGAATTTCCGAAATAATATTCTTGAAACAGTTATAAATTGTATACCAAAATGGTATCAACGAATTTTCGAACAAAACGGCGTTGGAAACGTGCATCAGATTGGCATCGACATAGGCGGCACCTTTACCGACTTCGTGTTGCAGGATACCGAATCCGGGGAAACGATCATCCACAAGCAACCGTCGACGCCGGCGGACCCGTCTCTTGCCGCGGTTGCGGGGATTGAGGCGGTGTCGAAGCTGGCGGGCATCGCGACATCGGACATCCATCGGGTTCTGCACGGCACGACCATCGCCACCAACATCATCCTTCAGAAGAACGGCGCGAAAGTCGGTTTGATCACGACGGAGGGGTTCCGCGACATCCTCCATATCGGTCGCAAAAAACGTCCGCTGAACTTCTCCAACTATCAAGACGTGCCGCGTCAGGATCAACCGATCATTCCACGCTATCTGCGTCTGACGGTGAAGGAGCGGGTCCGTGCGCCGGACGGCCGGATCGAAACCCCGTTGGATGAAGACGACGTCCGCGCCGCCTTGTCCCTACTCGCCGGCGAAGGGGTGGAGGCGATTGCTGTCTGCCTGTTGTTTTCCTTTCTCAATCCGACCCATGAGTTGCGCATTCGGACGTTGGCGGCGGAAATCTGTCCGGACGTTTATGTGAGTCTCAGCCATGACGTTTGCGCCCTGCACCGCGAATATGAGCGATTTTCGACGACGGCCCTCAACGCCTATGTCGGGCCCGCCACGGCCAATTACACGGATCGCTTCAGTGCCGCGTTGGGCGATCTGAAGATCGCGTCGGACTTGAGATTGATGACCTCGGCCGGCGGTTTGATCGGGAGCCGCATCGCGAAGCAAAAACCGGTTTCGTTGATGATGTCAGGACCGGTGGGGGCGTTGATCAAGGGGATCGATGTCGGCCGGGAAATCGGCCATCCGAGCGTCATCACCCTGGATGTGGGCGGTACGTCGGCCGACGTCGGGGTGGCGCCCGATGGCCGCATGCAGATGAAGCATGTATTGGACACGCAGATCGGCGACTATGACGCCATGACGCCGATGGTCGATTTATCGACGATTGGTGCCGGCGGCGGCTCCATCGCTTATGTCGGCGAGGGCGGCTTGTTCCAAGTCGGACCGCGCAGTGCCGGCGCGACACCAGGGCCCGCCTGCTATGGCAAAGGCGGGGAGGAGCCGACGGTCACCGATGCCATGGTCTGCCTCGGTTGGCTTCGCGCGGAGACCTTGGAAACGTCCGGTATCGACGTGGATCCGGCGCTTGCTCGCCGCGCCGTCGAGGAGAAGATTGCCGAGCCGCTCGGGTTAAGCGTGGAAGAGGCGGCGTTGGGGATTTACCGGATCGTCTGCAGGAACATGATCGACGCCATCAGGCTCGGCAGTATTTCCAGAGGCTATGATCCGCGGGAGTTTGCCCTGATCGCATTCGGCGGTGCGGGGGCGGCCTTTACCGCGGAAATCGCCCGTGAGCTGAAGATTGCCAAAGTCGTGATCCCGCGCAGTCCCGGCGTCGGCGCCGCGGCCGGGTTGCTGTCGACCGACATCAAATACGAATACATGGTGAGTTGCTGGTCGGAAATGGATCAGCTCGATCCAGGTCTTGCGTCGGAAAAATTCCAAAGCATGCAACAGGAAGGCCGGCGCGAACTTTTGGACGACGGCTTCTCTGACGACGACATTCGCTACAGGTATCAGGCCGATTGCCGGTATGCCGGTCAGGGCTACGAGCTGCTGGTCGACGTTCCGGCGGAAACGGACGCGGCCGACTGGAAAGATCAAGTGGTCGAAGCGTTTCATAGAGCGCATGAACGGCAATATCTTCGCCGCTTCGAGGACAACAAGGTGCAATTGGTCAACCTGCGCATGACCTGCATCGGACCTGTCGACCGTGGTGGGCAAAGCGGTGACGCTGAAGCCGTACAAGGCGATCGCGTCATTGCGGAGACAAGCTGTGTTTTCGCCAAGGACGATGGTTGGGACAGATACCAAACGCCGGCGCTTAACCGCGGGGCTTTGAAAATCGGGGAGCGGTTGGACGGTCCTCTGATCATTGAACAAGCGGATACGACAGTGGTCGTACCGCCCGACTATCGAGTGTGTAATGATCAGAGCGGCAATCTGATCCTACGACTGCGCGCCGGTTAGGGGGACCTTAAAGATGGACGCGAAAACCGAAACCCAGCTTTTGAACATCGATGAGTTGCGGGAAAAAGCCATCAGTACCGCGCCGGTCGGACCATTCGAACCCTTTTGGGAAACGGTGGATGTCGATCCGGTTCTCATGCAGGTGATCGGCGGCGCCATGAAGACCATTGCGTCGGAAATGGCGCAACTATTGTTCCGCATGGCCTATTCCTCGATCATGCGGGAATCGCAGGATATAGGCGCCGGTATTCTCGACCGCTTCGGCCGGCAACTTTGCGAAAGCGACTCGACGCCGATGCATTGCGGTTCGCTGCCGGCCTACTTGCGGGGTATCGAAAAGAAGCTCGCCGGCGACTATCGGCCCGGCGATATCATTCTCCACAATCACCCGTATTTCGGTGCCTCCCATTCGCCCGATTACGGCATTCTGATCCCGATCTTCTTCGGCGACATCCATGTCGGGTTCGCCGGCTGCACCGGTCACATGGTCGATATCGGCGCGGCCCATCCCGGCTTTTCCGTCGACGTGCCCGACGTGTTTGCGGAGGGATATCTGATCAATGCCGCCAAGATCTATGAGGGCGGTCGGCGCAACGACGCCTTGTGGGAGCATATCATGGACAATGTCCGCACGCCGGAAGCCAATGCCGGCGATGTGGAGGCCATGATCGCCTGTTGCCGGCTGGGTGTCGACCGCTTCGTCGATCTTCTAAACCGCTATGGCCTGGATAAGGTGATGACGGCTTGCGACGGTTGGCTCGACTATGCCGAACTGCGCATGCGTCGCCGCATCGCGGCAATCCCAGACGGGGTTTATCAGGCGCCGGACGGTGTCTTGGAAGATGACGGAAAGAATTTCGGTGTACCTCTGCCAATTGCGACACGGGTTATCGTCGATGGTGAGGATATCATTGTCGACCTGACCGGGTCGTCGGACGAAGTGGAGACCGGATTCAACTGCCCCTATGAAGGGAGCGTGTTGCCAACGGTCAACTTCGCCATCCGAACCCTTTTGCTGGACGAAAGTCTGGAAGGCGGCGACGTACCGCAGAACGACGGTATCTTCCGCCCGGTGAAGGTCTATGCGCCTGAAGGCAACATCTACAATCCGACCTTTCCGCGCGGTTGCGAAGCCCGCTTCGCGCAGGTCAACCGCATCCCGGATCAAGTATTGCAAGCGTTCAGCGAGGCCTTGCCCGAGCAGGTCACGGCCGGCAACTCGGCCAGCGTTTCGGCCATTGCCTATGCCGGTATGGAGGCGGACGGCGACAACGGCGAAGAGAAGTATTGGGTGTTGATCGAGGTGAACGAAGGTTCCTACGGCGCGCGTTGGGGCAAAGACGGCATCGACGCCATCGACAACCTGATGGCCAACACGCGAAACAATCCGATCGAGGAAATGGAGTTGAGCGCGCCAGTGGTCTGCGAACGTTACGAGCTGCGCGACGAGGCGCCGGCGCCAGGTCGCTGGCGCGGCGGACTGGGCGCGGTAAAACGGTGGCGGTTTCTGGAAAAGACGTCGATCGGTTCCACTGGCGATCACCGTGCCGGCGACCCGCCCCGCGGTTTGCGTGGCGGTGCCAATGGCAAGCCCGGCCGCATGCTGCACCGGCCGGCCGGGTCGGATGAAGCGGCGGAGTTGCCGGCCAAGGTTTCCGCGTTCGATCTCTATCCAGGCGATAGTCTGGAGATTGTCGGGATATCGGGTGCCGGTCTCGGCTCCCCCTGCGAGCGCGATCCGGCCAAAGTCCAGGCCGATGTGCGCGACGGCTTGCTGAGTGAGGAGGACGCGGCGCGCGACTATGGCGTCGTGATGTCCGGCGGTTCGGTCGACGAAGCGGCGACGCGGGCGCGGCGTCGCGAACTTTTAGACAATTGAGATGGCGGCCGTTAGGAAAGCGGAGAAGCCGCCTGCCGCCGTGGCGCCGTTGTTCGAAGCTTACGCATTGAACCGCGAGCTTACGCTGCCCAACCGAATTGTCCTGGCACCCTGTACGCGAAACTGCGCGACAAGCGAGCTGGCGACCACCAAGGGGGCGGTCGCCTATTATTCCTCCCGCGCGGATGCGGGATTGCTGGTCACCGAAGCGACATTGATCAACGGCAACTGTCAGGGTTACCTCGATACGCCGGGCATCTGGTCCGATCGCCAGATCGCGGCGTGGCGGCGTGTTACGGACGCGGTGCGTAACAAGGCCGGGCGGATCTTCTGCCAAATCTGGCATGTCGGCCGTTTGGCCCATCCGCACTATACCGGCGTTTCGCCCATGGCGCCGAGCCGGGTGCCGACCCGGGGGAAAATGCACCAAACCCAAGGCGTCACCTTGTATCATGTCTGGCCGCGCGCGCTTGAGCTGGAGGAAATCACCAACATCGTCGAGGATTTTGCCTGCGCTGCCGCGAACGCCAAGGCGGCTGGATTTGACGGCGTCGAAATACACGGCGCCAACGGTTACCTGCCCGATCAATTTCTGCGGCAATGCACCAATAATCGAACGGACCGCTATGGCGGCAGTCCATCCAAACGGGCGCGGTTTGTCCTGGAAGTCGTCGAAGCGGTCGCCAATGTGGTCGGTGAGGAGCGGGTGGGTTTGCGTTTGTCGCCCGCCGCTTATTTCGGGCTGATGACCTATACCGAGAAGGACAATGACGCCTATCGGTATCTGATCCGCAAATTGAACGGGATGCGTTTGGCCTATCTGCATGTGGGGATCATCGACGACTTTAAGCCCTACGAGTACTTGAAGGGTCGAGCGAGCGAGTTTCTTCGACAGTACTATGGCGGCACCTTGATCGGGAATGGCGGCTACACGCCGGACGAGGCAGCGGCGGAGATCGACGCGGGCGGTATCGATCTCATCTCCTTCGGCCGCGACTTCATCGCCAACAAAGATCTTGTGCAAAGGGTCAGAACCGGCAAACCCCTTCGTCCCTATTCTCGCGAATTGTTGGACCAACTTAGGTAAGGGAGAGGTCATTGGCGAACTCGGACATTAAGGGCGATGCGGCCCGCGCCTTCGACGTGCTACGGGCAGGGGGCATCGCGATCTTGCCGATGAATGTCGGCTACTCCGCGATCGGCGGTTCGGCCGCGGCCTTGAAGAAGATCTTCGATACCAAGCAACGCGCGCCCAGCAAGTTGAACGCGATGTTGGGCGACATGGCGTTGCATCGGGAGTTGCACCGGCTAAGCGACCGCGGTTGGGAAGTCGCGCGGGTGATTTGCGAGGACTACGACTTGCCGCTCGGCGCCATCGGACCCGCCGATATGCAGCATCGGATTTTAAAGAACATGGACGACGAGGCGCTGGCCGGATCCAGCAAATCCGGCACGGTCCTTATGTTGCTCAATGCCGGACCATTCCACGGAGAACTTTGCCGGTTGAGCCGGGAGGCGGCGCATCCGTTGTTCGGGTCTTCGGCCAACGTGTCGCTTTCGGGAACGAAGTTCCGCGTGCAGGATATCGAACCGGAGTTGATCGATATTGCCGACATCGTCATCGACCATGGCCTTCGCCCGTACCACCTGTATCGTGCCTCGTCGACATTGCTGGATTTGGAGAGTTTGGAGGTAGTCCGCTACGGCGCTTGTTTTGAATTGATCGCCGACATCGTCAAGCGGCACTTCGATATCGCCCTCCCACCGCCGCCGCCCGGACATATCCGGGATTTGATTGGCGATCGCCTTTAGCCAAAATCCTTTTCTGCGGCGCCGCCGACCGTTTCCGGGTTGACGCTTGTGCCGGTGCTGTTCAGGCTGGATTCGGCGGCAACCCGGAACGACAGGATGGCGTATGACGAATATCGAGGGAACAAACGAAAAACGGCCCGAGTTCGCGATGTTAAACGGTGAGGTCACGCCGTTCGGGGAAGCTAAGATTTCGATTATGGCGCCGGGCCTGACTTTCGCCGTCGCGGTCTTCGAAGGCTTGCGCGGTTATTGGAACGCGGCGGAAGAGGAACTCTATATTTTTCGCCTTACCGATCATCTCGACCGAATGCAGTTCGGTATGCGCTTAGTCGAGCTATCGGCACCGGCGGCCAACGAAGTTTTTGCCGAACAAATTCTGGAGATCGCCCGCGCCAATGATATGCGCGAAGATTGCTATATCCGTCTACAGGCCTATGTGGACGATTGGGGCAATATGACCGCCACGGAACCGGTCGGCAGTTCGGTGGTTTGCCGCGCCCGCCCGCGCATCGACGCATTCGAGACCGGTAAGCATTTCATGGTCGCCAGTTGGCGGCGAAATCCGGACGATGCCAGCCCACCGCGGATTAAGGCGACAGGCAACTATCTAAACAGCCGCCTTGCCGGGTTGGAGGCCCGAAACGCCGGTTATGATTCCGCCATTATTCTGAACCATGACGGCAGCGTCGCCGAAGGACCGGGGGGCTGTATCTTCATGCGCCGCGGAAACCTGCTGATGACGCCGTCGCTCACCGACGGCATCCTCGAGAGCATTACTCGCGACACCTTGCTGACGTTGGCGCGGGATATGGGGATCGAAACCGAAACCCGGCGCATCGGGCGCACGGAACTCTATCTCACCGATGAGATGTTCTACTGCGGTACGGGGCAGGAAATCACGCCGGTCCTGTCCGTCGACCGGAAACCTGTCGGTGCGGGCGTGCCCGGCGAAGTCACCCGCCGTCTACAAGGTGCTTACGATGATTTGGTGCGTGGGCGTAGCGATCGGTACCGCGACTGGCTGACAGCGGTGTGGCGAAACGCGGACGCGGCAGGCTAACAAATGGCGGCGCGGGATCTCGATCCGGTCCGTCTAGGGCTGATCTGGCGGCGCCTTGATGGCATTGTCGATCAGGTCGCCGAAACATTCGTGCGCGCCGCCTTCTCCGTGGTGGTGCGCGACAACTATGACATGGCCTTCAGCCTGTTCGACCATCGCGGCCGCCAGCTGACCCAATCGAAGCGCAGTATCCCCAGTTTCATGGGCACGCTACCCACCACATTGAACGCGGTTTTGGCGAAGTTTCCGCTGGAGCGGTTGCGGCCCGGCGACACGATCATCACCAACGATCCCTGGATCGGTACCGGTCATCTCAATGATATCTCGATGATCAAACCGATTTTCCGCGCCGGCCGGTTGATCGCCTTTGCCGGCAGCACCGCCCATAGCGTCGACATTGGCGGGGCGCCGTCGCCAAGCGCCCGGGATCGTTATGAGGAAGGTTTGACTATTCCGATCTGCAAGATCGTTGAGGCGGGCGAGGAGAACGCGGCGGTGTTGGCGTTCCTGGAAGAAAATCTCCGGCAGCCAGACGAAACCCTGGGCGACATCCGGGCGCAATTCGCCGCTTACCGGGATTGCGAACGCTTGTTGAGTAGACTTTTGGAAGAGGAGGGGATCGACGATCTCGAGGCCGTCGCGGACCAGATCATTTGGCGTTCCGAAGTCAGCATGCGTGACGCCATTGGGGAGCTGCCGGACGGTGTTTATGAGGATGGATTCGACATCGACGGCGTTGACGAACCGTTGCATATCGAATGCGCCGTTCGGGTTGATGGCGACGCGCTCTCCATCGACTTCGCCGGAACTTCCGAACAAGTACCCTGGCCGATCAACAGCGTGCTCAACTATACGCAGGCCTATGCCAGATACGCCGTTAAATGCTTGCTCGACCCTGGCGCGCCGAACAATGCCGGCACCTTGGCCCCGGTGTCGGTAAGCGCGCCGGAGGGGTGTCTGCTCAATGCCCGCGTGCCGGCGCCGGTTTGGGGCCGGCATTTGTCAGGGCATTATGTGCCGCCGGCGATTTTCGGGGCCCTGGCGCCGGTGCTGCATGAGCGGGTGCCGGCGGAATCCGGATCGCCGCTCTGGAACGTCTATTTCAGCGGTCAACGTCCGTCCGGCCAGGGCAACTTCGTGAAGATGTTTTTCATGAATGGCGGCCATGGGGCCCGGCCCAATGGCGATGGACCGGGCTGTCTCAGCTTCCCCAGCAATGTCGCGAACCAGCCGATCGAAGCCTTCGAGCACCAGGCGCCGCTTTTGGCCTTGGAGAAGGCCTTCGTGCCCGATACCGGCGGGATCGGAAAGTTCCGCGGCGGCAACGCCCAGCGGATCAGCTTCCGCAGTTTGTCGTCCTACCCGGTGACCATGACAATTCGGCACGAGCGGGTCGTTTACCCGCCGCGCGGTCTGCTTGGTGGCGGTCCGGGTAGCGTGGGGCGGGATCTGTTGAACGGTCATCCGATCGCCGCCAAATCCCGGACAGAGCTGCAACCCGGCGACGAGGTAACATTCCAAACGCCGGGCGGGGGCGGCTTATTCCCACCGGAACAGCGGGACCCGGATCTGATCGCGGCGGATCGGGATTCCGGCTTGGCCGGTACGCCCAAGCGGGAGCGGTCGGGTGAGTGACGCGCACGACTTGGATCACGATTGGCGCCTTGGCGTCGATATCGGTGGCACCTTCACGGACGTGGTGCTTTGGGAAAGCAGAAGCGACCGTCTGCTCCTGGATAAAATACTGACAACGCCCGACGATCCCTCAGCCGGCGTGATAACGGGGATCGAACGGATATTGGCGACGGCCGGCATCGCGGCCACCGATTTGTCGGCAGTGATCCATGGCACCACGCTGGTCGCGAATGCCCTGATCGAGCGTAAGGGCGTGGCAACCGGCTTGATCACCACGTCTGGCTTCCGCGACGTTCTCGAGATCGGTCGGGAATGGCGCTACGATCTGTTCGACCTCGACATCGAGATGCCGCAACCCTTGGTCCCGAGAGCGCGGCGTTTGGAAGTCGAAGAACGTATCGCAGCCGACGGTGAAGTGATCGCGCCGCTTGATGCGGATAGCGTCTGTGCGGCAGTTGAGGATCTACAAAAAGCGGACGTCGATTCCGTCGCGATCTGTCTGCTTCATGCGTACGCCAACCCGGCCCACGAAAAGGCGGTAGCCAAAATCGTACAAAGTCGACTGCCCGATGTTGCGCTGTCCTTGTCCGCCGACGTCAGTCCGGAACTGGGGGAGTATGAGCGCAGCTCGACGACCGTTGCCAACGCCTATGTCCATCCGATTTTCCGCGGCTATGTCGACCGCCTCGTCGCGGCGCTGGCAAATATGGGTTATCGACGAGATTTACTGCTGGTGCTGTCCGACGGACGCTGCGTCGGCGCGGCGGCCGCAACCAAATATCCCATTCGTTTGGTCCAATCCGGTCCGGCGGCCGGCGCCGAGGCGGCGCGCTTGTTTGGATCACTGGCGGAAGTCGACGATATTCTCTGCTTCGATATGGGCGGTACCACGGCGAAGGCCTGCTTGATCCCGAGCGGAAAGCCGGAGCGGACGGGCCGGTTCGAAGTTGCCCGTGAAACCCGCTTCGCCGAAGGTAGCGGTTTGCCGCTGCAAATCCCCGCCATCGACATGATCGAGATCGGCGCCGGCGGCGGCAGCATCGCCCGCATCGACAAACGTGGTCTGCTTCAGGTCGGGCCCGACAGCGCCGGTGCCGATCCCGGTCCGGTCTGCTATGGCGGTGGCAACACCTATCCGACGGTGACCGATTGCGACCTGGTCCTGGGTTATTTAGATGCGGACTCTTTCCTCGGCGGGCGCATGCGCCTCGACCGCGCTGCAGCGGAACAGGCCATCAAGGCTCATCTGGCCCAACCACTCGGCATAGACGTTCACGCCGCCGCCGCTGGCGTACTCGGCACTGTCGTCGCCAATATGGCACAGGCAGCCACCATCCATGCCATCGAAAGGGCACTAGATGTTACGCGGTTCGCCCTACTACCGATCGGCGGCGCCGGCCCTGTCCATGCCTGCGCCATGGCCGAGCAGATGAACATCCACCGCCTGGTCTGTCCCGCCGGTGCGGGTGTCGCTTCGGCCATCGGCATGCTCGCGTCCGCGATTTCGTTTGAGATCGCGCGCGCCGCGCCGACGACCCTGGCGGGGTTAGACTTTACCCATGCTGCGGCGTTGGTCGCTGACATGGACCGCGAAGCGTCGGCGCTGATCGCCGCGGCGGGCGTCGACGTCGATAGTGCCGCGCGTTGCCTAAGCGCGATGATGCGTTATGTCGGTCAGGGTTATGAGATCGAAACGCCGGTCGAGCAGCATCACCTGTCCTCCGGCGATGGCGAGAGCCTGCAGGACGCATTCACGGCCGCCTATCGCCGGCGCTATGGCCGTAGCGAAGACATGCCGGTCGAGATTCTTTCTTGGCGGCTGGCGGTTGAAGGCGCGCGCTCGACTTTGGGCGATACCTTGATCGGACGCGCGGCGGAGTGCGCGGCGGAAGCTCGCCCAACCGGCCGACGCGGCGGCTTGGTTCGGCGGCGGATTTCGGGAGGTGCCGGTCTATCGACGGGCGCAGCTCGGCGCCGGCAATGTTATTTCGGGCCCGGCGATTATCGAGGAGGACGAATCCACAACGGTGCTGACGCCGGAATTCGACCTGCGCGTCGACCGCGCTTTGAACTTGATTCTGACACGGCGGTGATCAGGGCATGACCGAACATATCGCCTTCGTTGATTGGATGCTGCGCCGATGCCGGGACCACGGCACCCGACGCTTGTTTGGCGTGCCCGGCGGCGGTACCAGCTTGGACGTAATCGCCGCCGCTAAAAACCAAGGCCTGGATCCGGTATTGACGGCGCGGGAGGACGCCGCCGTCATCATGGCCGGGGTTTCGGGCGTACTCGGCAATGCGCCGGGGATCGCTTTCATGACCAAAGGGCCCGGGCTGGCGTCAGCCGCAAATGGCTTGGCCTCGGCGTCGCTCGACCGCATGCCGGTCCTGGTGCTCGGCGAAACGTTTGGGCCTGGCGAGTTGGACTATGTCAGCCATCAGGTCTTCGACCAACGCGCTTTTGTCGCGCCGTTGCTGCCGCGTGGGCAGCACGATGTTCTGCCGGCCGCGGCCGACGCCGTCGACGCATGGCTCTCAAGCATTGTTGGCGGCCGTCGTGCGCCGGCCATGATGTTTGCAACCGGCGAGGAACTGCGCCGCCCAGCGGTGCTAACGGATGGAGATTGCACAGCCGGGCCGGCGGTACAGTACCTCCCGGACGACCTGGCCGAAGCCCAACATTTGTTGGCGCGTAGCAGGTCGCCGGCGGTGGTGGTCGGTCTGCAAGCGGCGCGGCAAGAATTGGAGGCGCCGATCCGCCGTTTCGTCGAAAGTCTGAATGCGGCGTCACTGACAACTTACATGGCCTGCGGCACCGTGCCCTCCGATCATGCCAACTATGCCGGTATCTTTACCGGCGGCGCGATCGAGCGGGATTGCATGGAGGCAGCCGATCTCATCGTTCTTCTCGGCCTCGATCCGGTCGAGCTGATCCGTCAGCGCTGGCGCTATGACGCACCGGTGCTCGACATTTGCTCGCAAGCCCGTGAGCCGCATTATCTCGAACCCCGGCTACGTCTTGAAGGGCCGTTGGACATAACGTTGGGTGCGTTCGGCAATACTGAGGTCGGATCGGGCTGGCCCGCGGCGGACATTGACGCATTTCGGGAACGGTACTTCAGCCGCTTGGAGGTGTCGGCGGAAGATGGGTTATCCCCCAGCGTCGTGGTGAAGACGGCGGCGGACGTCTTCGACGGGCGGCCGCGATTGGGTGTCGACGCAGGCGCCCATATGTTTTCGGCCTGCGCCTTTTGGCCGGCTCGGAAGGCGCGGGACATTCTCATCTCGAACGGCCTCGCCAGCATGGGCTTCGCTATCCCCGCCTGCATTGCCGCAGCGTTACATGATCCCAAGCGCGGTGCCTTGGCAATGACCGGCGATGGCGGTGCGCTGATGTGTTTGGGCGAGTTGAAAACCGCGGCTGAGGTCGGCGCGCGGATTTGCATTATCGTCTTCAACGACGGCCGCTTGTCGCTAATCGACATCAAACGAGAGGAACGGCAGATACCGGATTTGGGGCTCTCCTGGCAGCGCCCGGACTTCGCCGCCATTGCCGCCGGCTTCGGCCTCCGCACCTGGCGAGTGGAGGACGCTGAGCAACTTGCGCTAGCCTGCCGCGAAGCCGCGGAGTTCGACGGGCCATGCCTTATCGATGCTCGCGTCGATTCCAGCGGCTATCACGCGCAAATGAAAGCCTTACGCGGCTAATCAATATCGACGACGGTTATCTTGCCGGGCGTTTTGGGTTCAATCGAAGCCCAAATATTTTACGACATTGTCGATGTCTTCGCGTTTGCTGACCAAGGTGTTTTCGATGGCGGACGTATCCTCATAGCCGATCGACATGCCGGCGAGTAAAACTTCGTCGTCCGGGATATTGAGATGTTTTTTCACCGGGCCTTGGAAGATGATCCATGCCGCTTGTGGGCAGGTATGCAACCCTTCCGCCCGCGCCGCCAACATGATTGTCTGCACATACAGTCCGGCATCGAACCAGCTGCCGCGCCCGAGATATGCGTCCGTGGTAAAAAACATCCCGACCGGCGCGTCGAAGAAACAGAAATTACGCCGTTGCTGTTTGGCCGAATTGACGCGGTCGCCTTTCTTGATCCCCAACATGCCATACAGATCCCAGCCGACACCGCGGCGGCGTTCGGCATGCAGGTCGGTCCAACTTTCCGGATAGTAATCGTAGTCTTCGTATTTTTCGGACTTGTTCTGATCGAAGAGCTCGCAGACATCCCGCGCGATCGCATCCCGTACGGCGCCGGCGCAGACATAGGTATGCCAGGGCTGGGTGTTGGTCCCGCTTGGCGCGCGTTGCGATATTGTCAGAAGTCGGTGGATGACGTCTTGCGGTACTGCTTCATCGGTGAACGCACGTACAGACTTCCGTGAATTTATGGCCTCAACTATTTCCATTATCTTGCCTCTAGTTCTGTGGGGTGGGTGCCGATCCGCAATCGGCGTTTTGGGTCAAAGCCGACGCATCGGCGCGCGGCCGGCGTCGTTGGTTGCCCGTGTTAGTTTGCGCAACAGATCCATCAGCTGGTCCTGTTCGTCGCGTGTGAGCGATTTGGTGAAACGGCGTTGGGCCCGGATCATAGCGGGCTGCACCGCCTCGACGAACTCCTGACCTTTCTCCGTCAATTGCGCGAGTTTTGTGCGCTTGTCCGTCAAGCTTGGCGGCCGCAGCAACAAGCCCCGCCGTTGCAGTCGGCGAATGACATCCGCGACCGTGTTGCGATCCACCCCTAAATCGGTTGCGATCGAAACTTGATCCAGCATTTTGTCCTTATAGAGCACCGTCAACACGCCGAACTGAACCGGCGTGATCTTGAACTCCTTACACTCGCTCAAAAACATGGAGACATGGACTTGATGAAGACGGCGAATAAGAAACCCTGGTCGGTTCCAAAGGTCGGAATAGTCCCGGCGGGGTAAGTTCGTCTCATTCATCTTGGTTTCCTTGATCCGGCAATTGGATAATTTCGCTTCTGGTATCTGACTATCAATTTCCCGCAGATTTTCAAGGATTAGGGGCAAATCCCAGATCGCTCCCGCCATTCCGTTTCCGGAACCTCGGTCACTCGATCAGCGCGTTGACATGAGCTTAAAACGTAGTATACTCCCTTTTCATGAAATATCCAATCCGTTTTGGGGTCGCCTGATGCCTCTTCCGGATCGGGTTGGAAAAAAATTGGAAAAAACAATGAATCTCCGCGAACGGAGACGGTTAGTGCCCGCGTTCCACGTCACCGCCGAAGTTCGGCGTCTGAACACCACCCACCGCTTCCATTACGCGCGCCTGCGTAACCGACGCGGTTCGATACAACAGGGAATCAGGAGAGAAACGTTGAAACCTATACTTTACAAGACAGTCGCCGCCGGCATCGGTCTCGCCTTCTCGATCTCAACCGCCCTATCGGCCGACATGAAGATGCTGACCGCTTGGGGTCCAAACCATTCCGGCACCGCCAATATGGCCTATGGCTACATTGAGCTGGTGAAGGAAAAGACAGGCGGCAAGGTCAATATCAAACCGAGCGGGCCCGAAGTGGTGCCTGGTGGTAAACAGCTGCAACCGGTCTCGGCGGGCGTTTTCGATATCATCTATACACATGGCCTGTATCACACCGGCACGACCGGCATTGGCGCAGCGATCGACGCTGTGAAGGGCGACATCGAAAAACGCCGCAGCAGTGGAATTTGGCAATGGGTCGATGAGCATTATCAGAAGACACAAAATCTGAAGGTTCTGTCGATCCCGACGGCGACAACCGGTTTCCGTTTCTTCCTGAAGGAAGGTATGGATGCCGATAAGAAATTGAACGGCATGAAAATCCGTGCCCTGCCGTCCTACAATAAAATCGTCGGTTCGCTAGGCGGCACTGCCGTGGTCATTCCATTTGGCGAACTTTATTCTTCCGCGGAGAAGGGGGTTATCGACGGCCTCATATGGCCGACGGTCGGCGCTGTCGGCTTCAAGTTCCACGAAGTCGCGCCCTATCTCGCGGAGCCGGCGTTCGGCACTGTGTCCTACTTGATCATGATGAACTTGGACAAGTGGAACGCCTTGGACGAAGCGACGCAGAAGGCCATGCTGGAAGCCGGACATCAGTTGGAGAAGGACACGATCGGCGTCTTCAACAAGCTTTTGGATGAAGAAAACGCCGCCATGAAGAAGGCCGGCGCCAAGGCAACCTCGATTGGCTACAGCAAGCAAGAAGCGGACAAATTGTTCGCCGATCAAGCCATGGCCGTGGCGGTGGAGAAATCCGGCAAGACCGGCGAAGCCTTCCGCGATTTCGTCGCCTCGAAGGGCATGTAACTCGCGCTCGGCGTCCGCCCGGCAAACACGATCGCCGGCGCGGACGCCAGTCTGAGTTCGTATCGACCGGTCCCGTGGGTCCGGTAAGTCACATCGCGATCATTTTAGGGACCTCGAACAATGCATGCCGTTCTGGATAAACTGTGCGCGGCTCATGACAGGTTGACGTGGGGCGCGGCGATATTGGCGGGGGTCGGGTTGGTCTTGATCACCGTGTTCTACGTGTACGAAGTCGTGACGCGCTATCTCTTCAACTCGCCAACGGCTTGGGTCAGCGATTTCGTTTCCTATGCCTTATGCGCGACGGTGTTCCTGGCATTGCCGAAAGTGACTCAGGAGAAGAGCCATGTCGCGGTTACGATCCTGGTCGATATCATGCCGGCCCGTCTCAAGGGTTATGTCGGCGGAATCATAAATCTGATCGGTTTTCTCGCCCTGTCCTTCGCGGCCTATGTCAGCTTCGGGGAGAATTTCCGTCAGTTCGAAAAAAACATTCTGACCTTGGCGACGGTGTCGATCCCGCAATGGTGGGTGTCGAGCTTCATCACCTTCGGCCTGGCGATGAGCGCGCTTTACATGCTGCGCCAGGTCTCGTTTCAGCCGAACAGCCGCGACAGCACGGCATCGATGGGATTTGAATGATGGATTGGCAAATCACATTGATGATCGGCGTGGCGATCCTATTGGTGTTGTTCCTGTCGGGCGCGCCAATCTTCCTCGCCTTTTTGGTCGCCATCCTGACCGGCGTGTTCTTCATCATCGGCCCGGCCGGATTTCCGATGTTCGCCAACAGCGTTCTGGACACGGCGACGATCACCTCGCTGGCGTCGATCCCGCTATTCATCCTGATGGGCGAATTGCTGTTCCGTTCGGGCACCATGGATGTCCTATTCGATTCGATCGACAAATTGGTCGGCCGGGTGCGCGGCCGGCAATATGTCCTTATTGTCGTTCTGTCCGCGGTCTTCGGCGCGCTTTCCGGCGTGGCCATGGCGGTCGCGGCGATGCTGGGGCGGGCGATCATGCCCGGCATGAAAGTGCGGGGGTACAATCAGGACATCGCCGCCGGTTTGATCGTCGGCGGCGCCAGTCTCGCCCCGATCATCCCACCCAGTCTGTTGGCGATCATCGTCGGCTCCATCGCCGACGTGTCGATCGCGAAGCTGTTGATCGCCGGCGTTATCCCCGGCTTGGTTCTGGGCGGTATCTTCCTCGCCTATGTCTTCATTCGCATCGCCATGAACCCCGAGTTGGCGCCGGTTAGCTCGTCCGCCGAACGCGGCAGCGTGACCGCCGGCGAAAAAGTCATGGCTCTGGTTCGCGTCCTGCCCTTCGCCATCGTCATATTCTCGGTGATGGGTTTCATCATGTTGGGCGTCGCGACGCCGTCGGAATCGGCGGCGACCGGGGTCATCGGCGCCGCCATTACCGCCGCCATATACCGTAACTTCAGCCTTAGACTGGTTTGGGACTCGGTCATGGCCTCCGTCACCGTGTCGGCCATGATCCTGACCATCATGGCGATGTCGAAAATGTTCACACAACTATTGGCCTTTACCGGCGGGACCAGCGAACTGGTGCAACTGGTCGCCAACCTGGACATGAACCCGACCATGATGTTGATCCTGATGCTGGCGGTGCCTTTCGTCTTGTGTATGTTCGTCGATACGATCGCGGTGATCCTGCTGACGATCCCGATATATCAGCCGGTTGTCAGCGGTTTGGGTTTCGACCCGGTGTGGTTCTGGCTGCTGTTCCTGATCAACATCACGCTGGGCGCGATTACACCACCCTTCGGTTACACCCTGTTCGCGTTCCAAGCGGTGGTGCCGGAGATGTCGATCAGTCAGGTGTACAAGGCGACGTGGCCTTTCGTCCTGCTGTTTCTTGCCGGCATCGCGACGATCATCGTGTTCCCGGCACTGGCGACATGGCTGCCGAGCATCATCGGATGAGACGTAGAGCCGAAAAATGCCCAGTTGCTCTTCAACGAAACACCCAAGCCGTTTGGAGTTGACATTATGAGTTGGACGATTGGCGTCGATGTCGGAGGCACATTCACGGACTTTTTCGCCGCGAATGATGAGAGCGGTGCCATCCATGTCTACAAGACCTCATCGACGCCCGCCAATCCGGCGGACGCCATTGTCGATGGTCTAACCGCGTTGTGCGACAAATACGACATTGGGTTTGCCGACATCTTTCGTCTGTCGCATGGCACGACGGTTGCGACCAACGCATTGATCCAACGAACCGGCGGCCGGGTCGCACTGATTACGACGAGGGGTTTTCGCGACTTGCTGGAAATCGGCCGCCAGATGCGGCCCCATATGTACGATCTATATGCCGATCACCCGGCACCGTTGGTGGACCGCGAACGACGTTTCGAGTTGAATGAACGGATTGGTCCTGATGGCGAGATTGTACGCGACATCGACGGCGACGACCTGACCGCTGCTATCGACGCGGTCGGCGCGGCCGATGTCGACGCCTGCGCCGTTGGGTTCTTGTTTTCATTCCGAAACCCGGCCCATGAAAAGCAAGTCGTCGACGCGTTGAAGCAGCGTCTGCCGAACACCGCGGTATCGCGATCCTCCGAGGTGCAGCCGGAGTTCCGCGAATACGAAAGACTGTCGACAACGGTCCTCAACGCTTATCTGCAGCCGGTGATGGGGCATTATCTGGAAACCCTCGAAGCGGGTATCAAACAGCGCACACCGGAGGCGGTCTTCGGCATCAACCAATCGAGCGGCGGCTTGATGTCGCCGCAACGGGCGAGGGAGTTGCCGATCCGCACCGCCTTGTCCGGGCCGGCGGCCGGCGCGGTCGGCGCGGCCCATGTCGCGCGCCAGGCGAACCGCGAAAAGATCATCACACTGGACATGGGTGGGACCAGCGCCGACGTCGCCTTGATCCGCGACTTCAAAGTCGATTTAACATATGAGCGCGATGTCGCGGGCTTCCCCATCCGTCTACCCTGCGTCGATGTCGAAACTGTTGGGGCCGGCGGCGGGTCGATCGCCTGGTTCGATAGAGACGGCTTGCTGAAGGCGGGTCCAATCAGCGCCGGCGCGGATCCCGGACCGGCCTGTTATGGGCGAGGCGGCGACAAACCGACCGTCACCGACGCCAATCTGCTGTTAGGGCGATTGTCTCCCCGCGGATTGCTCGATGGTAGTATGGCTCTTGAGACCGAGCTCTCGCGGGAGGCCTACGCGCCTTTGGCAGAGCAGTTGGATTTTTCCATCGAGAAAACAGCGCATGGCGTGTTGGGTATCGTTGTCGCGAATATGGTGCGGACGATTCGAACGATCTCCGTCGAGCGCGGCCACGATCCCCGTGAATTCGTGCTGATGCCTTTCGGCGGCGCCGGGCCGCTGCATGCCCGGGAAGTCGCCGTCAGTCTGGGGATCGAGGAAATGCTGGTGCCGGCCGTGCCAGGGATTGTCTGCGCCCAGGGCCTGCTGGTCTCCGACCTCAAGGAGAATTTCGTCGTGAGCCGGCGCCTGCCTTTGGACGACGATAGCACCGCGATATTGGCGGAGGCACTGGACGGTCTGTTGGTCGAAGCCAAGACATGGTTTGCGGAGGCGGAAGCGCCGCAGGGCGGCCGACGTCTCGAACTCATTCTCGATGCCCGCTATGTCGGACAGAATTTCGAATTGGCGGTCCCGATCGCTGTTGGCGAAACCTTGGGTTCCTCGGACGTGCCCGACGCGGCGCGCATTCACAACGATTTCTGCGCCGCCCATGAGACGGCCTATGGCTATGCCAGCAAGGAAGACCCGATCGAGATCGTCAACATCCGTCTCTCCGCCAGCGCGCGGCTGTTCAACCAGCCGGACGCGGAAGAGGTCGAGACGCGCCCGCCGGAACCGACCGCGCGGGAGCACCGGAAAGTCTATTTCGAGGACCCGGACATTTCCGTTGATACCGCGGTCTACGATCGCGGCGAGCTACAGCCGGGACAATCCATTCTGGGTCCGGCGATCATCGAGCAACTCGATACGACGACACCGCTGTTTCCGGGAGACCGTGCCGACGTTACGGCCGACGGTCATCTGTTGATCAGAATCAGCGCGCATGGGGAGGCATGAACATGCGGATCGAAGACGGTAAGCTGGACCCGATCAGCCTGGAGATCATCGCCAACGGATTGCGGTCGATCGCCGACGAGTGCTTTGCCGCGCTGATGCGCTCCGCTTACTCCACTAATATCAAGGAGCGGAAGGATCACTCCATCGCCATCGTCGACAGGACCGGCCGCCTGATCGTTCAGGCGAAGGACACGTTGCCGATCCATATCGGCTCGATGGGCGGTTTGATGCGCTGCGTGTTGGAGAAGTTCGGCAACGACATCCAGGAAGGCGACATCTTTATCGCCAACGATCCCCATACCGCGGGCGGATCGCATCTGCCGGATATCAATTACGCCATGCCCGTCTTTGTCGACGACCGGCTGGTCGCGTTCATCTGCAACATCGCGCACCACGCCGATGTTGGCGGCATGGCGCCGGGTTCCATGGCGGGCGGCATGTCTGAAATCTATCAGGAAGGTCTACGGATTCCGGTCATCAAACTATTCCGGGCCGGCGAGTTGCAGTCGGACATCATGGACCTGCTGCTGCTCAACGTGCGGGCCGCCGACGAAAGACGCGGCGACCACAATGCGCAGATCGCATCCTGCCGGTTGGGCGAACGCCGCTTCCAGGAAGTCGTCGAGGCCCATGGGCTGGGCAATGTCCTGACCGCCTTCGACGAAATCGTGGCGAGAACGGAACAGCGGATGCGCCGCGCGGTATCCGAAATCCCTGACGGCGTTTATCGGTTCGAGGACGTCATGGACGGTGACGGGATCGACGCGTTCGATATCCCCATTAAACTCAAACTGACGGTCGACGGAGATCGCATTCACTGCGACTTCACCGGTTCCAGCCCGCAGGTCGCGGGCAATATCAATACGACCATGAACGCGGTTCAAGCTTCGGTTTGCTATGGCCTGATCGCCGTTCTCGATTCCGAAGTACCGAGCAATCAGGGAGTTCTCGACGCCGTCGACATTTCCGCAGACGACGGGTCCATCCTGAATTCCGTTTTCCCGGCCCCGGTCGCCGCCCGCGCCCATACCTGCCAACGCGCGATCGATGTCGTGCTGGGCGCGCTGTCGCAAGCTTTGCCCGACAAAGTTATCGCCGCGGCGAACGGCGCCAATACGACCGCTGTCTTCGCCGGTGTCGATCCCCGGACCGAGCAACCTTATGTCTATCTCGAAACCCTCGGCGGCGGCATGGGCGCGCGTCCGATGAAGGATGGCAAGGACGGTGTTCAAGTACATATCACCAACACTTCGAACCTGCCTGTGGAATCGATCGAGCAGGAGTATCCCTTGCGGGTCGAGGAATACAGTTTGATCGAAGATTCCGGCGGCGCCGGCACGTTCCGGGGCGGCATGGGTCTGCGCCGGGTGGTGACGCCGGTCGATCATACCTGCGTCTTCAATGGCGCCGGAGAGCGCTTCAGTCATCAGCCCTGGGGATTGTTCGGCGGTGGGGCCGGCAAGTCAGGGCGGTTTTTGCTGCAGGACGATACCGGAACGCGGCGCCTGGACAACAAACCGAACGCGGTTCAGGTCGAGGTCGGGGACCGCATCGTCGTCGAAACGCCGGGGGCGGGCGGCTACGGCGAACCGGCCGAGCGCGCCGCCGATGCCTTGGCCGTCGACCGGCGCAGCGGGAAGTTCACCGCAGCTTACTTGAGCGAACATTACGGCACGAAAAGCAAAGAAGGATAACACCATGCGCGTCTATTCGATGGTGCGATGCAAGCATCTCGAAGAATTTCCGAACGAAATCAAACGGGCCGAGGAGCTTGGCTATGACGGCGTAACGCTTCTCGAGTTGACCGTGCCGCCGACTCTGTCCGCCGTCGCCGGCGCCATGGTGACGACGAATATCGATCTGCTGACCGGTGTCTTCGTGGCCTTTCCGCGGAGCCCGATGGCCACGGCCTACGACGCCTGGTCGATCCAATCGCTGTCGCAAGGCCGATTTCAGCTCGGTGTCGGCAGTCAGATCAAAGCGCATCTGACCCGCCGCTTCGGTATGGAACATCTGCCGCCCGTCAAGCGCATGCGCGAGTATATCGAAGCGCTGCACGCGATTTGGGACTGTTGGCAGAACGGCACGCGGCTCGATTACCAGGGCGAAATCTATCAGCACAATCTGATGATCCCCTACTACGATCCAGGACCATTACAGGTAAAACGCCCACCGGTTTATCTGGCGGCAATCAACAAGCTCATGTGCCAATTGACCGGTAAGATTGCCGACGGGCATTTGCCGGGCGATCCGATCACCAACAAATGGTTCGATGAGGTGATGCTGCCCAATTTGGAAATCGGAACGCAGAAGGCCGGACGCTCGCTGAGTGATTTGGACTTGGGCAGCTACGGGTTCATCGGCTGCGCCAACAGCGATGAGGGTCTCGAGCGTATGCGCACCGGTTTGAAGGAGCGCGTGGCCCTTTACGCGTCGACCCCCGAATACGAGAAAATGTTGGATATGCATGGTTGGGATGTCAATCTGTCCGACTTCATCGAGATGTCCCGGGAGAATCGTTGGGCGGAAATGGGCAATCTCGTATCCGACGACATGCTCGACGCCTATGCCGTTGTCGAGCGACCGGAAGACCTTCCAGCTGCATTGACGCGACGCTTCGATAGCCATATCGGTCGTATCCAATTGGACGAATCTTGGTTCGACGGCCTTTCCGATGGTGAGATCAAGACATTGGTGACGGCGATCAAGGAAGCGTAAGCGTGGTTGCGGCGGCAGAACAACCGAGCCTTGTCGATCCCGCGAGCGGTCGCGACCTGGCGGCAGAGGAATGGGCGCGGCTGAACACACGCGATCCGAAGTCGCTGGCCGTCGCCGATCCCGAGCGGGAGGTAACGGTCGGGGAACTTGTCGCCCTCGCCAGGCGACGCGCCGGCGAGCTGATTGCCCATGGCGTGACACCGGGCAGTCGGGTGATTTTGGCCCGGCCGAACGTCATCGAGTTTGTCGTCGACTATCTCGCCATTCGCCTCTGCGGTGCGGTCCTCGTGAACCTGCCATGGAATGCCGGGACGAGCATTACAGAATTGGCGGAGATCCTGGATGCCAGTTGCGTGATCCTGACCGAGGAACTGGTCGGCGATAATCCTTTATTCGATCAATTGGGGCAGCGGCGGTTTCGCACGGTCCCCAATTCGCCGGCTGGCCCGGCCGCACCTGTGGTCTTTCAAGCCGCTGACGAGCTGGCTTGGCTGGCCTGCACATCCGGTACCACCGGAACGCCGAAAGCGGCCATGCATACCGCCGCCACGTTCGAGCGTCAGACGGAAGTGTTTATGCAGCATTTCCGGCTCGGCGATGAGGACCCCATTTTCGTCAGCTCCCCCGTCGGTCATGCGGTGGCCTTGCTGTTCGGGGTTCGGATGGCGCTGATGACGAACGCGCCGATGGTTCTCATACCCCGCTGGCGGGTGAACATCGCGGCCGATCTCGTATCCCGATATGGCTGCACCTTCACGGTGGCGCCGACACCGTTCCTGATGGACGTGATCGCGCATGCGGAGGAAAACGGTCCGCAGGCCTGGTCTTCCCTCAAATACTTCCCATCGGCCGGCGCGCCGGTGCCCCGTGCCCTGGTCCGCCGGGGCTTGGACGCATTACCCGATTGCCAGGTCTGGTCTTATTTCGGCACGTCGGAAGCCGGCGCGGTCACGGCGGTACCGATCGATTCCGACATCGAAACCCGGCTGGAAACGGAAGGCGTCGCGCTTCCCGGTATGGAAACCCGGATCGTCGATGGAGAACTGGAGCTGCGCGGCATTCAGACAATGATGGGATATTGGAATGGCGATCCCGCCGGGCGTATGAAAGCCGGGGGCTGGTATGCCACCGGTGACGCCGCGACGCAGCGCGCGGATGGCTATATCCGAATGATCGGCCGCGCCAAGGATATCATCCTGCGCGGCGGCGAAAACATATCTCATCTCGAAATCGAGAATGCGCTGCTCGGCCATGCCGCCGTTGAGGATGTTTCGATTATCGGCTATCCCGACGACCGGCTCGGTTCGCGATTGGCCGCCGTCATCGTGCGCCGGAAGCCGGTGACGCTTGAAGACCTGCGCGACTACTGTGCGAAGATCGGACTGGCCAAAGCCAAATGGCCGGAGTATTTGACCGAAGTGGATCGGATCCCATTGTCGAACATCGGCAAGGTGAAACGGGGTGAGCTCGAAGCGTTGGTAATCGAGCGACGGGAACGGGACGGTCTCATCTAAGCCATCCTGGCGGCATGAAGGTATCGGTATATCTGCAATGGAGAAAAAACCCACTGTCGCGGACGTGCAGGAAATGATCGGGCATTCCTTGTTCCACCAGATCTTTCGACCCGAAGTCCTCTCTGTCGATCACGAGGCTCTGCGATTGGAAATTCTGTTTAGGATGAGCGAGGTCCTGGAGCGGCAACCGGAAACGGATCAATGGCATGGTGGTGCGATTTCAGCGGTTGTGGACACCGTCGGCTGTTATGGTCTTGCCATGCTGATCGGCACGCCGCCGCCGACCATCAATTTCCGGACAGATTATCTAAGGCCGGCCTTTTCCACCGATCTATGGGCAACGGCGTCGGTCCGCAAAGCCGGCCGCACGGTTGGCGTGGTCGATGTCGACCTGGTGGATGATAAGCAAAGGCTCATCGCCGTCGGCCGGGCGAGTTACGCAGTGGCGACGGAATAGAATTGGTCCGTCGGGTCGCCGTCACGATGATAACGAGTTGAGTTCGATCGACGGTAAGCTCAGCTTATCGGAAACCCAAGCGCCGTTATGAACTTCAACCAGGCGTGCCGCCAGCCGCCCTTTTCATCGACCGTGTCCAGCGCATGCGTGATGATACCCGCACGGATGTTCCTCTTCGACCAAACGCCGCCGAATTAACGCGGCGAATAGATCTGCGTCCGAATGGCGACCGCATCTAGAAGTTCGACGTCATGTTGATGATCTTTGCGAAGTTGGTACTCCTCTTCCACTTCGCCGACGCGCTGCTCTCCGATCGCAACCGTCAATTCGCCGTTCCGTTCAGCTTGGCAATCAATATCGAACCGTCCGATGGTCTCGAGAAAGCCGGCCATGTTCACTTGGCCCACTCGCTCGAGGGCGGTCAAGTCGTTGGGGAAGACCCGTGCCGCATTGGAAAGCCCATGCATGATGGAGATGGAGACTACACCGCCAGGCCGGCCTGAAGGTCAACCAGGCGAAACGGCTGAAAGAGCTTGGGAAGGAGAATGCGCGCTCGCCGCTGTGCCTGTGTCGACCATGTTCGCCAAGAGTTTGCGGTCTCCGAGCGCCGAGCCGAAGGCTGAAAGCACCGAAGAAACAACCAAAACGCAGTCGTCTATGGCTGAATGATGGATCCTGTGTCCGTCTCCGGCCTTGTCGCCCGCAAGCTCAACAGCGACGATGTTCTGGCCTGTTTGACTAAGCTGTTCGCCATCCAAGGTCCACCGGATCACATTCGTTCCGACAATGGCTCCTAGTTCACGGCCAACGCGGTCAGGGAATGGCTGGACCGTGGGGAAGCCGTTTCGGCGGACTGTTGAAGCCGCAGGCCTGGACCAGGACCGGACTACGCCGCACGTTATGCGTCATACGGCAATCACCAAGCCGGTGATGGCGGACGTCGGCTTACCAACGATCCAGAAAATCAGCGGGCACAAAACCTCGGCCATGGTGCTGGGGTACACGCATGTACAGGGCAGCCATATCGGCAATGCGATTGGCGCGATCGGCGTCGGATTGCCTGATCCGACAGAGAACGGAAATGCTGACACGATTACGCCGAAACTACACACGATACCGAAACGGTCGGCCTGACCTTTCGAAAATCAGCCGCAATAAATCGCTGAAATTAAGGGGATTTGATGGTGCCCAGGGGCGGAATCGAATCACCGACACGCGGATTTTCAGTTTATTTATTGTCTCAATGATAAATAAAATCAATAAATTATAATATAGTTAATGAAATGTATAAAAAATGTATATGATCTGCGGTTTCATTTGGAGGAGCGGGAGACAGATTTTTCCTAAGCAAAATTGAATGACAGCTTTATCCAACAATTAGAAGTGATGTTGTGATTGTTCTCAGTGGTAGCATTGAAATATAACTGGTTCATAATCGCGGCATTGCTGGAGACAGTACGTGAAGATCATCCACGAACGATGACTTCTTGGCAAAGGAACACTTGCTCCCTCGACCGAGTGGATAAGCATTCGGAAATCAATAATCGAAGCTGTAGAGGCCGTTGATTGGCCAAGAGGTAGTGGAACATTCTCTATCAATCCCACACGAAAAGGCAACGGTGTCAGGCCAATTCAAACGCGAGCTGCAGAGATGCTTGATCAAGGTGGATGGAAACCTCAAGTGAAATGGCCGATTAACGATCTTAAACAGCCTGGCCGGATGGACGCTGGCTTTCAGGCGTCCGCCGGTCTTGTCGCATTTGAATGGGAGACCGGTAATATTGCCTCAAGCCATCGGTCCCTAAACAAGATTTGTCTCGGCCTACATGTCGGAGCAATTGTAGGTGGCATCTTGGCCGTATCATCGAATGAACTTGCGCCGTACCTTACTGATCGTATAGGAAACATCGGTGAGCTGGAGCCCTATTTTCCTTTATGGGCAGCGACACCCTGTGGTCAGGGGGTGTTGGAGATCCTAGTCGTAGAGCATGACAAAATCGATGCTCAGGTTCCACTTATTCCAAAGGGGAAAGATGGCCAAGCGAACCGCTAGTCGAGATCGATAACATCCTCATTTAGATGCAGGAAAAGATCACCTATCAGTCTTTCTTTGATCACTGGCGCAAAATCAATGTCCGTTCCTAGCCAGTTCCGATGCTTTGCCTCGCACACAGCAAATGTCGTGCCGCTGCCCCCAAACGGATCGACCACCAAATCTCCCGGATTGGTCGAAATCTCGACTACTCGGTCCAATAACTTAGATGAAAGTGCGTTAGCTTTTCTTTTACTTGATTTGTACTTCCAGTGGCGAACTGGAGGAATATCGCTCCAAACGTCTGTCAAATTCACACCCTTTGGGTTCATGGCCTTTCTATGACCACCGTAATCTTTTATTTCGCCGCCGCAATGACGACAAGTCTCAATAGGCGTCCGGATTTTGCGAAATACTCGGGGTTTTCCTTTGGTGTAATAGAGGAGGCTATAGTGGCTCGGGTATAGCCGCCCTTGGATGGGTAATCCTAACTTGATGTTGATGGTTATCCAGTGCCGGAAATCCAGTCCGATCTCGCTCAAGTATGCACCAAGTGGAACATTCCATTTTGGTATGTTGTATAAGAAAAAGGCACCTCCTGGTTTCAGTGTCCTCGCAGCTTCGAAAATCCAGCCCTTACACCAATCCAAATATTCGAGTTCGGTTAAATTATCATTGGATCGGTTCCCATAGACTTTATTGAGATTGAAGGGCGGGTCCGCAAACACAGTATCCACTACTGATGTTTTGATGGTTGTCAAGAATTCCATGCAATCTATATCGAATACCGCACCGTGCTCTGAAACGAAGTGTGGTTCCTTCAAGCTGGAAGAAGTTATGTAATCAGAAAAATGAAAAGAAAGGTCTTCAGCAGGGACCTCGTCCCCTGTCGTAACCACAAGTTCAAGCTGCTTTGGCAAGGCTATTCCTAAATCTGCATCTATTTTTAACTTTCACACTGCCTCATTAACTCTTACTACAAAACCTATTGGGCGGTCGAAGCTTTTTCAGTATTTGTCGGTATTTTTACCATGAGCCATCGCCGCATCAAGCTCACCCTTTTTCACGGCCTCAGCCAAAGTTTTCAACGCTGAGGCAAGCTTGCCCTTTACGCCGACTTCAATGGATTGATTACCTTTTGTCAGTTCCAGCTTCCTGTTTCCGTACCGGGGTGTTAGATAAACCGTGCCTGAGACATCACTCCACCACCACGGCTTAACGGGAACTTTAACTTCGCGTTTCACGCGTTCACCTGTTGCGGTGTCAGTAACGTATTTCTGCTTTACCAACATATAGATTTTACCTTCAACCTCGGCCTCAGCAGCTTTGATCTGCAGTTCGATAGACTCCAGCATCTTGGCCCGTCGGCGCTCCTCCGGCGATAAGTGCATAGACGAACGGGTTTTGTCGGAAAGTTTTAGTTTGGAAAGTATTGTCATCATGTCCTCCAAATTTTTGAACAATGCTAACACCGTCCGATTCGTTCGCAAGGAATGGTTGAATAGTTTACGATTGCCCGGTTTGAAATAATTGAGGCAATGACAAAAGGTGACGAGAAGTGAAGGGGGTTATCGTCTTCAGGCTGGAGCGATTTCGTTGAGACTCACGTGACAATCAATGTGCCGTCACCGGAAAACGATCCCGGTCCAGCGACTGCTCAATCCGTTTGCGAGCCATATTCTTGGGTAGAATCTTACCTACGATACCCATGTCAAACAGACTTTTCTGGTTCGTCAAAAGGGTCGATGAGCCTCACCAGGTCATCTGCTCCAAGGCCGACAAACCAGCTGTAAAGAAGATTGAAGTCCGGTTACTCCATCACCTAACGTTCGAGTGGATTGAACAAACACCTAAAGCAGCAACGTTCTCAGCAACTTCTCCATTGCCACCGAAGGCAAGACCTGAGACGAAAAGGACACCTCTAAGACCGCCTACATCCCGCAGATGTGCGACGGCAGCGCGAAGGTGCGCCGCCGCCGTTGGTTGCCACCCCCCTGGGTACTTAGGCCAATAAGAACATGTCGGCCGTGAGGTCGCCTGGGCTGACATCTTCCAATATAATGTGGGTGCCAGCTATCTCGATCAGTGCGGCGCCACCGCTTGTCGCACTCACGTCGCTTAGGATCTCCGTAATCGAGCCGCCACCGGTAAGCACGATGCGGTCCACCTCTGTATCGAAGTCGAGGATCAAGTTCTCGCCGTCACCCAAGCCGAAGACGAACTGGTCGGCACCGCTGCCACCGGATAGGGTGTCGTTGCCTTTGTTACCATAGAGAATATCGTCACCCATATTCCCTGACAGCCAATCGTCTCCTTGGCCCCCATACAACGTATCGAGGCCGGTACCGCCGAACAGACTGTCGTCACCTTGATTACCGTAAACAACATCGTCGCCTAAATTGCCATAGAGGATGTCGGTACCATTGTTGCCAAAAATCAGGTCTTGACCCTGACCGCCATAAACGGTGTCGCTACCCTGGCCGCCAAAAACGGAGTCATTGCCTTGATTGCCGTATAAAAGGTCCAATCCTTGATTGCCGTAGATGGCATCATTGCCGTCATCGCTGCGTACGGTATCGTCGCCGGCGAGGGCCGCGATCGTGTCGTCTCCCGTTCCGCCATCCAACGAATTCGGTTGGTTGTCCGGTTCGTCGTCACCGCCAGGAGGAGGTGGCGGCGGCGGAGGAGGCGGGGGTGGCGGAGGCGGAGGCGAGACCGGCATCGTCCAACTGATTTCGGTCCCGCTGGCCGTGAAGTCTTCAGCTTCGTAGGTTCCGTCCAATTGGATTGTAAGATCTTCTCCGCCGGCACCATCGTAATCGATATGCAAAATTGAAATTCCACCGCCGGTCTCGACCTGGATCTCGTTCGCCGCCAATGAGCTGCCGTCACCCGCCGCGACGGTCCCACTGAAGTTAGCGGTATCCACTCGGATGACATCGCCTCCAGAGAGATCGGCGATCGTGTCCAAGCCGTGGTCTGTCGTGATGCTTGGGATGAAATCAAATGTATCGTCGCCGGTTCCGCCGACCAAGCTGTCGTTGCCGTTCATACCGCCGAGAACGTCGTTGCCGCTGCCGCCACGGAGCAGGTCGTCGCCGTCGGTTGCATAGAAATCGTCGTCGTCGCTTCCACCGTCCAGGGTATCATTGCCGCTGCCGCCTCGCACGCCTTCGACATCCACCAAGGTATCCGTTCCGCTTGAGGCGAAGACATGGTAAAGGCCACCACCCTGGCCGGAGACGTGTATATCGTCCTCCGCGTCCCAGTAGTAGACACGGTCGAAGTCGTCGCCGCCAAGGATACTGTCGCTGCCTGGTCCGGCGACGATGCGGTCATTGCCGGCGTCACCAAAGATCAGGTCATCGCCACCGCCGCCAACGACCCAGGAATCGTCCCCGCCGCCCGCGCGGATTGTATCGTTGCCGGCATCGCCGCGGATGTCATCCAGGCCCTCTCCCCCGAGAATGCTGTCATTACCGCCTTCGCCCCGCAGATCATCTTCGCCGCCGCCGCCAAGGATGGTGTCAGCACCGTCTCGGCCTTCAATTCGGTTACTGTTTCCATCACCGACGATTGAATCGTCAAACGACGATCCACGTACATCTTCCATGTTCAGAAAAGTGTCCGTGCCCTGATCCGTGCTGACGAACTGAGCAACACCTTGCTGATTCAGATCAACATTAACGCCGTCACTCGACCGGTCGTAACGCAACATGTCGATGCCGTCGCCACCGTCCATGTAATCGTCGCCTTGATCGCCGCGAAAACGGTCGTCGGCGCCGAGACCAATCAAAGTGTCATTTCCATCGCCACCGTAAAGCTGATCGTTGCCGGTGTCCGCGCCGTACACCGAGTCGTGTCCGTTGTTGCCGAAGAGGAAGTCGCGGAAGCCGCCGTTGCCGATTATTGTGTCGTCACCGGAACTCCCAACCACCAGCTCGGCATATCCTCCCTGATTGATACCGGTATGACCGATAGTGAGATACATACGGGCCGGGTCGCCGTCATGTATCGAATAATCCGTGTAGAAGCTGTTACTGCCACCGGTAGCGTTCCATTCCGCGTAATCGATGGGATCGACGCTGCCGGTGAGATAGTTTGGAATAAGGAACCGATCATTCAGCGAATAAGAGCTATCCGTGGCAATTCCGAAGCTCAAGTCTGTGTTGTTGAAAGTGAACGTGGCGTCAAAGATAGTACCCAGCCAGATCCAGTCCGTGCTGCCCCCATCCGTACCCGCGGCAGGTTGGATGAGAACGTCGTTACCGTCGCCCTGGTTTAGGACGTATTTATCGGAACCCAGACCGCCCTCGACGGTATCGACGCCGGGACCGCCCGACAATGTGTCGTCACCGCTTCCGCCGACCAATGAATCGTTGCCTGTCAGGCCGATAATTGAATCGTGGCCGGTGCCACCCGTCAAAGTGTCATTCCCAGTTGTGCCTGTTATATCAACCATTTTTATGTCTCCTTAATTGGTATTGCCCGATATGCCCCCGTTTAGATGGCCGGTAAGATGTTCTTGTGCCCGATTATTTGGTCCGTCGAAGGTTAGTGCTGCTCTCCGACCCATCCTCATTGATGGAGCGGAACTTGTTGTCGCCCAGGTCATAAAGCGAACTACAGCCTTCTTTACCGTTACGGATTTTTTTCCAAACAAAGCAGGTCTGGTTACCTTTAAGACGATAAGTGCCTTCGTCTTTGTAGCCGCCATTGTTGACATCTAGTTCAACGCGGCCATTGGCGTATTGCTTCATCACCGCCTCGCCGCCCTGGCTTGTCGTGAAGGCGAAGATTGGGTCCTGGGCGTAGAGCGCGGTCAGCTCCTGGGCTGTCATCGAGCGCTTGCCCGCTTTGCTCAGCTCCTCTTTTGGTGATGTGCAGCCTGTTGTGAGGAACGCAAATATCGTGAGTGCGCCGAACAGTATTTTTACTTTCATAAAACCTCCATTCGTCAAAATTTCTTTATAAGAAAATCCGAGTAACCCAATACCTTTCCGAGCTCGGTTCGACTCACAGGTCCCAATAAAGAGCAAGACGGCGACTGTTCCGGCACCGGATCAGATTATTGACCTCCCGATAATCCTTCGAGAAGTTTCAATAGTTTCAAGATTTCGGCGCAAAAACATCCCCCGAACGGGGGATACCCGCTGTAATGGTAGTTTTAACCGCGAACCTGTCGTGTGAGGGGACGCGAAGCTGGCTCTAATTTTGGCCACCAACGAGCCTTATAGGTTATATGCAGATATGCACTGAAGAGTTCAAATCACCGGCAAGTGATATCCTTCAAAACTTCGCCAATCCCGGTTCAGTTAAACACCATTGCAATTTTGCAAAAAAAATTCGCTCGTTCTCCCCTGATCGGGGGAGGAATTATTTAAGTACAAGTGGGAAACTACGCCGCAAACTCATTTAGCCAGGAAGAACATAAACATACGAACTTAAAGCCGCTTTTCCTCCAGCTGATCTATCTCTTTAGTCAATGCGGGCATAGGACGCTGCGTGAAACTGCCCAAGAAAAAATCGCCGAATATAGAGACTGATAGCGTGGACAATATCCAAACTCGATTGCGGGGCCTCCATTGATGCTCTCGGCACACGTTTCTCAAGGACACATCATTACTTTTGGCGCATCAAACCATGGTGCGAAGAGGCGGAAAATCAGAACTGAATTTATGCTTGAAAGATCGTCTGACATTGTCGACGCAGCTATTTTAAACCGAAAATCGGTGCGCGCATTTCTGCCTGATCCGGTGCCGCGTCAAGAGGTGCGTAAAATACTTGAAGTTGCCTCTCGCGCACCGTCGGGCACAAACACGCAGCCCTGGAAGGTATACGTCGTCGGGAAGCCCAAAATCGAAGAAATTTACCAGAAGATCAAAAATTCTGGCATTCGGCCGGAACGCGCCGTATGGGACGACTACCAATATTACCCCAAGAAATTTGTTGAACCATATCTTTCCCGCCGTCGCACTCTAGGCGCCAATCTTTACGCCCTGCTGGGGATCGAAAAAAGGGACGTGAAACGCATGCGGGAGCAGTTTGACCGGAATTTCAAATTTTTTGACGCCCCGGTAGGGTTGTTTGTCACGATTGATCGCCGCCTTGAGGTCGGGTCATGGCTCGATCTGGGGATGTTTGTGCAGAACATTCTTATCGCCGCTCACAGTAGAGGCATAGCAAGCTGCCCTCAGGCCGCATTCGCACCTTACCATAAACAAATACGCCCACTTGTCGGCATGCCAGAAGAAGAAATACTCGTTTGTGGGATTGCGCTTGGCTATGAGGACACCAACAAACCTGTAAACAATTTATTCACAGACCGCGCGCCGCTATGCGCTTGGGTAAAAGAAATAGACTAAAGACTGGTCCTTGAGAATGAGCAACAAACGACAGTTTGAGCTTAAAGATACCATATGGCCCCTCGAATGGGCGCGTGAAGTCGGAGTTTACATTTTTGGAAAAGAGATACGTAGCCTTTCCAAGGGGCGGGTCTACGTAAATGGTTATGGTGAAAGGATAAACCTGAGCTCCTATTCATACCTTGGTCTTATTGGACATCCTGATATTGAGAAAGCTTCAATAAAGGCCGTTGAATCCCATTCTACTGCTAGCCACGGCGTCCGCCTTCTATCAGGTAGCCATGATCTCCACCATACTCTTGAAGCCCGGTTGGCCGCGTTCAAAGGAAGCGATGATTGCATTACGTTTTCAAGCGGCTATGCCGCTAATATTACAATCATTGGCGGCTTGGTTGGCCGCGGTGACTACGTTGTTGGAGACAAGCTGAACCATGCCTCTATCGTGGATGGCTGTGTTCTATCCGGCGCTTCGTTTCTGCGCTTCAACCATAACGATCCAGATCATCTTCATCGCCGCTTAAAAGATCTCCCAGATGACGCAAACGTATTGGTTGTGTGCGACGGGGTATTTTCGATGGACGGTGACATTCTGAATCTGCCCAAGATTTCTGAAGTTTGCAAAGAGAACGGTGTTCTGCTGATGGTTGACGAAGCTCACTCAATCGGTGTTATTGGAGAACGGGGAACAGGAATCGAAGAACACTTTTGCCTAGATTCCGATACTGTTGATATAAAAATGGGTACTCTGTTGACCGTGAAGAATTTCCAAGCATCTGAATTTCTTTAGCGTTTTCGGGTTTTCCCACCTTCAAAATTGCAAGAAACTGACTTTGTTGGGTTGGTTTTCTTGCAATTTGCGCGGGCCTTTTTGCTGTGATTCAATTGTCTTGAATCGCTTGCAGGGAGGGGTTTTATGCGGCCGAGGGAACCGGAAGATCGCGGACAACAGGATATGTTCCGCTCGCGCCTGGATCAGATTTTGGACCTGGAGCACCCCAAGGCGATTTTGGCGGAGAAGATCGACTGGCAATTTTTGTCCGAGAAGCTGGGCGAGGTTTATGAGCACGGCCCCGGCCAGCCGCCGCTGCCGACACGCCTGATGGCCGGTCTGCATATCCTCAAATACACCGACAATCTGTCCGACGAGGAACTCTGCGCGCGCTGGGTGGAGAACCCCTATTACCAATATTTTTGCGGCGAGGAATTCTTTTGTCACCGGCTGCCCTTTGACCGTTCCTCAATGACCCGCTGGCGCCAGCGCATGGGGGATGAACGGCTGATGGCGCTGTTACAGGAAAGCCTGGCGGTTGCGGTCAAGACCAAGGCGGCCAAGCCGTCGGACTTTACCCGCGTCATCGTCGATACCACGGTGCAGGAAAAGAACGTGATGTTCCCGACCGACGCCAAGCTGATCCACCGGGCCCGCGAACGGCTGGTGCGGCAGGCCAAGGCCGCCGGCATCAAACTGCGCCAGAGCTATGTGCGGGTCGGTAAAAAGGCCTTGATCGCGCATCAACGCTATGCCCACGCCAAGCAATACAAGCGGGCCAGGAAACAGTTGCGCAAGCTGAAGTCCTTTCTGGGCCGGACAATCCGCGACATTCGCCGTAAGACCAAGGGCAACGAAGCCTTGCAAGACGCCTTCCGCCGGCCGCTCTGGCTGGGCGAACGTGTGATGACACAAAAGTCGCGCGAGCCTTTGCCGAAAATCTATAGCCTGCATGCGCCGGAGGTGGAATGCATCGGCAAAGGCAAGGCGCACAAACCTTATGAGTTCGGCGTCAAGGCCTCCATCGCGACCACGGAAAGACGATGCAAGGGCGGCCAGTTCGCCGTCCATGCCATGGCCCTGCCGGGCAGGCCATACGATGGGCACACATTGGAAACCGTGATCCCGGCCATCGAGGCCGCAACCGGCGGCACCCTGAAACGGATCCTGGCAGATGCCGGCTACAAAGGCCACAACGCGCCTGGAAAATACAAGTTCAGGGTTTACACCACCGGCCAAAAACGCCGGGTCACCCCCGCCATCAAACGTCAAATGCGGCGACGGGCAGCGGTCGAACCAGTCATCGGCCACATCAAGAATGAACACCGGATGGGCCGAAACTATCTCGCCCACAAACACGGAGACGCCATCAATCCGATCCTGGCTGCCGCCGGCTACAACTTCCGCCTCATCCTAAACTGGATCAGGCTTCTTTGCGCTTGGATTAGGGCCGCGTTCATCGCGGAGCACCGACCTAAAATAACCGCTTAATCGCTTTTCTTCACGGTCGACTACTCTATCAAAGACAATTCCGAGTAATGGCGGGTTTGCGTGCGCTTCACACGAAATAGTCGATTATCTCAAGCACCAAGGTAGGGGGTTTATCTACTCCGCAGCGATTACACCCTCAAACGCTGCATCGGCGATCGCGGCGCTTGACATTATAGAGAAAGAACCAGAAAGAGTAAGAAGACTACAAAGTAAAGCTGCATTGATGAAGCAGCTTTTGAATAATTCAGGTATCAGTACCCTCCAATCCGAGACAGCGGTAATACCGGCGATTTGTGGTTCTGATGAGCGTGCTTGGTTCCTTGCTAAATATTGCATGGATAACGGTGTTTTCGTTCAAGGTATTCCTTACCCTGTAGTACCACGCAATGCTGCCCGCCTTAGATGTATTATCACATCAGATCATACAGATGATGACATAAAGGAAGCCGCATCAGTTATTTCAGATGCTTTTCGCAAGGTAGCTTAATGCGTGCGAGCATAACAGGTTGGATTCGCATCCTACCATAAACACATACACCGACTTGTCTGAATGCCGGAAGAAGAAATACTCGTATGTGGGATTGCGCTTGGCTACGAGGACAAACGTAAACCCGAGAATGGGCAGCGTACAGAACACGCGCCGCTACGCACTTGGGTACTCTTCTTGTAAATGTTGGAATTTATTGCGCCCGTACGGTCGTAAGAATAGTTAAACCTGTTCTGTCGCGTTCAATAGTCACTCTTTCCTCCTTGACACCAGCACAGGAAAGCAACTCGCGTACTTCGGATTCGCTTCTTTCTATTAAATTCCAATTCGCAAGATATTCAATCCACGGACGAAATGGATTGCCTATGGAAATGTTAGTGAAGAAAAACTCGCCGCCAGATTTCAGTCTTTTTAAAGCAGATTTTAGTACAAACAAAGCCGCTTTCTCTTGCAGGTAGTCAAACAGCCCACCTGCCAATATGAGATCGAACCTGCCCAATTCTTTCGACCTAACGACCTCAATGATATTGCCAGGTACTAATCTAAGTCTGTCACCCAACACTTGCAGCCTTGTTTCGGATAGCTTCAACGCATACTCGTCTATATCATTGACAACCAACTGACTTGAACTGTGTTTCAATGCATCGAGCGCTAAAAACGCGTCTACCGAACCTCCGCATGCCAATGACAAGATGTCTCTGTTGGATAAAGCGCATCGTCGAATTTTTTGCGCTTGAATGCTCACCTTGTTTCGATGCTGCTGCGCGGCAGAGCAGTTCAACGCGATTTCTTCAAGAATATTCGAAACTCTTCGACTATTACTGGCTGGAACTCCAGCCATCAATTGCTCAATAGTTTCGAAGTCACCTTGATATCCGTTCGGCCATGTTTGGAGCCGGTGAATCCAACGGGACTTTTTATGGATTCCTCGAGAAGATGATAACTTCGAGCTAATTACTTCTTTTGTCAGACCCGAGTTTTCCGCTACGATTATTGCGGAACTAACATCATGAACCCATTTTGAGACTTGGTGGAACAAGTAATCTGACGATAAACTAAACTGCCTGTTAACAAGTTCTCCTAACTGTAAATCAAGCTCTTTGAGAGTCTGCAAAGCAACTCCCTTGTCAATTGTTTCTTCTATCATGATTGGGCTGTGATATCTTTATGTTATCCAAGCATTAAGCATTTCCAGTATTGCGGCACCGTGTCATCCCCCGTCCGGGGGAGGTTCGTTGAATCTTTTCCGATTCTGACCGCGAACGGATCGCATGCGGGGCGGCGTAACTGGACGAGTTTTCGGGCATTGATGAGCCCATCCAGTTGATTACGGATTGGGCTCGGAATTGGAAGAAGATTGAAGCGAACAACACAGGACAGGTATCGGTTCTATGCCTCGACGAGAGGGAAATTCGTTAACAGAAAGTTCTGGATTGGATCGATCGAATCCGCAAGCCAGAACGGTGATGTTATTGATTTCCACCTCCGCAGAATCAACGACGTGAGACTGAATTTTGTCTCGCTTTGAGGAAGTCTGAACTCCTGATTATGCCGGAGATTAAAACTGCAGATCAGTCTATTTTTTTGTGGCCTATAAAACCGGCGGCGCGAATTGGAATACGCGCCAGACGAAGTTGATGCGGTGGCTGCATTGGGTTTTGCGCAGGATTGAGGCAACGTGGGATTTGGCGGTTTCAGGCGAGGCGTTGAGATGGTCGCCGATCTCGGTGTTGGTATAGCCCTCGAACAGCAACGCCGCGACCTTGGTTTCCGCGGGCGTCAATTGATAGGCCTTGGCGAAGGTATCGAGACGGGCGGAAACCGTCGAAGACGTGTCGATGAGCGTCAACAACGTACCGGACAACCCCTTCTCCAACTCCATATCGGAATCCCGCAAGGGCGAGGCGATGGCGAGGATTGGCTCCTGCGTCGACAGCCGCTTGATCGTGAACTCGTCGCCCCGGTCGTCGTTCTGACCGTCCGCCGTCAAAGCAATGCGCCGAACCGCGTCCTTCAAGCGGGCTGTATCGTCTCTGTCGCGGCAAATAATGCTGCCATCCGCATGCATCCAAAGACCGTCACGGTCACCGAAGATCCGCTCCGCCCGCGCGTTCTTCAGGATGACGTTACCGTTCGCATTCAAAATACAAATGCCGAGGTCGAATTTATCCAACACACTTAAGACCGCGTTGTATTTCTCACGTAACGAAAACGACAATCGGTTTAGCTCGACGGATTTCGCCATATGCGGTGCGAACCGCGCTACAGACCAAAGATCTTTCGAAGGAATGTTCTTATATTCGAGACCATAATGGAAAACAGCACCACGATATGACAACGGATCTTCGGACAAATTGATCACAAACCGGCGATAGGAACCGAGTTCCTTCAATGCATATTGAATTTCTGGGCGGTTGTTATAGACTTCATCAAGCGGCCAGAACGAAGATTCCTCATGAGGAATGAATGGCTCGCGGAGGTGCAATCGCGATGTACCTTCACGATCCATTCCCGATCCACCGTTGGTTGCTTCAATCATATCCATATAGCCTGCAACACGCTCTGGCATATTTGCATAGGTTGCGCTAACAGCGTTCACTTTGAATGGGACATGATGGGTATCGCTGGTCTCGTAAAGCATCGCAGCGCGCACAGACGTGCCGCTCACCATGGCGTCGAGCGCGGATGTCCATCGGTCCCGGGCAAACGCCGCGTTATAAATGTCCAACAAGTTGCTTCCGAATTTGCCGTCGGTGATCATGAATTTTTCACAAAAGCTATTGGCCTATAAAACCGGCGGCGCGAATTGGAATACGCGCCAGACGAAGTTGATGCGGTGGCTGCATTGGGTTTTGCGTAGGATTGAGGCGACGTGGGATTTGGCCGTTTCGGGCGAGGCGTTGAGATGGTCGCCGATCTCGGTGTTGGTATAGCCCTCGAACAGCAATGCCGCGACCTTGGTTTCCGCGGGCGTCAGTTGATAGGCCTTGGCGAAGGTATCGAGACGGGCGGAAACCGTCGAAGACGTGTCGATGAGCGTCAGCAACGTACCGGACAACCCCTTCTCCAACTCCATATCGGAATCCCGCAAGGGCGAGGCGATGGCGAGGATTGGTTCCTGCGTCGACAGCCGCTTGATCGTGAACTCGTCGCCCCGGTCGTCGTTCTGGCCGTCCGCCGTCAAAGCAATGCGTCGAACCGCGTCCTTCAAGCGGGCTGTATCGTCTCTGTCGCGGCAAATAATGCTGCCATCCGCATGCATCCAAAGACCGTCACGGTCACCGAAGATCCGCTCCGCCCGCGCGTTCTTCAGGATGACGTTACCGTTCGCATTCAAAATACAAATGCCGAGGTCGAATTTATCCAACACACTTAAGACGGCACGGTACTTGTCTCTCAAAGAGCTCGATATACGATTTAGCTCTACCGCCTTTGCTAAATGCGGCGATAGATTCGACGCAGCGATCATGTCTCTCTTGGGTAAAGTGGAGTAATTAAGACCGTAATGGAAAACGACACCGCTATATGAAAGAGGGTCTTCTGAAAGATTGATCACAAACTTTCTAAATGCTTCAAACCGACTGATTGAAAACTCGATCTCGGGTCGTGCGCGGTATTTCTCGTCAATTCTCCAGAAAAAACTATCTTCGATGGGCTCGAATGCTGTTTGTTTGTGTAAAACTGTTAAGCCTTCATGATCAATTCCAGATGTTTTCCCTGATTCGAGAAGCTTGTTGTAGTCAGCTAACACATCCGGAATATTGCGGTAATTTGTATCCACCGCGTCGAGCGTATAGCGAACCTCCCGTGTATCCCCAGTTTCGTACAGCAGTACTCCTTTAGCTTCCGTAACTGCGCGGATAGCATCGAGTGCCGGTGCCCAGCGATCATTGGCAAAGGCAGCGTCATAAATCGACAACAGCTTCGATGTTTGATCTCGACCTAACATTTCAGATTTGAAACACTCCCTATAAAACCGGCGGCGCGAATTGGAATACGCGCCAGACGAAGTTGATGCGGTGGCTGCATTGGGTTTTGCGCAGGATTGAGGCGACGTGGGATTTGGCGGTTTCGGGTGAGGCGTTGAGGTGGTCGCCGATCTCGCTGTTCGTATAGCCCTCGAACAATAGTGCCGCGACCTTGGTTTCCGCGGGCGTCAATTGATAGGCCTTGGCGAAGGTATCGAGCCGGGCGGAAACCGTGGAGGACGTGTCGATGAGCGTCAGCAACGTACCGGACAATCCCTTCTCCAGCTCCATATCGGAATCCCGCAAGGGCGAGGCGATGGCGAGGATTGGCTCCTGCGTCGACAGCCGCTTGATCGTGAACTCGTCGCCCCGGTCGTCGTTCTGACCGTCCGCCGTCAAAGCAATGCGCCGAACCGCGTCCTTCAGGCGGGCGGTATCGTCGCTGTCGCGGCAGATAATGCTGCCATCCGCATGCATCCAAAGACCGTCACGGTCACCGAAGATCCGCTCCGCCCGCGCGTTCTTCAGGATGACGTTACCGTTCGCATTCAAAATACAAATGCCGAGGTCGAATTTATCCAACACACTTAAGACGGCCTGGTATTTCTGCCGAAGCACGCTGGACATACGGTTCAACTCGATAGCCTTCGCCAAATGCGGCGCCAATCTCGTCGCTACCTTCATGTCCGATTGCGGAATCGTTTCGAACTCCAATCCATAATGAAAAATGGCGCCGCAATAAGACAACGGATCCTCAGAGAGATTGATGACAAAACGGCGGAAGGCTTTGAACACTTCCACAGAATAGACGAGCTCCGGTCTGGATCGATATTCATCATCGAGTTCGAATACCTCGGTTTCCTCGAAGGCGATGAGATTAGGTTGTTTGTGAGTTGAGGAAATCCCAATCCTGTCGAAACCTGTGGTTTGGCCAGATTCCAACATTTTATTGTAGTCTTCTAACAATTTCGATTTATGCAGGTAATGCGTGTCTACCGCATTCAAACCATAGTGTATTTGGCGAAGATCACTGGTTTCGTAGAGCAACACACCTTTCACTCGCGTGCCGCTCTTCATGGCGTCGAGCGCGGAGGTCCATCGATCCCGGGCAAATGCCGCATTGTAAATGTCCAACAAGTTGCTTTCGAATTTGGCGTCAGTAATCATGAACTTTTCACTAAAGCTATTGGCCTATAAAACCGGCGGCGCGAATTGGAATACGCGCCAGACGAAGTTGATGCGGTGGTTGCATTGGGTTTTGCGTAGGATTGAGGCGACGTGGGATTTGGCGGTTTCGGGTGAGGCGTTGAGGTGGTCGCCGATCTCGCTGTTCGTATAGCCCTCGAACAATAGTGCCGCGACCTTGGTTTCCGCGGGCGTCAATTGATAGGCCTTGGCGAAGGTATCGAGCCGGGCGGAAACCGTGGAGGACGTGTCGATGAGCGTCAGCAACGTACCGGACAATCCCTTCTCCAGCTCCATATCGGAATCCCGCAAGGGCGAGGCGATGGCGAGGATTGGCTCCTGCGTCGACAGCCGCTTGATCGTGAACTCGTCGCCCCGGTCGTCGTTCTGACCGTCCGCCGTCAAAGCAATGCGCCGAACCGCGTCCTTCAGGCGGGCGGTATCGTCGCTGTCGCGGCAGATAATGCTGCCATCCGCATGCATCCAAAGACCGTCACGGTCACCGAAGATCCGCTCCGCCCGCGCGTTCTTCAGGATGACGTTACCGTTCGCATTCAAAATACAAATGCCGAGGTCGAATTTATCCAACACACTTAAGACGGCCTGGTATTTCTGCCGAAGCACGCTGGACATACGGTTCAACTCGATAGCCTTCGCCAAATGCGGCGCCAATCTCGTCGCTACCTTCATGTCCGATTGCGGAATCGTTTCGAACTCCAATCCATAATGAAAAATGGCGCCGCAATAAGACAACGGATCCTCAGAGAGATTGATCACAAAACGACGGAAGGCCTTGAACCTTTCCACGGAATAAACGAGTTCCGGTCTGGACCGATATTCGTCATCAAGATCGAAAATCTCGGTTTCCTCGAAGGCGACAAGATTGGGTTGTTTGTGGGTTGTGGATATCCCTTGTCTATCAAAGCCCGTGGTCTGGCCGGATTCCAGCATCGCATTGTAGTCATCCAGTACTTTCGGTTGGAGCAGGTAGTGCGTGTCAACCGCATTCAATCCGTAGTGTATTTGGCGAAGATCACTGGTTTCGTAGAGCAATATCCCCTTTACTTGCGTACCGCTTTTCATGGCGTCGAGCGCGGACGTCCATCGGTCTCGGGCAAATGCCGCGTTATAAATGTCCAACAAGTTGCTTTCGAATTTGTTGTCGGTCATCTCAAAATCCGTGCATGAACTGAATTTCAAAATTTCTATATAATCGGTGGCGCGAACTGGAAAACCCGCCAAACGAACGCGATACGATTGCGGCATTGGGTCTTGCGGAAGATGGCCGCGACATGCGATTTCGCGGTTTCGGCGGAGATATTGAGCGCTTCGCCGATCTCGCTATTCGAGTTCCCGTTGAACATCATTGGCGCGACACGGCGTTCGGTCGGGGTTAGGCCATGAGCCACGCAGAAGCTGTCCAATCGCGCGTTCACGGGCGTTTCCGTATCGACAATCGTCAGGAAAACGCCGGTCAGTCCGCTCTCCAATTCCATGTCGGCGTCGCGGAGGGGCGAAAGGATGAGAAGTAGGGGGCTTTTTAAGGATCGGCGGCGAATTATGATTTCTTCGCTTCGATCGTCATTTTCGCCATTCGCCGTTTGGGCGATGCGGGACGCGGCAATGCGGAGTTGTGCGGTATTGTCGTCATCGGAACAGGCTAATCTGCCGTCCATTTGTTTCCAAACACCATCTCTGGCCTGGAAGATCTGGCCGGCTTTCTTGTTACGTAAGACAATCGCGCCGTCACCGCGCAATATGCAAATCCCAAGATCGATATTGTCCAGCACGCTTAGGACCGCGTTGTACTTCTGGCGCAACGAAAATGACAATCGGTTCAGTTCGATGGATTTCGCCAAATGTGGCGCGTAACGGGCGACGGATTTCAGGTCTTTCGGCGGAATGTTCTGGTGTTCGAGGCCATAGTGAAAAATCGCGCCGCAATATGACAACGGGTCTTCGGACAGGTTAATCACAGACCGGCGATACGACCCAAATTCCTTCAAAACATACTTTATTTCTGGGCGACTGTTGTAAGCGTCATCCAATGTCCAAAACGTCGACTCCTCATAAGTCACGAACGGTTTCTGACAATGTAGTCGCGTCACCCCCTCACGATCCAAACCAGACCCGCCATTTGTTGCCGCCAACATGTCGGTGTATTCCGCCAAACGGTCCGCCATCCCTACATAAGCCGTACTAACCGCATTTACGGTGAAGGCGATATCTCGGAGATCGCTGGTTTCGTAAAGCACCGCCGCACGTATGGACGTACCGCTCACCATGGCGTCCAATGCCGGCGTCCATCGATCCCTCGCGAAAGCCGCGTCGTAAATTGCCAACAAATTCTGCTCGAAATAAGATTGGCTCAATGCAATGCTCTTTGATCTATCTATGCGTGAACAAGATCGCAAACAGGAATCAACAACCAATATTCCCAGCTCAAGTATTTTACATAATCTCCAGCATTCGGGAAAGTCAATGCTGTAATTATTTAGTTTAATCTAATGTTCATAATAAAGGTGCCGCAGTATAGTTAATATCGGGAAATTCGAATTCAGAATAAATGATTGGGATACAGTCGAGAAGTGATGCGAAGATCAACGAAAGAACAATTGAAACGTGGCATTGAAGTTGCTGCCCGTCGATCCGGGGTACATCAATTACGGCATCAATGGAGCAAATTTGGAACCGTTTCCAGATTAATACCGCGCCATTGTGTTTATTCCTGATGAAGAATTGGATACCCTTCTTTGTATGAAGTTTGCCAACTGTGTGTGAGCTCTTTTAACACGTGTTAAAGGTCGGAGGCTTAGAAGATGACGAATGATCTTGAACTGCCGGATGAACGATGATCTTGCCCCCGTTTCGGCGGACACCTAAGCGGTTTGTTTTTGGGCCTTGATGAACTCTCTTGGGGATTTCATCTTCAACCCGGAATGTGGATGGTTTTCATTGTAGTCTTCGATCCATCCGGCGATCAATTTCAAAGCGGTTTCGGCGTCTGGCAGCGGCGTGACGCGGACATAATCCCGCTTCAGTGTGTTTACGAAGGCCTCCGATATGCCGTTTGATTGCGGGCTGGCGACCGGCGTGAAGCAGGGTTTCAGGTTCAACTGGCGGGCAAAGATCTTGGTCTCCCTGGCGGTATAGCAGGAGCCGTTGTCGCTCAGCATTTCGATCGGCGCCGGCGCCCGCAGCGAGGTGAAGCGCTTTTCGACCGCTTCGAGCATCATATCCCGCACGTCGGCGCCGCTGATCCCAGCGCCGACCACACCGCGCCAGGCCATTACCTCGCGGTCATGAGCATCGATAATGAAGGCGCCGCGGACGATCTCGCCGTTCCAGCAGGTGAACTCGAAGCCGTCGGAACACCAGCGCAGGTTCGAGCGCAGGACGACAACCTTGCCATCATGCAGATGTTCCGGGCGGATCCTGTATTTACGGGCCAGCAACAGATTGTTGGCCTTCATGATCCGGTAAACCCGCTTGTGATTGACCGGATTTTCGCCGTTTTCCTTGCGTTCCCGGTTCAACAGCGCGGTGATGCGGCGATAGCCATAGGTCGGCCGTTTGTCCACTAGGGCCCGAATGTGCGGCAACAGCGCCCCGTCTTGCGCTTTATAATAGCGCCGCCGGGGCTTCGAGCGACCTTTTAACCGGTCGAGCAGGTTGGAACGCGAGACCCCCAACGTATCGGCAATGGTCTTCATGGGATATCGTCCCCCTTCAGCGAGCGCGCAAGCAAGGTCGGTTTTTTTGCCCGTGATTTCTCAAGCGCTTCCTTCAGGAGCTCGTTCTCCAGGGTCTTGCGGCCCAACTGCCGCTCCAGCTCGCGGATCCGCGCCTCCATCTGGCGCACCGTCTTGTTGCCGGTCACATCGTCGTCGCCCGTCACCGCCACGGTCCCTCCCTCAAGCATCAGTTTGCGCCAACGATACAACAGATTGGGCGGCACGCCATTGCGCCGCGCCACGGCCGAGACGCTCTCGGTGCCGGGAAGGGTTTCTTCAACAATCCGCAGCTTCTCAGCCGCCGACCAGTAACGACGGCCGCCGCCGTTGGTGATGATTTCAAAGTCGGACATCGTCACATGCTTAAGGATATCCCTAAGCCCCCTAGGTTACCCTAGGTGTCCGCTCGAAACGGGGGCCAGATCACAGCCAAAAAAAGACCAAGAAGGAGTCACAAAGAAAAATTTGAGATGCTCACTATCAACGTCGACACTTTCGATCAATGTGTCCACGCCGCTGTAAACCATGTCGTATATGCACCGCAGTATGCCTTTCACCTTGATTTGGACGATCCTCTTTACACCTTCACTTCCCAGCTGGTTGTTTCAGGAATAGCGGCCTATCCCAAGAACAGAACTGGAGATCGGTTTGAACTGACATTTTATGGGGACGACAAAACCTCAAGAAATCTAAGTGCAAAACTTGCTAGTGTTCAAAAGCGTGACGATTATGGCTCGCCTGAATATCGCGCCTACCGCGGTGACGAACTTCCCGTCTTCGATCCGCCAAACGGGATAGGATATATGGAGAAAGTCAGAGGAGAGAACGAATGGCACGCAACATTGTTCGTAAGCATGGGTTTTGTCAGTGACGCATTCGCCGTTCTATCAAATGACAGACCGAAATACATAGAACTTCACGAGCGCCAACTTGGACGAAATCGGTCGGTGCGAGGCGTTTCAATTCAGACAATCGATCCCTTGATTTAGTTCATGAATAGTTCTCGTTTAAACATTCTTGCTATTGCTTAACTGCGCGTTAACCGCCCCGTGTAAGCTCCCTCACACGCTCGCAATAAACTTTAAGCTCCTCAACCGGCGTTTCTTCCGAAGCACTTCCCGGAACAGGTGCGTGATGAAAATTGCGTGTGTATTGATTGATTTCCTTAAGGTCGCTTAGGGCAGCCTTGTATCGATAATCATCCTCTGCTGCATCGATTTTTCGTATTATTCCATCCAGCATCTCATCCGCACTGAACAATTCTGGATCGCCGTTACGGTAAAAGTGTTCCAATACTGGTCGCAACAATGATCTAACAACTCCTGGATCGCCCTCGGTGGCATCAATAAATTGTAACACTTTCGTTCGATCAGTTTGATTTCTGGGACGGGTAGCTTCTTCGATGTTTAATTGGGCGAGGCTCGCCATGCCGGGAGCGCCAGTTTGTATCGCAATGCAGGACGTGATGGAATGATCGATCCTATCCCAAAGCAAACGAATAAAATTCTTTTCGTGGGAAAGCACTATGACTTGTTTTGCCCGATCAGTTAGCTTGCTGATTTCGTTTGCTGTGAAAGTACGCCTAAATTCATCCATGCTCGTGAATGGATCGTCCAATACTATAATCGTGTGTTCCAGAATAGGACTGGAATTCACGGTTGCAAGGAACAATGCGAGTGAGAGAACAGATTTGTCGCCAGTCGATAATGTGTTTTTGAAGCTAGGCTTGCCGATGTCATCACTTCGTGGCGGTATTGGTGTTTCATTTATTAAGATGTTGTACGCGGCAGCGGGTTCCTTACCGCGAAAGTTTGGCTGCTGATAGTCAATTCGAAAGCCGGCTCCTAAGCGTTTAAGGTATGCGTTGATTACGGCACCCAGTCCTTCCGTTACTCGCAATGTATGTTCAGTCAGATTCGCCTTTAGTTTGTTCTTTTTCTTTATCAGTAATGCGTTTTCGTCTAGCAAATCCTTCCGTTCGGAAACTAGTTTAATAGTATCCACTTCATAGCGTTTTTTAGTTGTTTCTAGTATAGATAATTCACGCTTTAGGTTGCTAACATCGGCTTCTTCTTGTGCTTGGCGGATGCTCTCGATTCGATCGCATATTGTTTGAACATTGCGATCATACTCCAATATTTTCGAGCTGATTTTCCCCCAGATTCTGAGTTCATTTTCAAATTGGTCGGCCGGTATCGACGTGACTAAGTCCTGCTGTTTCGCCTCAAAAATCGTATCAATTTGAGCCGCTGTCGTTTCAATCTGACCACATGCATTTTCAATATCGAACGGCAAATTGAATTTCTCGCCTGTCAAATTTGCAACGGTCGCAAGCGCAGTGTTATTGGCCGCAATTCGTGTTGTTATCGATTGCCTATAGTCGCCTTTTAGATATCTGTTCAATGTTTGCCGTCGTTGTCTGACATCAGCTGCATGGGTTTTGTAGGTTGCGCTAAAAAAATCACTGTAAGCCTCGACCAAACGCCGGTCGTCCAATTCCTGTCCGCAAAAAGAGCACGACATTGAATTGTCAAAATCTAAACCTAACTCTAGCCAAGATTCATGGGGAATCGAAGGCGAAGCGCTTGAGTCTTGGTGTTGAGAAATATGTTTCCGAATTCGAGTGTGTGCATCCTTTGCAACACCATCAATCGTGAACGTCAGCGTTGTACTTAGTTCTTCTGCAGTTATTGGATTTGGGAGCGGTTCTGGTAAAGCAGCCAAATTCAGTTGTGATTTTTCGGAGGCAAGATTTAGTTCCAACTTCTTTGCCTCAATGTTGGCGTCAATATTGTCTTGTTGTGGAAGATCAACAAACTCAACAGCTGTCATATCAGTTAGACCGAAGGCGCTAGCAATCGATGCTAATTGGCTTTCTCTCAGTTTTGTTTCCTGGTTCAATGTTCGCAGTTTTTTATCAATCTCTTGAATTTGCCGAAATATCGAAACACCGTTGGCACCAACAACAAGCCCATATTGGTTTTTTAGATGATCATGGGAAACTAAATCCCCGGAGTATACGTTCTCGTTGATGAATGTTTGATCATAGACTGCGATGTGGTGCCCAAGGCCTTTCCATTTTGAGCCGTCAAAAACAGATTGTTTGCCATCCACTAGGAGGATTACTTTTTGCTCCCCACCGGAGGAAAGAGTTTCGCGACCTTGGATAAGTTCCGCTTGATTACGACCCAATGAACGCAAAATGTCAGCTAGTGTAGATTTACCCCAACCATTTTCACCAAATACAAAGGTCGCTTTTCTTAACTGGAGGTTTCCAGGTGTTTTAAGCTTCTCGAAGCGACCCACATTTTGAATGTCGATTATTTTTTCGATAGACACGAAATTCACCAAGTTGAATTTGTTTGAAGCAGATCAATAATATATCGCCATGTGTGGCAAGAAACGCAAAACAATTTCGTTGTTGTCTGCTATTTTAGTAGCTGAAAGGCATGAAGATATGACGGACCGACAGTTACCCTAATAGGCAACATCAAGTTTAGGTATGCCGTCTTTCTAAGCTCAATAATTGAAAATTGCACTTACCCAGTCGATCAGAATGGGCCAATGTCCTTCAGCTATCCATATACTCAGCGAACAGGGATCTGTGCTGACGGGCCCTCGTCTGAGCGTCACGTTGCTATTCGCCAGTCTAGAACAGCTTCACAATGATGACAAAGCCACGCTACAAGGCGGCTGAAATCGCGATGGCTGGGGCTACAGCTATACGGGTAGCTGATAATCGTAGCCAGCTTATTTGGAAGCTTTGGGCGCTGTGGGAAAGGCGTTGCTAATTATTGTTTTTCGAACGCTTGGTGTTTTCCAGTTGCCTTTCAAACTCCTGCGTCTGCCAATCCGCCCAATTGAACTCGTCATCTATGCTGCCAGACGTGATTTCGTCAGCGGCGAGTTCCGGTGTCAGATGTCCATAATGTTGCTCAATCATCTGGACGGATGTCCCCATTTGTTCAGCCAGTGTGTAAACGCTGACGCCGCGTAGAAGTTGATTTGTCGCATATGTGTGACGGCAAGAGTAAAGAGAAAACTTGCGGCCCAAGTTGTCTTCCTGCAGCTTGCAGGCTTTCAGCGCCTTTGAAAACAGCTGACGGAAATAGTCGTTTTTTACATGCTTTCCGTTTTTCAGCGTAAACACATATTCATCCGGTGCAGGCGGCCTGCCGTCCTTTAGATTGTCGACCTGGATTTGGAACAACCTGTCCCCAGCGGGTTGTGAAATTACAGGATACCGTAGCCCCCGTTTCCCCATCACAGTGAGTTTGTATCTCTTCCGACCTTCCTTGGTCTTGATCTGCTCGACGTGTTTCCATTGCAAATTATCGGTTTCAGTACCAGGGCGCAAACCACTGTTAACTAGGAAGATGAAATAGTTGTAGAGCAGCCACCGCCGCATTTTTTGTTCTTCAACGTATAAGTTCGGACCCCTTTCAAGTTCTTCCGCAGGGCTTCTGGTTGGAAGTTCGTCGGCCCAGGAGAATAGAAACTCGGATAGTGTTTCGTACTGTTCCTTCGTAAAAGCTGCCCTGCGATTGGTCAGTTCCTGTTTCTTTTTGATCTTCGGGATACCCGGAACCTGACGCTCTTTGATGTAATTGTGTTTTAGCGCTGTATCGAAAATTCCACGCAAAACAACATTCTCGACATTGATCGTTTGCTTACTCGGCGCGCTTCGTTTTGGCGCTGGGCGTCGAATGGTTTTGCCATTGCGTACGTAGTAAATGTACTTCTCCTTCGATCCCGGCCCTTCAGTCCAATACCTGGCTCGCCAATCCCGATAGGCCGCGATATCTTTTGTCTGAATTGTATCGATCGGCTTATTACCGAAATAGGTTTTGAGATACCGCTCGACGATCGGAACATAATCTTTGATGTGCCGCGATTTTCGTTCACCCAACGCGACTTCACCTTTCAATTCCTTCACATACAAATCCGCAACGGCTTTGAACGCTTTGGGAACGACGGCATATCCAAACTTCGCGTTGATGCGAATTTCATCGAAATGGTTTTGAGCTATTTGCTCGGCTTCAACGATATCGGCCGTTTTGGCGCTTCTTTGAATCCATCCCTCTTCGACTGGATTCTTAATGCGGTAATAGATGCGCGGACTGTCATCACGGACAAGATAGACGATGTTGCCGTTGTTGGTTTTCTTGATAACGCCCAATGTTGCAGATCCCCCGATACCTACTCTGGGATGGAAAAGTCGTAAAACCGCGGCTGCTTATCGAATACAAAATCTATGTCCAGTCGATGGGCAAACTCACGGCAAAAATCAATAACAGTCACTACCGCCCATCTCACACAATCATATGATGCGTAAGACATCGGAAACAGTTCTTCGCTTGTCGGCAGAAACGGTGAGCGTGAAAACCGGTTCTCCAAAGCCTTGCCGACTTTTGTTTGTGGTCCTTCTTCCCCATCAATTGAGGGGCGAGGGTGCACCAGCGCGTTTCTCAAAACGATCAACGCTTGGACATTCTGAGCGACAGGTCCTCCGAGCGGAATTTGGGCAAGTTTGTAGAGGCGTAAGTACATGTTGTATCGCTGAATGACGCTGATCCTGTCTATGTCATCGATAAATTTCTTATCTTCCCCTCTGTTTGAGAGCGCCTCATTGAAATAGGCCTCCAATGAGGCGGATGACATCAAAACAGAGCCATTCACGTAGGAGCGGATATCTTCGTAAAAACCCGAGAACTCTTCCCCTTCGTGAAGTTTTTCAATTCTCCCGGCTTCTCTGGCGAATGTGGTGGCAGCTTTCAGATTTTGTACAGCGTGGTTTCGTCTAACCGTTCCTGTGGCGGACATTGTTACTTTTGGCATTGTTCCTGATCCAACGCCTTCAACGACTTCTTTCATTTTGAGTTCGTTTCTGTACAGGGATTGTAACGGAAGCCCTTCAAAATTGTACAGGAAGGGCTTCTGTACACGGCTGTATACGCTAACACCCAACAACGCTAATTGCTACGATGAGTGTTAATTTATTGATAATATTGATAAAAATGGTGCCCAGGGGCGGAATCGAACCACCGACACGCGGATTTTCAGTCCGCTGCTCTACCAACTGAGCTACCTGGGCTCCTGCGGATTGGTGGTGCCGGACGGGCGCAAAAGAGCCGGCGTCGGGCGCCGGCCAACCAATCGCTTGGTGAGCCGCTTCATAGAGGAAAATAACTCTTCTGGCAAGTGAACATGGCGGCTGTTGCCGCTGAATCTCAGTGCCCCATCGGACATCTTTGCCAAGCGGAGCCCTCGCGATATTGCGCGATCCGGAACCCTTAGGTTTTGGCCTGCTTTGGCGGGAGCCGTCTGGAAGGCTTATTTCCTGCGCCGGCAATGTCCCGAAGCGTTGCGCTGTCGGTCGGCCGGGCGAGGGGAAATCGTAGGCTAGTCAAGAGTTTAACATTATCGGCCAAAATCTACGAAAATTTTACCAAAATATGAAATAAAAAATAAGTAAATATCAAATAACGTCTGTTTAATTGTTTGGAAAATCCAAATCGATACTGCTCGATATATCAAATGATATATGCAATATTCCAATCCGCACTGTAAACCTATCGTCGATCTTGAGTGTTTATTAAGAAATATACCGATCTGCCAGAATATTGTCGGTATTTTACTTGCGCGAGTGCGACGTTGGAGAGTGGAGATGAGGGACCGTGATGCAAATGTTTAGAAAAATTGACCTGCTGACGCGCGCCATATCACCCGATCCGCGTACGCGTAGAACCCCCGAGATTGTATAGTCACTAAGTCGGAGATTAGAAATGTCTGCAGGTATCGCCGTTTTACTTTTTTCATCGCTGATGCGATTGGACGCCGCGGTTGTCGACGCGCAACCTTGTGCCGGTATGTCCGTCATCAACCCGGGTCAGCTCGCCAGTTCAACCGCTTGCGTGTCCACGCTGGACAGCGACGCGCCGAAGCTCATTCTCGTGGCAAAACCGGACCGGGACGGGAAGCCCGGTCGCGGCAACAACAAGGACAATACGGACACGAGCGGAGATGACACCGATACGAGCGGAGACGGCACCGATACGTCAACCGATACATCGGACGATACGACAACCGATACATCGGACGATACGACTGATTCAGGCACGGATTCCGACACGACAGATCCGACCGCCGCCCTTTGCCAGGCCGGCGGTTCGTATTTGCCGGAAGACTTCGATAACGTAATCGAGGATTTCGAGCAAACGACGACGCTGCGGCTTGACGGTCCGGAATGGAACAATACGCTGGTGAGAAACTGCAATATTCACAGTGTCGACGGCCCAGGGATTTTCATTCGTAACGTGACCAACGTTGTCGTCGCGAATTGCCAGATCTCGAATGTGACGGGCGCCGGCATCAAGTTGAGCTCGACCGGCAGCACCCAAGACGTTGTTCTGGACGGCAATGTCATTCAGGATGTCGGCGGGAATGGCATCAGTTCGGCCCAAAGGTCCGCCGACGGCGTCGATCATCGCGGGACGGAAATCCTCAACAACACCGTACATAACACCGGCTCTAAAGGTTCGAGCGGCAAGTACCACGGTATTTACGTGCAAGGCCAGGACACCACGCTCATCAAAAACACCGTGTCCGGCCAGCGGGACGGCAATGGGATTTCCATTCGCAGTTCCGGCGTCGTGCGCTGCAACACCGTCGAGGGTGTCTCCACGGTCAGCAAGCCGGCGATCCGCTACTTCTCCGATCACCAAAAGGGCCCGTCGGACCAACTGCTGATCGAGCACAACGATCTGACCAACGACTCCATCGGCATTCATTTGCATAATCCGGTCGATCGTTACGACGGTCAGCCGCCGCGTGCGCATGTGGTGAAGAACTTTGTTATCCAGTACAACACCATCAATGCTGCGGAAAATGTCCGTATCGATGACGAGTATGGCGATCCGGAATTCACTGTCGACGAGCACGACAACCAGTAGTCGACGGCGACATAGCCAAAGACGCTAAAGTCAAGATACTTTGTGTGGCCGGCCAATCGTAGATGGTTTGATACGATGGTCGGCCATACGGAATCTTGGAGCTTCCGATTAACTTGATCACACGGACTAGCTGCCCTATACTTGGTGGTCGAGTGAATTATTAAGAAATATGCGCGACGCCGTTATGTAATTTTCTTGTAATAGTCCCGAGCGTATTTTGTTTTGGAATTATAAGTTAGAAGTATTCTGGCATGTTGATTGCTTTTTGGGTGTTGGTTTGCGTTCTGGTCTATAGTTATCTAGGCTATGGCTTGCTGATCCTCCTCTTGGCGAGGTTGCGAACCCGGCGAACGGTACCGCTTTCCTGCCCGCCTCTCACCGCGACCTTGTTGATTTCGGCCCATAACGAGATCGCGCATATCGAAAACAAACTCAGAAACGCTCTTTCTCTCGACATTGGTCCGCATTCCTTGCAGATTGTTGTCGTCTCCGACGGGTCGAGCGACGGGACAGAACGTGCCGCTGAGAAGTTTGCCGACCAGGGTGTCCGTACTTTTGTCATTGAGGAGCATGTCGGCAAGATCGGCGCGCTAAACAAGGTCATGACGACCGTCGAAGGAGACGTCGTGATCTTTTCCGATGCCAACAGCGTTATATCGAACGACGCGATTAAGCTGATGCTGAATCATTTCGCCGACCCGGATGTTGGCGGGGTTTGCGGATGTATCGGCGTGTCTAACAAAAATCGCGGCCTGTTGGCGCGCGGCGAAGCGCTTTTCTGGAAGTATGATCATATGCTGAAGATTTCGGAGAGCGAGGTCTCCAGCGCGGTCTCCGCGCAAGGGTCGCTATATGCGGTCCGCCGCGCCTTGCTCGACCCGATCCCAAGTGCCGTCGCCGACGATCTATTTAACTCGCTGCAGGTCATCGCGAAAGGCAAGCGGCTGGTGTTCGAACCGGCCGCCACGGTCGTCGAAGACGTCTCGAGCTCGACGAAGGCGGAATTCGGCCGCCGGGTGCGTTCGACCGAGAGAGGTTGGCGCGGTTTGATGTTGATGTCCCGCCTTATGAATCCGTTCAAGTTTGGCATTTATTCCCTGCAAATATTTTCGCATAAGTTTCTGCGAAGGATTAATCCGTTCCTTCTGATTCTGCTTTTCGCCGCGAATGTCGCGGTGTTGGATCAAGGCTGGTTCTACGTGATGTTTTTCGGGCTTCAAGTCTTCGCCTACGCAGTCGCGCTTTTGGGCTTTTTGAAGATAAAGACCATCAACAAGCTCACGACCATTCCCCATTTTTTCGTCGTTGGCCACGCGGCGATGGCCATGGGCCTGATCAACGTTTTTCGCGGGACCAAAAGCGACCGCTGGAAGCCGGTCAGGTAAGTTTTGGTTGAAGCTTTAGTTCCCAAATTGAAATTGGACGACGTCGCATGGCACGGGATAGCGCCAGGTCGTTGTTTCGTTCGATCCCGTCTTGCTGGATTATTGCCGAGGTCCTGCCCCACTAAGAAGGCATGTTGAAGATTTGCTGAACTTGCCCATCAAGTTTTATTTGCCGAACCTTCTCGAAGGCGGCGCGCAATATGTTATCGCAAAAGTCGCGAATGAAATGGCGCGCATGGGGCATGACGTCACTATCATTGTCAATCAAGGCGGGGATCGCCAAGAATTCGAAATTTCAAACGCCGTCAAATTGGAAATTCTTGGGGCCTCCAACATGATAACGGCGGTGCCGAAGTTGTATCGCTACATGAAGAGCGCGGAACCTCCCGTCATCGTTGCGGCGATGACTCACGCCAACCTGCCGGTGCTGGTCGCCCGCCTCCTCAGTCGGGCATCGACCCGGATTATTATCAGCGAGAGGCATGCGACACGGCAGTGGCTGCGCGGCAGAAGATGGTCGCGACGCGTTTTATATGGTCGACTTATTTCGTGGATTTATCCGCTGGCCGATGGCGTGATTGCCGTTTCGAAAGGCGTGAAACAAGATCTTTTAAAGGCGACGGATATTGAGGAGGATCGAATTTCGGTCGTCTACAATCCGTCCTTTCCGCGGACGGCCGGGGACGGTTCTCAAGACAATGTTCTGCATCCGTGGCTTCGCGACAAAACCCGACCGGTACTCATTGGTGCGGGTAGGCTGGAAAAACAGAAGGATTTCGCAACATTGTTGCAGGCCTTTGCGTTGCTGCGAGAGACGCATCAGGCACGCCTGCTCATTTTTGGTGAGGGGTCGCAGCGTGAGAAACTGGAAAGTCTGGTCCGCAAGCTAGATGTGGTGGATGACGTATCTCTCCCCGGTTATATCGACGACCTCTATATGAGCCTGAGCGAAGCTTCTTTGTTTGTGTTGTCTTCGCGCTATGAAGGGTTTCCGAACATCCTGATCGAGGCATTGGCAAGTGGTGTGCCGATAGTCAGCACGGACTGCGAGTATGGACCATCGGAAGTCATCATAAACGAACAAATCGGTCGTCTGGTTCCTGTGGGAGATCCTGAGAAACTGGCCGAAGCCATCCGCGGCGTGCTGGATGATCCGCCGGCCAAGGAAGCTAGGCTTCGTCGAGTGTCTGAGTTCACGCTGTCGAAAACCGTCAACGGTTATCTTTCTTTCATCCATCAAGTGGGTTCGAGAGAGGCCCCGCTCGCCTTTGAAGATGACCGTCAAAATCACGGATGATGAGACCTTTGCGCGGGATTGATATTTCGCTGCAATTGTTGTGTTTCTAGGGTTTTGCATGGGCCGGTGCTCGCCCCGCGATGATCACTGTTGGCGATTTTTCGTTGCTTCCGTGGTTGTTGCTGAGTTTCCGGCATCCTTTCTCTCACGTCTGGCGTAGATCGAGGCCTCGTTTCAGATTGTAGGCGATCGCGGTAAGTATGAACTGGAGCGTTGCCTTGGCAAGGCCGCGATAATCGATCCGCCGTAATCCATGACATTCATTGCAGGTACCGAATATCTTTTCGGTACGGCCCCGCACCTTATGGACCGGTCCGTTGATGACCTTCAGCTTCACCGCGCACAGGTCTCATAAGCCATTCCTAGATAAATTGAACGAATATTGACAAATATCTGTTGGAGGTGCATTCCTCCAACATCTTTGCTCGTTAGCTAATTATTATTTTGATCGACACATGAGTTTAGTATCTTCGACAAAAAAACTTCTTAAGCGCATTCTACCTGAATGGGGAGTCCGACGGCTTTGGTCATTGGTCATGTTAAAAAACATTGTTGTTGCCAGTTTGGCTGGACCGAAATTTACCTGCACCGTTTGCGGATACTTTGGGCGGTTCAAATCGTTCGGCGTTAGACCGATTTTTCACGCGCGATGCCCGGCCTGTAACTCGCTGTCGCGGCACCGACTATTGGTATTGGCGGATTCCAGTGAGAAGATTTTCCACGAAAATCAGCGTCTATTACATTTTGCGCCCGAGCCTATCATAACCAAGTATTTACAGGGTCGTGTCGCAAAGTATGTGACAGCGGACTTGCATGATCAGGAGGTCGATCTAAAACTCAATATCGAAGCAATCGACTTGCCAGATGGTTCCTTCGACGTGGTTCTTTGCAGCCATGTTTTGGAGCATGTTGACGACCGCAAGGCACTGGTGGAAATTCACCGGATTCTGACGGCCGATGGCGTCATGGTCGCAATGATCCCGATAATCGAGGGCTGGTCAAAAACATTCGAAGACACTTCCATCGTTGAGGCCGAAGAGCGGGTACGATTTTTCGACCAATGGGACCATGTTCGCGTCTACGGAGCCGATTTTCGCGATCGCCTGAGAGACGCCGGCTTTGATATCGACGAATTTACCGCGCTTGGTCACGTGGCCCCGGACTACAGTCTACAGCGAGGCGAAAAAGTGTTTATTTGCAGCAAAAACGGCGATCCGGCTAACGCGTCTCAAGGAAACGCCTGACCTATCCCTCGCTGTCTTTCGAAACACCACGCAATTGTTTCATTGTACCGCGTCGGAGTGAACAATTGTCAGAAATTAATAAAATTCCCCGGAGATAACTTTCGCGGATCGCTGGAAGATTTTTGAAAGAAATTGAGTTCATTATGCTATAAATGGCATAGAGAACCGTAAGATTTAGGCGCCCAAAGGGAACTCTGGAGCATGGTTAATACATCGTTTATCGATCAATACTTGGAGCTCGGCCGACGTTTTTGGCCCTGGTTGATCGGAGTGCCTCTCGTGCTCGGTGTTTTTGCGGCGATCGCGAGCACGATGTTGCTCTACACTGCACCGAAATATACGAGCGTCGCCCACATCTCCATCCTACCGACTCAAGAAGACGTGGCCTTCTCAAAATCAGTCGATGGCGGCACGAAAAAGTCCCAGGCCGCCTCATTGACGGAGACGCACACGGAATATCTTAAAAGCCGGCCGGTGGTCGAAAGAGCTCTCCAAGAGATCACGCGCGAATCCAAAGACCAGTCGGCGGACGAAGGAATGTCGATCTTCGGCTACGTGATCGACGCGGTGAAGTGGTGCAAAAATCTTCTGTTGCGCATCCTTAGAATATTGAATTCCGGTCAGTTCGTGCCGGAAGATCCCAATCTTCAGAAAATTAGATCGTTTCAAAGGTCCATCGATATCGAGTCCGTTGATGGCACTTACTTGATGCAAATCCGCGTTACTCAATCGGATCCCACCATGGCGCGAGATTTCGCCAATGCCTTAGCGAACGCCTATATCTCAATTTCTTCCGAACACGCGACAGAGGCGGCGGAAAGACTGCTGCAGCGAGTCGGCAAAAAAATCGATGAACGCGAACGGCAACTGGACCAATTGACGGAGCAGGAATACCAATATCGTCAAAAGACAAAGACCTTGAATTTGGAACTTAAGCGGACCTCTCTGCTTGCGCAGCTGCAAGAGCAGCGCGGCGATTTGGTTGAGGACAAGGTCAGCAAAGAACAGTTATCCGCGCGCATAGATGCTTTGTCGGAGCAACGCCGTCAGTTTCTCCAGCGCGGCGATCTGGACCGAATTGACACCGAAATCAAAGTCGCATCAGCGAGTTTGTTGGAATTGGATCGTCGGATTGCCGTGCGCGCGGTGTTGATAGACGGGCTTGATGCCGAATTGGATAATTTGACTCTAATGGAAAAACCGATATTGGAGTTTCACCGACAACGGGAGTTTTTGGAAAGCGAGATAGCCAAACTCAGAATTCCCATCGCTTCCCTATCAATAGCGGACGCGAATGAGTTCGAGAGGGTCAGAATAATTAGTGACGCCGTCAAGCCGCGTTATCCTTCCTTTCCAAAAGTAATCCCGACCATCGTGACGGCGATTGTGTTTGGCGTGTTCTTGTCGATGTTGGGTTTGGTGTTGATCGACCTTTGGTCTCGAAACATTTGGACCACTGTCGACTTACATCGTGTAACCAATATCCGGGCCGTCGCCCAAGTGCCGGATTCGCTATCAAAATTGTTTATGTCGAAAGGATCGACGTTTAACGAGGCGGCAATTAGGGACCTGGAGAATGTGGGAGCGGAACTCGAAATTCGTATGGCGACATCCGGTGCGTTCGAAAATCCGACCGTCTATGTCACCGGGTTCGGCGGAAGCGCCATGATATCGGCCGCCGCTCTGCTTTTGGCGAGCGCATGCGCGGCGCGGAACCTCCCGGTCTCATGCCGCGTCAACAACCAGGATGAGTTTTCATATCCCCATTCGGAAAAATTGGACGAACTATTGGAAGTGTATGCCGAAGACGCGGAACCGACACGTGCCGGGGAAATCGACTTTCGATGCTTGAGTCCGGTCTCTGCGCGGTTCCGTTGGGATCCTCAAAACAGAAGGTCGCAGAATATCGTCTGCGTAATCCCGACAGGCAGTGTTGAAAAGGATGCCGTGCAGGCGTTCCAGGAAAAAGGGCTGCCCCAAGGACCGGCGGAGCCGTTTTATCTGCTTGTGGATGTCGCGTCGCTTGTCGAGAAGGACACCGACCCAGCGGCCCCGTCTCGACGAGGAAAGAGTTGGCGCAAGGGCGGTGAGGAGCAAACGGCGGCGTTTCGACCGACTGTCATCAGCTCCGCAAGCAATAATCAGACATAATGGATCTCGTCCAACCGACTTTAAAGGCCTCGACTTAGGTAAAACGCTTCGTCCGAATAGGTTTCTATCATCGATAGTTGGTATAAGCCTGGCTGCGGATCGGATGAGGCGGATTTTTGCGACTGCGAAGGCGCCGACGACGCGGGTCCGACGTAACGCGGTCAATCGGCTGCGATGAGCGTCACGTCGCGCTCGGACGGCAGGTTGTGTTGGTCTTTTGCAGCGTAAGATCGATTTCCTTCCGAAACCGGGCGGCGACACGGTCCCAAGTATATCTTTCTTCCGCCAAGCGTTTGCTGGCCTGTCCGAACCTCTGGGACATTTCGGAATCTTGCAAAAGATCATCCAATGCCCTCGCTAAGGCATCGACATCACCCGGCTCCACCAACATTCCATTCACGCCGGGCTCGATCATATCGGAAACGCCGCCGACATTGGTGCCGACAACCGGTAGCGCATAGTTCATTGCCTCAACATAGACTATTCCAAAAGGTTCGAGTTTCGTCGGCATGCAGAAGATCGACGCTTCGGTAAAATAGCCGGGCAGTTCCTCGAGAGGGACGCGACCGACCGACCTGCAGTTTTCGGGCAAGTCAGCGACATGACATCCGACGACCGTCAACGTGGCATCCGGATGCCGCGACTGAATTCGCTTGAACGCAGCAATCAAATCCGGACCGCCTTTTCGTTGCCAGTCGATGCCGACAAACAGAATCCGTTTCGCAGCGTAGCGCTCGATGTCGAGCCGAAGACTGCTTGGCACGGCAACGTTGCTGCCTGCGTAGACACGCACAACTTTCTCCTCGGGACTGCCGTAATCCTGGATCACGGACATGCGAACATTTGTGCTACGCGTGAAAACTTTGGCGGCATTGTCGTAGATTTCATATTCCAGCGCGAGCCAAGCCGGGTGTGGCAATCCTCTCGGGTCGAAGTCTCGAGCGCCTAAGTTGCAGCGTGTCGTGTTGTCGGTGTAGACGAAATGCGGGACACCTTCCTTACTCGCGTCGAACATCGATTGCATCTGGAACGAGAAAACGACGTCATTGCCCGCATGTTGCTTGGACATATACCCCTTCACCCAACGGAAAAAGTAGGTTGTGGCGAAAAAGCAGTTCCAAGGTCGCCGCTGCCTGCGGACGATCTTGAAACCGTACTGCCAGATCGTGGCGATACTGTTGAAAATTAGGAAACTTGGTTTTTGCTTGGCGATCGTCAAAAGGTCGAATACTTCCACATCGTACTCGGCAAATATATTCGGAAGCATATCGCCGACCACCGCGTTGGCGATGGGGAAGTCCGACATGCGAACAAAGAAGACCTTCTTTCGCCGACCGTCGCTTTGCTGTGGTTGATTTTTCATGGGCCGAACAGGATATTCAAACCGATATTGCGCCGAGGTCGCTTCGGTCGTCGCCAATCCAACAATTCTTGTCCGAAAACGCTTGAGCCGTCGCGCCGGGCGGTATTGTCGGTAAGGGAAATACTGTTGACTGTCATTTTCGACCGCGTTGGCCGCTCGCGCAATAGTCTTGAAACAATTCGAACATGGCATTTGCGTTTTTGCGTAGATCGAATTCGGCCGCCACCAATTGGCGGCCCGATTCCGCGGTTTCCCTCGCGGCATCCAGATTCGAGGCAATTTCGGCTAAAATACCCGCCAGCGCTTTACTGTCTCCCGGCGGGAACAGGTAACCGGTCTCACCATGCCGAACTAGTTCGGGGATCCCCGTCAACCGTGAAGCAATCACCGGAAGGCCTTGACTTAGCGCTTCCATGAGCACCGTTGGAATGCCTTCGGCGCGCCCGCCGGGTCCGGGAACGCTCGGTACCACAAGGACATCCGACCGCCGCATCGCCTCGACGACGACCTCATTGGCTTGGCCGCCGGCGAAGTGGATGCGTTCGTTGTTGGGTATCGACTGCGCAAGTGTCTCCAAGTTTTGTCTTGAGGGACCGTCCCCCAAAATATCCAATCGCCAATCGCCGACGATCGACTGCAGTTTGAGCGCGTTCAGCAAACATTCGACGCCTTTGCGGGGCTGTAACGATCCGACATAAAGGATACGAAAATCCTTCCCGTCCGAATTGCTTCGTTCCGGCAGGCCGTCATTGTCGACACCGCAATGGATGACTTTAATGTTCGCACTATCCGCGCCGGGAACCTTGTCGAGGATGAAGTTCCTATTGAACTCGCTGATGACCCGGACGAAGGCGGCACGGGCAAACTTTTCATCCAGCAAAGATTGACTGCGGAAAATATCGTGACCGTGACAGCTTACGCTATAGGGGATGCCGGTCATTCGCTCGACGATCCAAGCGGCGGTCGCCGGATGGCCGGCAAAACCTGCATGCATATGCTGTCCCTGCCAGGCCTCCAGGTCCTTCGCCAGCCAAAACGATTTGGGCAGCAAGGCCAAAGATTTCGCTAACAGAACGGGTTCTTTGTAGAATGAGCGGAGCAAACGCCAGACGACGCCCATCACAGCCGAAGGCCGACGGACAATGGCTTGCAAACACGCCGACAGAACCTTCAAGTCGAAGAAATATCCGCTCGAATGCGCCATGGAAATCGTCGACTTGGCGAAGTCATGTATTTGGACCCCTTTTTGAAACGGGGTCAAATGGTAGATACGGACTTCTGCGCCGGCATTTTCGAACTGCAACAACTCTCTTAGAATGAAAGTCTCCGTCAACACGGGGAAATAAGTGACAATGTAAGCTAGGCGCAAATCAATTTCCTCTTTGATCGGTCCGCCAGACCGCTAGTCCGGGTGTGAGATTGAACATCGGTTTGTCTTAGGCAGCTTTTGACGGATGGTTTGTGCGTATGTGTTCGTAGGACATCTGGCGGGCGCTCCATTAGGTTAAGCCGGTAAAGTGGGTTTGTCGGATGCCTTCGAAGATGAATCTCGACTGATCAGGTAAACCGCGAGACTTAAGCCAAAATAGATCCATAAATACTTTCGAAATCCTGAAGAGAGGAAGAAATTTTCTAGTAATGCCGTTACATAGGAAAAATGAATGGCTTCCGCCATAACCATAATCCTGGGATCGGTTTCTACCTTTCGGGCGCTGGAGGCGAGTCGGTAGAATTGGAGGAGCATCATGACAAATGCGATGAAGCCGAAAATACCTGTCTCGACAGCGAATTTCGCATAAATGTTATGGAAGGGTCTTTCGACATTCGTGCGTCCGGGGACCCATCTATACTCCGTGTTTACAAAGACTTCCGGAAAATTGTTGATCCCTATTCCGGTAATCGGATTTTTCAGGAACGCATCGTAACCGATCGTTAGGTAACTGACCCGTCTGAGAATGGTGCGGTCCTCGCCGAACTCGGCCAGTTCCTGTAAACGGCCGAACAATTCGGCCGGAGCCAGCGGAAGAGCCAACACCGCTATTACGAGGCAAAGACCGGCGATTGCCGGAAAATATTGTGTGCCCCGAGACTTGAAAATGAACCAGACGAACATGGCCACCCAAATGAGAGCCGTATGTCTCGTTAAATTGAAGGCGATTGCGAGTGTGCCTAAGGCGGCGGTCGGAAAAGTGAGGTACCAATAATCTTTCGGACGTCGCAAGACATAGATCATGGCGAGAGTGGTCCCAGCGATAAGCATCGCGGCGGCTTGCGTTGGGCCGTGGTTCGTTGCGCCGGAAGACCGCGTCACATCCTCCCAAGTGGAGCTATTCGATTGCGAAGATGTGCCGAGTATGGTTTGTCCTGTCAGCGAGTCGGCCAATACGAAAACCGCAGAGAACAAGGTTGATGCCATAATCAGCAGCAACAACGCTTCCAAATGTTCCCGTTTTCTGGCGAGGACAACGATTAAGAAGGCCAGGGCGCACACCCCCAGTAACCTCTGGATACTGTCCCTCGATCTGCCGAAGTTGTCCGCGAAGACGGCGGATATCATTACAAAGAGAACGAAAAGAACGGTCATCTGCACCGCGCGAAGCGAGGCTTCGTCCAAGCGCGGCCAAGGTTGCCGATGTTGCGTGTCGATGAAAAAGGCAATAAGCAATAATGCCGTGATTCCCTTAGTGGCCGATATCGGCGACCAGGAGAAGAAAATCACTTCGAAGGTATCGACCTGAGCTAGGAAAACGACCGTCGCTAGCCCATAAAACGGTTTGTGAACAAGGAAAATGACCGCAACGATGGCGAGAGGGGCCATGATCAACAGACGCTTCGGAAGAATATCGAAAACAACGAGCAGCGACACCAATCCGAGAACGATCACAGCGCCGACTACCGCAATTGCTTTCTGGTAACTTAGCGAGATAAACATTTACCTATGCCCGGAGGACTTTCGACGAATTGAAGGCCGACGCACATTGCTTAGGCGCGGCGCAATTCGGTATATCGGGTCGGCACAATGCTCGCCATCCGATGCGGTTCGTTCAAGTATGTCGGCGAAATTGTTTCCAAGTCCGATTTCCTCGACCGTTGTCAGTTGACTAACAGCACCGTCAACACGTCCCCGCCCAGAATTGGCGCCGCTCGGTCGGCGTTGCTAATGCGCTGCACTTCGCCGTTGGGGCCATTACGCAAAATGTCGAATTTGAACTTTCGGAGATAGCTCGAGGCTGCTCCGCCCGCCGTCTCGCTGCTGGTCAAAAGCGAGGCGTACCGTGCATTCAATACCTTTTCCTGCTCAATTTCCTTCCAAATCGTCGAGATTCGCAATTCCGTTTCGAGCAAGGACTCGTTGACCTCGGTTTGCCTATCTTTTTCGATCAGCAGTTTGCTTTTTTCGACGTTCTTTAACTCTTTTTCCAAATCAATTCCCGTGATCAAAGATCGTCGGAATTCGCCTTGCATATTGGCGTAATCGCCGAATGCGTTGATCATGTTCGGTCGGCGGGTCAGTCCTTTTTGGAGCAGGGCGGTTTGACTTTTATACTCCTTGCCCATGATATCGACCGACCGTTTGATCGCCGAGCTGTGCTTATTGAGCGCGGCTATTTTCTTACGAATAATCTTGGACTGCTGGTCAAGTATTTCCAATTGCCGCGTCATACTGCTTCTGCGCGTTGTGAATATCGCTCGTTCGAGTTCGGCGAAGTTGACCGCTTCATTTGCGGCATCAAAAGCCGCGAACTCAGCCGGGAATTCGATTTTGTCGAGACCGTTTTGCTCCGCCAACAACCGCGCTTTGCGCGCGATCTGGAACCAATAGTTCTCCATTAAAATCTCCAAGCGGGCACGGCCTTTCGTGATTTCCAAAAACTGCCGCTCGTTATCCATACCGGCACCGAACGACAGGAAGCCGCCAGCCAATGCCACGGCGTCCAGCACTGTCAAGCCGTTGTCGTAGGCATATCGGCCTGGCCTATTGACCGCGCCGAGAACCGATATCGGTCGATATTCCGACACTTTTACCACCACGCGCGGGTTCGGTAGATTTGTCACGACCTTAAGTCGATCGGTTATCTTCTTCTCGATCGCGTCCAATGTCTGACGATGTACTTCGATGCGGCCAAAAGCCGGCAGTGAGATGGTACCGTCATTGTTGACCTTGGAATCGCCGGAATATTCAGGCCACTGGAAAATCGTGACCGTGAGTGTATCTCCCTTCTGCACCTGATAAGCATCGGCCGCCGCAGCATGCGAGAGCAACGACAGCGCCAGGCAAATTGCAAACGCCGTTATGGAAATCAAATGTATCATCCGTAACCGGTTAGGTAATTGCATGTTCACCGCAAGGACCTTTCATCCGAAGCATCGGGAATATGAAGAAATTTCGATGTCTGTTTGCTATCTCGTCCGTTCGCTGTCGGCATTTACCGCTACGTACGATCAATAATAACCAATAGGCTTCGGGCATTTATGATGCCGTATACTTTCAGATTTTACCGCCATCCATATTGAAACACAAACAATGTGTCGCACCCTTCTCGTTGCGCGGCAGCCGTTTTGGTTCTTGTTTGCCGATTGCGCGGGCCGCGAACGGGTCTTGGTGGAGGAGACGCCGAAGCCTGCTTGGCGCAACGGCAGCAAACACTTTTTGCATTTCTCTCGGCGATCACGCGCGGCGCGGCGCAGCGTCTACACCGTCCGTCAAATCGACGGAACGAAAGACTTACCGACAAAGTCTCGATCAATAAGGCAGCGATGCAGGTCTGACGATGCAATATAGTGCGCCAAGATTATGCCTTTAGACCCAAATTGTCCGGTCGTCACGTTTGATCCTTCAGATACATTATGTCGATACAACAGGTTCTGTAGGGAGGCTTTACATCTCGCAATGCAGAATTTTCCGATGATCGGCGTTTCCCGTTTCAACACCAGACTGTGCGGTTTCGTAAAGTCGATAGCCAAGCCTTGCAGCTGCGCATAAGGCTCGATCGAAAAGGCTTCCTCACTGATGTCTTTAACCCGTCCGATCGGGAGCAAGCTATTGTCGCTCAATTCGATATAGACTTCCGTCCGGGCCTGTTTTTTACGGGGACTTTTCCGCTTTTCCCGAAAGTCGTGATCCTTGGCGCGCTGTATGATTTTTTCGCCGATAATCGACGCGAACTTGATAAACGCAAGTCCACCGACGGCACCGAAAAACACCATCTCCTTAAAAAAATTCGTCGGTCTGTTTACCAGGATATAGTTGTAGGACGAGCGAAGCCTTTTTGACGCATCATGCGGCAGAAAGGTTTGCGCATGTCCGATGATGCCGGGGCGCACTTTGAAACGTTCGTCGTAGTTGCGAATGCTTTCCGCATATATCTCGGCGATCTCTGGTCTTACAGGACGGGGACCAAACAAATTCATGTCCCCTTTGAAAATGCTCCAAATTTGCGGCAACTCGTCAAACCGCGTTTCTCGAACAATCTTGCCGACGCGGGTCACAACGGACGAATTGGAGGGTAAGACTTTGTCGGCCGTAACCTGACTAGCCTCCAATGATAGTGTGCGAAACTTGTAGAGATGGAAGGGTTTACCGTCTTTTCCAAGTCTTTCGCCTTTATAAAAAATAGGTCTGCCGGAATCCAGCAATACAGCAATATACATGATGATAAAAATGGGAGAAGTAAGCACCATCAATACCGATGCTACGGCTATATTTTGTGCGCGATTGAGAACCTCGTTTTTAGGTTTGTAACCAAAATTACAAATGTAACGGGCGAAACTTTGGACTATTTGAAGATCGCGTATGGAATTTTTAAAAGAGCTTATTTTATTGTCGTAGACAAATGTCGTATTCTGCCGACTTTCTGTTGCATTAAGCTCGACAAGCTCTTCCGTCTTGCCTGCGTCAACGCCAATTGCAGCATTATTATTTTGCATTACTCTGATCTCCGAAAACAACATTATTTCGCTGTATGGTTAACGCGACCAACGTTACCGATACATTACTTGCAATACTGGTGTGCTAACTGATACGCCCCCCCGAAACTAATTCCGCGCTAAAACATAAACCGTCGCCGGTTGCGCAGGGGGTACTCATCAAAGCTGATACGGGGATATTTAAATAAATATGACAGATAGTCTACAAAAATTTTTTGAAAAAAACATAGTATACTATGGAGTTCGTTGTTTTGATTGTTATAGTTAATACTAATATGAAATTCAATACTAAAGTCAGTTAACTATTAATATTTATAACTTGCCTTATTAAACAGCCAATTTCGATACTACTTAAGATATTACTAATTTAGAAAAAATTTGAAATAGCGCTGTTCTCACTATTGCGTGAACAGACTGGATAAAGCGCATTGAATGCCGCTTAGTTTGCTCGTTCCCGACCTGTGACTTTACCAAAAGTGGCTGAAATCCAAGCCTAACCGGACATCAATAATATAAAATACTCTAACAAACGTGTATCCGGCAGGTCGTCGTTTTCACCCCCGTTGGCGTTCTTTGGATGGGACAGTAAGGGGCTACCAAAGGATCTTTTGTCTTAGCCTTCGTCGCGGGAGGCATTATTTAGAAATACTGTCTCGTATCTCTTCTGTAGTTGCTTGACATGGACTTCCATTGCCTTGGCGGCGCCGTCCGCGTCACGCTTCCGTAGAAGCCTAAGAAATCTTCTTCTTGCTTTGATAGTGAGATCATGACGTTCGCCACCAACTTGGTAGGAGAAGCCGCGCATCACTTCCATCAGAGCGGACATCAGCAGTTCCATCACCGGATTGTGGGTGGCGCGGGCAAGGATATTGTGGAACTCCACATTGACGTCGATTTTGTCGTCATAGCGTCCCGCTCGCAGGAGCGCTTCGGCTTCGTCGACATTCGCGGCCAGCGCCGCAAAGTCATCCTCTGTCGCGCGCGTACAAGCGATTCTGGTAACAAGGGTTTCGATCCAGACCCGCGCCTCGGTCAGTTCGCCGAGACCGATGCCGCCAAGATGAACCAGGTCCTTGAGATTGTCGCCCATCACCGCGGGATCGCCATGGGTGACGAAGGCCCCGCCTTGGACGCCGTGCTGCATGTTGACAACGCCGGCGCGTTCCAGTCCGCGCAAGGCTTCGCGGACGGCGCCGCGGGAGACGGCGAAGGTGTCCGCCATTTGCCGTTCCGCCGGAAGCTTGTCGCCGGGCCGGATCTCACCGGACGCGATGCCCGCTCTGATCTGCGCCGTCACTTCGTCGGACAGGCGGCGTTTCTTGATCGGTTTGAATCTGCCAAGTTCGCTCACGATGCCGCCGCCTCTCTAATCTTGTGCCGATCCGCCGGCGATCTGGACAAGCGCGTCCGTGCCGATCCGCGCCAGATAGTCGGCCTGGGTCGATGGTCCGCGGACATAGGTGTCGAGATAGTCGTCCAACGCCGATTTCGATCGATGCGCCCTGACATAGGTTTCGAGATGGATTTCGTCCGCCTGGTAATGCCCGGCGCTGACCCCCGGATGTCCGCCG
>CBDCGJ010000049.1:0-25454 GCA_965216645.1 Alphaproteobacteria bacterium | reverse complement strand
GTGTTTGCCTCTTTTTTCCTGTTGCCGAGCGTTCTTCGCAACCGACCGGGTGGCTCGGTTGTGGCGGGACTGGTCATCATCGGTCTTGTGGTGGGGGCGGTGCTGACGATCATCCTGATCTCGTTCCGGAGGGTCCGTGTGAAACGGTCCAAGGAGGGAGCGATAGAGGCAGCTCGTTGGGAAGCCTTCCGCAAGTATCTGCGTGATTTCTCGGCTCTGGAGAAAGCCCCCACGATCTCGCTTGACCTTTGGGACCGCTACTTGGTTTACGCAATCGGATTTGGCGTCGCGGCCGAAGTCCTGGAACGGGCCAGGCTGCATGCGCCGGAGGTTTTGGAGCAGTCGTCGTCGATCTACTGGTACGGGAGCCACGGTTACACCGGTGGCGGTACCGAGAATGCATTCGCCGGGTTGGAGTCCGCTCTGAACGGCGCCTTTACCCCGCCCTCCTCGAGTGGTGGCGGCGGAGGCGGATTCTCCGGCGGTGGCGGCGGTGGCGGCGGTGGTGGTGGTGGCGGTGCCTGGTAGCGGCCTCCTGCGCACATGACTCGGCCCCGGTTTGCCTACTGATACGGGTTGATTTCGGATAGCGTTTAGGGGATGCGACGTCTCCTGCTCGCAACTTCCATTCTCGGGATGGTGCTTGCACCTTTGCCCGCAGTTGCCGACGTTTCCGAGTTTCCCGAGTACACCGGTGACGAATTCAAAGCGCTCTACGACTACGCAGTAATCCACGAACTACCCAATCTGACCCAGCCGTCCGGCCAATACACGGTTACGGGTGACTCCGAGCTCGACGCGCGCATCTGGGCAATCGCTTTCAACCGGGGCTACGAACTTCGCCCAGTGGCCGCTGGGAATCTGGCATCGGCCGACGGTGTCGCCATGCAGCCGCAAGCGGCAGAGGCGTGGCTCGAGCTGAAGGCGGCGGCCCGCGAAGCGGGGTTGAGGTTCATCGTGTCTTCGGCTTATCGATCCCCGGCGGCGCAGCGGACTCAGTTCCTTTCCAAGCTTCAGGGAACGTCTGACGATGCGATCGATGCGACGTTGGTTTGGTATTCGATACCTGGCACTTCGAAGCACCACGGTGGGTACGCGCTCGACTTTCGCTACAGCGACGGCACGTTCGGCGAGTTCAGGTCGACGCCGGACTACGCATGGCTGTCGAAAGACAACTTCTACAACGCCAAGAGGTTCGGTTTCATCCCGTCTTACCCCGATGATGTCTCGGCGCAGGGCCCCAACCCCGAGCCATGGGAGTTCGTCTGGGTGGGGGTCGACTTGATCCGCTGTGGCACTCCCGTTGAGGCGAGTTCAATAGGGCCGATGACGGGACCCACCGCAGACATCGTCGCTGAGGTGGCTGCTTGTCCGGGCACACTGGTGACACCTGGCGAGATCGTCGAAGGCCTGCCGACATGGTGGCATCGCCTGGCCTGATATCTCAGCCGTGATTACCAACCACAACACGCCCACCAGAGATCACTTTTTCGACGAGGTTGGACGCCGGTCGATAGGGGATATGGGCCGCCCCGGGGGCGTCGAGAACCAAGATGTCTGCTCTCGAGCCCACGCTGATCTGGCCGCGGTCCGGGAGGTCGAGTGACAGCGCCCCGCCCCGTGTTGCCGCCCACAATGCTTGATCAACACTCAACCCCATCTGCACTACCGCAAGCGAGATGATTGGCGCCATCGACTCGAAGTAGCTGGTGCCAGGGTTGCAATCTGTTGCAAGGGCGACTGTGCACCCCGCATCCCACAACATGGGTCCAGGCGCCTGCTCAGACCTGAGGCTGTATGAAGCCCCTGGCACCAGGACAGCCGAAACGCCTGCGTCAGCCAGGAGCCGGGCGTCGTCAGCTGTCGCGTGGTCGAGGTGGTCGGCACTTGCCGCACCGACCTCCGCGGCCACTCGGGCGCCGCCGGTATGAGTGAGCTGCTCGGCGTGGACGCGGGCGCTGAGGCCATGGCTCGCTCCCGCGTCAAAAATGGTTCTTGCTTCGTCTACCTCAAAGACGCCCTCTTCGACGAAAACATCGCAGTAGTCAGCAAAATCGGCGACAAGCGGCAGCATCGTCTCGATCAGTAGTGCCACGTAGTCTTCCCGGTGCTCTTTGAATTCGGCCGGCACCGAATGTGCCCCGAGGAAAGTGGTTTTCACCGTGACCGGAAGTTCCTCGCCGAGGCGTCTGGCGACTTTCAGGATCCGTAGCTCGGTTTCAGGATCAAGCCCGTAGCCGCTCTTGATCTCGACGGTTGTTGTCCCGGTGGCGAGCATCCGTCTGATCCGTGCTGCGGCCAAATCGAACAAGACGTCATCGCTCGCATCTCTAGTCGCTGCGACCGTGGAGAGGATCCCTCCACCCGAGCTGGCGATGTCGGCGTAGCTGGCTCCTCCTAACCGGGCGGCGAACTCGTCGGACCTATCGCCGGCGAAGACGAGATGGGTGTGAGCGTCGACAAACCCGGGCAGCACGGATTTGTCCTCACAGTCGATGCGAGATCCCGAGCCAACTTCGGGCGCATCGGCCGTCGGACCGACATAGGTGACGGCCTCGTTCTCAACGGCCACCGCATACCCCGAGTCGGGCGATCCCACATTGGTTGTGAGCTCGCCGATCCCCGTCAGCAGCAGATCAACCATGTCACTGCAGCACTTTCATCGATGCGGAACCCTCATAGAACCGCCGCGGATCAGTTCAGCGACGACCTCTATCTCGCCAGCGGGAGATCGGTCAGCAGCCAGAGGGGGCACTCCCTCTCGAACCATGTCCATGATCTCCCTGGTCTTGGAGCCGGGTTGTAATGGCGATCGGTATTCGATGCCCTGCGTCGCACAGAGGATCTCGATGGCCAGGATCCGTCTGACGTTGTCGAGGAGAGGGAAGAGCTTCTTCCCGGCGCCCCAGCCCATCGAGACGTGGTCTTCTTGACTCCCCGAGGTAGGGATCGACTCCACTGACGCGGGGTGGACCAGCACCTTGTTCTCGGCGACCAGGGCGGCTTGGACATATTGGGTGATCATGTACCCCGATTCCAGCCCTGCGTCGTGTGCGAGGAATGCCGGTAGACCTGCGGATCGTGCCGGATCGAGGATCCGATCAGTACGGCGCTCGGATATCGAACCGAGTTCGGCGGCGGCGATAGCGGCGAAGTCGAGGACGAAGGCAAGAGGCTGACCATGGAAGTTCCCACCTGAAATCACCTCGTTGGATTCAGGGAAGACGATCGGATTGTCCACGACGGAACCCAGTTCCACCTTCAGGACACGCTCCATGTGGTCGAGTGTGTCGCTCACAGCACCGTGGACTTGAGGTGCGCAACGCAATGAATAGGCGTCCTGGACTGCATGGTCGAAGTCGTCGGCGTGGCTTGTGCCGATTTCAGATCCGGTGATCAAAGAAGCAATCCGGGCTGCCGATGAGGCCTGGCCCGGGTGTGGGCGGAGTGCATGCACCTCGGGTCGGAAGGGACGCGAACTTCCCATAAGGGCTTCGACGGTCAGGGCACAGGCAACATCCGCGGCTTCGACCAGCATCCTCGCCGCGTGAAGGCCGAGCACACCCATTGAGGTCATGCCTTCTGTGCCGTTGAGGAGGGCTAAGCCCTCCTTGGTCTTCAGCTGCACAGGTTGCAGATCGGTCTCGGCAGTTGGCGTCGGTTTGCCCTCGACGGTCACACTTCCCTCGCCGATCAGCGGCAGAGCGAGATGGGCAAATGGGGCTAGATCACCCGACGCACCGACCGACCCCTGACCCGGCACCACCGGGAGAATGTTGCGATTGAGCATTTCGAGGAGTCTCTCGACGATTACCGGTCGAACACCGGAGTGACCTTGAGACAACGTCCGGGCGCGGAGCAAAAGCATCGCCCGCACCACCTCTTGTGCCAGGGGTTCGCCGACTCCTGTCGCATGGGAGCGAATCAGGTTGTACTGGAGGGTCTCCGAGTCGCTACGACCGATATGAGTGGTGGCGAGAGCACCGAACCCGGTGGTGATCCCGTAGACGGTTTCCCCGGATTCCACGGCTTGGTCGACCAACAAACGTGCCGGATGCATACGTTCGCCGATCGATGGAGAGGCAGTCGCCTTTGCACCATCGAGCGCAACCGACACGACCTGTTGCGGGGTTAGTGGTCCACCGTCGATCACGACTTCTTTCACGTCTGGGGACGGTAGTACGAGCCACAGGCGAAAGGCTCCTCAGCATCGGTTTGATCGACAGGAAGCTAGGGGTCAGGGGAAGTCAGCAACGTGGTTTAGGGTTGTACTTGTTGTGAACAAAGACCTAACACCACTTCTGAATGCGCCCGGAACCTCATTGGCGATCATCGGAGCAACCGATGCGCCGGGGAAATACGGTGGGATCATCTACCGCGACATGAAGGCCAAAGGATTCACTGTGTTCGCGGTCAATCCTGGTCGTGACACGGTCGCTGGCGACCCTTGTTACGCAAGAGTCACCGACATTCCGGAAACGCCGACAATGGCGGTGTTTGTAGTCCCGGCTCCAAGAGGGCTCCGTGTGCTCGAAGACTGCAAAGACGCGGGCATCAAAAACATCTGGGTACAGCCCGGAGCATTCTCCTCAGATCTGCGCGACGCGCTCGAGGCGGGGGACTTCGACTGGCTCGCCGAAGCCTGTGTGATGGTTCGGGCCCGGGTCGGAGTCAGCTAAACAAGAACGACTAGATCCGCTCGCGGAACATCTCCCTGGCGATGATGTTGCGTTGGATTTCGGAGGTTCCTTCGTAGATACGGGGTGCCCGCACGTCAAGGTATAGATGGGCCAGGAGTGATGATTTCTCCAGGCCCCGCCCGCCGAGCACCTGGATGGCGACGTCGACTGCTTGCTGTGCCGTCTCGGTGGCGTGGAGCTTCGCCATTGCAGCCAGACCGGTCAGCGACTTCGCATCGCCGTCGTCGTACGCCTTGGCGGCCGCATAGATGAGGTGTGTGGATGCCTCGACGCTCACCCTGACGTCAGCGAGCTGATGGCTCACACCTTGGAACTCGCCTATTGGCTTGCCGAAGGCCTCCCGAGACCGGGCATGCTCGACAGCCACTCGGAGCGCAGCTTCAGCCATGCCGAGGGCAAATGCCCCAACGCTGGGCCGGAACAAATCGAGCGTCTCCATGGCGACCCGAAACCCGCCATTGACTTCACCCAGCACACTCGCTTCGTCGACCAGAACGCCATCGAATTGCAGACTTCCGATTGGGTGCGGAGAAACCATCTCGATCGAGGATCCGCTCAGACCGTCGCTGTCGGAGGGAACGACAAACGCCGTCACTCCACGGCTGCCGCCGTCGTGGTCGGTTCGGGCAAAAACCGTGTACACGTCGGCCTCGGGTGCGTTGGAGATGTATGTCTTTCGTCCGGTGAGTCGATATCCGGCGCCGTCTTTCTCGGCCTTTGTCGAGATGGAGGCGGCGTCCGAACCAGCCCCCGGTTCGGTCAGGGCAAAACCGGCTACGGCTTGTCCGGACTTGACCTTCGGTATCCATCGCTCCCGGGCCTCTTCGCTGGCGAACCGTTGAATTGGGGTGGCACCTAGACCTTGAAGTGCCAGGGCTGTCTCTGCGGCGGTGTTCGTCCTGGCCAGTCCTTGACGAGTCGCACATAGCTCCGTGGCTGTCACCCCGTCAGCATGAAAAATGGGGTCGAGGAGACCGCTCTTACCCAGGGCAGCCAGGAGAGGACGGTTGACTCTCCCCGGTTCGTGGGAGTCGACGGACTCGGAGAGGGAGCGACCGACTTCCTCGGCCTCCGCGATCCGCTCCTTGATCCGACTCATCGACTCAGTTGGCACTCTTCATTTGTTGGATGATCTCGGCCATTCGCGCCTCGACCTCGTCGTAACCCGCTCCCGCCTCAATGGCCCGGTTAACCGCATTGAGAAAGATGTTGTCAATGCCGGCGTCTCCCACTCCTTCTCCGCTGACACTCAACCGTTCCGCGAGCATGCGGTCCCTCACCGCTTCGAGACGTTTGTAGGCTGCTTGCAGGGCCTCCTTGTCGTGGAGAGGAAGGCCTTCAGCTAGTTCGTAGGAGCGTTGCCGTAGCTGAGTCTGACGCTCTCTGAGTTCGGATCGGGCTGCGAAGTCATCGGCCGGCAGGGCGAGAAGTTTGTCGTGAATGGTCGCGAGCTCTTCCCGGATCTGATCAAGTGTTGGTTCCATACGCAGAACTTAGCTATCTGAACGCTTGTACGGCCGCTATCTCCATTTGCTTGGATTAGCCTTCCGGGTCGTGAGTCCATTTCGTGCCTCAGCGCAATTCACCGACGACTGGTTCAACTTCGATTTCTCGGTGGTCGATGGGGTCGCAACGGTCACCTTCACCAGGCCGGACAAGTTGAATGCCCTGACCTTTGATGTCTACGCCGATCTACGAGATTTGCTGGCGGAGCTGGAGCACCGTGACGATGCGAAAGTCCTTGTGATTACAGGTGAGGGAAAGGGCTTCTGTTCGGGCGGTGACGTCAATGAGATCATTGGCGAGCTCGTCGAAATGGACAGCAAAGGTCTCCTCGAGTTCACACGTATGACAGGAGCCGTTGTGGAGGCGATGAGACGCCTTACTATGCCCATTATTGCTTCGATAAACGGTGTTGCCGCGGGTGCAGGTGCAGTGATCGGCCTCGCTGCTGACCTCCGCATCTTGAGCGAAAGCGCCAGTTTTCACTTCCTGTTCACCAAAGTTGGTTTGGCCGGAGCCGACATGGGCTCGGCTTATCTCTTGCCCCGGGTAGTCGGCCTCGGGCGCGCTTCCGAATTGCTGCTGCTTGGCGAACGGGTCGATCCAAAGTCAGCGCTTGCGATGGGTTTGGCCACGAAAGTGGTGGCTGACGACGATCTCCAGTCGGCTACCGCTGAACTCGCCCGCACGCTTGCTGACGGTCCGACACTGGCATTCGCGTCGACGAAGGTGTTGCTGAGTCGAGAACTCGACATGGATCTGGCCTCTTCGATTGAACTAGAGGCGTACACGCAGGCCCTGCTCATGACCACCGAGGACCACGCTGAGTTCTATAAGGCCTTCACCGAAAAACGCCCGCCACAGTGGCAGGGTCGATGAGCGGTCTTCCCATTAACCCGTCGAATCTGGCACCCGCGTCGGGTTTCTCTCACGGGATTGTGACCGAGGGGGGAACACTTCTGCATATCGCGGGGGAAACAGGTCACCGCCAGGACTTTTCGCTGGACGAAGGATTCGTCGATCAGTTCGCACAGGCGTGTCGCAATGTCGCCGCTGTGATCGCCGAGGCCGGGGGTGTTCCCACAGATCTCGTCTCGCTGACCATCTTCTCGACCGATGTGCAAGCCTATAGAGACAGCCTCTCAGAGGTTGGTACTGCCTATCGCTCAGTTTTCGGACGGCACTTCCCTGCCATGGCGTTGATCGGAGTCACCGAGTTGGTTGACCCCAAAGCTGTTGTCGAAATGACCGGAGTGGCCGTTCTGCGCCGATAGCTGCCGTGGGTTGGTTATTTGGCGGTGATGTCGATGAGTCGATCGACATCCGACTCGGTTTGATAGACCCCGAACCCCACCCGTAGCCGGTCCGCCCTCCGGTCGGTAATGACACCCAAGTCGTGGAGGCGTTGATAGTGCTCGGCGGCTTCACTGGAGCGGAACGTTAGGAAGTTGCCCCGTTTGGCCGACCGATCCGGCACCAGTTCACCGAGATCGGGACTCCCATTCAGGAACTGAGTTTGCAGGCTCATAGCGTGGTCGTGGATGTCCTGGGGATTGACTCCGAGTTCCTCCAACCATGACAAGACGGCGCGCAGCCTGTAGACCCCTGACGGATCGTAGGTCGCACCGGCGAAACGCGAACCGTCTTCTGCATAGGGGACGGCTCCGGACACGCCAGTTTCGAGTTGACCGAACCCCGCGTACCAACCCGTGTCGACCGGTCGAAGGCCGTATCCGCTTGGTGCGTGGAGGAAACAAACTCCTTCTCCCGACATTGCATATTTGTAACCACCGGCCAAAAAGAAGGCCCTGTCGGCGATATTGGAGATGTCGGTGGGTAGGGCCATGAATTGGTGGTATCCGTCGATGACGACAAAGGTCTTATCGTCGTCGACGGCATCGACGACGCCATCAACGTCAGGTACTACAAAGCCTGAGTCGTAGAAGACCGACGACATATAGATCATGTCGTATCGATCGGCACCTGCCTTCGCGGTGAATCGGTCCTGAAACGTGTCGAAGGGCTCAGTCGGAACCCTTTCGACGGTGGCGAGCCCCGCCTCCTCCCAGCGACGAGATTGGCGGGTGAAGGAGTGGAACTCCGACCCGGTTGTCAGAATCCGCACGGGAGGCTGCAGACAAGAGAACACCCTCTTGAGGAGCTCGTGGGTATTGGGCGCAAAGGTCAGGGTCTGTGGGTCGGGAAGCCCCAGAACCGAAGCTATGAGTTGGCGGGTCTCGGGGAAGATCGAGCCGAATATGTAGTCCCACTTGTCATCGACGAGCCGGGCTGAGTCAAGCCAGTACTCCTTGTGGGCCTCGAATGCGACGTCGGGCCAGGGATGGTGGGAGTGGGCGGCAAAGTGCATTCGCTCCGGATCGTTGGCGAAGAATTCCGAGAAATGCTCTTTGAGGTTCACGTCTGATACTTGAACTTCATCGACTGGATGACCTCGTCGGGAAGCTCGGGACGCTCCTTGTGCGGAACGAGAAATGTGGTCAGGTTGAACAAATCGGAGAAGATCTTGGAGCGTTCCGCCGACTTCTCCAGGTACTTCGCACCGGCCGATCCGCCGGTGCCGATCCGGCGTCCAATCATCCTGAGAGCCATCTGGGCGTGGCGGTACCGCCACGCGGTGAAGCCTTCGTCGATGTCCATCAACAGCTCCAACATCCGGTGCGGTTCCTGGAGAGCCGGGAGATCCCGATAGAGGTTGATGAAGAGGGCAGCTTGAAAGGCTCGGTGGGAAAGTCGTCGTTCTCCGGTGCGCGACATGGCGGCGTGTTTTGTTTCGTCGAATACCGCCTCGTACTGGCGCATCGTCAAGTCGAAGTCCTTCAACTGGCCGGCGATTTGATCCTCCGTCAGTTGCGGATTGGCCGCAACGACGGATCGGTCTGCGTCGAGCCTGGCCCGGACGGCACCTTCGAACGCGTCCCAGAATCGGAACTCGCCGTGCTCGAGGAAGGGTGTCCGCTCCAGCCATTTCTCGACTGCGTCGAAAAGAGTCAAGCCTTCTTCAGTCTCAACAACTTGGCTTTTGTCGGCATCATCGAAACGCTCCGTGTACACCGCACCTTCGAACAGCAGTCGATCCTCCCGACGCATACCCAGTTTGTTCTCGACCATGCGGAATTGGGCGGACTGGAAGCCGGATGCCGGGAAGAGGTGGTCCCGGAAGTCCAGGAAGTCGAGAGGGGTCATGGTTTCCAGGACAGCGATCTGTTGGATCAGAAGCCTTTGGATCTCGGCAATTCTGCGTAGTCGGGCAACAACCCGGCCCATGTCGCCTTCGGCGACCTCCTCGCCGGCGAACATCTCAAGAAGATCGTCGAGTTCCCAAAGAATCTGCTTGAACCAAAGTTCGTAGGCCTGGTGGACGATGATGAACAGCATCTCATCGTGGATAGTGTCGCACCGGCCTTCGCGGTCTCCAGATGCTGAGCGTCCAACAGCTTGTCCAACTGGAGGTAATCGGCGTAGTAGATACCGTCAGAACTCATGGCTACACCTGAAACTAGCGGTCTTTGTCACCGTCACTTCACCAGTTGATACCGCACCACTGCTCAGATCGCACCCAAAGTTCCTTTGCCAATTGGTCATCCCGTGCGGCCGTTGACGGCCGGGCCGCGGCAAGACGTGCGTAATAGCCCCCGGACTCGTTGTCCACGTCGGGATCGACCGCACACCAGATAACCGTCTCCGCACCTTCCTCGGCCGAGTTGAGCCGACCTCCTTCTCACGATCCTGAACCACCAGGGGAGAATATTGGTCGAAGTGAAACCGGGGTGTACGGCGTAGCTGTGCCAGTTCGGCTGACGGCGGGCCAGCTCCCTGACGTACAGAATGTTGGCGAGTTTGGAAACTCCGTATGCATCCAACCGGGGCCACCGTCTTGGCCGGCGCGGTTCAGAGCTGTCGAAGTCGATGCCATCAACCCGCTTATGGACCGAGCTGGCGACAGTCACAATTCTTGCTCCAGGTCGGATAGTCTCGTCGAAGGTGCCAATTGAGTGCGAAGTGGCCGAGATGATTGACTGCGAAATGCATCTCGAACCCGTCCTGCGAGAGGCCCGATGCCAGCCCAACGCCGGCGTTGTTCACAAGAACATCGATCGTGCGGCCCCTGCCTTCGAACTCCTCGGCGGACTGGCGCACATGGTCCAGCGACGCCAAGTCCAGGTCCAAGAACTCCGCCGACCCACCCTGCGGACTTGATTTGCTCGACTACGGGTCTGGTGCGGTCACGTGAGCGTCCCAGCGGCCACGACGTGGAATCCTTGCGTTCCCCCAACTGCCAGAGACGTTGCTCGGCCGATTCCTGACGACGCTCCGGTCACTAAGGCGGTTTTCATCACCTGCGACGGTAGCCCTGGCGCGGGCAATATCTGTCTGGCCCGGTCTCAGACACGACCGCAATTGCCACCGCTAGCCTCCGGATCGTGACTGATTGGCCCGACAACCTGAATGTTGATCGATGGATCCTTGGCGATCACTTACCGGTGCGCGGAGATCGGGTGGCGCTGAGGCTTGATGATCGGTTGGTCACATACGGGCAGGTCGACAAGGCCGTCTCGGCCTATGCGCACAAACTGCTTTCAAGTGGGGTGGGGAAGTCGGACCGTATCCTCATCCTCTTGCCAGATGGTCTCGACTTCGTGGCAGCCTTGTTTGCGATATTCCGGATTGGTGCAGTTGCCGTAATGGTGAATCCGGGTCTCGCCACAGACGCCATGGTCGGAACCATCAAGCGGTCACAAGCCCCGGTGGCTGTGGTTGCGGAACAGCACATGTCTTCATTCTTGTCCGCAGCCGGGCAATCGGGCTTGTCCGTTGCGGCTTTGACCCCCGCAGAGGTCGATATGACGGCCGGGCACGACGTCGCTGCGGCAGACACATCACCCGATGATCCTGCGATTTGGCTGTTCTCTGGTGGGACAACTGGGCTGCCCAAAGCCGTCCCGCAAACCCATCGCAGCCTTGTCAACACAACGCGGTTGTACGGCCAAGGTTCGCTCGGTCTCGCGGCCGATGACATCACCATGGCGATACCGAAGCTTTATTTCGGCTACGCCACCGGATCCAATTTGCTCTTTCCGCTATCTGTCGGTGCCAGCTCCGTGTTGTTCGAGGAGCATCCGACACCCGAGGAAGTCTTCCGTCGGCATTGCACAACATCGACCGACAGTCTTGGTCAACGTGCCGGCTGCCATCAACCAGATGTTGTCCCACCCCGACGCGAAAAACCAGGACGTCTCTTCGCTTCGACTCGCAACGTCGGCCGGGGAAGCCCTACCGGAAAGCCTCTATCGACGTTGGAAAGAGACGTTTGGCGTGGAGTTGTTGGATGGGCTGGGCACTGCCGAGATGTGGCACATTTTTGTCACCAACGTGGTTGGCGACGTCCGACCCGGAACGTTGGGCAAGGTGGTACCCGGCTTCGAGATCAAGGCATGTGACGAAGATGGGACTGAGGTGCCATCTGGAGAGGTGGGCCGCCTCTGGGTCAGAGGGGACTCGCTTGGGCTTGGTTACTTCGAGGATCCGGTCAAGACCGAGGAGACTTTTCGCGGTGAGTGGTTTGTCGGGGGCGACCTCGTCTCGATCGACAATGACGGATATGTCACGCATCGGGGACGAGCCGACGATGCCATCAAAGTGAAAGGAAAGTGGTTCCGCCCTCAGGAGGTGGAGTCGGTTCTTCTCGAACACCCGTCAGTCAAAGAGGTCGCTGTCGTTGCTGTCAGCGACGAAGCAGGGTTGGCCAAACCAGTGGCGTTTGTGGTCCCGACCTCGAGTGTCTCAGAACAGGAACTAATCGACTGGGTCCTGGACCATATCGAGGCGTACAAGCACCCGCGGAGGGTCTACCTGGTGGAACGTCTGCCTCAGACTCATTTGGGAAAGGTCGACCGTTCGGAGTTGAAGAGGCGCGCGGTTTAGGCGAGAGAATCTGTCCCAGATGGGCGCGAAGGTGGAGACATGGAGCCCACGATTCTTCATGCCGACCTCGACGCCTTCTATGCGTCCGTCGAACAGCTGCTAGATCCGAGCCTTCGTGGCATTCCCATGGCGGTTGGTGGTGGCGTGATCCTGGCGGCCTCATACGAGGCTCGGCGCTACGGAGTTCGGGCTCCTATGAACATCCGGGAGGCCCGTTCGTTGTGCCCCCATCTCCGGGTGGTCGATGGCACCTTCAGTCGGTACCTCGACTACTCCGACAAGGTCATGGCAATCATCGACGATTTCACGCCTGTCGTCGAGCAGATCTCCGTTGACGAGGCATTCCTCGATGTCCTCGGCACGACACACCTCTTGGGCAGGCCGAGCGAAATCGCAGCCGAGATCAGGTCCCGCGTTCGGGCCGAGGTGGGTTTGCCCATTTCCATCGGTATTGCCAGCACCAAATTCCTCGCCAAAATCGCATCGGCTCGCGCCAAACCGGACGGCCTGGTGTTGGTAGATCCAAAAACCGAGTTGGACTTTCTTCACGCATTGCCAATTGAAGCGATGTGGGGAGTGGGTCCGGTGACGGCCAAACGGTTGCGATCGCTGGGGATAGAAGACATAGGCCAGCTCGCATCAATCCCGGAATCAGTCCTCGGACACGGGCTCGGGTCAGCCGCTGGAACAAGTCTGTACGCCCTCGCCCACAACCGTGATCCTAGGCCGGTGCTGAGGGGTCGGAGGGCCGGGAGTGTCGGCAGCCAGCAGGCTCTCGGCCGGGGATTGTCGGACCGCGGAGCGATGGTGTCGGTGGTGCGGGGTTTGGCAGACCGGATCGGGCGGAGGATGCGTCGAAAGGGCCGATCCGGCTCGACGGTGAGTCTTCGAATCCGGTTCCCCGGTCGGCGGATTGTCTCCCGAAGCCTCACGTTGCGCTGGCCAACGGGGTCGACTCGGGCCATCGGCAATGTGGCGGTCGAACTGTTGGATCGTGCCGTTGATGGAGAGCATGAGCCGGTGACGTTGATCGGGATATCGGTCTCGAAGCTGGCAGTAGACCGACACGTCCAATTGGAACTTGGCTTCGACTCGGGTGAAGAAATCAACCCAGGGTCGGTGTTGGGGGCCCGTCAAGACGCACTCGACGCGAAGGTAGATCAGATCAGGGAGAAGTTCGGTACAACGTCGTTGCAGGTTGGATCCCGGAAGAGAGACGGGAATGACGACCTAAGACGACTTGCAGAGAAGTCATGAGACTTCGGTGGACTCTTCCTTGACCCGCACATCGCCTTCGCCGTCGGGGTTGCGGCCCCTTTTGCCCAGGTAGAAGGCTCGCAGTCGGTCCATGGTGTCCTTTACGTTTTGATGGTGGATCGCCTCGCCGAGAGTTATCACTTTGGTGGAGAAGTCGATGCCAGCGGGAACGATTGGAGCCCCGGTTGCTTGGGCGATCTTGAGAAAACCGGACTTCCATCTCGGTGCTGCCTTCCGGGTGCCTTCTGGTGCGATTACCAGTGCGAAATCCTCGTTTGAGGCGAACTCCGCCTTGACCTGTCCGACGATTCCTCCCGGCTTGCTTCGATCGACGGGTATGCCACCCCACCGCCGGAAGAGCCAACCAAAAGGACCTTCAAATAGCGTGTGTTTCCCGAGGTATTTGGGACGGATGTTCCAGTGCCGTATCGCAGCAAGGAACGCGACGAAGTCCCAGTTGGACGTATGCGGTGCCCCGACGACTATGAAATGCCGGTCCGGGGGGATTGAGCCTTCAAAAACCCAGCCTCGGAGTCTGAAGTATGTTTCGGCGAGCCATTTCACAGGGTGATCATCGCAGAATTGAAAGTCTTCGCCCGTTAAGTCGCCGGGACGACGTTGAAGCCTTCGTCGTCAACCCACACGATGGAATTGACCCCTTGTGTTGCGGCCACTATTTCATCCGCCATTTCTGCATCGACAACGCCGACACCGTCACCGCGGTGAATCATTCGCAGGGAGGCTTCCTTCGGCAGAGCCGACGCCAGCTGGCCGGGATGAGAGGCGATGACTGTCACCGAATAGGGTCGAGACTCCGGGCCCTCCCTCAGTTCTTTGTCTGACTTGTTCTGGTTGAAGAGGTGCCAGGTCGCAGCCCCACTCGCAAGGGCCAATGCCAGCTCCGTGGCCAGCGTGGACCCGCGTGGGTTGAGGTCGAGAAGGGTTTGGAAGATGAAAAGGAGCACCCCTACTACTGCTCCGGCGGCAGTGAGCCCTAAGACAATCGACAACCCGATGACATAGAACTTCCGGGGAAGCGACGTAGCCTCTTCAGCCCGTGGTGCTGACTGAGCATCGGTCCAGAACATCCACCAGGTCAAACCGCCGACAACAGATACCAGGAGGGCACTGATTGCGGCAGAACCAAGATCGGAAACCAGAAGGTCGTCAGAGAAGACGATTGTCACCAAAGCGGTAAAGGCTGCGATTGCCGCGATGAGGCCACCGGCGGCGAGGACATACTGATACCACCTCAGGGCGGTGGTGCGTTCGCTTCCTAGTCGAGGGCGATGATGGAGCCAGATTGCCCCTGCTACGACTGCGACCGACAGGAGAGCGGGAACCGCTTCGAAGTGGGCGCCCGGGGAATCTGGTCGTTCGAAAAGATACAACAGAGTGATGATGGCAATCGATGTGGTTGTGCCGAGGAAGGTCACCAGTGACACAACCGACACCACCACGGTGTAGGCGAGGAGTGTCCCGTCCGGTTTGGACGTCCAGGGTGCAAGCCATCGAACCGCCCATACGATGGCACCGACAATTAGGAAGGAAAGCCCGAGACCAACGTCCACATCCCCAGCGCTTGGAGTCAGGCTCTCGTAGATCGAGTTGAGGACCCAGTAGAGAACCCAGCCAAGTCCGATACTCAATGTGACGAGGCCTATGCCAGACCCGACTACCCGGTGAATCTGGCCAATGGAACCACCGGGCCGGTCGACTCTCGAAGCCCACTCATGGAATCCGACGACAGCCGCGATGATCAATACGTCAGTAAGGCGCGGCATGTCGCCGTCCGTGAAGAGGGCACTAAGTATCAACACTCCGTAGACCACGAGCCAAGTCAGATAGACCAGATCGGTGACAGCCAGATAGACGGACCACCCCGGGTTGTCGGGATGGACGTCGCGTCGATCATCCTGTCGATTCCAAAGGACATAGGCGACGGGAGCAGAAACGATCAGGCCGGCGAGTGCGCCCGCAAGGTCCTGTTGGGACATTCCGACCAGGTCGGTGCCGGGGAAAGCAGCCCTACCGAGGAGAAGCAGCGACCAAACGGTCCCCTCCGACAAAGATTGCCAGAAGGCCGTAAGCGATCAGGTCTCCGATCAGCGACCCGGAGTTTTCGCTCTTGGATGTCGCCTTGATGATCAGAATGATCACACCAGCAACAATTGCAATCAGGACGAGGGGTACAAGGAAGAACGTCATCAGAAGTCACACGAATAGGTGAAATACGGCCACGGGTCTCCAACGATTACCCACTCTCCCTGTTCCATCTCTACTCGAAACGGCTCGGGGAAATAGCCGGGACCGGCGTCGACAAACCCCGAGTCGGAGCCTTCCCGTATCGAGACTTCGACCGAGTATGCGTCGCCGACTTGTTCGACGTCGCCCAAGGTGGCGGTGAACGACGTATAGAACCTGTTTCGGGAGATGTCGTCCGGCTCACAGCCATCGGCGGTTTCCGATCCAAGCATTTCGTAGGCGGCGTCATAGTCCTGGTCGGATATCGCCTGCAGATACGCCTGGACTGTTCCCTCCGGGGTGTCCGGATCCAGGGTCACGGGCTCCCTCACGAGAGCGATCACGGTGAGGATTCCGACGACTACGAGACCGATCGTCGGTACCAGCCAACTGCGTTTGCGAGCTTCGCTGTCCACTTCACCTTTCCCCCTACTCCTCAGATTAGACCCGACCCCGGGCCTTTTGGTTTCGTAGAATCTCGACTACGAGGCGGCCCGGACAACATCGAGAACGCCGGCCCCCACCAGCACCTCGGGTTTGTAGCCGGATTGACAGAGGATCGAAGCAGCGATGGAGGCTCGATACCCCGTCTCGCAAGCAATCAAGATTGGCTCTTCGCTCGCGATGGCTTCGGGTGTCGCCACAACGAGGTCGGGAGCGTAGACCTTCACGGATCCTTCGATCTGGCCCTCCTCCCACTCGTTCGGCGCCCGGACATCGAGGACTTGCTTTCCTTCGCTGATCTCGGTCATGAAGGTCTCCAGTGTGTGGACGGGGTGCGTCTCCAGTTCAGCGTCCCAACTCTCGAGATCGGTTATCACTCCTTCTATCCGGTCATATCCGATCCGGGCCAGCTGCCGGATCGCTTCGTCAACATCCTGCTCCGAGTCCATGACGAGCACCAGGCGCGAATTGAAGGGCGTCACCCAGCCGACCCAGACCCCGAAGTCTTTTCGCAGCTCGATTCCGAGCGACCCCGGGATGTGTCCGGCAGCGAAGGTGGTTTTTGGCCGAGCGTCGACAACAATCGCATCGTGCTCCAAGGCGGCGAAATCGTTCTCCCTCAACTCGGGTACCCCGGCGAGATCGACAGGTTTGAGTCCCCGGACGTTGGCCGGGCCCATATGTCGGTAATAGGCAGGGAAAGGAACCAGCCCGCTGAGGTGGTCACCGACGAAACTATCAACGTCTTTGTGCTGTAGGCCTGGGTTGGATTGCTTTTCGGCGCCGATCGTTGAGGTGTGACTCGCCGTCTGCGAAGCGGTGCAAAAGCTCCCGGCACCGTGGGTGGGGTAAAGGCCCGTTTGGTCGGGGAGCTGGGCAAGTCGCCGAATTGATTGGTATTGCAGGCGGGCCAGCGAATCTGCTCGTTCTGGGCCCAGTAGATCGCTGCGTCCCGATGAGCCAACGAGGAGACTGCCACCGGAGAAAACAAGCCGGATCGAGTCTTCGATGACGGCCATGTAAGAGACATGTTCGGGGGTGTGGCCCGGTGTATGGACCGGTCGGATGGTGAGTTCGGGGACAGCGAGGTCCTCGTGGTGGAACGCTGGGGTGTGGCGGAAGGTCGGAGCCGCACCGGCAGGCACAACAAGCTCGGCTCCGAGGTGCCTGGCCAAGTCCCGACCGCCTGACACATAGTCATTGTGCAGATGTGTCTCCAGGATCCAACGAACGTCGACGTTCAAGTCTTCGATCAGCGTCGTGAACCGGTCAATGTCTCTTTGTGGGTCGACGACGACGCCAATTCCCTGATTCACCAGAATGTAGGTCGAGTCGCCCAGGCCTTCGGTTCGGACGGTGTGGATTTGCATTTCAGCTCTGCATTCCGAGGGCTTTCATCCCGCCAACCATATTGGCAACTGTTGAGAACCCGTTGGCCGTCAGATAGCTGGCAACGCGGGCGCTTCGCGCCCCGGATCGGCATATCACCAGGGTGGCGCGGGCGGGGTCCAGCGTCTGTTGCTGCTCGACAATCTGACCGACACTTATCCTCAGGGCGCCAGGGAGCGTTCCCAATTCCCACTCCTTGGGTTCTCTCACATCGAGCAGCACCGCATCGTTAGCCGTCGCCCATCCTTCCCAATTGACGGCATCGACCTCTTCGAATCCTGACATTGAAACGGTTCTCCCGGAATAGACACGTGACATGGTTGATGCGTTGTCACCTCGCTTGCAGCGAGACAAGGGTACCGAGTGGGAGTACCTCGACGAACTCGACGCTATGGCCGAATGGTTGTGCCACGGCGACGAGGCTTCACCTGTGCTCATCTCGGCGACAGCCGCATTGGACACATTCCGCGGTGTTTGGAGTGTCAGGTTGTGGATACACAACGTCGTCGGTTCGCGCGTCCATCGACCTCGCTCTGGCAGCGACTTGTCCAGCGACGAACTGAATCGCTACCTCGACCAGAGGGTCGCCTCCAGCAGGCAAAGCCAGTTCGCCGGCCCGAATAGCCACAACCCCACAGCGATGAGGATGGAGATTACGGCCAGGATGCAGGTCCTGGAGAGCTTGTGCCACCTACCTGACAACTACAGATGCGCACTTCTCCTCAAAGAGGGGGCAAACCTTTCCGTCAGCGGCACCGCCAGCTTGATGGGCCAATCCGAGGGTTCATTACGTTCAATCCTGTATCGGGCCCGGCAGAACCTTCGGAGCTAGCTGATCGCGCCCGCGAATAGCTGAGGGTTCTGTTTGACCTACAATCCCGACCCGGATAGAACCGGAGGGACTCCATCGACATCGCAGTACTGGCATCGGGTTCGGGTACCAATCTCCAGGCACTGTTGGATTACTCCGATCTCGGAGCCGAGATCACACATGTGATCTCCGATCGCCCCCAGGCGCAGGCGTTGCAACGGGCTGCCAACGCCGGAATATCTACCCAGGTATTGCCCTACCGGGACTTTGCGGATCGGGACGCCTTCTCCCGCGCCATAGTCGACAGCGTCGAATCCGCAGAGGCAGAAGCGATTGTGCTCGCTGGTTTCATGAGGATCCTCTCACCCGTTGCCATATCGCGATTCCCCAATCGAATCCTCAACATTCACCCATCGCTGCTTCCGTCGTTTCCTGGGGCGCATGCCGTCGCACAAGCTCTTGCTCATGGTGTCAAGGTCACGGGGGTCACGGTTCACTTCGTTGATGAAGAGGTCGATCACGGTCCGATCATCGCTCAGGCGCCGGTACCGGTGCGGGTTGGCGACACCGAGAAAACTCTGCACGAGAGGATCCAACGTGAGGAGCACAGGCTCTTCCCGGAGATAATTGCCCGGTTCGCTCGCGGTGAGATCACGGTGGATGGTAGGGAGGTGATCATCGGTGGGGCCCTGAAGTCAAGCGTGCTCTGATAAGTGTCTATGACAAGACGGGACTCGAGTCGTTTGCTACTGGACTCGTCGAGGAAGGCGTCGAATTGGTTTCGTCGGGAGGGACCGCCAGCGCGCTCAAGTCTTACGGCCTGCCGGTCACAAGGGTCAGCGATGTCACCGGTGCGCCCGAAATCCTCGGCGGCCGGGTCAAGACCCTCCACCCTGCCATCCATGGCGGCATCCTTGCCCGCCCCGACGTCGATACCGACTCCGCCGATCTGGTCGAGAACGATATCGAGTTGTTCCAACTCGTCGTTGTCAATCTTTATCCATTTCGCGAGACAGTGGCTGATCCTGCATCAACCGAGGACGACATCATTGAGAAAATCGACATAGGCGGGCCGACCATGGTCAGAGCTGCAGCCAAGAACCACTGCTGGGTTGGCGTAGTCACGAACCCCACCCAATACGATGTGGTTTTGGCAGCCGTCCGGGCGGGAGGCATCGATGACGGGCTCCGTCGCGATCTGGCCGAAGAGGCCTTCTTCGCCACAGCCTCCTATGACGCCGCGATCGTAAACTGGTTGGGTCGTGACATTGCGGTGCCCTTGCGGCACCACTCGAACCTCCGATACGGCGAGAACCCGCACCAAGAAGCTGCCGTATATGTCGAAGACGGTTCTCACCCTTGGTGGAGCGAGGCCCGCCAGTACCAGGGGAAGGAGCTGTCGTTCAACAACATCGCCGACGCCGAGGCGGCCTGGCGTTTGGTTACAAGTTCCATGCCCGAGCCTTCGGTTGCCATTATCAAGCACACAAATCCCTGTGGCTTCGCCCATGCGGAAACGATTGCTGAGGCCTTCTCCAGGGCCTGGGACTGCGACCCTGTCTCGGCTTTTGGCAGCGTCATAGCCGTCAACGGTCGGGTCGACGTAGACACGGCCCGCCTGATTGCCGACCGGTTCGTCGAGGTACTCGTCTGTTCGTCGATCACACCCGACGGCCTCGGTGTATTGGCCGGGAAGAAAAACCTTCGCGTGCTGGATGCACCACCGCCCACTGACGGTGGCATGGACTTCCGGCGGATTGACACAGGATTCCTCGTACAGAGTCGAGACTCCGATGTAGGGGAGGTCTGGCAAACAGTTTCCGAAGTGCAACCGTCACCCGAAGAGATGGTTCAGTTGAGGATGGCGATGACAGTGGCGATGCACACCAAGTCGAACGCGATTGTGATCATGTCGGACGGAGCAGCAGTTGGGATTGGTGCGGGCGATCAGTCCCGAGTTGGCGCCGGGCGGAGAGCCGTGGCCCAGGCAGGGGCTCGAGCGTCCGGTGCCGTGGCCGCATCCGATGCGTTCTTCCCGTTCCGCGACGGGCTTGACGCCCTGGTCGAAGCCGGAGTAACAGCGATTGTGGAGCCGGGTGGTTCGAGGAACGACCAGGAACTGATCGACGCCGCCAATGAACACGGTGTGGCCCTTGTGTTCTCCGGAGTAAGGCACTTCAAACACTGATGAGAGCCAAGATTCTGGACGGCAAAGAGGTGGCGGCAACTGTCAAGGGCGAGGTTCGTGGTCTCATCCCCGATCTGGGATACATCCCGGGTTTGGCCACCGTTCTTGTCGGCGATGACCCGGCTTCGCACGCCTACGTTCGAGGCAAGCGTCGAGATGCCAACGAGGTTGGTATTCGCTCCGTGCATCACGAACTGAGTGCCAGCGTGTCCATGGCCGAGTTGCTTGCGTTGGTCGAGTCCCTCAACAAAGACGATTCAGTCGACGGCATCCTCGTCCAGCTGCCGCTCCCCGAGGGGCTTGATTCCGAGGCCGTCGTCGAAGCGATAGATCCGGATAAAGATGTGGATGGGCTGCATCCGTACAATCTCGGAAACCTTGTCTTGGGTAAGCCCGGCTTACGACCGTGCACACCGAGCGGGATCATGCGGATCCTCGACCACTATCAAATCTCAACCCGTGGCGCCCGCGCCGTAGTCGTTGGGAGATCCTTTCTCGTCGGTCGTCCTCTGGCACTGATGCTGGCCAGCCGGGGGGCCGATGCCACTGTCTCCGTCGCTCACTCGCGCACCACTGACCTGGCCGCCGTCACCCGTGAGGCTGACATCCTCGTGGCGGCCGTGGGCTCACCCCGTCTGGTGACAACGGAACATGTCAAGCCCGGGGCGACAGTGATCGACGTTGGCATCAACCGCGTGGACGGTGTCTTGGTTGGCGACGTTGACTTTGATGCGGTCTCGGAGGTGGCGGGCGCGATTACTCCGGTACCGGGTGGAGTCGGCCCGATGACGAGGGCGATGCTGCTGCTGAACACAGTTGCAGCTGCCCAGGCTCGCAGGCTTTAGCCAAGCGTCGCGGTCGAGAAGATGACGTGGAACGGCTGGCAGTAGATAACGACGCTTCCGAATTCTGAGAGATCGAGGTCGGCCGGGATCTCATAATTCTGGTCGCCGATGTTCCCTTTCAGCGAGCCGAGGTCGACGTAACCCTCCACATCGGTCCTCGAGGCCGGGGAGGAGTTCGGGACCAGCAGGACATGAAGGTCGGGACCGTTGGTGACCTCAAAGCCTTCGAAGCGCAGGACTCTCGATCCGTCTTCCAACTCATAAACGGTGGCGGTGCCCGACCCCATGTGAAAGTCGTCGGCATCTTGAAATGATCCGGTGGCTAGGGCAATCGGACCAGGTTCAGGCATGGGTTCCTCGCTGGTGACAGGCGGAGCGTCGGCCGCTTCTTCCATCTCCAACTCCACCTCTTCCTGCGTCATATCGTCGGGAATCTCAGCTCCGGCTGACATTGGGAAGGCTTCGTCGACTTCGGTGTTCAGGAACAGCGGTGACAGCAGCCACCACCCGACCGCGATGACGGGTATGCCGATAACGACGGCAGCAATCGTGACGTTTCTCTTAGTGAATAATCTCATTTGGGTTCACGCTATCCATTGGTCAGAAACCTGACATAAAGACACCACTCGTACGAGAGACTCGTCTTCGTCTCAATTAGGCGCCCCACTAGGCTCCTGGTCCGTTCACTTCTCAGGAGAGTTCTGCCATGGGCACCCCGATAACCATGGGACCGGATGGTCTCAACGTCCCCAACGACCCGATAATCCCCTATATCGAAGGCGATGGCATAGGTCCCGATATATGGGCCGCCGCCGTCCGTGTTTTCGATGCAGCTGTCGAAAAGGCATATGGGAGCGAACGGAAAGTCGAATGGAAAGAAGTTCTGGCCGGTCAGAAGGCGTTCGACGAGACGGGGGCTTGGCTTCCCGACGAAACAGTTGAGGCGTTCTCCAGGTACCTGGTTGGAATCAAAGGCCCGCTGACGACACCTGTCGGTGGTGGAATCCGGTCACTGAACGTCGCGCTTCGGCAGCTGCTCGATCTGTACGCGTGTGTGCGTCCGGTTCGTTGGTACGACGGGGTTCCGTCACCGGTGAAAGATCCCGGTGCGGTCGACATGGTGATATTCCGGGAGAACACGGAAGACGTTTACGCAGGTAAGGAGCTCGAGGAGGGGACCGAAGACACGAGAAAGCTCCTCGATTTCCTCGAATCCGAGTTCGGTTGGGAGATCCGCCACGATTCCGGTCTTGGGCTGAAACCGGTCTCAGTCACTGGATCGAAACGACTGATCCGTGCTGCCATCAACTACGCAATCGCCAACGGACGCAAGTCGGTGACCCTCGTCCACAAAGGCAACATCATGAAGTTCACGGAAGGCGCCTTCCGTAGTTGGGGCTACGAGCTGGTTCAGGAGGAGTTTGGTGACGTTGCGGTGTCCTGGGAAGACAGTGGCGGCGATCCTGGTGACAAGCTCCTTGTTCAGGATGTGATTGCCGACGCGATGCTCCAACAGGTATTGACCCGACCGGCGAACTACGACGTCATAGCCACAACCAACCTCAACGGCGACTACCTGTCGGACGCGCTCGCAGCCCAAGTTGGAGGGATTGGTATCGCTCCGGGCGGGAACATCAACTACGACACGGGCGTGGCAATCTTCGAAGCAACCCACGGGACTGCGCCCAAGTATGCCGGTCTGGACAAGGTCAACCCAGGATCAGAGATTCTTTCGGGCGAAATGATGTTCCGCTATCTCGGATGGGACGAAGCGGCAGACCTGATCGTGAAGGGAATCGAAGGAGCGATCGCGGCCAAGACGGTCACGTACGACTTCGCCCGACTCACCGACGATGCAACCGAGGTCAAGACGTCCGAATTCGGTGACGCAATCATCGCCCATATGTAGGGCAACGCCTTCGGCGTTGCTTGGGAGCTGCCGCGCAGCTCTTCTCGCGCCGGTTCCTTAGGAATGCGGGGCCAGATATGGCCCGAAATCAATAAAGAATGGAACGCAGAAGGCGTTCCCTTAGTCCCGACCGCTGATCAGTGCGATCAGTCGGAGCATCTCGAGGTAGATCCACACGACGGTGACCATCAAACCAAACGCGGCAAACCAGGACATCCAACCAGGTGCGCCCTGTTTGATCCCGTTCTCGATGAGGTCGAAATCGAGGAGCAGGTTGAAAGACGCCACACCGACGATGAGGAGACTGATCCCAATACCGAGTGGACCCGATTCCCATACGTAGGGAATGTTGACGCCGAAAAGGCTCATCACAATGGAGGCCAAGTAGAAGATTGCAATTCCAACCGTTGCGAGCACGATCGTCGACCTCAGTCTCTCCGTGACCTTGATGATCCGGGTTGCGTAGAGGAAGAGCATGGCTGCGAAGACGGCCATGGTTGCCATGATCGCCTGGAGCACAATCCCGTCGTAGAACGTTGCGTACAAATTGGATATCGCACCGACCAGGACACCCTCGGCTATTGCAAACAACGGTCCCGTGACCCGCACCCACTGGGGTTTGATCATGGTCACGATCAGGAGACCGAACAATGCGAGTATGGAGATCAGAAGGATTCCCGATATGGCGTCGGCGTTCATCCAGCCGAACACGGCACCAATCAAGAGCAAGGTAAAAAGGGTCCCAGTTGCCCGTACCGTGTCACCCATAGTCATCCGGTCGCCCGGAGCAGTGACGATGGAGGGTTGAGGCGAAACGACTTGCCCGTCCTGTGTTTTCTCGTCGCCGAATGTTTTGGTTAAGACCGGATTAGACATATGCGAATTCTACCTGCAGGTGTCAGCTTCCCGACCGTTCGGCTTTGCACTGTGCAGAAACGCCCGGAAAACACCCGGTTTTGCACTGTGCAGGGACGTGCGGAAACCGCGATACCGTGCACAGTGCAAGTGTGTCGCATCTCAATCCGACTCAGGACTACCTGCTACGAATATCGGGAAATGAGCAGAGAGCACCCGGCCCTTTAGACTGCCGCCGGTGGAGTCGGACATCGCTACGAATCAGACTGCCGGGGTGACGACATAGGCACCTTCCTCGGGTTGGCAGTGGTTGTCCTTCTCGTCTTGCTCAATGCGTTCTTCGTTGCCGGCGAGTTCGCCATCGTCAGCGTGGAGCGAAGTGCTGCCGCGCGGCGCGCTGAAGAGGGCGAGAGAATGGCGCAGCGAATCCTGCACTCGCTGCGTAATCTCTCCTTCGAGCTATCCGGCGCTCAACTCGGCATCACGATTACCTCACTGGTTCTCGGTGCGGTAGCCGAGCCAGCTCGATCGCGGCCGTGCTCCAGCCATGGGTGGAGAGGTTTCCCGCCCTGGAAGGGAGTTCGACAGCTATCGCGTTAACTACTGCGTTCATACTCGCCACCGGAGGCCAAATGGTGTTCGGCGAGTTGGTCCCCAAGAACCTCGCCATCTCACGACCCTGGTTCTCCGCGGTCTGGTTCGGGGTCCCTATGCAATACGTCAACCGCCTGCTTCGCCCTCTGATCCTCTTCCTCAACGCGTCTGCAGACTGGACCGTGCGAAAGCTTGGGATTGAGCCGCGCGACGATCTGGCTGGGGTCCGGTCCATGGAAGAGCTTGAGTTGATGATCCGTTCCTCGGGAGAGGAAGGGCGCCTTGATGAAGAGGAGCTCGTTTTGCTCACCAGGGCGCTCGCTTTCACTGAGATGGTGGCGAGCGAGGCGATGATTCCGCGAGTCAACCTGGTGGCTCTCGGGGCCGATGACTCGGTTGAGGACATGCGGCGGGTGTCAAAAGAGTCGGGGCACTCCCGGTTCCCCGTATACGGCGGGGATCTCGACAACGTGGTCGGAGTGGCCCACATCAAGGACACCGCCGAGATGGCCTTCGCCGACCTGTCAACCAGGAGAGTGGCGGAACTGGCTCAGCCCGCCCTGGAAGTCCCTGAGACGAGCTCCCTAGAGTTCGTGTTGGGAGAGTTGCGCACCTCCGGGAAGGGGATGGCGATCGTCGTCGACGAGTACGGCGGCACCGCCGGCATCGTCACTCATCGAAGACCTTCTAGAAGAGATTTTCGGCGAGATCGAGGACGAGCACGACGTGGGTTGGTCGGACGCCTCTCAAGAGGACTCGCGGTACTCTCCGG
>CBDCGJ010000048.1:0-41031 GCA_965216645.1 Alphaproteobacteria bacterium | reverse complement strand
AAGGCCTGCTCTACTACAATCTCCGCGACAATGTGCATGAGGTCGCCTTCGAGCCGGGGCGCATCGAAATTCGACCGACCGCGGATGCGCCCCCCGGACTTGGCGCACCAACTGGGCAAGAAACTCGCCGAATGGACCGGCGAACGCTGGGTCGTCACGATCAATTCGGAAGCCGACGGCAAACCCACCCTGTCTGTCCAGCAGCAGGACGCCCGCGCGGCGGCTTGGCGCGAGGCGGAGGAAAATCCGTTGGTCAAAGCGGCGATGGCCGCTTTCCCGGGCGCGGAAATCACCGATATCCGATCCCTCGACGACAACGATGATGCCGAGGGCACCGACATTAAGCAGGAAGGCGAGGAATGATTAGAAAGGCGAGGCGATGAAGAACCTTGGCGACATGATTGCGCAAGGCCCAGGAAATGCAGAGCAAAATGGGCGAAGTGCAGGCCGAACTCGCGGCCCGCGAGATCGAAGGTACGGCCGGTGCCGGCCTCGTCACCGTGACCTTGAGCGGCAAGGGCGAGCTGAAACGGGTGAAAATAGATCCCAGCCTCGCCAAGCCGGAGGAGCTAGAGGTGCTGGAAGACCTAATCCGCGCCGCCCATGCCGACGCCAAGGTGAAGATGGACGCCGCGGTGAAGGAGGAAATGTCGAAACTGACCGGCGGCCTGCCGCTACCACCCGGTTTCAACCTACCGATCTAAGCCCTGCCCGACTGCCGCCAGCCATGCCAAGTCCGGAAATCGAACGCCTGATCCAATTGCTGGCCAAGCTGCCCGGCTTGGGACCGCGCTCGGCCCGCCGCGCTGCCCTGTATCTCGTGAAGCGGCGCCAGTCGACGATGCTGCCGCTGGCCGAAGCGCTCCGCCAAACCGCCGAGTCGATTCAGGTTTGCGGCATCTGCGGCAATCTCGATGCCCAGGATCCTTGCGCCATTTGCCGGGACGAGCGGCGGGAGCCGGGCACCCTTTGCGTTGTCGAGGATGTATCCGACCTTTGGGCTCTGGAGCGGGCCGGCGCCCATCGCGGCCGCTACCATGTGTTGGGCGGCGTCCTCTCCGCCCTCGACGGCGTCGGACCGGAAGACTTGAACCTGGCCGGCCTGATCGAGCGGGCCCGCGCGGCGGATGTCGGCGAGATCGTTCTCGCCATGAACGCGACCGTCGACGGCCAGACCACCGCCCATTATTTGACGGAACGTCTCGCCGATTGCGGTGTGGCGGTTTCCCGCCTCGCCCATGGCGTGCCGGTCGGCGGCGAGCTCGACTATCTCGACGACGGCACGCTTGCCGCCGCCATGAAAGCCCGCCGCCCGTTTTAGTTCCGGCGCCTCATGCGAACACCAAATCCGCCCCGGTCAACGTCGTCGAGCCCAGGAAGGTGATGGACTGCCCGCCGGCAAAGTAGAAAATCGTATTGGACCCGCCGGTCGTGATCGTGTCGGTAACGGCCGTCCCCACAACGGCGATATCGCTGCCGGTGACGAAATTGGCAACGGAATCGTCGCCGAAGGCCCCGAAGAAATAGAGATCGTCGGCACCCGCGCCACCATTGATGTAATCGTTGCCGCGGTTGCCGTAGATCTCGTCGGCGCCGCTTCCGCCATCGATGTCGTCGTCGCCTTGACCGCCGAATATGGTGTCGTCGCCGGCACCGCCGTCGATGATCTCAACCCCGAAATTGCCGTAGATCAGATCGTTGCCGGCATCGCCGGAAATAAGTTCGATACCCTCCATGCTGCGAAGCACGCCGCTGGCATCCGGTGTCGGCGGGCCGTCATTCTGGCCGCCATAGATCGTGTCGTCGTCGCCGCCGCCGCTGATTTCGTCAATACCGATATTACCGTAGATCAAGTCGTTGCCGCCATCGCCGGAAATCACGTCGACGCCGCCATTGCCCCAGATCGTGTCGGAACCGGTGCCGCCGGCCATGACGTCCGCGCCCAAATTGCCGAACAGCAGATCGTCATGTTCCCAGCCATAGATGGTGTCTTCGCCCTGACCGCCATAAATCGTATCGCTGCCGGTACTGCCGTCCAGCAACTCGTCGCCGAAGTTGCCGTAGATCAGGTCGTCGCCATGCTCGCCGAAGATTCGCTCGATCCCCTCCATCTTGCGCAATACGCCGCTGGCGTCCGGCGTCGCGGGACCGTCATTCTGACCGCCATAAATGGTGTCATTGTCCGCACCGCCGAGGATCGAGTCGGTCTCCGCGTTGCCATAGATCAGGTCGCCACCGACATCGCTGTCGATGAAGTCGCTGCCGTCGCCGCCATAGATCGTGTCGGCGAGGCCAAATTCGATGGGATCGCCGTATATGGTGTCGTCGCCGGCATCGCCATAGAGCAAGTCCGAGGAAGTACCGCCGCTAATCAGATCGTCGCCGTCGCCGCCGAAGATCGTATCCCAACCCAATCCGCCGAACGCCGAATCGGCGCCGCCGGCCATGACCAGAGAATCGTCGCCGCCCAAGCCGGAAACGTTTTCGTTCGTGTTGTCACCCGTGTAATCGTCGTCGCCTGCCGTCAAATCGACCATATCAATTCACCTATAAATAATTTGTTGCCCCGCGCCAAGCGGACAGATCGCCAGCTCGGCATCACATAGTTTAGATGATAGTCATTGTCGGACGGACAAGCTTTAGTCGTCAACTTGACGCACGATTATCGTAAATCTGGACCTAATGATCCGATGGCGAGAGAAAACGCTCCCCGTAACCCGTATCGTAGGCCAGGCCGGCTTCCGTGACCGTTATGAAAACGGGTCCATCCGTGCGCACCAATCCCTTGCGGGCGAGCGCGTTCCAGACCGCCTTGTTGGCGAGGCCGCTGGCATCCCGGGCCGACACCACGAATTCGCCGACATGGACGTGATCGCCATGGGGTTGCGGCAAGGCCATCAGGTAGATGTCGCCGGAATGGGCATCCGGTTTGGCGGCGTTTTTGTCCCGCGCCAGAACCTGCGCCAGCGCCAAGGTCCGCAGCTGCAGCTTGTTCAGCTTCAACGGATTTTTCTTCGGCGGCATGGCGAATTCCCTGGCGGTGCGCGATCCTGCCTGCTTAGCATGGATGGGATGGCGACACCAAGCAGGAGGAACGTTATGGGAGCGGAAGCGAAGCTGAAGGAACTCGGGATCGAACTGCCGGAACCGATGGCGCCGGCGGGGACCTATCGGGGCGGCGTCCAGGTCGGCGAATTGTTGTTCATGTCCGGCGTCGGCCCGATTGATCTCGATGGCAAGATCATCAGCGGCAAGGTCGGACAGGACCTGGATATCGATCAGGCTTACCACGCGGCCAGGGTCACCGGTCTGCAGATGCTGGCAAGTATCCGTCAGGAACTGGGCAGCCTCGACCGGGTCGTACAGGTGGTCAAGGTACTCGGCATGGTCAATGCGGTGCCCGAGTTCAAAGAGCAGCCGCGGGTCATCAACGGTTTCTCCGACTTGATGGTGGAGGTGTTCGGCGACGCCGGCATCGGCGCCCGCTCCGCCGTCGGCCTGGCTTCGCTGCCGTTCCAAATCGCCGTCGAGGTCGAAATGATCCTGCAGGTGCGCGCCGCCTAACCGCCCGCCCGAAATAGGCGTGAAAAAGGGGTCGGAGGGAATTACATCATAATTAAAAGGGGTCGGAGGGAATTACATCATAATTAGGGTATAAATTAACTGCAATTCTCTAATCGCGCTAAAATCCCTCCGACCCCTTTTCTGGACGCTAAAATCCCTCCGACCCCTTTTTTGAGGGTAGTGGTTTCGTTAGGCGTGTCTTGGTCGAGGTTGCCAGCCATAGATCTCCGCCGCGCTGCCGCCCATCAGGCGGGCGCGGTCGGACTCCGACAAGCGGTCGGTAAAGCGGAACGGCTCGACGCCCTGCGCATAGGTCAGCAGATTTGTGGCCCGCGTCCAGTCGGTGCCCCATAGGCAGCGCTCGATCCCGAAGGCGTCGAAGATACGGCCCAGCGGCGCCCACAAATCGTCGTAGGGGTAAGGCTGGTGCGACAGGGTGCAAGCGCCGGTGATCTTAACCGCGATATTATCGAACGCCGCCAGTTCCAAGAGCTTCGGCAAGTCGGCGAAGGGCGCGTCCGGCGCCGGCGGTTTGAACGGCTGATCGAGCCCGAGATGGTCGATCACCAGACGGGTGTTCGGCCGCCGCGCCGCCAGCGCCGCGACCTGCGGCAAGCGACCCCAGCAGAGCAGATTGACCGGGAAGTCGTGCTCAGCCGCCGCCGCCAAGACCCGGTCGATGCCCGGATCGTCGGGCTCGTCCGGCGCCGCGGTCAGCATGATCCGCACGGCCACCGCACCCGCCGTCGTGGCCCAACCCGCGATCACATTTTCGACCGCCGGGTCGGACGGGTCCACCGGCTTGATCAACGCGAAGCGGTCCGGATGGGCGGCATGAACTTCAAGCGCGTAGCTGGCGTCGTAGCGATACATGGTCCAGGGCGAGACCAGCAATGCGCCATCGACCCCGACCGCGTCCATCGCCGCCACCATGTCCTCACCCGTCACCTCCGCCGGTCCGGCCAGACGGGCGACCCAGGGCCGCGCCGGATGATCCCGTTCGTAGCAATGAACCTGCGCATCGATGATCGTCATGGTTCGCCTCCCAGTCTTTGCCGGTCAATAGTGACAGAAGACCGCGGGCTGGAACAGTGACTGGGATTTGTCCGGCGACCCGGAGCTTGTTAAGCTATCTCGAATTCGAGGAGAGAGAAGATGGGCTTTCAGATCGACCCCTTGGACGCCAGCTTCGGCGCGATCGTCAGCGGACTGCGGCTATCGGACCTGGACGACGCCGCCTTCACCGAGCTCTACGCCAATTGGCTCGATCACGCCTTACTCGTCTTCCCGGACCAGCATCTCGACAAGGCGCGGCAGATCGCCTTTGCCCAGCGTTTCGGCGACTTGGAGCCGGAATTGGAATATGTCGCATTAAGCAACGTCAAACCGGACGGCGGTCTGCGCACCAGCGACGACGACGACATGGTGAAAATCCTGAAAGGCAATATGGGCTGGCATCAGGACAGCACCTATATGCCACTGCAGGCCAAGGGCGCCGTCTTCAGCGCCCATATCGTGCCCTCGTCCGGCGGCGAAACCGCCTGGGCCGACACCGCCGCCGGCTACGACGCGCTGGACGACACCACGCGGGATCGGATCGCCGGCCTCAGCGCCTATCATTCGCTCTATTACAGTCAGATGAAGGCCGGTTACAGCCAGAAGGAAAAGGACAGCGAGTATTTCGGTTACGGCTTCCACGACCAGGATCCGCCCCTACGCCCCTTGATCAAGACCCATCCGGAAACCGGCCGGACCGGTCTGACCATCGGCCGTCATGCTTATGGCATCCCCGGCCTGGAAGAGGACGAGTCGGAGGCGCTATTGAGCGCCCTCGTCGACCATGTCTGTCAGCCGCCCCGCGTCTACCAACATCGCTGGACGCCCGGCGACGTCGTCATCTGGGACAACCGCCGCCTGCTCCATCAAGCCTGCCCCTGGGACATGACCGAACCGCGGACCATGTACCACTCCCGTATCGCCGGCGAACAGGCGTCGGAATTCGCCGGGACGGCGTGATGGCATCTTAAAGAGGAAAGCTCGTTACGTCGTTTCTTGGGCATTGGCAACATCGTAGACCATGTGCTCCGTCAAGATCGCCAGCTTGTGGGTGTTATGATCGCGGATACTGACATTGATTTGGTATGTCGTGCCCCCGGTGTGCCGCACCTCGAGTTCGACGAGATAGTAGACCTGCGCCTTGCCCAATCGCTCGATGACGATCGGCGCCGCGCATGCGTCAGACAAAGCCTGTTCGCCGGCTTCCGCCAGCGAGCGCATTTCCTCCAGCATGATTTGGTGGGCTTCCATTCTGTCCATCCGTCCGTCCTCCGATCGTAACGGCGCAATCGCGGGTATGGCCAATTTCGTGATACCAATGAAATCATCATTCAGAAATAACCACGGATAAAGCAGAAAGCCATGCATGACCTTCCCGAACGATACCGGGTCTTCGACGCGGCGGCGTGGCGGCGGTTGGGCGAGAACGTGCCGTTGAGCTTATCGGAGGAAGAACTAGCCGCGCTGCGCGGGGTCAACGATCCGACCTCGATCGAAGAGATCGCCGACATCTATCTGCCGCTCAGTCGTCTGATCGGCCTGCATGTGGAGGCGCGCGGGCAGACCCGGGATGCCATCGCCGCGTTCACCGACCGGCCGCGCAGTCAAGCGCCCTACATCGTGGCCATCGCCGGCTCCGTCGCCGTGGGTAAGAGCACCACGGCGCGGGTGCTGCAGGCGATGCTAGCGAAGTGGCCCGAGCATCCTCGGGTCGACCTGATCAGCACCGACGGCTTCCTCTTCCCCCTGGCCGAGCTGGAGAAACGGGACATTCTGCACCGCAAGGGCTTTCCCGAAAGCTTCGACCGGGAGGCGCTGCTGACCTTCATGAACCGGGTCCGCAACGGCGACCGGCGGGTACCGGCGCCGGTCTACTCCCACCTGATCTACGATCTTGTGCCCGGCGAGTTCAATTATATCGACCGGCCGGATATCCTGATCATCGATGGTCTGAACCTGCTGCAAATCAACACGGCCGGCCGCCATGCCGCCGACACCTATGTCACCGACTTTTTCGATTTCACGCTGTTTCTGGATGCCGACACCGCCGATATCCGGCGTTGGTATATCGAGCGCTTCCTGACCCTGCGCAAGACCGTGTTTCGGGACCCGAAAGCCTACTTCCACCGCTATGCCGACCTCTCGGATGCGGAGGCCCGCGACACCGCCGCCGATATTTGGGAGCGGATCAACGCCGTCAACCTGCGCCGTCACATCCTGCCGACCCGGCATCGCGCCGACGTCATCCTGCACAAAGGCCCCGACCACCGCATCGTCCGAGTCGGCGTGGATATGCGGTAGCAGGCCGCTGAGGATTTCGACTCCGGCCCAATTTCTTTAGCCGTCATGCCCGCTTCGTCATCCCGGCCGCAGCGTAGCCCCTAACCGTCATCCCGGCCGCAGCGTAGCGAAGAGCCGGGATCGTCATAGGCTCGGTGTCTGGAAAGATCCCGGATATCGCCTCTGGCGATTCCGGGACGACGAAGTTTTTTTTTGACGAGTTCGGATTTTTCAGCGACCTAATAGGCGGAATACATTCGAGGTTGGCGACAACCGACATTTGCGGGTATGACAGGGTCAAGCTGCCCATTCGCGGCAGATCGCCATTCCGACGCGTCTTCGTAATTTTATCGCCCGAGGCCGCGCCGGTTCCGTTCGACAAGGAGAAAATCATGAAGCTGTTCACCTGGCTCGGGTTTACGGGACTGTGTCTCGGCCTGGCCGTCAACGCGCAAGCGGAAACCCGCGTCACTTACAAATCCGCCAAAACGGCATCTTCCTATTATCAAATGGCGGTGCAGGTCGCCGAGGCCATGAAGGCCGGCTCCAACGGCAGCATTATCGTCACGGTGGAGGAGAGCCAAGGCTCCGTCCAGAACGTGAAGGAAGCGGCAGTGCGCCGCGGCAACTATGTTTTCACCACCCCGCCCGTGCTGGTCACCCTGGCGCAAAAGGGCAAGGCGATGTTCAAGGGCAAAAGCAAGCCCGCCTATAACGACATCCGCGCCCTGTTTCCGATTCCGTCCCTGACCATGCATTTCGTGGTCAGCGAAAACAGCGGCATCAAGGATTTCGCCGGGCTGGAAGGCAAATCCATCCTGATCGGCAAGGGGTCGTTCGGCGCCCGGGAAGGCGCCAAGTATCTCAAGCTGTTCGGCCTCGAGGGCAAGGTGAATCTGGCGGACGTGGAGCTTTCCAACGCCGTACCCGCCTTGAAGAACGGCCAGATCGACGGTTTCGTCACCGCCGGCTCCTACCCGGCCCCCAACGTCATCGAAGCGGCGGCGAGCACCGGCGTCAACGTGCTGTCCCTGACCGACGACCAGATCAAGCAGACCAAGCGCACCAAGCTGACGATCCCGGCCGGCACCTATGCCGGTCAGTCGGCGCCGATCAACACCACCTCCCTGCCCGTGGTCGCCTACACCACGTTAAAGATGGAGGAGCCGACCGCTTATGCTCTGACCAAAACCTACTGGCAGCAGAAGGAAAAGATGGGCCAAGGCGCGGCTTGGTGGAACGGCGTGAATAAAGGCTTACTGGCCAACATCACCGGCAAGATCCATCCCGGCGCCCTGAAATACTACCGGGAAGCCGGCTTCGACCTGACGGAGGCGCAACAATAATGTCGTCAAGCGACCGAGGTGCCCGGCGTTACGTCTGGGTCGCCCTCGGTTTCGCCTCCATTGCCTTCCATCTCTGGCTGATCTTCTCCGGCCTGGTGCCGAACCTGGTCAGCCGGCCGCTGCATATGATGCTGGCCCTGCCCTGGGTGCTGATCTATGACGCGCGCACGCCCCTGCAGCGGTGGAGCGGTGGATTGCTCACCCTGGCGGGGTTGGCGAGCTGCCTCTGGATCGCCCTGAATCATTCTCTGCTCGGCGAGCAATACGGCTATCTGGAAGGCCCGCTGCAGATCGCCGTGGCCGCGACCTTGCTGATCGTGGTGCTGGAAATGGCGCGCCGTTCGATCGGCTGGCCGCTGCCGTTGGTCGCTTTGCTGGCCCTGCTCTACGGCCTGTTCGGTCAGCATATTCCCGGCGAGTTCGGCCATCCCGGCACCCCGCTCGAAAGCTTCCTCGGCACCCTGACCATCGCCGAGGGCGGTATCTGGGGTAAGCTCACCGGCATCTCCGTCGGCATCGTCGCCATCTTCGTGATCTTCGGCGCGGTGTTGAATGCCGGCGAAGCGGGCCAGGGTTTCATGAATGTGGCATCGGCGGCGGCCGGTCGTTTGCGCGGCGGCGCGGCCAAGGTTTCGGTGATCTCGTCGGCGCTGTTCGGCTCGATCTCCGGTTCCGCCTCCGCCAATGTCGCCTCCACCGGTGCCATCACCCTACCGGCGATGACCCGGCTCGGCTATCCCCGCGCTCTGTCCGGCGCGGTGGAAGCGGTGGCGTCGTCGGGCGGGCAGATCATGCCGCCCCTGATGGGCGCCGGTGCCTTCGTCATGGTCGAGCTGACCGGCATTCCCTATACCGGCATCATGGCCGCCGCGATCCTGCCGGCGATCCTCTATTTCGCCGCTGTCTGGATCGGCATCAACGCCTTCGCCCGCCGCCACGAACTGACGGGCCTGCCCGCCGATCAGCAACCGGCGGCCAAGACCGTGCTGATCACGTCCGCCTTCTTCCTGGTGCCTTTCTCGATCCTGCTCTGGGGTATGTTCGGCGGTGGCTATACGCCGCAATATGCCGCCTGCCTGGCGATCCTGGCCGGCGCCCTGCTGCTGGTGCTGGACGGCAAGCTGAGTTTCGATCTGCAGCGCACAGTGTCGCGGGTCGAGCAAAGTTGTGTAAATGCCGGACGGCAGATCGGCACCATTGCGGCCATCATTCTCTGCGCCTCCATCGTCATCGGCGTGCTTGGCATTACCGGGCTGGGCGTCAAGATCACCTCGCTGATCCTCTCCGGCTCCGGCGGCTATCTTTGGCCGGCTCTGCTGCTGACCGCCGCCGCCTGCCTGATCCTGGGCATGGAAGTGCCAACCACGGCGGCCTATGTGATCTGCGTCTCGGTGGCCGGTCCGGCTCTGATCGAACTTGGGCTGGCGCCGTTGCAAGCGCATCTGTTCGTCTTCTGGTTCGCTCTGCTGTCGACGATCACGCCGCCGGTCTGCGGCGCCGTCTTCATCGCCGCCGGCATGGTCGACGAGAACTGGCTGAAGGTCGCGCTCCGCGCCATGGCGCTGGGCGTGGGGCTTTATCTGATCCCGCTGGGGATGATCGCCAACCCGTCCATTTTGGAACTGGTATCCGCGCCCTTGCCGGCGCTCCTCGCCTTCCTCAAGCTTGGGCTGGCCTTGGGCCTCGTCTCCTACGGCCTGATCGCGCCCTTCCCGGCCTGGCGCCGCGTCGTCGCCGTCGGCATTGGGGCAGCCATGCTTTTTTGGCCCGTCGGTCTTTGACCGGCAGCCGCCCTGGACGCTGACTTCGCCGGCGGATATGGTATGCCACCTTCCGCCGAACCGGAGCATCAGACAAAATGAAGTTCTACGACTGCAAGACCGCGCCGTCGCCCCGACGGGTGCGCATGTTCATCGCTGAAAAAGGCCTGGAGATCGAGACCGTCGAGGTCGATATGGCCAATGCCGAACAGCTCGGCGACGACTATCGGGCGATTAACCCCTACCTGACCGTGCCGTCGTTGGTGCTGGACGACGGCACTGTGCTGACCAGCACGGCGGGCATCCGCGCCTATTTGGAGGCACTGCATCCCGAACCGGCCCTGATGGGGGCGACGGCGGCGGAGCGGGGACGGGTCGCCGACGCGCAATGGCGGATCGAGTTCGACGGCATGATGGCCGTCGCCGAAGCCCTGCGGAACCGCGCCAAGACAATGAAGACCCGCGCCCTGCCCGGCCCCGACGACTACAACCAGATCCCCGAACTGTCCGAACGGGGCATGACCCGCACGCGGCGTTTCCTCGACCGGGTCGACGGCCTCATCGGCGACAAGCCCTTCGTCGCCGGCGACAATTATTCGGTCGCCGACATCGATCTATTGGTCATGGTCGAATTCGCCGGCTGGCTGAAACAAGCGCTACCGGAAGACGCCGAAAACGCGCAACGCTGGTACGCCGCCGTGTCGGGCCGGCCGAGCGCGAAGCTTTAGAGCAAGGAACTGGACCTGTGAGCGCCAAGATCAAAGTCGAAAAACCGTTGGTCATTCTGCATGGCGACGAGATGGCGCAGGTCGCCTTCGAACGCATTCTCGAGCAATTCGTCACCAGCCGTCTGGACATCGATCTGGTCGAAATCGATCTGACTGCCGAGAACCGGTTGCTGACCAACGGCCAGGCGGTGCTCGACGCCATCGAGGCGCTGAAAACCCACGGCGTCGGTATCAAGAACGCGGGCATGACCGTGAACCGGGGCCAACTGGACGAACTGTTGGCCAAGCATCCTCAGGTGAAGGAAGAGGACCTGGTCCGTCTCGCCACCGCCTCGCCGAACGGTTCCATCCGCAAGGGCATCGGCGGCAACATCACCCGGGAAGATATCAACTTCGAGAACATCAAAGTGCCGAAGCCGGGTTGGGTCGGCCGCGACATCGTCGTCGACACCATGGAAGACGGCGGCATCAAGAACAGCGCCAACGCACTGGCGGAAACCTCCGGCGTCATCAAAGTCATCTTCGTCGGCGAAAGCGGGGATCCGGAGGAACTGCATCGCCGGCCCATCATGAAGGGCGATCCGTGGCTGCTCGCCTCCAACGACATCGCCGCGGTACGGGACTGGGCGCACAAGTTTTTCCAGCGTGCGATCGACGAGAAACGCCATATCTATCTTGGCCTGAAGGATACGGTGATCCCCGGCTATGACGGCACCATGCGCGCCGCGATCGAGGAGATCTACGAGGCGGACTACAAGGACAAGGTGGAAGCTCTCGGCCTCAGATATCAGTACGAACTGATCGACGCCCAGGCGGCGCGAGTGGTGGCGACCCCGTCGGACGAGCCGGCGATCTGGGGCGTGCCGGACAACACCACCGGGCGCAAGCTCCACAAACTGGTCGAATGCCTGAAGGAGTTCGGAGTCTCGGACAGCAAGACCTCCGTCTCGATCTCGCGCATGAGTGCCGGCGGCGGCGACCAATATGGCAGCTACAACGCGCCGGCGGAGGAAGACGGTCTGGTCAAGATCATCCTCGACGGCGAGGAGAAGCATGCCCGCTGGGTCAAGAAAGGCGACCCGCTGCTGTTCATGACCAACGATCGGGAAGCGATCAAGGACTGGGTCACCCAGGTCTTCCGCGACGCCTCCAAGAACGATAAGGAAATCTATTTCGGTCTGAAGCGGGAATATATGGATTACGATGAGGTCTTCTCCGACGTCATCACCGAAGTCCGGCGCCGTCTGACCAAAGACGAGGGGTTGGCCGCACCCTCCTTCATGATCATGCGGCCGTCCCGGCAGCTCCGCAAGATGATCACCGACCCGCCGCGCAACGCCATCTATCCGGCGCAGAACTTGGACGGCGACATCTTCTCCGACATCTCCGCCGCCTTGGGCGGCAGCCTGGCCACGGCGAGCTCGATCATCGAAAGCAAGGACGGCACCATGCTGTTCGAAGCGCCCCACGGCACCGCCCACGACCTCTATCTGAAATATCTGGAGAGCGACGGCAAGACCGCCCTGTTCAATTCCTCCGCCCTGCTCTACGCCCTCGCCAACGCCCTCGAGACCCTGGCCGGCCGGGAACAGAACGGCGCCCTCGAAACCTACGGCAAGAAGCTCAAAGCCGCCCTCATCGACACTGTCGCCCAAGGCACCATCACCGCCGACATCAAGGGCAAAACCACCGACCCGGACAGCGAAAAACTAGTCGACATGTACGGCTTCCTGGACGCGGTGGAAGCGAATTTGGATCGGTAGGGCGAAGCACTTTCCACTCACTCGTCATGCCGGAATCCGCGACAGCGCATATCCGGCATCCATTCCGCCTTACCTTGGAATAGCAATGGTGGTTCAACCTTCCTTGGAATAGATCCCGGCGCTCCGCTCCGCTACGGCCGGGACGACGGGGTTCCTTCAGTTGCCGTCATGCCGCCGAAACCCGCACCACCAAAGCCGGTTCGAACTTGGTTGGAATGGGTCCCGGCGCTCCGCTGCGCTACGGCCGGGACGACGGGGTTCCTTCAGTTGCCGTCATGCCGGAATCCGCGACAGCGGATATCCGGCATCCACAGCGCCGGATTCCGCCACAGCACAGGCATGAAAAGTTCGCTCTGCTATAACCAGGCGATGGCTGGTTACATGTACATCCTCGCGAGCAAGCGAAACGGTACGTTGTATGTCGGTGTCACCTCGGATCTGGTGAAGCGGACATATGAACATCGGACCGGCGCGGTCCCCGGCTTTACCCAGACATACGGCGTAAAGCGTTTGGTGTATTTCGAGCGCCATGATCGGATCGACGACGCAATCCGCCGCGAAAAACAAGTCAAGCGCTGGAGGCGGACTTGGAAAATTGAGCTGATCGAAAAGGACAATCCGTTTTGGCGCGATCTCTGGCCCGAGATTACGGCGTCGTGAACGCTGGTGTGAGATTTGTGTCGGCTTTGTCGCAATGACCTTCCTTGGAATGGGTCCCGGTTCTCCGCTGCGCTGCGACCGGGACGACGGGTTCCTTCAGTTGCCGTCATGCCGGAATCCGCGACAGCGGATATCCGGGACCGCCCCAAACACCGCGCTTGGGACGATCCCGGCTCTCCGCTGCGCAGCGGCCGGGATGACGAATGGAAAGGCGTCTTCCCGGATGCACTGCGGCGCGGAGTGCCGCTGTGCTGGTCCGGGATCTTGACGAAAGTAGTAGTCCGTTCTGCGCGAGATACCGGCTCAAGGCCGGTATGACAGGCGAGATTTTACCGCGCCGCCTTCCGTTCCCGGCGGTCGAGGAATTGGTAGTAACTCCCCAACATCGGCAGGAACCAGGGGTGGCCGTTGTAGAAGGGCAGCGGGATCTTGCGGAAGGGGCGGTTCATGTAGGCGGTCTGGTGGTTGTCGCCGGTAACGATCTGGCGGCCGACGAGATAGCCGAGATAGCTGAGCATGGCGACGCCGGAGCCGTTGCAGCCGGCGCAGTAGTAGCGGCCGTCATGCAGACCCATATGGGGAACATGGTCCATAGTAAAGGCGACATTGCCGGACCAGGCATGGGTGATCTTGATGCCCGCCAGTTCCGGGAAACGCTCGACCATGCGGGTGTGCAGGATCGGCGCCACCACCTCGACGCCGGGATCGGTGAACTTGGCGCGGCCGCCGAAGATCACCCGCTTCATTTCCGGACAGGGCCGGTAGTAATGCAGGATGCGCGGTGTCTCCGAGATATTGCGCCCGCCCGGAAACAATTCCTCGCAGAGCCCGTCCGGCAGTTCCTCGGTGGCGATGATATGGCTCGCCACCGGCACCAGGCGTTTCCGCAACTTCGGCGACAGCCGGTCCGTATAACCGTTGCTGGCGATGACGATCTGTTCCGCCCGGCAGACGCCTTTATCCGTCGTCACCGTGAAGGCGCCTTGTTTCCCGGTGATGTTGAGCACCCGGGTCCGGCTGCACATCCGCACGCCCTGGGCGTGGCAGGCGTTCAGCATGCCGTGGTGATAGAGCGCGGGATGCAGCTTCGCCGCCTTCCGCACCAGCATGCCGCCGTAATAGAAGTCGGAGCCGATAGCTTCCCGCTGCCGCTCCGGCGGCAGCAACTCCAGACCCTGCCCCGTATGGGTTTCGACCATGTCGAGTTTCTTGGCCAGATCGTTGTAATGGGCCGGCGTGTAAGCGCCGACGAAACGGCCGGCCTCCTCGTAATAGCAATCGATCTCCTCCCGCGCGATGACGTCGGCGAGATGTTCGTAGGCGGTCATGCTTTCGGCCAGCAGCGCCTCCATGATCGCCTGGCCGTCGGCATCATCGCCCTGCTGACCTGGCGTGCCGGAGATGCCTTTGCCTAGATTGGTACCGGCGCTGACCCCGCCGCCGTTGCGGGAGGAGGCGCCCCAGCCGAGCTGTTCCGCATCGCAGACCACGGCCTCGCGGCCGTTGCGGGCCAATTCCAGGGCCGCGTTCAAACCGCCATAGCCGGCGCCGACGATCAGCACCTCGGTCTGGGCCGGCAGATCGCCGCTCAACGCGTCGTTCGGCGCCGCGGCCTCCCACCAATAGGGTTTGTCCTGAAAATCGGGATGACGGATTTTGGCAAAGTCAGACACGGTGACGGTCGCCGGGCACGCGGCCCAGCATCTCCTTCCAATGTTTGCGACAGACGGAAACATAGCGCTCATTGCCGCCGATCACCACCTGTTCGCCGTCGCGGATGGCATTGCCGTCGCCGTCCAGGCGCACCACCATGGTCGCCTTCTTGCCGCAGCGGCAGATCGTCTTGACCTCGCGCATCTCGTCCGAGAGCGCGAGCAGCGCCCGGCTGCCGGGAAACAACTTGCCCTGGAAGTCGGTACGCAGGCCGTAGGCGATCACCGGAATGGCCAGGCCGTCGGCCACATCGGTCAGCTGATAGACCTGCCGCTCGGTCAGAAATTGCGCCTCGTCAACCAGGACGCAGGCGATCTCGTCTTTCTCGTGTGCCGCCGCGACCTGGGCGTAGAGATCGTCATCGGTGCCGTATAAAACCGCGTCCGCCTCCAGGCCGATGCGGGAGCTGATCTTGGGCGCGCCGAAGCGGTCGTCCAGCGCCGCCGTGAACAGCAGCGTCGCCATACCCATTTCGCGGTAGTTGTAGCTCGATTGCAGCAGGATCGTGCTCTTCCCCGCGTTCATCGACGAGTAGTAGAAATAGAGCTTCGCCATCGCCCGCTAGTCCGCCGCGTACGCCTCCTGCCACTCCACCGGCGCGTTCAGGAAGGCCTCGACCACATCCAGGGTCTTGGTTTCGAAATATCCCGACTTCTTCGCCGCTTCGAGCACATCCCACCAGGTCGCCAAGGCGTGCAACCGGACATCCATATCGTCGAAGGTCTGTTGAGCCTGCGGAAAGATATCGTAATAGAAGATCACAAAGATGTCGCTGACCTGAGCACCGGCCTTACGCAGGGCATCGCAGAACACCTTCTTGCTGCCGCCGTCGGTGGTCATGTCCTCGACCAGCAAAATGCGGTCGCCTTCCGCGAAAGTCCCCTCGATCTGCGCATCCCTGCCGAAGCCCTTCGGTTTCTTACGCACATATTGCATGGGCAGGAACAGCCTGTCCGCCATCCAGGCCGCGAAGGGGATGCCCGCGGTCTCGCCGCCGGCGACGCCGTCCAGGCTCTCGAAGCCGACCTCCCGCTTCACCGTGGAGGCGCCGAAATCCATCAGCGCATTACGCACCCGCGGGAACGAAATCAAACGGCGGCAATCGACATAGACCGGACTGTATTTGCCGGAGGTGAACTTGAAGGGATCGTCGGCCCGGAACAGGACGGCCTGGGTTTCGATCAGCATCTTGGCCGTCAGCTCGGCCATCAGTTTCGGGTCGGAGAAATCGTTGGCGATCACCTGAGAGCGTCCTTCCGCAGGCTGTGAGACAAGCGCATTTTTATAGCACCTGCCAGCGCAGCGGGAAGGGCGGATGGAAGATAGTCAGATCGCCGTCCGTCCGCGGCACCTCCGCCACGTCGCGTTTGATCAGGGTGAGCGTGCCCTCGTTCGCCGGCAGGCCGTAGAATTCCGGGCCATTGAGGGCGGCGAAACCCTCCAACTTGTCGAGCGCGCCGGCCGCCTCGAAGACATGGGCATAGCAGGCCAGCGCCGTCGGCACGTTGTAGATACCGGCGCAGCCACAGTCCGATTCCTTGTCCGCCTTGGGATGAGGCGCCGAATCGGTACCCAGGAAGAAACGCTTATCGCCCGACGTCACCGCCGCCGCCAGGGCCTCGCGATGGGTTTCCCGCTTCGGTACGGGCAGGCAGTAGTGATGCGGCTGAATACCGCCGACCAGCATGGCGTTGCGGTTGATCAGCAGGTGGTGCGGCGTCACCGTCGCCGCCAGATTGCGGTCGTTCGCCAGGACATAATCGACCCCGTCCTTGGTCGTCAGATGCTCGAAGACGACTTTCAATGCGGGCAGCCGTCGGCGCAACGGGTCGAGGACCTGATCGATGAAAACCGCCTCGCGATCGAAAATGTCGATGGCGTCGTCGACCACCTCGCCATGGACCAGCAGGGGCAGGCCGATTTCCGCCATGGTCTCGAGCACGCCGAACGCCTTGTCCAGGTCCCGCACGCCGGCATCGGAATTGGTGGTCGCGCCGGCGGGATAGAGCTTCAGCCCCTTGATGAAGCCGGCGCCGGCGCGGACGTCCGCGGGATCCGTCGCCTCCGTCAGATAGAGGGTCATCAGCGGCTCGAATTCGGCCCCGTTGAGATGGGCCGAGATGCGGTTCAGATAGGCCCGCGCGTCCGCCACCGTGACCACGGGGGGCACCAGATTGGGCATGATGATGGCACGCGCGTAATGGGCGGCGCTGGCCGGCAACACCCGGGCCAGCATCTCGCCATCCCGCAGATGCAGGTGCCAGTCGTCCGGTCGTCGGATGGTTAGGCGGGTCGCTTCGCTCATACGGGGGCGATCAGCCCGGCAGCATGCCGTTATATTCGCTGTCTTCGGGGAAGCGTCCCAAGGCTTTTTTGGAAAACACCAAATCGCCGTCCACGGTGACTTCGAACACGCCGCCGCCGCCCTTGACCAGGGTCACCTGAGCATCCGGCGCGATCTTTTGCAGCTGGTCCCTCGCACGGAGGGCACGCGGCTCGTAGTTTCACTGGACGCAATATTCGATATCGATTTGCATTTAAAGTCCGTTCCAGTTCGGTCTTGTCCTGGCTTTGTCTTACAATAAAGTAGGGCCATGGCCAAACGTAATCTCCTCATCGTCGCCCATGTCCCCTCGCCGAACACGCAGCGGCTCTGCGACGCCGTGGCCGGGGGCGCGCGGCACCCGGAGATCGACAACGTGGCGGTCACGGTGCTTCGGCCCTTCGATGCCGGGCCCGATGATGTGCGCGCCGCCGATGGGATCATTCTGGGCACCACGGAAAATCTCGGCTATATGAGTGGCGCCCTGAAAGATTTCTTCGACCGTATCTATTACCCTTGTCTGGAGGAAACCCAGGGCCGGCCCTATGCCCTCTATATCCGCGCCGGTCACGACGGCACGGGGACCCGGCGCGGGGTCGAGACCATCACCACCGGTTTGAAATGGCGCGCGGTGCAGGAACCGCTGATCTGCCGCGGCGACTGGCAAGAGGATTTCGTCGAACGATGCGAGGAGCTCGGCATGACCCTCGCCGCCGGCTTGGACGCGAACATCTTCTAACGCCGTCCAATATCAGTTGTGATGGAAACCGCATCAGCGTCCGCTGAAAACAACCGCCAAAAAAGGGGTCGGCAAAAAAGGGGTCGGAGGGATTTACCGTTTAAAATAAGAATAGAATATTAAAATTACGATCTAAAGTACTTAATTCCCTCCGACCCCTTTTTTACGGCGGGGATGAGGCGGGCGAGGACGTTGACCGTTGAAATCGTAATGCGACGCGCCCAAGATGCTAGGCGATGGCCACACCCCGCCGGCTCGGTCGTTCGAAGCCGGGCGGCGGTTCTGCAGAAAAGGGGTCAGAAAAGGGGTCGGAGGGAATTAGGTATTTTAGATTGATATTTTCATATTTTATACTTCTAAAAATAGGTAAATCCCTCCGACCCCTTTTTATGCGATGGCGGCGTTTGGGGTGGGACAATGTCAATCGTTGAAATCGTCCGGTGAGATGACCAAGATGGCCGGCGGTGATGATGCCGGCGCCGGGTCGGCTATAGGGCGATCGGCGGCGGTTCTGCGGGGAGCGAGACATGGACATTGCGGTGATCGGCGGCGGCCATGGCTGTTATGCGGCGGCGGCGCATATGGGGGCTTTGGGCCATCGCGTCCGGCTCTGGCGCCGGGACGAGGCGGCCTTGGCGCCGATCCGCGATTCGGGCGCCATCAGACTGACCGATATCGACGGCAGCCGGCCGATCGCCATCGACCTGATCACCGCCGACCTGGCCGAGGCGATCGACGGCGCGGAACTCGTCATCGCCCCCCTGCCCTGCACCACCCATGCGGATCTGGCGCCGAAGCTGGCGCCGCTCTGGCAGGACGGCCAGGTGGCGTTCCTGCCGCCCGGCACCTTCGGCAGTTGGCTCTTCGCCAAGGCGAAACATGCCGCCGGCAACCGCGCCAATGTCGCCTTCGCGGAAACCGGCACCCTGCCCTATCTGGCTCGCAAGCAGGCGCCGGACCATGTCCGCGTCAGCGTCCATGCCACCCGCCTGCCCACCGGCGTGTTTCCCGGTCGGGAACGGGACCGCGCGCTGGCCGTGCTGAAGAAGGTCTATCCGGTCGAACCCCTGGTCGACGCCCTCGACGGTGCCCTGATGAATGCGGGGCCGATCATTCACCCGCCGCTGATCATGATGAATGCCGGGCCGCTGGAGCATTTCGACGCCTGGGACATTCACAATGAGGGCACACAACCGTCGATCCGGCGGGTCACGGACGCCCTCGATGGGGAGCGGATCGCCGTACGGCGCGCCCTCGGCTATGGCCGGCCGCATTTCCCGCTGGCCGACCATTATGACGACGACCGGCCGGAATGGATGTACGGCAATTCCTCACACGACCGCCTGACCGGCAGCGGCGATTGGCGGGAGCATATCGATCTGTCGCAGCATCGCTATATGCGCGAAGACACCGCGCTCGGCCTTACGTTCCTGTCCGGCGTGGCGCGGCTCGCCAATGTCGCCACACCGGTCGCGGACGGCTTCCTGGCGATCGCCGAAGCGATCACCGATTACAGCCTCGCCGGCGGCGAGAGATCGCCAAAGGGACTCGGTATCGATCGCTACAGTGTCAACGACCTGCAGCACGTCCTGCAGACGGGCTTCGCCGATGGCTGAGATCGCCGCCATCGGCGCCGGCCGCATGGGCCGAGGTATCGCCCAAGTCTTCGCCAGCGCCGGGCACGAGGTCGCCTTGATCGACTTCAAAGTCAGAGACCGCGCCGCCGCGAACGATTTGCTGGCCGCCGCCAAGACGGAAATCGACGGCAACTTGGCTTTTCTGCAGGAATTGGGATTGCTCGACGAACCGCGGCGCGAAGCGATCCTCGGTCGTATCCATGGCTATGGCCTGACGGACGGTGAACGAGCGCTGGCGGAGGCCACGGTTGTCTTCGAGGGCGTGCCGGAACTGCTCGAGGCCAAGCGGGACGCCTTCGAGCGGTTATCCGATTTGGTCTCGCGCGATTGCCTGATCGCCTCAACCACCTCGACCATGCTAGTGGAAGAATTGGCCGGTTTCGTGAGCGAGCCGGCGCGTTTCCTCAACGCCCATTGGCTCAATCCGGCCTATCTGATCCCGCTGGTGGAAGTCAGTCCGGGCGCGGCCACGGACGAAGCCCATGTCGCCCGCCTGTTCGATCTGCTGAAACAGGTCGGCAAGGCACCGGTGCGTTGCGCCGCCTCCCCCGGCTATATCGTGCCGCGCATTCAAGCCGTGGCGATGAACGAGGCCGCCCGCTTGGTCGAGGAAGGCGTGGCCACGGCGGAAGACATCGACCTCGCCATCCGCACCGGCTTCGGCATCCGCTACGCCACCATGGGGTTGGTGGAATTCATCGATTGGGGCGGTGTCGATATCCTCTACTACGCCTCCAACTATCTGCGCGACACCCTCGGCGCCGACCGCTTTCAAAGTCCCGACATCGTTGCCGACATGATGACCCGCGGCGACAAGGGCCTGGACGCCGGTAAGGGCTTCTACAACTTCACCGGCACCAACGCCGCCGACTTCCGCGCCGAAAAACTCACCCGCTTCGCCGGACTGCTGCGGCATTTGGATTTGTTGCCGAAGATCGTTTGAACGGGATGAGGTTGGTGCCAATGAGAAATTTTCGTCGTCCCGGCCGAAGCGAAGCGAAGCGCCGGGACCCATGCCAAGCAAGATTGCATCAACAACGGAGCATCAAAGCAAAGTCGCTGTTACTTCGATATCTCCGGCCACAAATCACGCCAATCCGGATTGTCTTTTTCGATCAGTTCGATTTTCCAGGATCGCTTCCAACGCTTGACCTGCTTTTCCCGCAGAATTGCATCTTCGATCCGTTCAAACTCTTCGAAATACACTAGTCGCTTTACGCCATATGTCTTCGTGAAACCCGGAACCGCTCCAGTCCTGTGCTCGTAAGTCCGCTTAACTAAACCCGAAGTGACACCGACATAAAGAGTGCCATTACGTTGACTGGCGAGAATGTACATGTAGCTGGCCATAATGCGTCCATAGTAGACGCATTCTATCCCGATCGCAGAGGGGGCGAACCTAAGTATTGACGCGGACGCAATCGCTGGCGGCGTGGACCCGGATATCGCTGACGAGATTCCAGATGTCAAAGATTCTTGTATTTTCGTTATGCCGGAATTCGCGTCAGCCGATATCTGGCATCCCTTCTGACTCCTCTTGCACTACCAATCTTGGAACGAAGTTGGTTGGAATGGGTCCCGGTGCTCCGCTTCGCTGCGACCGGGACGACGAAAGTGTTGAGTCGTCCCAACTGCCGCAAATCACGCAGGGAACAGCTTCACCTGCAGATAGTCCGGGCCGCGCATGATCAGGTTGGGGCGCCAGGTGACGGGGTCGCCGGCGAATTGGATGTCGCAGTAGCGTTCGCAGATCGCGGTCAGTGCCTGCACGCCCTCCAGGCGGGCGAGCGGCGCGCCGAGGCAGACATGGATGCCCTTGCCGAAGGACAGATGCCGGTTTTTCTTGCGCTCGGGTTGCAGATCGTCAGGCGCGTCGAACTTGGCGTCGTCCCGATTGGCCGTGTTCATCATTAGGAAGATGCGGTCGCCGGCGCGGATGGTCTGGCCGCTCAGCTCCATGTCCCGCTGGGCCAGCCGCATCAACATATGGGCCGGACTGTCGAGCCGCAGAAACTCCTCCACCGTGCCCGGGATCAGGGCCGGATCGTCGCGCAGGACCTGGAACAGATCGGGCCGGGCGCATAGATAATGCACGGCGGTGGCCAGGTGGTTGGTGGTCGTATCGTGACCGGCCCATAACACCAGCACCAGATTATGCACGATCTGCTCGTCGGTCAGGTGCTCCGCATTGGCGATCATTTGAGACGTGAAATTGTCGCGCGGCTGCTTCCTGTGCTCGGCTACCAGCGTCATGAAACGGTCGCACATTTCCCGCACGGCTTTCGCCGCGTTGGAGTACAGGTTCTCCCGCTCCGTCGAGGCCAGGACCAGACGGCCCAAGGGATCGGACCAACGTTTCAGGTCCTCCAACTCCTCGCGCGGCAGGCCGAACAACTCGCCGATTACCATGGCCGGCAATGGATAGGCGAAACCCTCGACCCAATCCACCGGCGTTTCGAGCGGCAGCTCGTCCAGCAGACGATCCACCGTCGCGCGCACGCGGGGTTCCAGCGCCTTGATCTCTGCCGGCATGAAAGCGTCTTTTAGCGCGCGCCGCAGCTCCGTATGCTGCGGCGGGTCGGCGAACAACATCCAATCGCCCAGAACCTCCGCCAAGAACTCGATGGCCGGCCGGTCCTCTTCCGATGAGCGGTCGACGAAGGGGCCGAGCTTCTCCACCGAGGTGTGGGGGTCGCGCAGGACCCGGTCGACATCGTCGAAACGGGTGACGATCCAGCCCTTCAATTGCTCGTTCCAGGCCACCGGGTGGTTCTGTTGCAATGCCCGGAATGTCGGGAACGGATCCCTGATCATCTCCGGTGTGCCGATATTGACGCCTTTCAGCGGATCGACGCGATTTGCATCGGGTTCTTGCGCATGTTCCAGCATCTAGTGCACCATGGGCGTGTATGAGATTTAAACCAAACGAACGTTAGGGAGTTATACTACCCTGAACGCGGGGGAAAGTGAATGCAAATCAAAGGGCAGAGCGCCATTGTTACCGGCGCCGCGTCGGGCCTCGGCCGGGCCACCGCCAGCCACCTCTTGGAACTGGGCGCCAGCGTCACCGGCCTGGACCTCACATTCGAGGGCGGCGAAGAAGATCGTATCCTGACCTTGCGATGCGACGTCACCAACGAAGACAGCGTAGCCGATGCGTTAGCGCGCGCGGCAGACAAACATGGGCCGGCGCGGATCTTGGTAAACTGTGCCGGGATCCTGGAAAGCCGGCGGGTTCTGGGCCGCAAGGGGGTTATGTCCCTGGCCCATTTCCAGCGCCAAATCAACGTCCATCTGGTCGGTACCTTCAACGCCATCCGGCTGTTCGCCGACCGGGCCAAGAACCTGGACCCGCTGAACGACGACGGAGAGCGCGGGGTGATCGTCAACACCTCCTCCGTCGCCGGTTTGGAGGGTCAGGTCGGCGCCGTCTCCTACGCCGCCGCCAAGGCGGGGATCGCCGGCATGACCTTGCCGTTGGCGCGGGAGTTTTCGCGGGAAGGCATCCGTGTCGTCGCCATTGCGCCCGGCATGTTCGAAACGCCGATGGTCGATGGCTTGCGGGCGGCGGCGCAGGAGCAACTGATGGCCGCCGTGCCGTTTCCGAAGCGGATGGGGGAGCCGCGGGAATATGCTATGCTGGTGCAGCAGATCTGCGAGAACGGCATGCTCAACGGTGAGGTCATTCGCCTCGACGCCGCGGTCCGCATGCCGCATTGAGAGGGCACCAACATGACAGACGTCTATATCATCGGCGCGGCGATGACGCCGTTCGGCCGCTATCTGGAGAAGTCGGTCAAGGATTTGACTCGCGAAGCGGTGATCGGCGCCCTGGACGATGCCGGTCTGGCCCGCGGCGACGTGGGCGCGGCCTATTTCGCCAACACGACACAGGGCGTCATCGAAGGTCAATACCTGGTGCCTGGCGAAATCGCGTTGCGCGACATGGGTTTCGAAGGCATTCCCATGGTCAACGTGGAAAATGCCTGCGCCAGCGCCTCAAGCGCCTTCCACGGCGCCTATCTGGCGGTGAAGGCGGAAATGGCCGAGGTCGCCCTCGCCGTCGGCGCCGACAAGATGTATGACGACGACAAGGAAAAGTCCTTCGCCATCTTCGACGGCGCCTGGGACGTGCATGACGTGGACGGCACCATCGCCGGTCTCGAGGCCATGGCCGAAGGCATCGAACCGCCGGCGGACACGGTGATCCCCAACGCCCGGCGCAGTCCCTTCATGGACGTCTACGCCAATTTCGCCAAGTTCCACATGAAAAGCTTCGGCAGCACCCAGCGCCAATTCGCGGCAGTGGCGGCGAAGAATCATCGCCACTCCACTCTCAATCCGCTGTCGCAGTATCAGGACGACTATTCGATCGACGACGTGCTGGCGGCACGGATCGTCAGTTGGCCGCTGACCCTGCCCATGTGTTCGCCGATCAGCGACGGTGGCGCGGCGGCGATTCTCTGCAGCGCAGACTATTTAGCGGATTTGGGCGAGGAAGCGCGGGCGCGGGCGATCCGCATCCGGGCCTGCGAAATTGGCACCGGCACGAAGCGCAAGGTCGAGGAGGTGGACAAGCATCTGACCCATCTGGCGGCCAAGCGGGCCTACGACAAAGCCGGCCTCGGGCCCAAGGATATGTCGCTGGCGGAAGTGCATGACGCCACCGCATTCGGCGAGGTCACCCAGACGGAAAATCTCGGCTTCTGCGATTTCGGTCAGGGCGCTTGGCTGGCGGATCAGGGAGAGACCAGCCTGGGCGGCCGCATCCCCATCAATCCGTCCGGCGGCTTGGAATCCAAAGGCCATCCCATCGGCGCCACCGGCCTCGGTCAGATCTACGAGCTGACGACGCAGCTTCGCGGCGAGGCCGGTCCGCGCCAGGTCGACGACGCCCGCTTCGCCATCGCCGAAAACGGCGGCGGCATCTATGGCATCGAGGAATCCGTCTGCTGTATCACGATTCTGGGGCGGGATTAGGAACTTTCTCCGCAAGCAGCGTATAGGACAGCGGCAGCTGCGCGTCCTGGCCGGCGAAATGGGGGAAGTTGCAGCAGATGTCGATGGGATATTCCTTGAAATGCCGGATCGTCAGGCCCGCGGACAGGATGCCGGTGAAAATATCCCCCAGCGTCGCCTGGAAGCCGTAGTTGGTCGGCGCCTCGTAGTCGGCGCCGCCGTAATAGTTCAGCGGATTGTCCTCTTCGAACGCGCCCTGCTGGAAATAGGAATAGAGCAGTTCCGTGCCTCGATCCGGTTCGAACATCCAGAGGATCGGATGCATCTCGTGGATCAGGAGATGGCCGCCGGGGCGCAGCAGGCCGGCGGCGGAGGCGAACAGGCCGTCCATGTCCGGCAGCCAGTTGAGCGCGCCGACGGTGAAGAGCACCAAATCGAACGCCCCGCCGAGGCTTTCCGGTAGATCGATGACATCGGCGCGGACGAACTCGCCGTCGAGACCGCTGATGACGGCGAGCTCGCGGGCCTGCTCGATGAATTTATCGGAAATGTCGACGCCGACGCAGCGCCCCGCACCCAACTTCTTCAGCGACAGGACTTCCCGGCCATTGTTGCAGCAAAGCTGGATCGCGTCCTTACCGGCAACGCCGATGTCATTCAGCAGCGCCAGCGCCTCCGGCTCGAAGGGACTTTGCGCCGGATCGGTCAACTGAGCGACGACCGTGTCCCAGCGTTCGCCGCGATGTTGTTCCGCCGCGGCGTTCCAGGCCGCGCGGTTGGCGGCGGTGTAGTCGGCTGTTTTCATTTGGGCTTTACCGCGATCAGATTGTAGGACAGGGGCAGCTGTGCCGGCTGATCTTCGAGATGCGCGAAGTCGCCCATGGTGTCCACCGGATATTCCCGAACCGACACCAGCCGCAATCCGGCGTCGATCACGCTCTGAATGATATTGCCGAGCGTGTGCTGAAACTCCACCTTCTCCGGCGCCGCGTAGCCTGAGGTGCCGTCGTAATAGTCGATGGGGTCGCTATCGCGCCAGGGCCGGTCGTCGAAATAGGAATGGACGAAATCCTCCCCCCGATCCGGTTCCATCATCCAGAGGATCGGGTGGAACTCGCTGACCAGGTAATGCCCGCCCGGTTTCAACAGGCGCGCCACGATATCGAAAAAAGCCGCGATGTCGGCATGCCAGTTGAAGACGCCGATGGTGGTCAGCACGATATCGAACCGGCCGTCGAACTCACGGCCAAGCGTCATGACGTCGTGACGCTCAAACGTGGCGTCGAGCCCGGTCACGGCCGACAGCTCTTTGGCTTGCGCGATGTTCTCGTCGGCGATGTCGACGCCCACGCAATCGCCGGCACCATGGCGTTTCAGCCAGAGTAGTTCCCGCCCGTTGTTGCAGCAAAGTTGGCAAACGGACCTACCACGAAAGTCGACTTGCTCGAACAAATCGAGAGCCGGTCGGTCGAAAGGTCCGGGCACGTCCTCTGTCAGTTGAGACAGCACGGTTTCCCAGCGCGCGGCCCGGTGTTGGGCAGCGGCCGCGTTCCAGGCCGCACGATTTTTCTCGGCCGCATCGTCGCCGGTCATGATCCCATCTCCGTCATCGACCGGCGCGTTGCAGCAAGTCGACGAACTTCTCGGCGATCTCGGCCGGGGTCTTGCCGTCTTCGCGGTACCAGGCCTGCGCCCAATTCAGCGCGCCGAGCATCATCAGGCGCAGGAAGTGCCGGTCGGTACCATCCGGCAGCGGCAGGTCCTCGACGACCCGACGGAAGTTCGCCTCGTATCGGTTGCGCAGCTCCGTCAGCTCGGCCCGCGCCTCCTCCACATCCTCGGGCCAGACACGGATCACCACCAGAGCATAGGGGCTGCGGTCCAGGATGGCTTCCAAATGGGCAACCGCGGCGGCCCGCAGGCGCTGCCAGGGGTCGTCGCCGGCCTGCGCCACCGCGTCGATCAATCGGCGCTCGATGCGCCGCGAGCCTTCCTCGTAAACGGCGGAAAGCAGGGCTGCCTTGGACGGAAAGTGATAATAGAGCGAGCCCGGCAACATACCGACGCCCTTGGCGATGTCCCGCATGGAGGCGCCGTGATAGCCCTCCCGCGCGAACAGGGCGGCGGCCACATCGAGCACGGCCTCGCGGCGATTGTCCTGCCGCCCGGCCTGAGCTTGCGGCTTACGGTCATTGTTTGTCATCCGCCTTTACAGACGTATCGGTGCCAACCTGTCAAGCGGGTGACAGCGGCAATGTCGGTTGCGTATCGCGCAGAACGATGCCACCGCGGTCGCCGACAATCAGACTGCCGTACCGCTCCGCGAAATCCGGCGGCAAGGGTCGTCCCACCGGCGGCGACAGCCAGAGCCGCAACAGATGCCGGCGCTTCTCCGGCTCCGGCCAGTCGGTATAGGCGGTGCGGTCGTGCAGAACCACATGATTGCAGACGAACTGCATGTCGCCCGGTTCGAAATCCATCGCCAAGTGAATGTCCGGATCGTCGCAAAGCCGGTCGAACAGATCGAGGGCGGCGATATGTTCGGGCGTCAATGGCGGCGCCCCCGGCAGGTCCTGGGCGCTGTCGACATATTGGCGTTGATAGAGCGGCGTGAGCTCGCCTTCATACCAACTCAACACCGGGACATTGAACCAGGGGTCCTGACCGGGCGGCACCTCGCCGCGCCGGTCGGTGGCGACGGGAACGAACAGCCACTTCGCCAGTTCGGGCGCGCGCGATAGGAATTCGTTATAGACCGTGCTCGCGCTGACCAAGCTGCTGAGGCCCCCGCTTTTCGCCTTCCGAAGGCACATCAGCGCCACGATGTCGCAGGAATCGGTATGGAAAGTTTGGCGCGCCGTGGTCTGATAGATCCGGACATTGGGGTCGTTCAGGTCGTAGCCCAAATCGCAAACATGGCCGAGCAGATGCCCTTGACCGTTTTGCGAGCGGGCGCTGCCGATCCATTGTCCCAAGCCCCAGAAAATAGCGGCGCGCTGAAACTTGTCGTAGCCCGAGATGTCGAGCCCGCGCAACAGCGCGAAGCCGCGGCCGTGCACAACCTCCCGCCGCATCTCCAGCAGGGCCGGCCCCAGCGTCGGTAAAGGGAAATCCGCCTGTCCGACCTCGATCAGCGGTCGGTCGAGCATCCGCACATGCTCCGACGCCGCGGCAATTTCCCGCGACCAATCGTCGTTCAGGCGCCAGATCCAATCGTCACGGGTGGCCATGTCCGGGCCATACCAAACGCGGGGCCCGGATTGCACCGGAGGTAATTCTTTCATGTTCGTCTTATTCGCTTCTTTGGAAAATGAATGTCTTTCTGAATGGTCGGCCTTCGGCCCAATTCTAGAATTTCATCGGCAGATTACGCGGGCCGCGGACTTGCCCGCCGGCCCAGGTCACCGCCTCCGGATCGGAAATCTCGAATTCCGGTATGCGCTCGAACCAGGTCCTGAGCGCGATATCCATTTCCATCCGCGCCAGGTTGGAGCCGGCGCAGCGGTGGATGCCGATGCCGAAGGCGATATGCCGGTTGCGCTCCCGATCCAGGATGACTTTGTCGGCATCCTCGAAGAATTCGGGGTCGTGGTTGGCGCCCGGGAAGTTCATCAGCACCCGATCGCCCGGCTTGAAGGTGACGTCGCCGACCTCGATCTCCTCAGTGGCGATGCGGGCCATGGTGACCGGCGCGTAGTAGCGCAGCATTTCCTCGATGGCGCTCGGGAACAGGTCCGGCTCCGCGGCCAACCGACGTCGGTCCTCCGCATGGGTGCCGAAATGCCAGAGCGCGCTGCCGATCGAGCTCCAGGTCGTGTCGATGCCGGCGATCAGCAGCAGGTTGCACATGCCGATCAGAGTGATGTCGTCGACCGGCTTGCCGTCAAGCTCCTTCTCGATCAGCTGCGAGACGATGTCGTCGCCGGGATTCTTGCGCCGCTCCGCCACGATCTCCATGAAGAACTCCCGGATGATGCGGCGGTATTTGATGCGGATTTCGGGGTCGGTCAGGCCGAATTCCAGCACGCCGCGAACCCATTCGACGAACTCGTCATTGCGCGCCGGATCGATGCCGAGCATGTGGCCGATGACGCGGGAGGGGATCTGCTGGGAATACATCACCGCCGCGTCGCATTCGCCGTCGTCGATGAACTGGTCGATCAATTCGTGGCACAGCGCCTCGGTGAAGGGCCGATGCACCGCCACGGCTTTGGGCGTGAAGAAGGGCAGGATCAGCCGGCGCATGGGAATCTGTTCCGGCGGGTCGGCGGTGATCGGCGGTGCCGTGATGCCGTATTGCTCCATTTCCTCGTCGACCTCTGGCGGCGGCACCACCAGCGGTTCCTGGGACGACAGAGCCGGCACCATTTTGACGAAGGCCTGCATGTCCTCATACCGGGTCGGCAACCAGGAGCCGCCCCAGCGATCGCTATGGGCGATCGGGCATTTGCCCCGCAATTCCTTCCATACCGGCGTCGGATCCTTCACATAGTCCGGATCGAAAATGTCGTAGTCGGTGGCCCAGTCGTTTACGGGCGCTGATTTGGTCATGGTACGGCCCCCTCGGTTATTCCTCGATGATCTTGATGGCGAACTCGGGACAATTGTCGATGGCCAGGCGGGCTTCCTCTTCCTTGCCGGCCGGCACCACGCCGTCGTTCAGCGCGAAGGCCTCGCCATAGTCGTCGACATCGAACAGGTCCGGCGCCAGGGTGCAGCAGCGATTATGTCCCTGACAAATCTCGGAATCCACTTTGATACGCATTGATAGTCGCTCCCTTTCTTTACGTCGGTCCTTGCCGGGATATTAAACCTATCGCGCCAGCTCCGCCATCAATTCGAATGTCGCCAGGATATCTGCCGGGCGATCGTCGCCGGCGAACTCGCGATAGAGGGTGGTGACGTTGACGGCGATGCGCTCGCCGTCACCCCAGGACGAATAGTCGTCCATGACGATGTCCCGCGCCGCGTCGGCCACCGGCATGCCGGCGTCGTAGCGTTTGCGGGCCTCGGCGGTGACATACTCCAAATAACCTTTGACCGCGCGAATGCCGGCCTTGTTGGTCAGCGGGCCATGGCCCGGCACGACCACGTCCAGATCCATGGCCAGCATGCGGTCGCAGGCGTCGATCCAGTTTTGCACCGGCCCGACCCAGAGGATCGGATGCCCCTCGATGAACAGAATGTCGCCGGTGAAGACCACCTTGTCGTCGGGCACGTGGACGAGAATATCGCCCTTGGTATGGCAGGGGCCGACCTCGATCAGATCGACCCGCTTGCCGCCGACGCTCAAGGTCAGTTCGCGCTCAAAAGTGCGGGTCGGTGCGGTCACCTGGATGCCGGAGAAATCGAAGGGACCGAAGATCTTGCGGACATAATCGCCAAGCCGGCCCGGCGCCCGCATCAGCGCCTCGATCCGCGCCGTACTATCGCCTTGCAGCTCCTCGGCGCAGGCGCGCGAGGCGACTATTTCGGCGCATTCGACACATTGATTACCCCAGCAATGGTCGCCATTGGCATGGGTATTGACCAGGGTCTTGATCTTCGCCGCCGCCGGCACGGCCCGACGCATGGTCGCCAACATTTCGTCGGTCAGCTTCAGATCGAACAGGGTATCGACCAGCATGGTGTCGCCCTGATCGGCGATCAGGCCGGCATTGGACCAGCCCCAGCCGCCGTCCGGCTGCATATAGGCGTAGAGCCCGTTGCCGATGTCCGCCAAGCCCTTGTCGTAATGTGTCCGCGCCATATGGTCCTCCCCGCCGTTTCCGGATATCATGGCACAGAGCGCACGGCCCTGTCAGCGGAAGGACGCAATCATGTTGGATCGGGTGGAACATAAAATTTCGAGCATCGAGGACTTGGAATCGGTCTATGGGGCGATCAATCCGAAAAGCCTGGTGAAGGAGATCGATTACATCTCCGACCACTACCGGGCCTTCATCGAGCATTCGCCGTTCGTGGTGCTGGCGACCAGCGGGCCGGAGGGCATGGACTGCTCCCCCCGCGGCGATCCGCCCGGTTTCGTCCGGGTGCTGGACGAGAAGACGGTGGCCCTGCCGGACCGGCGCGGCAACAACCGGCTCGACAGCCTGCGCAACATCGTCCGCGACCCGCGGGTCTCGCTACTGTTCCTGGTGCCGGGCGTCGGCGAAACCCTGCGCATCAACGGCCAGGCCGAGCTGACCACAGACCCGGAACTTTGCGCCAGCTTCGAGATCAAGGGCAAGAACCCGCAAAGCGTCATCCTGATCCATGCGGAGCGGGTCTATTTCCAATGCCAGAAGGCGCTCGCCCGCTCCCGCCTCTGGAACCCGGACGCCCAGGTCGACCGCGGCACCGTCCCCACCGCCGGCGCGATCCTGCAAGCGCTGATCAAAGGCGAGGACTTCGACGGCAAGGCCTATGACGACGGCTATCCGGAGCACATGAAGAAGACGATTTATTAGAATTCGCCGCCGCCCATTTTTCTGAAGAATTGGACGGCGTCCAATTCCCGTCCATTTGCATTCCCGGAAAGCCGGGGAAAGTGACCAGCCGCGTCCAACTTTCAACGTCGCGAATCGGCAGCATTGCTGACCTATGTTTCACGTGAAACAAAGGTCAGTAATGCTGTCCTAAATACTCGATCGTCATGCCCAGCTTGATCAAGCATCTCGCGGCAGGAGATTCCGGCGCAAGGCCCAGCCGTCATCCCGCCCAAAACACAGCGGCGTGCCGGGATCGCCTTAGGCACGGTGTTTGGGACGATTCCGGATATCGCTAAAGCGATTCCGGGATGACGATGAGGACTCGGTGCAACGGAGTTGACGACAGATGGGAGGGTCGTCGTCCCGGATGCACTGCGGCGCGCAGTGCCGCTGTGCTGGTCCGGGATCCATGTCGACGCATTGATTTCTACCGGCCACCATGGGCCCCGGACCAGCAGCGCGTCATTGCATGCCGCGTAGCATCCGGGGTGGCGGGTATACGTTTGTCATCCTGGCCAAGCATCGCGCAGAACCGGGATCACCACAGGCACGGTGTTTGCCGTGATCCCGGATATCGCCGGCGGCGATTCCGGGATGGCGACTATGTACTCAACACACAGAGATAGAGACAGGCTGGATCATTCGAAGACCGGCTCTCGGCGTTCCTGGAAGGCGGCGAGGCCTTCGGCGGTGTTGTCGGACATCAGGGCCAGGGCGGCTTCCCGTTCTTCCAAGCTCAAGCCCGCGTCCAACGTAGTCTCCAGGCCACGCAGGGTCAGGGATTTCATCACGGCGAGGCCGGCCGGGCTACGCTTGGCCATCTGTTGGGCATAGGCCATCGCCTCGTCGATCAGCTTGTCGTCGGACACCACATAATTGGCGAGGCCCCAGTCAAGACACTCGGCGGACGAAAGCCAGCGGGCGGAGAACATCAGGTCCAAGGCACGGCGGCGGCCGACATGGCGGGCCAGGCGCTGGGTCCCACCCCAGCCGGGGATCAGGCCGTATTGGGCATGCTGATCGCCCATGCGGGCGCTGTCGGCCATGAAGACCACGTCACCGCTCATCGCCACCTCGACGCCGCCGGCGAGCGCCAGGCCGTGCACCGCCATGACCACGGGCTTCGGCAGATTCTCGAGCCGGCGCAGCACCGCGTGGCCGCGGCTGATGAAGGCCTGGACCGTGTCCTTCGCCTTGCGCGCTTCCAGCACCTCGTCCAGATCGGCGCCAGTGCAGAACTGCTTGCCGTTGGCGCGCACCAGCACGGCACGGATGCCGTCATCCGCCTCGATCTCGTCCAGCGCCGCGTTCAGGCCGTCGACCAGGCCGCTGGACAGGCAGTTGAATTTGTCGGGCCGGTTCAGGATCACCACCGCGACGGCGCCATCGCGTTCGGTGAGGATCGGTTGCTCGTCGCTCATCTTCGTCCCCTCTTCATCCCCGTTGTTGCGCTTCCGCCAGTTTGCGGCGGGCAATCACCATTTTCTGGATCTGCTTGGTGCCGTCGCCGATATGCAGGCCCATCACCTCCCGCAGGCGCTGCTGGAACGGCATGTCCTTGGCGTAGCCGAGATGGCCGTGGATCTGCAGGCATTGATGGATGGTCTCGAAGGCCAATTGCGGCGCCCACCATTTGCACATCGCCGCTTCAGCCGTATGCGGCATGCCTCGGTCGCGCAACCACAGGGTCTTGTAGCAGAGCAGGCGCGCCGCCTCGATCTGGGTTTCGGCCACCGCCAGCGGTTCGGTGACGCCCTGGAATGACGCGATCGGTTGGTCGAAGGTCTTGCGCTCCAGGCTATAGGCCCAGCTCTCGTCCAGGGAGGCTTGCGCCGGCGCCAGGCATTGCAGGCCGATCAGGGCGCGGGAAAAGTCGAAGCCGTTCATCACCTGCTTGAAGCCCATGCCCTCACCGCCGATCATGTTTTTCGCCGGCACGATCACATCGTCGAAGAAGATCGAGCCGCGGCCGACCACGCCGGAGCCGACATCGTCGAAGGTGGAGCGGCTGATCCCCGATTGATGCAGGTCGACATAGAAGGCGGTGATGCCGTGGGCGCGTTCCTCCTGCGTGCCGGTGCGGGCAAAGACGACGCAGCCGTCCGCCTGATGAGCCATGGAGATCGAGGTCTTCTCGCCGTTCAAGACGAAACTCCCGCCGTCCCGCTCGGCACGCAGACGTAGATTGGCGGCGTCGGAACCGGCGCTCGGCTCGGTCAGGCCGAGGCAGAGCGTCTTGCGGCCGGCCATGACGTCCGGCACCACCTGCTTGGCCACATCCGGCGCATGGTCGGCCAGGATCATGGCATTGAGCGAGGCGAGCAGCAGCGCGTAGCCGACATTCAAATCTTCCCGCGACACTTCCTCCATGACGATGCCCTCGGTGACGAAGTCCTGCCCCAGGCCGCCCAGCTCTTCCGGCAGTGACGTGCCGAACAACCCGAGTTCACCCATTTCGGCCAGCAGGTCTTTGTCAAACGCGTCCTGCGTGTCATGGGCCTTGTACTGCGGCGCCAACCGCTCCTGCGCAAAGCGCCGCGCGGTCTCGCGGATGGCTTGCTGTTCCTCGCTGAAGGCAAAGTCCATGGCGGGTCTCCCTCTGCTTCGGTGTCACCCCGGATGCGGTGCAGCATGGAGCGCTGCGCCGCTGGTCAGGGGTCCATGGTAGCCGGTTGTGCTCTGTCGTTCGACATGGATCCCGGACCAGCACAGCGGCACTTCGCGCCGCAGTGCATCCGGGACGACGGTGTTGTCTGTCGTCATTCCGGCCTTGCGCCGGAATCTCGCCACGAATGGAATTCCGTCCTCGACGAGATCCCGGATCGCGCTACGCTTGTCCGGGATGACGGCTCTTAGGCGCACCATTACTTCACATATTTGCGGAAGTCCGGATCGCGTTTTTCGCCCAGCGCGGTGACGCCTTCCTGGCTTTCCTCGGTGTCGTAATAGAGCTTCAGCGCAGCGAAGCCCATGCCGCCGATGCCCTTGATGTGATCGGTGTCGCAGTTGAAGCTTTTCTTCGCTAGCATGATCGCGGTCGGGCTGCGCTTGACCAGTTCGGCGCACCAGGCGTCCACTTCCTCTTCCAGCTTGTCGTCCGGCACCACGGCGTTGCAGAGCCCCATGGCCAGCGCCTCTTCAGCCGAGTAGCGCTTGCACATGAACCAAATCTCGCGCGCCCGCTTCTCGCCGACCACCCGGGCCAGATAGGCGGTGCCGAAGCCCGGATCGACGGAGCCCATTTTCGGCCCGACCTGGCCGAAGATCGCGTTCTCCGACGCAATGGTCATGTCGCAGATGGTGGCCAGCACGTTGCCACCGCCGATGGCATAGCCGCGCACCATGGCGATCACCGGCTTCGGCACGTCGCGGATGATGGCGTGCAGATCGTCCATCGGCAGACCGGTGATACCGCGCTCGCCCTCATATTGACCGTCATGGGAGCTTTGGTCGCCGCCCGTGCAGAAGGCTTTCTCGCCCGCGCCGGACAGGACGATGGCGCCGATATCTTTCTTGTAGGCGGCCACGTTGAAAGCCTTGATCAGCTCTTCGACCGTATTGTAGCGGAAGGCGTTGTAGACTTTGGGCCGGTTGATGGTGATATAAGCAACGTGATTGCGTTCTTCGTAGATCAGGTCTTGATAATCCATGGGATGGGGCTCCTTTCGAGACCGATTTATACGAACACCCGTTAGTATTTACAATGCCGCAGATATGCAGATAAGGAGAATATCATCGTGTTGACAGTCGACGCACCGCAAGATTTGAAAAACCATATCGGCCAGGAAACCGGGGTCAGCGACTGGGTCGAGATCACGCAAGCCATGATCGACAAATTCGCCGAGGCGACCGGCGATCATCAGTGGATCCATGTCGACGTGGAACGCTGCAAGACCGAGATGCCGGACGGCAAGACCATCGCGCATGGCTATCTGACCCTGTCGCTCGTTGCCAGCTTGGGCCAGGAACTGATGGAAATCAGGCACCGCAGCCGGGGCATCAACTACGGCTCCAACAAGGTGCGCTTCACCGGCATGGTGCCGGTCGGCTCCCGCATCCGCATGCGCTCCACCATCAAGGCGGTGGAAGACGTGAAGGGCGACGGCGTCCGCATCATCTCCGACGTCGTCATGGAACGCGAGGGCGAAGAGCGCCCGGTCATGGTCGCCGAAACGATTGGGTTGGCTTACGCCTAAAGTTCCTCCGTCATTCCGGACATGATCCGGCATCTCGCGAATGCCCGCGCCCTATCCTCGACGAGATTCCGGCTCAAGGCCGGAATGACGACTAGGTTCGGGATAGCGCGGCGATCCGCAGCACATCGTCCGGCTGCGCCGTGTTCTCGGCGACCTTGTTGACCGAGACATGGCCGCAGGCAAGGCAGCGGTGATGCAATCGCCAGCCCTTCTTGCCGCTATGCGAAACGCCGACCGGCGCCATCAGGCCGCCGCATGTGTTGGCCCGGTCGCCCGGCCGGTTGTCCACATGCCGCGAATAGAGGCAAAAGGGGCAGTGGTTTCGGTAGCTGCCGTTGCTGAGTTTTTCGATGTTTTGCGCGCAGTATGCGCAGACGAACCCTTGGTTCTCGTCTTTCCGCGCCATCCCGGTCTCCTTGACTTCGAGGGAAGTTCAAGGAGCAGGGTTCCGTTTTCTCTTGGGACCGCGGCGGGACCGCGGGCCGTTCAGGCTGGTTGAGGGAGGGACAGGTTCGCCGCTTGGCCATCGCGGCTACGTCCGGTTCCTGCTTGCGGGTTTCTTGCCATTGACGTCGCCCGCTCGAAGTCATGCGCCATACGGCACATGCCACCGGTAAGTGTCACCCCAACGCACTGACATTGGCGTCGTCCCCTGTCAGATGGCGCTGTCAGGTCTCTTCATATCGTTGCTCCGAATTGCTGCGTATCCAGTCCGCGAGTTCCTCCTCCGCCACCTCGCCGGCGGCGAGGCTTAGGAAAGTGAGAACACGATCTTCTTTCGTCGCGGTTAGACGGTATCCGTTCAGTTCAAGAAACAAAACCGCAGTGACGAATGCCGTGCGCTTGTTGCCGTCCGCAAACGGATGGTTTCGCGCGATGCCGTACGCATAGGCGGCAGCAAGTTCGAATACATCCGGATCGCCGTAATGGGCGAGGTTCAACGGTCGAGACATCGCCGACTCGAGACCTCCCTCGTCCCGGAGCCCCGGCAAGCCGCCATGTTCAGCTAATTGTTCGGCGTGAATGGCGTAGATTATCTCAGAACGGATCCATACCCATTCGCTCATTTCGCGAGTTCGCGCAATACGTCGCGGTTTTCCCTCATAATTCTTCGACCCTCCTCAAGCTGACGAGCAACTTCCGGATCGTAGGGCGTGAGCTCAATGCCATTCGGCGTTCTGATCATGGTCAGCTCATCGCCCTTGTCGACATTCAGCAATGCTAACGTTTCTTTCGGCAGGACCACGCCGAGGGAATTACCAATCTTTGTAATTTTTACTTTCGGCGCGTTCATCACAGGTCTCATCGTCACGTTCTAACTTTAGTTATAACAATATATGACGATCCGCCCCGATCATCAAGCCCGCGAATGCGGCATTAACGATCCGCGAGAATAGTGGCGACCTTGGACTTTGCGTGATCTCGAAAGGAAAACAGGGGTTGTGCCAGCCAATCGGTGTTGCCAAGCCGCCGCGCTTCCGGCGTTCGGGCAGCCGGCATTGTCGGGTCCCGATAGGCGTTCAGGGCCTTGGCGATGATGGCGTGATGTTCGGGCGGCAGATTGGACAATCCCCAGGCGGCGCCCTCCTCTTTGTCCGGGACGATGCCCGGCCGCTCTACCAAGACCTTGAGGATGCGACACATGTTCAGGACGCCGTAGAAGGGCGACTCGAGAATATTCTTATCCGCCGCAATCCAGTCGAAATCCTCGAGGATCGAAGCCTCATAGTCTTGCCAAGACAATTCGCCGAGCGCCTGTTGCTGGTCGCCATGCAGCAGAACGCCCCGTCGCTGGCAGGTCATAAAGTTGGCCGCCAGATCCTCGTCCCGCGCCAGCTCGGGATGCCGCATGACGCCCGCGCGGATTGCTTCCTTCAAGTTTTCGCCGAAATGCAGTTCGTACGGCATGGGGTGGACGGGCCGCGTCGCCGTCGCCTTTGTGATGATGCTCAACTCGATGTCGCCGAGGGTGGGCCGGCGATCCGAGAGAGCGAGCAGACCATGCCAAATCTCGCCGCGAACCGCGTCCGAGAGGGGCTCTGCGACGCAAACGATGAAATCGAGATCGCTCTTCGGCCGGTGATAGGCGCCGGTCGTCAGTGATCCATAGAGATGGACCGCGGCGAGGTTCCGACCGAGCGAGGCGACGGACAGATCGACAACGCTCGCAACAAGTGCGCGAATGTCGTCGTCGCAGTCTGGCCATTGCTGACCGGTCTTTTCGGCGGTCACACCGCCCGCCCGGCCAGGCGTTCCACGGTCGCTTCCTCGTTGGCGAGGTAGGCTTGGATGGCGGCGTCGCCGGTGAGGGATTGGTCCGGGTCGGCGCCGTCACCCATGCGGATCAGTTGCAGGCAGAACCAACCGAGGCCGGCCTTGGCGGGCGTGATGCTGTTTTCGTAAGCCGTGGCGGCACCGGCCGGGTCGGCGAGCAGACGGTTTGGCAGGTCCGGCTCGACACAGAAGGGCCGGCCAATGCCGATGATATCCGTATTGCCCTCGGCCAGGGCCGCGTCCATTACGGCGCGGCTGCGAAAGCCGCCGGAAACCATCAGCGGCACCGACGTGGCCTGGCGGATGCTGGCGGCATAGTCCATGAAATAGGCCTCCCGCTTCACCGTGCTCTCGCGCACCGCCTCGCCGGTCAGCGGGTTCTTGGCACCCATCATGCTCGGCTGCTCGTAATTGCCGCCTGAAATCTCCAGCAGGTCGACGCCGGCCTGCTCCAGCCAAGCCACGACCTGCAGGCAATCCGCATGGCTGAAACCGCCTTTCTGGAAGTCGGAGGAATTGAGCTTCACCGACACAGCAAAGTCGTCGCCCACCTTGACGCGGATCGCCCGTACCACCTCCAGCAGCAGGCGCGCCCGGTTTTCCAGCGGACCGCCCCATTCGTCCTCCCGCCGGTTGGCCAGCGGCGAGAGGAATTCGGAGATCAGATAGCCGTGGGCGCCGTGGACCTGGACGCCGGAGAAGCCGGCCTCCCGCGCCACCGCCGCGACATGGGCGAAGCGCTTGACCACGTCCGCGACCTCCCAACCCTCGAGCGCGCGGGGCGGGCCGAAGGCGCTTTCCGGCAGGGCCAGCGGTACCGCCGACGGCGCCACCGGCTCCGGATTGACCCGGCGCGGGGTCTGCCGGCCGGCATGGCCGATCTGCATCATCAGATGGGTGCCGTTCAGGGTGCCGGCCTCGGCGAAGGCGCGCAGCTGCGCCTCGCCGCCATTGCCGTCGATCGCCACATTGCCGGGCCGCTCCAGATAGCGCCGGTCGACCTGCACATTGCCGGTAATCGAGAGCCCCACCCCGCCCTCGGCCCAGCGGCGGTAGAGGGTGACATGACGCCCGGTCGCCCGGTTCCACGCGTCCGCCAACCCCTCGGTCATCGGCGCCTTGCCGATCCGGTTCTTCAACACCGCCCCGCAGGGCAAGGTCAGCGGTTGATCGATGGTTACGGTCATGGAATTTCCTTTCGGAGTCAGACTCGAAACAGGGTCGATACTGTCAATCGCTTATCGACAAAGAAAGACATCTATATCGTCATTCCCGCGAAAGCCGGAATCCATGCCCGAATATTGCGAGGTGATCGTCGGCCGAAGATTGTCGCTGTACTGAAACGCCTTTGTGACTGCGTTGGGGTTGGAATAGATTCCCGCTTTCGCGGGAATGACGACGTAGGTACCGAAGGCACCTACTGGAAAGCGTCAGGATAGTTAACGTCGTTGCAGCTAAACCCCTCATCCAATCAGCGCCCGTTGGCCGCCGTCGACGGGGAGTTCGATGCCGGTGATGAATTTGGCTTCGTCGCTGGCCAGGAACAGGGCGGCATAGGCGACGTCCCAGCCGGTGCCCTGTTGTTTCTTCAGCGGCACGCGGGCGTCGCGTTGGGCGCGGGTTTCCTCGACGGTCTGGCCCATGGCCTCGGCGAAGCCCTCGACGGCCATGGGCGTGTCCATCAGGCCGGGCAGAATGGCGTTGACGCGGACGCCGTGGGCCGCGTTGGTGACGGCGACGGAATGGGTATAGGCGTTCAACGCCGCCTTCGACGACTTGTAGGCGACGATGCTCATGGAACACATGGCGGCGACGGAGGAGATGTTGATGATGCTGCCGCTTTCCTGAGCCCGCATGATCGGCAGCACATGCTTGCAGGTCAGCATCGCGCCCTTCACGTTGACGGCCATGATCTGATCCCCAGACCTCCGGCGTCATTTTCAGGGCACCCATGTCATGGGTACCGATGCCGACATTGTTGTGCAGAATATCGATGCGGCCGAAAGCGTCCATGGCTGTCTTCACCATGGCTTCGACCTGAGCCTCGTCGACGATATCGCAGGCGCAGCACATGGCCTCGTGGCCTTCGTCGGCGATCATGCGGGCCGTTTCTTCGGCGGACGCAAGATCCCGATCAACCAGCAGCAACCGCGCGCCTTCTCGCGCGAACAGGATGGCGGTGGCGCGACCGTTGCCGACGGTTTCGCCTGGCGTCTGCCCGGCGCCGACGACGATGGCGGTCTTGTCCTTCAGCCGCATCAGCCCGCGCCCTTCACCTTGTCCTCGAGTTGCACGCCCAGGGAGTTCAGCGCCATCGCCAACATTTTGTAGTTGCCGACGGTGAAGATCGCGTCCAGCACCTGCTGCTCCGAATAGGTCTCGGAGAGACCGGCCCAGGTCTCGTCGCTGAGGAAGGTGTCGTTCAAGAGCTCTGCCACCGCGGTCAGCAAATGGCGCTCGTGATCGCTCCACCCGTCGCCGCCCGGTCCTTGCTTGATCCGGGCGATGTCGGCCCGGTCGCAGCCATAGTCCAGGCACATGACGATATGCTGGCCCCATTCGTATTCCGACTGGGTCAACCAGGCAACACGCAGAATCAACAGTTCCCGATCCCGCGCCGGCAATGTCGACTTGACGAAGCAATGGTTCAGGAACGGCGACCAGCGCTTCAACAGTTTCGGATGCCGCGCCAGGGTCTTGGCGACATTGTAAGCATCGTCGGGGTTGCCCGTGCCCTTGGCCAAGAGCGCCCGGGTCTCCTCGTCCCAGTCGGCGGCCCCGGTCGGTGCCAGTCGCGGCGTCGCCAGCCGGTTCATGTCTTGTCGCCCTCCGTGAAGTAATCGACCAGACCGTCGTCGAGCTGCACGCCGAAGCTGTTCAGCGCCATGGCCAGCAGATTGTAGTTGCCGACGGTGAAGATGATATCGGCGATATTCTCGGTGTCGTAGTGCTTGTTCAGGGTCGCCCAGGTGCCGTCCGAGATGAAGGCGTCGCCATGCAGTTCCTCGGCGGCCCGCAGCAGCGCTTCCTCCTTTTCGTCCCAACCGCCGGCGCCGGCGCCGGTCTTGATCCGCTCGATCTCGTCCTCGGTGAAGCCGTTGTCGTAGGCGATGCGCACATGCTGAGAGAACTCGTAGCCCGACTGGGTCAGCCAGCCGATGCGCAGGATCAGAAACTCCCGATCCCGCACGCTGAGCGAATTCTTGAACATGATATGGGTGGCGAAGACCGTCCAGCGCTTGAACAGATCCGGCGCGTTGGCCATGGTCTTGTAGACGTTGAACGGTTTGCCGGAGGTTTCGATCTTCGCCATCACCTCCTTGGCCTTGTCGTTCCACTGATCCCGCTCCAACGGCGGCACACGGGGTTCCGTCATACGCATCTGTCGTCTCCTCTACTCGAATTCCCGTTCGCCCCACCAGGGGAAGTAATCGGGCATGTCCCGGCTGACTTTCATGGGGAAGTCCGGCGCCCGCTTCTCCAGGAAGCTGGCGACGCCCTCATAGGCGTCCGGGCTGGCACCCATCTTGCGGATGCCCCGGCTGTCGATCTTATGCGCCTCC
>CBDCGJ010000047.1:0-147235 GCA_965216645.1 Alphaproteobacteria bacterium | reverse complement strand
ATTGATGTAGATGATTGAAGTCGACGGCCTGTGGAAATCGTTCAAGGGTTTCGAAGCGCTGAAAGGCGTCAGTTTCTACGCCAAGGACGGAGAAATCACCGGCCTGATCGGACCGAACGGGGCCGGCAAAACCACCACATTGCGAATGCTCTACACGGTGATGAGCCCGGACAAAGGTAGCGCCCGGGTCGACGGCCACGATACCATCACCGAACGCTTGGCGGTTCAGCGGACCATCGGTGTCCTGCCGGATACCCGCGGTCTTTATCCCCGTCTCACCGCCCGCGAACATGTTCGCTATTTCGGCCAACTGCACGGCCTGCGCGGGCGCGTGCTCGAGCAGCGCATCGAGGAGCTGATCGACGCATTGGAGATGCGGGATATCGCGGATCGGCGCACCCGCGGATTTTCCAAGGGCCAAACCATGAAAGTGGCACTGGCCCGCGCGCTGGTCCATAACCCGCAGAATCTCATGTTGGACGAACCGACCAATGGCCTCGATATCGCGGCGAGCCGGGCTGTGCGGCAGTTGATCCGCGGCTTGCGCGATCAGGGCCGCTGCATTCTGTTTTCGAGCCATATCATGCAGGAGGTGGAAGCCTTGTGCGACCGCCTCGCGGTGATCGCCGACGGTCGCATCGTCGCCTTCGGCACCCCGGCGGAGCTGCGGGCGATGACCGGTCATCACGAATTGGAGGACGTCTTCATGCAGACCGTGCAAGACCGGGAAAACGATCTCGCCGAGGCGGTCAACGCATGAATAGCCAGGTCTGGATCGTCTACAAAAAAGAATTCATCGACAATCTGCGCGATAAGCGCAGCCTCATCCTGGCTTTGTTCTATCCGTTGATCGGTGCGGTATTGCTCGGCTTCCTGCTCGCCATGGTTGGCGGCATGCTACAGGGCCAGAAAAAAACCAAACTGCAAATTCCGATCCTGGGGGCCGAAAACGCGCCGCAACTGATCGCGTTTCTGGAGGATCGCAACGTCGAGGTCGTGCCGGCGCCCAAAAATCCACAGTTTTCCGTGCGAGAGGGGCGAGTTTCGGCCGTGTTGATCATCCCGAAAGGCGCACAAAGCCGGATCGACGCAGAGGAAAAGGTCCAGTTGGAAGTGATCATCAATCCGTCCCGGGTCTCGACCATCATCAGCGCCGGCCGGATTTCACGCCTGATCAGCCAGTTCGGCCGCGAATTGTCGAAACAACGCCTCGCCGCCCTGAATATCTCGTCGACGGTGACCGAACCGATCGAGGTCAAAAATATCAATGTCGGCCGCACCCGAAATCTGGCCGGCCTATTCATCAGCATGATGCCGCCCTTCATCATGTTCGCAATCTTCGTTGGCGGCGTCTATCTGGCGGTCGACACCACCGCTGGAGAACGCGAGCGCGGCAGTTTGGAGCCTCTACTGACCAATCCGATCTCCCGCGGTCGATTGATGCTCGGAAAGGCGTTGACCACCTTTACCTTTACGACATTTACGGTGGTTCTCCAGCTCCTCGCTTTCAAAACCATGTTCTATGTCATCGGCGGCGACGCGGGTGTGGACTACGATCCGCCGCTTGAGAATTTCCTGCTGATTTTTTTAATTTGTCTGCCTTTAGTGCTCTTCGCAGTGGCAGTGCAAATTATTATCGCCACATACTCCCGCAGCTACAAGGAAACCCAGACCTATCTGGCTCTGCTGCCGCTGATCCCGTCACTACCGGGCATGGTACTGGTATTCGTACCGATCAGTTCCCATACCTGGATGATGTTCGTGCCGACGTTCGGACAGGTTCTATTGATCGGCCGGCTCGTACAACGGGAAACCGTGCTGGCCGTCGACATTTGGATTTGCTGCACGGTGACCTTCTTGTTCGCGGCTGGTCTGCTGTATTTCGCGAAGACGCTCTACAACAAAGACCGCGTCCTATTCGGCGCGGGATGAACCGTAGAAGAAATAAAGAAAATCTGCCCCAGTCGTTAGGGTGCGCTATCCAACCAAGTCTGGATCGTGGTGAACAATTTATTCAAGCTACTACCGGTGGAAAATACCAGAATCACGATTGCAAGCGCAACGCCCGCAGCGATCAAGCCATACTCAACGGCGGTGGCACCCTTGCGATCCTGCTTAAAGTCGAGCCAGAACAGATGGGCTTGTGAAGCCAATTTACGTCCGGGCAGTTTATTCAACAACATCATATATACTCCAAAACGCCGGCAGGCCATGTCGTCGCGAAAACTGTGACCACCCGGCGCCGGTTACACGCGTTGATAACTACCCGATGCCCTAATATTTATGTACCATAGTGGGAATTCGACGTGAACGCAAGTCCGGCAATTTAAAATCGATTCAAATTTTAGACAATTTATGTAGTTTTTTCAATAGCTTATTGGGTCTACTCCCGATGGCTTCGAGCTCCCGAATGATGCCGCCGAGATAGTCTCGCGAACGCCCGACCCGACCATGACCTTGACCGATTCGGATAACGGTTTGTTGGAAGTTGAGCTTACCGACGGCACGCGGATGATCCGGATCGTATAAGAACGTCAACGCTCGGACTGAACCGGCGTCGGTTACAACCTCCAAATATCGATGTCTGTATGCCCGTTCCCGGTGCTGCAGATAGCGCTCGACCGCCGGCCAAGCGGCCGCCGCTACGCCTATGGCAATGCCACGGCATTGGCCGCCCGGATGCAGCGCCACCACCAGGCCCGGCTTGTCCTGGCTGCCCCAGCTTTCGTAGCTCTCGATGGAAAATGCCCGATGGTAGCCGCGCAGCAAAGCCGGCCGCCGTTCGACATAGTCGAAATCCGGCAGCCACATGAGGGAGCCGAACCCGAAGACCCAGTGGAGATCATTGCCGGTCTCGCTCATTTTTTCAAAAAGGCCCGGGTCATCCGACTTGGCTCGTCCGTCTCGAAGGCGGCCTCGAAGCAGTCGATACCGATATCGATTGCCTCTTCCACCGACGATTTCTCCCAGGCCGTGACCAACGCTTTCTGCGCCCGCACCGCATGCGGACCTGACTGGCAAATATGATCGATAAATTCGGCAACGGTGCCATCGAGCTCGGCGGCCGGGACGAGATTCTCGACGAATCCCATGCGCAGGGCTTCCTCGGCATCGTACATTTTGCCGGTCAGAACCATCTCCCTTGTCTTGCCCCAGCCGATCAGCTGCGGGAACAGTGCCGCCTCAATGACCGAAGGCAATCCCACCTTCACTTCCGGCATGCCGACCACGAAGCTTTCGTCGGCGACGCGAAAATCGCAGGCCGCCGCCACTTCGGTCCCGGCACCCAAACAATAACCGCGTAAACGAGCGATGACCGGCACCGGCAATTTGCGGATCGCCTGATTGGCACGATGTAACCCGGTGATGAACTGGCGGCCGGTCCGCGAGTTCAGCTCAGCCAGTTCGTTGATGTCGGCGCCGCCCATGAAGGCCTTGTCGCCCGCACCGGTCAATGTCGCGGCACGCAGGTCCCGATTATCGGCCAAGGTCTCGAAGGTCGACCGCAAGCTCTCGATCAACCGATGATTGGCCGCATTTAGACGACGCCGATGGTCCATAACGACATGAGCCACCACGCCGCCGCGTGGATGTTCGGTCAACGTCACATCGACCCGGGCCTCGGCTGCTTGTTCTGTCATCGGTCGAAAATACTCCTCAGGTGAAATGTCTCATGCCCGGGCTGATTATCACAGCACATCCTGATTCGCAGAAAAATCTATTCAGATCAGGCGTCATGCCAGCAATCCGGTAAAATTCGCCCAGGCCAACCTCGCGAGACCCTTTACCACAAAGGGAGTCCGATTATTAGTCGTTCGGAATCCCTTAAAAATACTGAGAATCATGCGAATGCGCCTTGCCAAAACAAGAAACCGCTGATACAAGATGTTGCGTCAGTCAGCACCAGTAAGGACTATATACCATGAGTAAAGCAGCATTTATTGAAAACGTCGCAAAGAAGGGCAAGATGTCGAAGGCCGACGCCAAGCGAGCCGTCGAACTTGTCCTGGGTGAGATCGAAACCGGCCTGAAGAAATCGAAGAAAGAAGGTAGCTACACCATCGGCACCTTCGGCACCTTCTCGGTTAGCAAGCGGAAAGCCCGCAAGGGCCGCAATCCACAGACCGGCGAGCCGATCCGCATTCGCGCCTCCAAGGTCCTAAAATTCAAACCCGCGGCCAATCTACGCAAAGCGGCCGGCTGCAAGTAAGCGGAACTCAGTTACGAAAAAACCCGCGTCGGCGACGCGGGTTTTTTTGTGCCCGGGCTTCGCCGTTAGCGCTTGATCCGCCCGACCAGCTGTGCTGCCTTGGCAACGTGATATTTCCAAGGATTCGTTTATGAACAGCACCGCCTCCAACCAACCGAACGGCGCCGAAGCTTTCGTCCGCATGCTACAAATGCAGGGTGTCGAGTACATCTTCGGCCTCTGCGGCGACACCAGTCTACCCTTCTATGACGCGCTATACCGCCTCGATCACGGCATGAATCATCTGTTGAGTCGGGACGAACGCTCCGCCGCCTACATGGCCGACGGCTATGCCCGCGTGACCGGCAAGGTCGGCGTCTGCGAAGGCCCGAGCGGCGGCGGCGCCACGTATATCCTGCCGGGCGTGGTCGAGGCGAACGAAAGTTCGATCCCGATTCTGGCTGTGACCAGCGATATTTCGGTCAGCGCCCGCGGCCGCTACGCCTTGACAGAGCTGGACCAAAACGCCCTCTTCCGCCCGCTGACGAAATGGAACGCAGTGTTGGACTGCGCCGCCGACGTGCCCCGGGTGCTGCGCGCGGCGTTTCGCGAAATGACCACGGGCCGTCCAGGCGCAGCCCATATCGGTCTGCCCATCGACGTGCAACGCGACGCCGTCGATCAAGCCGAAATCTGGGCGGAGGACGATACCGGCACATATCCCGCCCGGCGTAGCGGACCCGATCCGGATCAAGTCGAGGCGGCGGCGGAGCTGATCCTGGCGGCATCGAACCCTCTATTTATCTGCGGCGGCGGCGTGGTAATTGCCGGTGCCGAAGCCATCCTTCAAAAGCTTGCGGAACGGCTCGCGATCCCGGTCGCCACGACGATCAGCGGTCAGGGCAGCATCGACGATTTTCACCCTTTATCAATCGGCGTTGTCGGCTCGAACGGTGGCGTACAGGAAACCCGGCAGTTGGTGGAGATGGCCGACCTTGTGATATTCGTCGGCTGCCGGGCCGGCTCGGTGACCACAGAACGCTGGCAGTTCCCCGCACCAGGCCAGGTCAAGGTCGTTCATATCGATAGCGACCCGGCGGTCCTGAGCGCAAATTACCGAACCGACACGCCGGTCGCCGGCGATGCCCGCCTGTCCCTCGACGCGTTGGATCGAGCGCTGGCCGGAAAACGCGTCGACGGCGCGGACCGGCAATTGAACGCGGCCAAGGTGGCGGAGGCCAAGACCGCTAAGTTCGCTGCCTTCGACGCGTTGGCGAATAGCGACGAACGACCGATCCGACCGGAGCGGCTGGTCAAAGCGATGCAGGCCTGCCTGCCCGACGACGCCGTCATCGTCGCCGATCCGGGCACACCATGCCCGTACTTTTCCGCCTACTACCAATGGCGGCAGAGTGGCCGGTATTTTATTTCCAACCGGGCCCATGGTGCCCTCGGCTATTCCATGGCGGCCGCGGCCGGGGCGCAGATCGGCCGGCCGAACAGCAAGGTCGTCAGCGTCATGGGCGACGGCAGTTTCGGCTTTACCGCGGGCGAACTGGAAACCGTCGTGCGACTGGGCCTGCCGATCACTTTCGTCGTCGTCTCCAACAAGGTCTTCGGTTGGATCAAGGCGGGACAAAAGGCCGGCTTCGGCGAGCGGTATTTCTCCGTCGATTTCGATCGCACCGACCATGCGAGGGTCGCTGCGGCCTATGGCGTGAAGAGCTGGACCGTGGAAGCGCCGGGCGAACTGGAAAGCGTGCTGCGCAATGCCTTCGCCCATGACGGGCCCACCTTGGTCGACGTAATCAGCCAGCCGCTGCAAGAGGCCAATGCGCCGGTCAGCGAATGGATAGCTTGAGCGGGGGAGAGAGATGCCCGGCGGCACCCACGACTATCTGGACGATCCGCGCAACGCGGCGATCCTGATCGACATCAATGGGGAACATTTTCCCCGCGACCAAGCCAAGGTGTCGGTGTTCGATTCCGGTTATATGCTAGGCGACGGCGTGTGGGAGGGGATTCGACTGCACCGCGGCGTTTTGCTTTTTCTCGACGCCCATATCGACCGTCTTTACGAAGGGGCCAAGGCGATCGACATGGATATCGGCATCGCGCCGAACGAACTCGTCGCGCGGATCGAAGCCCTATTGGCTGCCAATGGCATGGAGAGCGACGTTCACATTCGCCTGATGGTAACGCGGGGGGTGAAATCGACGCCCTATCAGCATCCCAAAGTCACGATCACACCGGCGACGATCGTGATCATCCCGGAATACAAGGTGCCGGCGGAGGCGCCGCTGACCGATGGGATCCGATTGTTCACTGCCCATGTCCGCCGCGGCGCGCCGGACGTGCAGGATCCGAAACTGAACAGCCACAGCAAGCTGAATTGCATCCTCGCCTGTATCCAAGCCGACAAGGCCGGAGCCGACGAAGCCTTGATGCTCGACCCGCACGGTTTCGTCGCGACCTGTAACTCGACCCATTTCTTTATTGTTCGTAAGGGCGAGGTTTGGACCTCCACCGGAATGTATTGCCTCGCCGGGATCACGCGACGCCAGGTATTGGATCTTTGCGCCGAGGACGACATCTCCGCCTTCGAGAAGAATTTCAGCTTGACCGAAACTTACAGCGCGGAGGAAGCCTTCGTCACCGGTACCTTTGCCGGCTTGATCCCGGTGGTGGAGATCGACGGCAGGCGGATCGGCGACGGGCGGCGCGGCGCAATGACGGCACGTCTGCAACAAGCCTATACCGCCTTGATCGAACAACAATGAACAACAATGCGGATAACGTCGTAAACCGGCGCATCGCCATGTGGTCCGGCCCGCGTAACATCTCGACGGCGATGATGCGGGCCTTCGAAAACCGGGACGATTGTCGGGTGATGGATGAGCCATTCTATGCCTACTATTTGGCGGAGACCGGCATCGATCATCCGATGCGGGACGAGATCGTCGCCCGACATGAGACCGACCTAGGGCGCGTTATCGCGAGCTGTACGGCCGAGGCGCCAAACGCCATTTACCAAAAGCAGATGTGCCACCACATGATCGACGGCGTGCCGCTCGACTGGATCGACGAGGTCGTCAATTGTTTCCTGATCCGGGACCCGGACGCCGTCGTTGCCTCCTACGCGGCAAAGCGTCAACAGGTGACGGCCGAGGATCTCGGCTATCGCCGACAGGCGGAGATCCACAAATTGGCCGGTGGCGGTCCCGTGCTCGACGCAGCGGATGTGTTAGCCTCGCCGGAGGACCTACTGCGCCAGCTTTGCGATGCCGTTGGCATCCCCTTCCAGCCGGCGATGCTGTCCTGGCCGGCCGGTATTCGGGAAAGCGACGGCGTTTGGGCCGCGCATTGGTATGGCGCGGTCGCCCGCTCGACCGGCTTCCAACGCCCGCAGCGTCCAGCGATCGAGCTTGACTTGGTTCAGCAGCGTATCGCCGACGAATGTCGGCCTTATTATGAGACGTTACGCGCGCACCGTCTCACGCCGCGCTGTTGACGTCCTCCGGCTGGAAGATCAACTCGATCATCGCGTTGTCCGGCGTATCCACGAAGACCTGTGTGGTGCCCCAATCCGGCAGCTCGGTTTCACGGTATTTGACACCGGCCTTTTCAAGGCGAGCCATCATCTCCCGGTAACCGGTGATGCGCAACGCGGCATGATCGATAGTGCCTTCCTTGGGCCGGCTTTTGTCGGCGGACACGAGATGCAGGATTGCCACGTCGTCGCAATAGAGCCAGGCGCCAGGAAACTTGAATGGCGGGCGATCGCCGACCCGCAGGCCGATCACGTTGGTGTAGAAATCGACAGACTTGTCGACATCCTCTGTGACTATGGTGAAATGGTCTAGTCTCTCGACTTTCATGGTCGCTCCTCCGGAAGCTAGCTCCCCTTGAATTGCGGTTGCCGCTGCGCGATCAGCGCGTCGACACCTTCGGCAAAGTCATCACTGTTGATCAATAGTCCCTGTACGTAAACGCTATGCTCCCACTCGTCGGCCAGGCTTGAATCCAAGCCGCGGCGGATACCCTCTTTCATGGCCCGGAGCCCGAGCGGCGCGCCGGCCGCCAACCGTCGCGCCCATGTCATCGCCGTTTCCGCGAGGTCTTCCGGCTCGACGGTTTTGTTGACCAAGCCGACCTCCGCCGCTTCCGGTCCGAAGACCTTGCGACCCATCATGAGCATTTCCTGGGCCAGGGACAAGCCCACCAGGCGAGGCAACAGATACATCCCGCCCAAAGGCGTAATCAGCCCGAGATTGATCCATTGCTCCTGAAACATGGCTTTTGTCGAAGCAATGCGAAAGTCGCAAGCCAGCGCGACTTCGAAGCCCGCACCAACCGCGGGGCCATTGACCGCCGCAACGGTTGGTTTGGTAATATTTTTGAGTACTTTGATGCCACCGGCGAAATACGAATAGACCGTCGACTTGATCTCGAACGGCGTCATCTCCGTCAGTTTCTTCAGAAAGTCATAATCGCCGCCGGCCGAGAACCCTTTGCCCTCCGCATCGATCAGGAGGCAACGCACATCTTTGTCGCGTTCGAAATCGGCCAGAGCGTCCATGACTTCGACCATCATTTCGACATTGAGCGCGTTGTACTGTTTCGGTCGGTTCAGCGTAAGCACGCCGACCCCGTTTTCGCGGCGGCACTTTATGGAATCGTAATTATCAGGCATGGCTGGCTATTCCTTCGATGAGAATCGTCGCGCGGACAGGAACGTCCGCGGCAAAAAGAATGTCGGCCTTGGGTTGGCTCAGCTAAGGATCGCTGTGCTCTGGCGGCCGCCGCCGGAAAATACGCACCCAACCGGTCACGATCAAGGCCAAGCCGATGAGAACAAAGATGGTCGTGTATATGGTCGGCGTCGCGTCTGGAATACCGAAGACCCGATAAGCGGCGAACAGATACATGATCGCCATACCGCAAATGAATGCGAGCAAAGACAATAATACGCGACTAGGCATTGTCAGCACTCCGTAACCAGATACACAAACGACTCAATGCGCAGCGAGACTACGATGCCCGTCCATAGCGGTCCAGGGAATAGGGCTTTCCAACCGCATCAAAATGTCGCAGTGAAAAACGTCCGCCGCATTCCCATATTAAATCTACTGCATTCACGCATATGGGATCACCAACCGGGAGGCTTCGGCGATGACCTTCAAGACAATTCAAGTGTATATGGACGACAGCGATCTGGCCGACAAAAGACTGAAGGTCGGCCTTGATCTGGCGACAAAGCTGGACGCCCATATTGGCGGTCTGCATGTCATTCCGCCGGCGGTTTACCCGACCTATTTCGCAGCGGAAATTCCGCCTCATATGCTAGATCAACAACAGGCGGCCGTCCGCGCCGTGGCCGACCGGGCACAGGCCCGTTTCGATAAACTGGCCGCGCCGTCCGGCAGGCCTTACGAATGGCGCCTCGCGGAAATGCCGTTCGGCGATGTCGCCCGCGGCATGACCGAATGCGCCCGCTACGCGGATCTGAACGTATTCGGACAGGTCGACCCGGAAGCTGACGACTCGCACAGCGTCGATGTCGCGGGAACGGTGTTGTTAGGTAGCGGACGTCCGGTCTTGATGGTGCCCTATGCGGGCGAGATCGAAACCATGGGCGAGAAGATTCTGGTTGCCTGGAATGCCAGCCGGGAATCCACCCGCGCCGTCTTCGAGGCGATCCCATTGTTGAAAATGGCCCGCGACGTCACCGTGCTGGCGGCCGAAAGCGGCGATACGGATGAGGCCGGCGACCCTTTGCCCGGCACCGATATTGCCACTACGCTGGCCCGACACGACGTCAAGGCGGAAATCCAATACACCCGCGCCGCGGATGTCAGCGTCGGCGACGCCATCCTGAACCATGTCTCGGACAACGGATCGGATCTGTTGGTCATGGGCGCCTATGGCCATTCCCGCTTGCGTGAGACCATTTTCGGCGGCGTCACCCGAGACATCCTGCAGCATATGACGGTGCCGGTTTTCATGTCGCACTAGACGAGGTCAGACCACCGGCGAAAGACCTCCATCGACATTGATCGCGGTGCCGGTAATGTAGCCGCCGGCGTCGGATACGAGGAAACAGGCGAGGTTGGCGAATTCCGCCGCCTCGCCGAGCCGACCCATGGGCAGGCGTCGCTCGGCCGCGAAGTCGGCGAGAAAGTCGTCGTAGCTGCGACCGTCGTCCAGGGCGTTATGGCGACGGCGCCATTGGTCGGATTCGATCAACCCGACCAGCATGGCGTTGACCAGCACATTGTCCGCCGCACCCTCTTTCGACAACACCTTGGTCAGGGCCATACCGGCGGCTCGGGTTACCGAGGTCGGTGCCGACCCGCCGCCCGCCGCCTTAGCGTGGGTATTGAGCACGTTGATAATGCGGCCCCAGCGCCGCCCACGCATGTCCGGGAAGGCGAGACGGCAGAGCCGGACCGCCGACATCAGCTTGAGATCAATGTCCGCCTGCCAAGTCGCGTCGTCGATCTCCGCGAAGGCGCCGGTGGCCGACTGGCCGGCATTGTTGACTAGAATGTCGACCTGCCCGAGATCGGCGACTGCCCGGGTATAGGTCGCCTCGATCTGGCCGCCGTCGGCAACGTCGCAGACATAGGCATGGACCGCCCGCCCGCTGGCCGCGGCGATCTCATCCCGCGCCATCATAAGGCGTTCCTCACCGCGGGCGATCAGGGCAACATCGGCGCCGGCCGCCGCGAAAGCGCTGGCCATGGCCTTGCCGAGGCCAGCGCTGCCGCCCGTGATCAGCGCCTTGCGCCCGGTCAAGCGTATGTCCATAGCATTCCCTCCTATCCAAAACGGCGCAGCAGCGCCAAAATACGTGCCGAGGTTTTACCATAAGGCGGGTGAACCCGGCGTCCGGCATTCGTCGCCGGCCGGATCACCACCGGCTTGTCGTGGGAAAAGCTGCGGAAGCCCGCTTCGCCATGATAGGCACCCATGCCGCTGTCGCCAATCCCGCCGAACGGCAGGTGCGGGTGAGCGAAATGCCATAAGGTATCGTTGACGGTCACGCCGCCGGAGACCGTCTCCGCCAACACCCGATCCCGATTGTTCGCGTTGGTCCCGAAATAGTAAAGCGCGAGCGGCCGCGGTCGTTCGTTTACATAGGCGATGGCTTGGTCGAATTCGTCGTAGGGCACGATCGGCAATAGGGGTCCAAAAATCTCCTCCCGCATCACCGCCATGTCGTCGTTGACATTGAGGATGAGCGTCAGCGGCAGCTTGCCGTTCGCCGTGGGGTCGGCTTCCTGCGCCGGATTGATTTGCAGCACCATAGCGCCCTTGCCGCGGGCGTCGTCCAGCATATCCGCCAGACGAAGTCGGTGACGGTCGTTGACGATTGCGGTCAGGTCATCATTGTCAGTCAAGGTCGGATAAAGCTGGCCAGCGATCTCTCGCAGCATATCGGTGAATTCGTCGATCCGCTGGCGCGGCACCAAGGCGTAGTCGGGCGCGATACAACTCTGGCCGCCATTGAAGCATTTGCCGTGAACCAGGCCGGCCAGATTGTTCGAAAGGCCGCCGACAGCATCGACGATGCAGGGCGACTTACCGCCAAGCTCCAAGGTCACCGGCGTCAGGTTGCGTGCCGCCGCTTGCGCCACCGCCCGGCCCACCGCCGTGGAGCCGGTGAAAAAAAGATGGTCGAAGGGCAAGGCGGCGAAGGCTTCTCCGACCTCCTGACCGCCCGCCACCACCGCGACCTGTTCAGGCGCGAAAGCTTCGCTAATCATCTCGGCGATCAACGCGCTCGTCTTTGGAGTCACTTCGCTCGGCTTCAACATCGCCCGGTTGCCGGCGGCCAGCGCGGCGATTAGCGGCTGCATGACCAGCATGTAAGGATAGTTCCAGGGGCCCATGATTCCGACGACGCCAAGCGGTTGCGGCATCAGCAATGCCTTACCGGGTCGATGGGCCAGCGGCGTTGTCACCTTGCGTACCCGCATCCAGCGTTTCAGGCGACGCTTCGCCTGCTTCGCCGCGTTGATCACCGCAACCCCATCGGTCAGGCCGGTCTCGAAGGCGTTGCGATGACCGAAGTCGTTGGAAATAGCGCGGTAGAGATCGTCCGCGCGTCGCTCCGACATGGCAATGACTTTGTCGAGTACCGCGAGCCGGGCACGGTAATCCGGCGGCCCCTCGCGCCGGCACGCATCCCGCTGGCGCTGAAACAGGGCGCCGAGATCGTCCATACCGGTCTTACGGCCCGTCCCGGGTATGCACGGATTCGGACACCACGGCCGTAACTTCGATTTCGAGTTTGGCGTGGTCCTCAACGAAGCCGGCGACCTGAACAGCCGTCATCACAGGATAGCTCGGACCCATCACCTGTTTATAGACGTCACCAAGCTCCTTGAGGCTGGCCAGATATTCCTCCCGATCGCCGACATACCAGGTCATGCGGACGATATCGCCGGGACCGGCCTCGCCCTCCCGCAGGATGGCGACGATATTCTGTAAGGCTTGGCGAGCCTGGCCAACGAAGTCGCGGTGCTCGAACTCCTCCCGCTCGTTCCAGCCGACGACGCCGGCGACGAACACCATACGGCCGGATGCCGCGATGCCGTTCGAATAGCCTTTCGGTCGGGGCCAGCCAGAGGGCTGTAAGATCTTTCTCGTCATGGCGTGAACAACTCCTTTTCGGCGCGATGGTGGCATGTCGGACAGGTAAAGAAAAGTATTTTATATTTAAAATATCTTGCCCTATGATGCCCCGAAATTCGAGCATTCGCGCAGGGCGCCGGGCAATGAAAATCGCATGTATCGGGGGCGGACCCGCCTCCTTGTATTTCTCTCTGCTGGCCAAGAAACGCCGGCCGGATTGGCAGATCGACGTCTACGAACGCAACCCGGCGGACGTCACCTGGGGTTTCGGCGTGGTGTTTTCCGACGAGACCATGGAGAATTTCGCCGACGCGGATCCAGAGACTTACCGCCAGATCACCGACAGTTTCGTCCATTGGGACGACATTTCCATCCATTACAAGGACAGCGTTGTCCGCTCCACCGGCCACGGCTTCGCCGGCATGCAGCGCCTGAAGCTGCTGCAAATTCTCGAAGCCCGCGCTAAAGAGCTTGGCGTCAATATCCAGCACGATGTGGAGATCGACGATATCCAACAGTTCGCCGACGCCGACCTGATCGTCGCCGGCGATGGCATCGTCTCCTTCATCCGAGAGCAGCACGAGGATCAATTCGGCACCGATGTGGTGATGCGACCGAACAAGTTCACCTGGCTCGGCTCGACCAAATCCTTCGACACCTTCACCTTCTATTTCAAGGAGAACGAACACGGGCTCTGGCGCGCCCACTGCTACCAATACATGCCGGGTGCAGCCACGTTCATCGTCGAATGCGCGGAAGAGACCTGGCTGAAAGCCGGCTTGGACAACGCCACGGAAGCGGACACCATTGCCTACTGCGAACAGGTCTTCGCCGAGGAGTTGGCCGGCGAGACGCTGATCTCCAACAACTCGATCTGGCGGAATTTTCCGCGGGTGAAAAACGCCCGGTACTTCCACGACAATATCGTCCTGCTGGGCGACGCCTTGCATACGGCGCATTTCTCCATCGGCTCGGGCACCAAGCTGGCCATGGAAGACGCGATCGCCTTGAGCGACGCGCTGCTCGACAAGGCGGACTTGCCGTCGGCGCTAAACGCCTACCAACAGGCGCGGGAGCCCGACGTCGACAGCCTCCAGCGGGCGGCCCAGGTCAGCATGGAATGGTTCGAACAGACGGAACGGTATTTCGGCGCCATGGAGCCGATCCAATTCGCCTATAGCCTGCTGTCCCGCTCCCTGCGCATCAACCACGACAATCTGCGCCTGCGCGATCCGGACTTCATCGCCCGGGTCGAGGACTGGGTGGCGGACAAGGCGGAGGCACAGTCCGGCCGCAGCGGCCGGCAGGGCAATCGCACACCGCCGCCGATCTTCACACCCTTCCGCCTGCGCGAACTGGTGCTCGAAAACCGAGTCGTCGTCTCGCCCATGTGTATGTATTCGGCTGACGACGGCACCGTCAACGACTGGCATTTAGTGCATCTCGGCAGCCGCGCCGTCGGCGGCGCCGGCCTGATCTACACGGAAATGACCGCAGTCAGCGCGGAAGCCCGCATCTCGCCGGGTTGCGCCGGAATCTATAACGACGCGCATATCGACGCCTGGCGTCGGGTCGTCGATTTCGTCCATGGCCATTCCGGCGCGAAAATGTGCCTGCAGTTGGGCCATGCCGGACGTAAAGCCTCGACAAAGAAATTGTGGGATGGGGCGGACGAGCGGTTGGACGAGGCCAATTGGCCGGTCTATGCCCCCTCGCCGATCGCCTATGCCGACTACAGCCATCCTCCGGCCGAGATCGACCGGGCGATGATGGACCGGGTAAGGGACGAACATGTCGCCGCGGCCGAGCGGGCCCAGGCCGCGGGCTTCGATATGATCGAGTTGCATATGGCCCATGGTTACCTGCTCTCCACTTTCCTATCGCCGCTGACAAACCGGCGTGGCGACGTCTATGGCGGTGGCATTGAGAACCGCATGCGCTATCCGCTGGAGGTGTTCGAGGCGGTGCGCGCCGCTTGGCCGGCGGAGAAACCGATATCGGTGCGCATCTCCGCGACCGACTGGATGGCCGATGGGTTCTCCCATCAGGACGGCATCGCTCTGCTGCGGGCGCTGAAGGACCTGGGTTGCGACATCGCCGACGTCTCCGCCGGTCAGGTCGTGGCCGAACAGCAGCCGGAATATGGCCGCTTGTTTCAGACGCCATTTTCGACGCGGCTGCGTTTCGACGTGCCGATGGCGACCATGACCGTGGGCAATATCCAATCCTTCGGCGATGCCAATGCCATCATCGCCTCGGGCGCCGCCGATCTATGCGTGCTCGCCCGCATGCATTTGGCCGATCCCTACTGGACCCACCACGCGGCCTACGAATATGACTGGCCCTATCCCTGGCCGGAGCAATACGGCTCGATCGACGTTTACACCCCCCGTTGGTCGTAAGGAGCCGGCGTCATGCCGTCGACGGGAAGACGTCGCGATAGGCGAACAGGCCCGGCATACCGCCGGTATGTAGGAAAACAACCGTATCACCCTTACTGAAACGGCCTTGTTCGATGAGATCGATCAGACCGGCCATGGCCTTGCCGGTATAGACCGGGTCCAGCAGTAAACCTTCATCCCTTGCCAGCCGTTCGACCGCCGCGACCATGGCTTCGGTGGGCATCCCATAAGCTTGCCCCGCATAGCCGGGCACCACTTCGGTCGCCTCGGCCGCCGGCGCGGCGATGCCCAAATTCGCACATGTCTCCGCCGCCAGATCGCGAACCATACCGGCGACAAGATCCGGTTCGGCATCGATGTCGATGCCGACCGTGCGGATGCGGCTGTTGGCGGCGTGGAAACCGGCGACGAGGCCGGCCTGGGTACCGGCGCTGCCGGTGGCGTGAACTAATGCGTCGATCTTGAGACCGGCGGCATCCGCCTGACGCTCCAGCTCGAACGCGCAATTGACATAGCCAAGTGCGCCGACGGCGTTGGAACCGCCGGAGGGAATGATGTAGGCTGCACCGCCCTCCGCCGCGATCTCCGCCGAGCGCGCCTGCATCAGGGCCATGCGGTCTTGATCACCGTGGCAAATATGCAGCGTCGCCCCGAGCAAGCGGTCGAGCTGTATGTTGCCTGTCACTTCATAGTCGGCGCCGTCCCACGGCACGGTCCGGCCCAGCACCAGTTCGCAGGCCAACCCCGCCTTACTGGCCGCCGCCGCGGTCTGGCGTACATGATTTGATTGAATACCACCGGTGCTGATCACGGTGTCGGCGCCTTGAGCCAACGCATCGGCGATCAGGAATTCGAGCTTACGGGTCTTGTTGCCGCCGATGGCCAGGCCGGTGCAATCATCCCGTTTTACATAAATCTCCGGTCCGCCGAGCGCGTCCGTCAAACGGTCGAGACGTTCCAAAGGGGTTGGCAGATGGGCGAGGCGAAAACGGGGGAAATCGGCGAGTTGCATGGACGGCTCCGAACGTGAGAGATATGCTTTCCCTATCGGCCTCTCTCCGCGCTTGCAACCATTTTGACTAAACTTGGCGATCGTACCGACATGACACCTTCCGATTTCACGCCACTTTGGCGGTCCATGCTGTTCGTTCCGGCCAATGTCCCGAAGTTTGTGGAGAAAGCCCATCTGCGCGGCGCCGATGCGATCATTCTCGACCTGGAAGACAGCGTCATTGCGGAGGAAAAGACGGATGCCCGCGAGGCGGTGCCCGAAGCGGCGAAACTGGTGGGCCGCGTTGGTGCCGACGTTACGGTACGTATCAATCGACCCTGGCGATTGGCTGTCCGCGATATCGAAGCTGTTGTCGGGCCGGATGTCGTCGCTCTGATCCTGCCGAAGGTCGAGGATGCGGGACATATTCGCGCGATTGGCGAAATCGTCGGGGAGGTCGAGATCGAACGCGGCTTACCCCAAGGTCAGACAAAACTGGTCGCCTTGGTGGAGACCCCGTCGGCCTATTACGAACTTCGCGATATTGCCCGAGCGGACCCGCGCCTGATCGGCTTGACCCTTGGGTCGGAAGATTTCTCCCTCGAAATGGGCATGCCACCGACACCGGATGGTCTGTCGCTGGCGGCGCGAGAATGCGTCATCGCCGCCCGCGCCGGCGGCATCGTGCCGCTCGGTTTTATCGGCACCTTGGCTGATTTCGCCGATCGCGACGCATTTACAGCTATGGCGCGGCAAGGTCGTCAACTCGGTTTCGAAGGCGCTTTTTGCATTCATCCCGACCAAGTGCCCATATTGAACGACGCATTCGGTCCGAGCCAAGACGAGGTGGCGTTTGCCGAACGGGTTATCGCCGCCTATGACGCCGCGGTCGAGAAAGGCCTGGGCGCGGTCAAATTGGACGGCAAAATGATTGACGTCCCGGTGGTCGATCGCGCGCGAAATACCCTATCGCGCCAGGCGCAGATCGAGGCACGGCAGGGATCGAAGAAGTAGGACGGCGACATGGATAACGACTTTCCGCAAGTGAAGGAACTGCATAAGGCATTCCGCGACGGCAGCACGACACCCGAAGAAGCGACGGAAACCGCGTTGGCGCGGATCGAACTACTGCAGCCGCATCTGAACGCCTTTCAACACATCGCCGCCGACACCGCCCGCGCGGACGCGCAAGCAGCGACCGAGCGATGGCAGGCCGGAAACCCGATCGGGCCGTTCGACGGCATCCCGTTGACCATCAAGGATACCTTGGCCGTCAGAGGCATGCCGACCAGGGTCGGCTCGCAGACTACCTCGGCTGCCTCGAGCGACGCCGATGCCCCACCCGCCGCTCGATTGCGCGAGGCTGGCGCCGTCATTTTGGGCAAGACCACCACACCCGAGTTCGGTTGGAAGGGCATGACCGACAGCCCGCTCGCCGGCATTACGCGCAACCCCTGGAACCTCGCGCATACGCCAGGCGGATCCAGCGGCGGCGCCGCCGCGGCGCTGGCCGCCGGCATCGGAGCAATCGCCCATGGCAGCGACGGCGGCGGCTCGATCCGGATACCATCAAGCTATTGCGGTCTCTACGGCATCAAACCCAGTTTCGGCCGCGTGCCGACATCACCCAACGAGTCCTTATACGGTGTGGTCATCAGCAACGGACCGATCGCCCGAAGCGTCACCGACGCCGCATTGATGTTGAACGAGTTGAAGAAGCCGGACCACCGGGATTTCCGCGCGCTGCCTTACGACGCCAGGGACTATACGATCGGGCTGGATGACGGCATACGCGGCTGGCGCATTGCCTACGCGCCTGAATTGGGATCAACGGAGATCTCGCCGGAAGTCCGCCAAATTGTCGACGACGCTGTCGGACTTTGCCGCGATTTAGGCGCCAGCGTCGAAACCGTTGGGCCAGTGATCGATCCGCTTCGGCCCCAATTTGAAGAGTACTGGCTGGCCGGTTTTGCCAGCCGGATCCGAGATATGGACGATGCGACGCGCGCGCTCCTCGACCCTCGGTTTCGCGACCTGGCGGAAAAAGGGCTTTCCGTCGGCACCGCCGCCGTCGAGCGAGCCGAGACAGCGCGCATCAATCTTGGGCGGCGTTTTAACGAACTATTCACGAGTTTCGATCTACTACTCACGCCCACCATGCCGTCAACACCACCAACCGTGGAAACCTCTTATCACTCAAACGCTTTCGATCGCTGGCGTGATGCGGTACCGTTCACGCTTCCTTTCAACCTGACGGGTTTACCTGCCGCCAACCTGCCGATCGCCGTCAGCGGTGCCGGTCTGCCCATCGGTTTGCAAATCGTAGCTCGGCAATTTGCCGATCACAGCGTTCTACGCGCCAGCCGGGCCCTCGAAGCCGGGCTCAACCGGCCCACACGGCATCCGGATCTGGATCAAATCGTCGACGGAAGGAACATTTAGGGTGTTTGTTACGATTGCAATCCTTGGAATTAGCCTCTAACAAGGCGCCGGAAGAAAGAATTGGAACGCGAAATGCCGGATTACATTGATCGGGATCGGCGTAGCGCCGCGCGGTATAAGGTCGATCTGCCCAACGAAATAGACGTTCAGGGTCGCCGAATTCCTTGTCGCCTGGTCAATCTTTCCGAAACCGGCGCTTTGATCGAGAGTGATGAGACGGTCAAAGTGGGGGCGAAAGTGGCCATTCGTTTGGCCAATGTTGGGGAAGTCACGGGAACAATTGTCCGCATTACCGACACCCATTTTGCAGTCAGCTTTCCAGGAGTCTTAACAATTGCTCCAATCTTGAACCGAATCGACACGGATTCGGAGTGAAAGTTTATGGAACTGTTGTTTGAAAGCATCACCCAATAATCTTCTAAAGTTAATCCGAGAACTTAGTTAGCCTACTTTTTTATGAACTTGGCATTTATCCATTTTGTCATTAGATTGCGAAGTAAGAATACCGAAAATCTGCTTCACTTGTTGCAAATGCGGTTTGCAAGGCGACCCAATCGCAATAAGCTTTTGGAAGATGAGGTTGAGGCGTGTTGGCCATATAGGGGAAGAAAAATGAAAAGAATGTCGTCAAAGATTATTAGCCTGATTCTTTCGGGTGTTGTATTTGCGGCGCTTGGTCTTGTGTCTCCGAGTTATGCGGATACCGGTGTTGGCACCGTCAAGTCGTTGGAAGGATCTGCGGTCATCATTCGCGGTGACGAGCGGATTCCGGCGGTCATCGGCGCGTCGGTCAATCAATCGGATGTGATTGAAACCAGCGCAAACAGCAGCATCGGCATTCTGTTTAAAGATGATACCCAGTTTTCCCTCGGTTCGAACAGTCGGGCGACGATTGACGAGTATGTTTACAACGCCGACGAAACCGGTTCGATGGTGACCAAACTATGGAAGGGCACGATGGGCTTCATCACGGGTAAAGTCGGGAAAAACTCTCCCGAAAATGTGAAAATCGAAACGCCGGCGGCAACCATCGGTATTCGCGGAACGTTTTTCGTTGTTTCGGTCGAAGGATAGTTGGAAATTGATGATGGCCGTGCCCGCGAAATACGGGCGCGGCAATATCCAGATTTGTTCAAGTTAGATGGAGGGGGTGTTGAAAATGCGAATGGTTAAAACAATTTTGATCTCTGCCGCGGCTGCGTTGTTGTTGTCAGCGTGCGGAAGTGGTGAGACATATGACAAGCATTCCGTGGGGCGCGACAGCAACGTGTCCGGCGTGCGGAACATTACTCCAACGGATTGGACGGCGTTTCAGAAAGCCCGTCACAAGTATTACGGCGAACACGCAGAAAGGGCGACGGGCGACGGTGGCTCTGGCGAAGTGGCCTACTTTGTACAGCGGACGTATACCGCGTCTTACGGGGGCTATCAGCTGCCGGAAGAACTTGACGAGCATGTTCCGCCGGAGGATCAGTATGCAACGCTTTTGGCGGCCCGCAACCGGCTGATGGAGGCTTTCGAGTTGCGCGCCCGGATATTGGCGCCCGACGCCTCTGCCGACGCACAAGCCAATTTCGACTGCTGGCTCTACAAGGTCGCGCATGGCGCATCCCAAGAATCGATTGACCGCTGCAAAGCCGCGTACGAAGCGGCTATGGCCAAGGTTGAAGCCGCGCTGGACAAATGCGCGAATAAGATCGTGGTCTATGACGGTAGCGTTGTGGTCAACGGCAAGGTCATGCAAAAGAAAGGTAAAGCGGTCCGGCTCGACGGGATCGGCGACGAAGAATGCGAAGTCGACGAGAATATGGAACAAGCCAAAGTGGCATTGCCCAAGGCGCCGAAAGTATTCACCTTGTACTATGATACGGACGAAGACTTGCCGACACCGGACTCGAGCGTGGATCTCAATGAGTTGGCGGACCGCATCGCGAAAGACATACTGGAACGCCAACACCACGAAGTTTCGATCAGCGGCCATGCCGACCGGCAAGCTTCCGAGGCGTATAACGAACGGTTGTCCCAGCGACGTGCCAACAATGTGAGAGACGCATTGCTTGAGCGGGGCGTTGGCGCCGACAAGATCAACGTGGATTGGTTCGGTGAAACCCGCCCGGTGGTGCCTACCGCGGACGGCGTACCGGAACCGCTGAACCGCCGCGTGGAGATCAACGTTCGATAGATTAGGAGGATAGGCGGCGGCGGTGGCATTAGGACGCTTCGTTAACCGCATCAAAACTCGCAAGCAACGCAGCCGCGAGTCAGGTTCAGGCCGGCTCGCGGCTACGTTCATCTATGTCATATTGATCGCGATCTTCCTGACGACGCCGCAGTTTCTCCAGTTTGCGCGCGAGAAGGTTTTCGACATTTATCAAAATCTGCAACCGCGCATGGTTCCCGAGAGCCGCCCGGTTCTGATTGTCGATATCGACGAGCAAAGTCTCAACGAATTCGGCCAATGGCCATGGCCGCGCAACGTTATGGCCGATCTCGTCAACCGACTGCACAATATGGGTGCGGCGGTGATCGCCTTCGACATCGTGTTTCCGGAGGCCGACCGGATGTCGCCGTCGGCAATAGCCCGAGCGGTTCCACAGCTTGATCCCGACTTGAAAACGGCGCTGAAGAATGCGCCCGACAATGACAGGGTCTTCGCCGAGGCGATTGCGCGAGCAAATGTCGTCATGGGCCAGGCTGCACAAAACATCGGCGCGAAAAACGTCGACACATACACGCAGTTCAATACCACCATGGGGTATCTCGGGGTCGATCCGCGACCTCAGCTGAAGCCGAAGAAATACATGATCCGCAGTCTGCCGCAGCTTAATGAAGCCGCCAAGGGCCATGGTCTGTTCAATCTTGAAGGCGGCGTAGATGGCGTCGTCCGGTCCGTGCCGATGGTGGTGAATGTAGACAATAATCTATATCCCTCGCTGGCGACGGAGGTCTTACGCCTCGCGGTCGGCGGCGATGCGGCTTTGGTGAAAGCAAGTAAGGACGAAGGCATCCAGGGGATCATCATCAAGCCCTATGTCATCGAAACCGGACCGCTGGGCGAGTACTGGGTCTATTTTTCCGACACCGACAGGGCAAAGTATGTGTCCGCCGTCTCGGTCTTGAATGGCACGCTGCCGGACGACAAGTTCCGCGGCAAAATCGTTCTCATCGGTACATCGGCGGTGGGTTTGTTCGACATCAAAGCAACCCCGATTAATCCGTTCATGCCAGGCGTCGAGGTGCATGCGCAGATCATTGAAAACGTGCTGACCGAATCGCAGTTGAAGCGGCCCACGACCGCGCGTTGGATCGAATTGACGGTGGCGGCTGTTCTTGGGTTGGTACTGATCGTGTTAATGCCTGTGCTGACCGCGCAAATCTCGTTCATCGTCGCGCTCGCCCTGCTGGGCGCGGTGATCGGCGGTTCCTGGTATTCGTTCCGGGAGTTGAGCACGCTCTACGATCCGGTCTATCCGACCGTGGTGATTTTGACGCTGTATTTCTTCCTGAGCTACCGCAGTTTCGCGCGGGAGGAAAATCGTCGGCAGGAAGTCCGCGACGCATTCAATCACTATCTATCGCCGGAATTCGTCCAACAATTGGCGGCGAATCCAGGATCTCTGAATCTTGGCGGCGAAATGCGCGATATGACGGTGATGTTTTCCGATATCCGCCGTTTCACCTCAATCTCCGAGCGGTTGAGCGCCGAGGAATTAACGCAGCTCATCAATAGCTATCTGACGCCGATGACGGATATCGTACTGCGTCACCAAGGCACGATCGACAAATATATCGGCGACTGCATTATGTCCTTCTGGAACGCTCCGATCCCAGTGGACCGCCATGCCAAACAGGCCTGCCTGACCGCCTTGGAGATGGAAGAAAAACTGGCTGCCTTCAATGCGGAATGGAAGAAGGACGCGGAAGACGCCGGCTTGCCCTATTCCGAATTTCGCATCGGCATCGGCATCAATTCCGGCATTGCCTGTGTCGGCAATATCGGCTCGGAGCAACGCTTCAACTATTCGGTTCTCGGCGACACGGTCAACGTCTCGTCCCGTCTCGAAAGCCTGACCAAAACCTACGGCGTCGTCATCATCATCGGCGAGGAAACCCAGTCAGCCGTGCCCGAATTCGCCACACTTGAATTGGATCGCATTAGAGTCCGCGGGCGTGAGGAGCCGCAGAAGATCTTCACCCTTCTCGGTGACGAAAGCATGGCTCATGACGCCGAATTCAAGGCCCTGCAGTCGACCCATAACGAAATGATCAAAGCCTGCCGCGCCGACGATTTCGAAATGGCGCAACGCCTCCTGAGGGCCTGCCGCATTCGCCCCCTCCGCAGTACCGCTGGAGCAGGTTTACGAGATTTACGACCGGCGAATTCGAGCCTGCTTGCGCCAACAGGATATGCTGTGGGAAAATGTCATCGGCCACGATCAAGAAGCCCTGCATACTTCCCCGACCGTGATGCCCCGGGTTTGAACCGGCTTGAACCGAATTTCAATGTCCTTCAATAAGGAACACCGCCGACATCTGTTACGTACCGGCTATTGGGGCCGGCGCGCCGCCGGCTGCCTGTTTTTCGCGACTGAAACGAAACGGTTATGCTTTGCGCTGCGCTCGAAACATGCGCTTGACCCTTTGACATACGGTACTTGGGGCGGCGCCATTGACGGCGACGAGGCGCCGCGTCGTGCGGTCCGTCCGGGAAGTGCGAGAGGAAGCGGGCATCGATGTCAGAGGCGATGACCTGACGCCGCTTTACGTTTACCGGAAGGAAGGCGTGTTCGAATATCACAACTTTCTGGTCACCGTGCAGCGGGAATTCGAACCGGTGTTGAACTGGGAAAACGCCGGTTTCGCTTGGGCGGAACTCGGCGATTGGGCCGGACCCGTTACATTACGGTGCCCAAGCTCTTCTCGATGACGAAGCGTCGCTCGCGCATATTCCGCTCAGCGGCTCTTCCTTAGATATTGAAGTGCCAGCCGCACGAGGTAAATCGGCACCACCGATGACCGCGCCCAACAGCATGTAAGGCATGGCCCAGCGGACAACTTGTACGGTCCAATCGACAATTGTGTGCAGAGCCTGCGACAGCGCCTTGACCGTGGTAATCGCTTCCAGCTCAAGCCAGGAAAGGGCCAATCCGACCAGTAAACAGAGCACGACGATTTTAAACGCGTGCGAAACCAGCGCCTGCGCGCCTTGTTTGAACTTATCCGATTTATCGTCGGGTGCGGACATTGACTTATCGCCTAAATTCGCAAGGATTGTTGTCTAATTCATCATCCACCGTCCCGGCAAGTGCCGATCGCGGCCGATGAGCCGCCCCTGACCATCTATATAGGGACGACAAGGTGATATTCGGCACTATATCAAGAACCGTATCCGGTTGGATGGCCGACTATCTACAGAAGCCGACCGGCAATTACGAACCGATTTCAGTGACGCCGCCCGACCGGTTGATACACATTCTCGAGCCAGGCGACATCCTCTTGGTCGAAGGCAAATCCCGGATCAGCGGCGCGATCAAGTTCCTGACCCAATCAACTTGGTCGCACGCCGCGATCTATGTCGGTGACGCGCTGGAAACGCCGGACGCACAAGGCAATGCCAGGACGCTGATCGAAGCCGACATCAAGGCCGGTGTGATCGCGGTCCCGCTGTCCAAGTACTTTCGTTTCAACACCCGGATCTGCCGTCCCGTCGGAATCGGCCCACAGGACATGCAACAAATGATCGCCTTTCTGGCTGACCAAATCGGTGGCGACTATGACTTGAAGAATGTCGTCGATTTGGCGCGCTACCTATTACCGAAACCACCGGTTCCGGTGCGCTTCCGGCCGCCGCATGTTGGCCTTCGGCAGCGGCGATCCGACGCGGATGATTTGTTCGACCTTGATCGCTCGCGCTTTCCAGGAAATACGCTACCCAATCCTGCCAAATGTGGAAAAGCTGGAGGCGTCCAACCTGCAGCGGCGAGGCGAGATCGTCAACGAAATCCTACATATCCGCCATTACAGTCTATTCGCACCGCGGGATTTCGATCTGTCACCCTAATTCCGCATCGTCCAAACCGACCATCTATGCGGGCTTCGATTACCAATCCCTAACTTGGTACGATCAGGTGCAGCCCCTCGCTTACACCGACAACGACCCGACCGAGGCGCCTAATCTCGACGACCGCGACGCCCTATAGCACCGCCTCGGCCAGCACTCGTGCCGCCGCCGGCGTGGTGAAGCCAGCCCGGATGGTGTCGACATGGCCTCGTTTGGCCGCTTGCTGCCAATCCTGCAAGCGCTCGACAATCTTCTCCTTCGGCCCGACCAGCGACACTTCGTCAACCAAACGGTCGGGAACCGCCGCCGCGGCCTCCGCCCGACGGCCGGCCAAGAAGTGATCCTGGATCGCCGCCGCTTCGGCTTCGTAGCCGAGCCGCTTGGCATAGTCGTTGTAGAAGTTCTTGTCGCGCGCGCCCATGCCACCGATATAAAGCGCCAGATGATCTTTCACCGGCGCCCGCGCGGCGTCCAGATCATCATTGAGATTGACCGTGCAGAACGGGGTCACGGCGAAATCGGCCAGACCCTTGCCGCCACCGGCCTTGGCGAAACCCTCGTTCAAAGGCCCTTCGAAATAACCGAAATTGTCCGGGTTCATGAACACGGGGATCATGCCATCGACGACTTCCGCCGCTGTGCGCACGCCGGCCGGCGATATCGTGCCGGTGACGATCTTCAGCGCCTCAGGATCGCCGTGCAGAATGCTTTTCAACGGCTTGCCGGAGCCCCGTCGACCCTTCGCCGGTATACGGGATTTTGATAATGGTAACCGTCATGCCGCAGCGGCTCGCGGCGTGCCAGCACCTTACGGACGATGTCGACATATTCCCGGGTCCGGGTCAGCGGTCGACCGAATGGCAAGCCGTGCCAGCCCTCGATCACCTGCGGGCCGGAGGGGACCGATACCCAGGATGGAACGACCGCCGGAGAGATCCTGCAACGTCATGGCGGTCATCGCCGCCAGGGCCGGCGTGCGGGTCGGCATCTGAATGATACCTGTACCGACTTTGATCTTGCTTGTCTGGGCCAATACCCAGGCCGCCGGCGAGATCGCGTCGGAGCCCCAGGCTTCCGAAGTCCAAATGCTGTCATAGCCGGGCTCCTCGACCTCGCGGACCAGATCCATATCGATATCGTAGTGCGCGCCGGCCATGCGCAGGACCATGCCAAGTTTCATATCTTCTTCTCGCCATCTGATTGTCGAAATTCCTTTTTCGACCTTACAGCCCACCCGTGGGCGCTGCCAAGCAGGGTGGCGAGGGAGATCGGATATCGGTCGCGAATTTGACTAGACGCGGCAGGGAGCGCCGGCGAAATTGCTCTGGACGTTCGGATTAGGAGCCGGGACCACGGCATGTTCATCAGCGTCTTCGACATATTCACGATCGGCATTGGGCCGTCGAGTTCCCATTACCGTTGGCCCGATGATCGCCGCCCGCCGTTTCGTCGAGCTTCTGGCGGAAACGGCGGGCGGGGCAGGCCGCCGCGCATCTGCAGGTTCGCCTGTACGGCTCGCTCGCCCATACCGGCATTGGGCATCACAGCGACCGGGCGGTCTGTTTCGGCTTGATGGGTCATGATCCGGAAACCTTCGATCCAACGACCGGCGACATTCAATTGGCGCGGTTGGATGAGGACAGTGGCTTCGACCTGCCACCCTTCGGCCACGTTGCGTTTAACCGTCGGCGGGACCTGATGTTTGAGCTGGGGCCGGCTCTGCCGCTGCATGCCAACGGGATGCGGTTTACCGCTTCGGCAGGGGATGGCACACCTCTGGTCGAGCGCGAATACTACTCCGTCGGTGGCGGCTTTGTCCTTGATCGGGAAGAGTTAGCGATCGACAAGAAAGGCGCTGTATCCAGGCGACGATACCCCTATCCCTTCAACTGCGCCCACGCCATGTTGGACATGGGCAAGGTTTCCGGACTGTCGATCGCCGACATGAAACGAGCCAACGAGCGCGAGCATCGCGGCGGCGAGGAAATCTCCGTGGGCCTCGACCGGATTTGGCAGCAGATGAGCGATTGCATCGACGCGGGCCTCTCGGACGTCGGGTCTATTGCCCGGCGGCCTGAACGTGAAGCGCCGCGCCAAGGCGATCCACGATTCAATTGACCGCCCGGACCGGGCAGCAACAAAGTGTACCAACACGAGGTTATGGACTGGATCAATCTGTTCGCACTGGCGGTCAACGAGGAAAATGCCGCCGGCGGCCGCGTGGTCACCGCGCCGACCAATGGCGCCGCAGGTATCATTCCAGCGACGATCCGCTACTATCGCGACTTCTGTCCTGGCGCCGATCAGGCCGGTATCCGCGACTTCCTGCTGACGGCCGCGGCGATCGGGGGTTTAATCAAGCATAACGCTTCCGATCTCCGGGGCGGAGGTCGGATGTCAGGGGCGAAGTCGGCTCCGCCTCCGCCATGGCCGCCGCCGGGCTTGCCGCGGCGCTGGGCGGCAGCAATGCCCAGATCGAGAACGCGGCCGAAATCGCTGTTGGAACATCATCTGGGCATGACCTGCGATCCGATCGGCGGACTGGTGCAAATCCCCTGTATCGAGCGAAACGGTATGGGCGCGGTGAAAGCGGTGAATGCTGCCGCCCTGGCCTTGCGCGGCGATGGTAATCACGTGGTGCCCCTCGACGGCGTCATCAAGACCATGTACGAGACCGGCCGCGACATGTCGGCCAAATATAAGGAGACAAGCCAAGGCGGACTGGCGGTCAACGTGGTGGCCTGCTAGTAACTTGACCATGAGCCAGACACTCGTGATCGACGCCGGTACGGTGAGCATTCGGCTGCGGACCCGTGACACGCCGACGGCCGACGCCCTCGTCGCCGCCCTACCCATAGAAACCAGCGCCATGACATGGGGCGACGAGGTGTACTTCTCCTGCGGCGTCGACTGCACGCGCGAAGCGGATGCCAAGGCCGTGGTCGAGCTGGGCGAAGTCGCCTACTGGCCGGACGGCCCTGCGATCGCCCTCGGCTATGGCCCCACCCCGATCTCCCATGGCGACGAAATTCGTTTAGCCAGCCCCTGTAACATCTGGGCGGACGCCTTGGACGATTTGCGGCTATTGGCCGCCGTTGCGCCCGGCGACACCATTAGTGTCAGACTGGCCCCAGCGTGAACACCGGCACGCTGATCGACGACGCCCTGTCCGGCGAATGGGCCGACGCGCGGGCACCGACCGAAGCCGACTTCTATAGGATCTATGCCAAACACCATATGCAATCCCGAGCCCCAGTGGACGCCGCTATACTCGGCGGACTGATGGCCGACCGTTTGCCCTGGATATTCGTTGCTGGATATCAGGCCGCCATTCGCCAGACCTTTCCCGAGCTGCGGCGGTGCGGTTGGTATGCGTTTGCGGCCAGCGAAGAAAAAACCCATGCATCGGCGCCAATCGCCACCCGCCTAATTCATGAGGACGGTGAGTTCCGGTTGACCGGCGCCAAATCCTGGATCGCCCAATCCGCGATCGTCGATTTCCTCTTGATCACGGCGTTGGACGAGGCTGAGGAGCAAGTCTGCGTTCTGGCACCTCGGGATAGCGGCGGCCTAACCCTCCGCCATCGCGAGGCGCCGCGATTTCTCGCGGCGATGAGCCAGGGTTTTGCCGACTTAACAGAGGTTGAGGTCGACGCACGGAATATCTTCGACGGCGCTCGCATTCGACGCTTTGGCTGGGCGGAGCCGAAATTCGTCATGCTGGCTGCCGCGGCATTTCTACTTCGGCATAGCCGAAGTTTTGACGAAGATCTCGCCGACGAGATGGCGGCACTCACCGTCGCCATGGCAAGTTACTGCCAAGAGGACGCGGACTTGCCGAGACTGCTCGCCACGTTGGACCGCCGCCTACAATGGGGCGCGGCGAATTTCGAAAAGACCGGCGGTACCGAACAAATCCTCGGCTGGGAAGCGGACAAGGGGCTATTGAGCCTGTACAGCAAAAGAATTGCGAGCCGCGCCGCCCGTCGCGCAACGACCGAGAAGAAAGGACAGGCATGATCGACGCCTACTATTGGCCCACACCCAACGGCTGGAAACTTTCCATTGCATTGGAGGAGATGGAATTGGATTACAAGATCGTCCCGATCAATATCGGCCGCGGCGATCAGTTCGAACCGGAGTTCCTGGCGATCAGCCCGAACAACCGGATGCCGGCCATCGTCGACCATGACCCGCCCGATGGCGGCGCCCCGATCTCGGTGTTCGAGTCGGGTGCGATCCTGCTCTATCTCGCCGAGAAGACGGGAAAGTTCATGCCGCGCGACCTGCGTGGCCGGACCGAAGTGACGGAATGGCTAATGTGGCAGATGGGCGGCCTCGGCCCCATGCTGGGCCAGAACGGGCATTTTCTGTTCTATGCGCCGGAGAAAATCCCCTACGCCCAGGAACGCTATACCAAGGAAGTCATGCGACTGTTCGCGGTTCTGGACCGGCGGCTTGACGGCCGGGACCATATTTGCGGCGATTATTCGATCGCCGATATGGCCTGCTGGCCGTGGGTCCTGACTTACAAGCGCCAGAACATCGACCTCTCCCAATATCCCAATCTACGGCGATGGTACGACGCCTTGAAGGCACGCCCGGGTCTGCGCCGCGGCTATGAGGTCGGACGCGAGTTTGGCAAGCCCACGGGCAACTGGGACGACGAGGCGCGCAAACATTTGATGGGCAAAACCAGCCCGACGGGTTAAAAAGAGCTATTCATTCGGGGCAAAACCCCGCTCAGCATTCAATAGAGGGTATCGCGCCATGACGGGTCGTCTGGACGGCAAGGTCGTAATTATCACAGGTGCCGCGTCGCGCGGCGAAGGGGTCGGCACCGGCAAGGCCATGGCGATCCAGTCAGCGCGGGAGGGTGCGAAAGTCCTGCTGGTCAACCGCTCCGCCGAGCGCGCCGAAAGCTTGCGGGCGGAGATCGCGGAGGAAGGAGGCGAGGCCAGCGTGTTCGCCGCGGACGTCACCAGCGGCGAAGACACCGAAGCACTCGTGCGCGCCGCCGAAGAGCGCTATGGCCGGGTCGACGTACTCTGCAACAATGTCGGAGTCGGTAATCCCGCCACTGTCGAAGCGGTCACGGAAGAAGATTGGCACCATGTGATAGACGTCAATCTGACCTCCGCCATGCTTTGCGCCCGTGCCGCGGTGCCGGCCATGCGGCGGTCGGGCGGCGGCTCGATCATCAATATCTCCTCCATTGCCGGCGCGCGCGGTTTGATTGCCCATCATGGCACGGGGGCGGCCGCCTATGCCGCCGCCAAGGCTGGCCTGCATGGCTTGACCCGATCGATCGCCGCCGATTTCGCGACGGAAAACATCCGTTGTAACTGCATCGTGGTCGGATCCGTCCACACGCCCATGGTCGCCCATCTCGGTGAGGAAGGACGGCAACGGCGGCGGAAAATGGTGCCGATGCAGACCGAGGGCACCGCCTGGGATATCGCCTATGGCATGGTCTATTTGGCGAGCGACGAAGCGCGCTGGGTCACCGGCGTTTTGCTGCCGATCGACGGCGGCTTGATCAACCTACGCGACTGGCCGCGCTAACGGACTCGAATGTCGACATCCGCAGACCAAGTCGGCGCGTCGACAGCGCGCGCCATGCCCTGGCCCTTGATCGTGGCGGCCTGCCTCGGCATGTTCGCGGTGACCGCCAGCGGCAGTTCCCGCGCGCCCTTGTTGATCGACATGGCGGCGGACCTCGAGGTGACCCTGCCTATGGTGGCGAACCTGTTCGGCGTCACCTCTGTGGCTTGGGGCGTCTCCTCCTACGCGGCCGGCCGCGCTTCCGACCGCTGGGGCCGACGTATCTTCATGGTCGGCAGCCTGATCACGTTGTTTGCCGCCCTTACCGCGGTCAGCTTGAGTGCGCATTTTTACGCGGTGATCGCCTGGGTCACGCTGGCAGGCCTGTGTTGCGGTGCCCATACCGGCACGGTGATGGCGGAGATCGCGATCCGAGTTCACGATTCCCAACGCGGCCGTGCCCTCGGCTGGGTGATGACCGGCCAATCGCTGACATTGCTGATCGGCGTACCGCTGGCCGCCTGGCTCGGCGCCAGCTCCGGCTGGCGCGGTGTCCATGTCTACATGGCCGGATTGGCGTTGATCGCCGCCCTGGCCTTGTATCTGACGACGAAACCGCAAGGCGGCGCGGCGGCGAAAGCCACCCAGGCGAGCCCAACCATTCCCCTGCGCGACGCCTTAACGCCATCCGTCTTATGCCTACTGGCCAGTCTGGTGGCGGAACGCATCTGCTTTGGCCTCGCCGCCTTCTACTATCCGGCCTATCTACGCACCGCCCATGACCTCGAATTGCAGGATGTGGCCATGCCTCTTTTCGTTTATGCGCTCGGAAACATTCTGGGCACAATCCTCGGCGGACAGTTGGCCGACCGTTTTCCCAACCGCCGGCTCAGTTACGCAACCACTTTGCTGCTCGCGGGCGCGACAGGTCTGGCTTGGTTCATGTGGCACCCGACCGTGCTGACGACCGTCGTCCTTGGCTTCGTGTTTGCGCTGTTCAACGCGCTGGCGCGGCCCTCGCTGATGGCGGCGCTGGCGGAAGTACCGGAGCAGGTGCGCGGTACGGTCATGGGATTGAACGGCTCCATGGCCAGCGTCGGCTGGCTCACCGCCGCCATGGGCGGCGGCTGGCTCTTCGCCACCGCGGGCTTCGAGAGTTTCGGCCTCGCCATTGCGGCGGCAACGGTGATCGGCGCGGTCCTGGCGTTGCTTGTCCCGCGTGGATCATAGACGTCGATCAAAAGACCGGTTTCGACTGTTCCCAATATTTCGAGTTCAGATATCGGATGAAGTCGTCATGGTGAGTTTCCAGGCAATGACGCATGTTCGGCGTCCCCCTATCGGCGAGCCAGCGGCAGAGCTTGTAGATGCCACGGGCGCGGTCGATGCCTTGCGGCGCGGCGTCCGGCCCGACCTGCTTCATCGCGTCGTGCCAGTAGCGGTGGCGGGTTTGCGGCGCGACCTTGCCGCGTTCGGGTAACCGGTTGATCATGTTACCCAGGACCCGGGCCGCGACCATGCGGTCCTGATCGCCATCGACATAAGCCGTACCGATCTGGCGCATGGATTGTCCCAGCATCGCAACCTCGACTTCCGTATGCGGATTCGGATCGTTGGCAATTGTAGCCGGAACCAGCACCACATTATCCGTCACATTGATCGAAACGCTGACCAAGCCGTGTTTTTCTAGCACCGCTTTCGGCACATGCACCCGTAGCGCCATATGCTTGCGTAGGGAGGCGAGAAAGAGACTTTGTTTCGGGTCCAGGACAACGGCTTCGCCGCTCGCAGTTCGACCCGCCACTTCGATCGTGCCGCTGCCCACGCGATAGGGTGTGCCCCGGTCTGGCGAGGCACGGTCCTGCTGCAAACAAAATGTGGTAAAATCGGCGCGGCATCCGTCGCCGTCGCAATTCAGTTCCATACCGCCATTGCTAGACACCAGGCCGAGCGCCTGGGGCGCCGCCTGTCCAGCAGACCAAAGCGCGAGCCCGATCGCAAGGGCGGCCGAAAATCCGATTAACCTTGATAGAGATGTCATCCGCGTCTCCCTTCGCTGGACTTGAGAACAAAATCCGTATGCAACGCGTGTCGCGAAAGTATAGCGGAGGCGGCCCGGTGCGCCAAACCGGGGTTGTTCACATTCTCCGGCGCGCTGCGCTTACGCGGCGGTGCGGGCGGCTTGTTTGTCCAGGCCGCGTTGGAAATCGGCCAGCGTGATCGTGCGGACGACCTTGCCGTCATCGTCGAGCAGATCGTAGACCCGCCCCTCCCGCTGGGTCATCATCAACAGGATCACCGCACCGTCGGGACCCCCGGCTTCCTGGTGCATTTCGCCGCCATCGTTGGCCGAAAAAGTGCCCGGCGTCTTGACCTTCGCCGTCGCCGGATCGGACCCATTCAAATGCCAGACATGATGAGCGCCGTCGAGCACAAGTGTCTTCGTCGGACCGACATGGTCGTGGGGCACGCAGCGTGCGCCGGGGGCGAATTTCATCAACATATCGACCGTGCCGGCGTCGTGATCGACGTTCAGCACGTAGTACCAAAGATCGTCGAATCCGGCGAACAGCGCCCAATCGATCTGCCTGTCGTCGAATTTATAGATTTCGGTCATCTCGTCCTCCGGCCAGCTCGGGCAATGTTAAGTCCGTCACGTCGAATTGCAAGTCAATGCGGCCAGGGTTCTTTCCAGAACATCATCCTCGCTGCCGTCTGCGTCGACGGTGGTCCAATCGACGATGCCCGCGTCCTGTTGCCGTTGCCAACGGGCGACCTCGACATCCGCGTCTGACGCGTCGCCCCGTCGCGCCCGAAGTCGATCTTCCTGGACGGCCGGCGAGACGTTCAGCCAGATTCCTTGAAATGGCACGTTCATACGGTCAGCCAAATCGGCCAGCGCCGAGCGTTCCGAAGACTGCAACGAGACCGCGTCGCAAATCACGGAACGACCGGCCCCAACGATCATTTCCAACAGTTCGAATAGGCGTCGATAGACCCGTTCGGTTTCATCGGGCGTGTAGGCCGACTTCGGCAGCGGCCTCTCAAGCGGCTGGTCGAACATCTGCTTCCGAAGCACATCGCTGCGTAGGACCACCGCACCCGGCGCTTCACCGATGTGGGAGGCCAAATTGAGAGCCAGGGTCGTTTTCCCGCTACCCGATAACCCGCCAATAGCAAGCATCCGGGGCGCTGACGGCGCAAGAAATCTTAACGCCCAAGAGAGATAAGTTCGGGCGACGGACGCCAATGCCGGATCGGTCGGCGGCGGCGAGCCGAGGATACGGCTGGCCGTCACCTTGGCCCGTACCGCCGCGCGACAGGATTGGAACAGCGGCAGCAACGAGGACGCCGTCATAATCCCCCGTCCGATCCAGATAGCGATTGAGTAAGCGGTTGGCATGCCCCGTCTCGCCGATTTCCGCCAGGTCCATCAGCAGGAACGAGAGGTCGTAGAAAGTGTCGATGCAAGCCAATCCACGATCGAACTCGATACCGTCGAATAGGGTTGGCCTACCGTTTATCAGACAGATATTCCCGAGATGCAGGTCGCCGTGGCAATGACGGACAAATCCCGCGCCGCGCCGCCGTTCGAGCGCCGTCGCGGCGGCCGTAAGTGCGGCAGACGATAAACGCTCGAGATCGTCCACCGAGTCTCGGTCGAAGAGATCACCTGCGCCGCGCAGCTCCGCGATATTGTCGTCGACGACCCAGCGCATGGCGTCCCGTCCGCCGAGATCGGGTGTGCGTTCGGCGGCGCCGTGAAAGTCGGCGATCCGGTCGGCCAGCGTCAACATCAAGTCTCGGTCGAGCCGATTTTCCCGCGCCATGGTGACCAACAGATCTCGTTGATCGAATCGGCGCATATGCACCAACCAATCGACGTCTTCGCCTTCGCCCGCCTCATCCCGGTCGAGGAATAGCCCGCCCATCCCGTCGCGTCGCAATGCCACGGCACCCAGATAGATGTCGGGTGCGGTACGCCGGTTCAGCCGAACTTCCTCCCCGCAGGCCCAACGCCGTCTTTCGCGCGTGCTGTAGTCGAGATAGGGATACTTGACGGCTTTCTTGAGCTTCCAAGCCTCGTTGCCGGCAAGAAAAACGACCGAAGCATGGGTCTCGATCCGCTCCACCGCCGCACCGCCATGAGCGGTCGGCGATGATAGAAAATCGATAATTTCCGATTGCAAATTCGCCATCTGCCCGCCTGGTCACTGACCGTTTACAATAGTTGGTGACCCCTACGGGACTCGAACCCGTGTTTCTGGCGTGAGAGGCCAGCGTCCTAGACCGCTAGACGAAGGGGCCGTCGCGGGATGGCGTTGGGCAACACCTATCAACAGGGCCGCGCCCGGTCAAGCGCCGGCGGCGATCTCGATGACCCGGTCGACCGCGTCGGCTTTGGTGTTGAAGGAGCAGACCAAACGCACCGTATCCTGGTCCGCCCAGCGATGGCAAAGCACGCCGGCATTCTGCATGGTTTCGATCACTTGCCCCGGCAAGTTCACGAAGACCTCATTGCCATCGACAGGCGCGAACAGCGACGCGCCCGGCACCTGCGCCAGCAACCCCTCGGACAATCGCGCCGCCATGGCGTTAGCCTGCCGGGCATTGTCGAGCCAATGTCCGTCCGCCACATAGGCTGCCAATTGCGCCGAGATAAAGCGCATTTTGGAGAACAGCTGGCCCGCACGCTTGCGGCGGAACTCGAAATCGCGCACCAGATCGGAATTGAAGAAAACCACCGCTTCCGCCGCCATGGCGCCGTTTTTCGTGGCGCCGAAGGACATCACGTCGACGCCTTGCCGCCACGTAACATCCGCCGGCGCACAATCGAGCGCGACCACCGCATTGGCGAACCGCGCACCGTCCATATGTAGGAACAGCCCGTGGCTATGGCAAACCTCGGCGATCGCTTTCACTTCGTCGAGCGTGTAGGCCGTCCCCAATTCCGTGATCTGAGTGATCGAGACGACGGAAGGTTGCGAGGCATGGACGAAGCCAAGTCCGGCACCGCGAATGACGCGATCGAGATCTTCCGCGGAGATCTTCGCATGCGCGCCCGTCAATGGCCGCAGCTTCGCCCCGCCGGTAAACATCTGCGGCGCGCCGCATTCGTCTTCGTAAATATGCGCCATTTCATGGCACAGGATGGCGCCATGGGGTGGACAAAGGGTCGACAAGGCCAGCACGTTGGCGATCGTCCCCGTGGCCACGGGATAGACCGCGCATTGGGTTTCGAACAACGCGGCAATCGCCGCCTGCGCCGCTGCCGTCGCGTCGTCGTTTCCATAAGCCATGGCGGCGCCGGCATTGGCGTCATTCAGTGCCGCCATGATTTGCGAGCTGACGCCGGAGGCGTTGTCACTGGAAAAATTCAACATCCTCGTACTACTCCATTACACAGTCCCGCACCGACAGTTCGAGTACGGTGAATGCTTCCTCGTTTCGGTTCGACCGATAGGCGGCCGTTGCCACAAGTCCGGTGTCGTCGAACGCCATAATCAGCCAAATGAAGTCCGGCTGCCAGGCCCGCGCCAGATCGGTCGACGACGGCTTGGCATCGCCACTTGGATGGGAGTGAAAAACCCCGATAGACTCGTCCCCGCCATCCCGTGCCTCGCGTTGAATGCGCAACAGGACGCGCGGATCGACTTCGAAAGTGCGGCGGCGGTCTTCCGCCACATTCTCCGCCCAGACCACATCCGTAATCCGCTCCCCCCGTCCGCGCAGCATGGCGCAGGCCTCATTCGGATAAGCATCCGACGCCCATTGCCTCAGACGCTCCAAATCCCGGCGCGCAATCGACACGGTCATGGCGGGCCGAGGCGGAATGCGCCGAGCTGTTGTCCGGTCGATCCGTCTAGAATTAGGATCGTCGTCCCGTCCGCGCCCTCGAGCGTGACATAAAGCCGCCCGCCATCGGCACTGACGCTTTGAACACGACTGCCGGTCGGTATCGTCACCCGATGTTCGCCCACCATCGCTACGCTGTCTCCCCGGCTCAATTTGCCGGCGGTCCGCGCCATGCCGACGACCAGCACGATCAGACCGATCACCAATAAGGCGGTCATGACGGCAATCGATATCTTGAGTGCCTTCGTGTTTTCGGTCCAATGTTCGGACATGAACGATCAGGTCTCCAAATTCATCGTTTCCGACGACCAGGCCGGAGCTCGGCTCGACCGTTGGCTTGCCGACCGGATACCCGAGCTTTCCGCATGCGGATCAAATCGCTGGTCAAGGCGGGTCAGGTGCGGATCGGCGGCGCGACGATATCGGACCCCTCCCTGCGGGTCAAACCCGGCATGGCGGTATCGGTGGAGATTTCCGCCGGCGGCGGAGCCGACGCCGGAGGGTGAGGACATACCGCTCGATATTTTGTTCGAGGACGAACATCTGATCGTCGTCAACAAGCCCCCTGGATTGGTCGTCCATCCCGCACCCGGCAATCCGAGCGGTACCCTGGTCAATGCCTTGATCGGACATTGCGGCGAAAGCCTGTCGGGGATCGGCGGCGTCAAGCGGCCGGGCATCGTGCATCGCTTGGACAAGGATACCAGCGGTGTGATGGTCGCCGCCAAGCACGATCAAGCCCATACCGGCCTGTCGACGCTGTTTGCCCGGCACGATATCGAACGGGCCTATCGTGCCTTGGTATGGGGGTTGCCCTCGCCATCCAGCGGCCGGATCGAAGGCGATATCGGTCGTCATCCCGTCTCCCGGCAAAAGATGGCGGTGGTGACGCGCAACGGCAAACGGGCGGTTACGCATTTCGAACTGATCCGGCCGTTCGGTATCGATGCGGCGGAACTGCTCTGCCGGTTGGAGACCGGGCGCACCCATCAGATCCGGGTGCATCTCAGCCACATCGGTCATCCAGTCATCGGCGATCCACTCTATGGCGATTTGTCGCGCGGTCGCGCCGCACAATTTGCACGTGCATTGGCCGACGAGTTGAGGACGTTTCCGCGCCAGGCCCTGCATGCCGCTGTTTTGGGCTTTCACCACCCTGTGACCGGCGATGCCTTGCGTTTCGACGCCGCGCCCCCATATGACTATGAGAGGCTAGTGTCAGATATAGAGATTCATTCCCACCCCAAATGACCAACTGAATTACTCAGGTATATTGACAAAAGGCGCCTTTTGGCGTATCATTTCGGGACAGATCGACCCGAAACAGCGGGCGAAAGCCCGAGAGGGGAGCACAGCAACAACATGGCGAACACGACAACCACATCTGGAAATGTGCCTAGCGGCAATCTGCCGGCGATCAGCCCGGAAGGCAGCCTGTCGCGCTATTTACAGGAAATTCGCAAATTCCCCATGCTGGCGCATGAAGAAGAATACATGTTGGCCCAACGTTGGCGCGAACATGAGGACGCGGAATCGGCACATAAACTGGTGACCAGCCATCTTCGCTTGGTGGCAAAGATCGCTATGGGTTACCGAGGCTACGGCTTGCCCGTGGCCGAACTGATATCCGAAGGCAATATCGGTTTGATGCAGGCCGTGAAGCGGTTCGAGCCGGAACGCGGCTTCCGCCTCGCTACCTATGCCATGTGGTGGATCCGCGCCAATATCCAGGAATATATCCTGCGCTCCTGGTCTCTGGTGAAAATGGGCACGACGGCAGCGCAGAAGAAACTGTTCTTCAACCTGCGTAAGGTGAAAGGGCAGATCCAAGCCATTGAAGAAGGCGACCTGCGGCCCGAAAACGTCAAGGAAATCGCCGAGCGGCTCAATGTCTCCGAAGACGAAGTCGTGTCCATGAACCGCCGACTGGCGGCGCCGGACAATTCCCTGAACGCGCCGATGCGGGCGGACAGCGAAGGCGAGTGGATGGACTGGTTGGTCGACGAGCATGACGATCAGGAAACCGTGTTAGCCGAAAGCGAGGAGTTCAACAACCGCAAGGATATGCTGATGGAGGCCATGAAAGGCCTAAACGAACGGGAGCAGCATATTCTGACGGAACGGCGGTTGAGCGAAGACCCGTCGACGCTCGAGGAACTCTCGAACGTTTACGGCATCAGCCGGGAACGGGTACGGCAAATCGAGGTTCGCGCCTTCGAGAAGCTGCAGAAAGCGGTGCGCAAGGCGGCCTTCGATCAGCGCCATGGGACCTAGAACCTAGCCCCACCGTAAAAATGTCAGAGAAGATCGCCGACCGTTATGAGCTGATCCTGCTCGACGTCAACGGCACCTTTATGTTCGGCCAGGACCGCTTCGGTCCTGACGAAAACTTCGCTGAAGCCTATCGACACCTGGGCGGGCATCGTCTGCCGGACAATCAGGTCAATGCGGCGATCCGCGGCTGCATCGACTATATGAAAGCGCGTTATGTTGACCCCGCCTTCCATACGCGGTTCCCGCCGCTCACGGAGGGCATCGCCAACGCGACCGCGGATTGGGGTATCGACCGGGCCGAGCGTAAGCTGCTGGAAGAAACCTTCGCCAGCCACGAGCTCGGCCATATCCCGACCGATTTCGCCGATGCCTTACACCGCCTCGCCGCCCGCCGCCGCATGGGCGTGATCAGCGATATCTGGGCGAAGAAGCAAGCTTGGCTGGACAGCTTTGCCGCAGCGGGCATTGCGGAGCTGTTTGAGGTCATGGTCTTCTCGTCCGACACCACCCATGTCAAACCATCGTCATACCTGTTTCAACAGGCGTTGTCCGCCTGCGGCGTCGCAGCGGCGGACGCAGTATATGCCGGCGACAATCTGACGCGCGATGTCGGCGGTGCAGCCGGCGTCGGGATGGATAGTGTTTGGATCAGCGACGGGAACAATCCACCGGCGGACGATCGACACCGACCGACATATGTGATCGAGGGCCTGGTCGAGTTGCCGGATAGCTAATCCGCGAACGGATCGCGCATCAGGATCGTGTCTTCACGCTCCGGACTGGTTGACAAGAGCGCGACATGAGCGCCGATCAGTTCTTCCACCCTGACCACATATTTCACGGCAGCCGCCGGAAGTTCGGAGAATGTCCGGGCCCCTTCCGTGCTTTCGGGCCAGCCGGGCATGCTCTCGTAAATCGGTTGCACACGCGCCTGCGCCGCCGGCTCCAGCGGAAAGTGATCTAGGAGATCGCCGTCCAGTTCGTAGCCGACGCAGATTTTCAACTCCTCGAAGCCGTCGAGAACGTCGAGCTTGGTCAGGGCAATGCCATGAATGCCGCCGACGCGGACCGCTTGGCGGACCATCACCGCGTCGAACCAACCGCAGCGGCGTTGCCGTCCGGTATTGGTACCGAACTCATGGCCGCGCTCGCCAAGCTTCTGTCCAATCTTATCTGTCAACTCGGTGGGGAAAGGTCCGTTGCCGACCCGTGTGGTATAAGCCTTGGTAATGCCGAGCACGAAATCGATGGCATCCGGCCCCATGCCGCTGCCGACGGCCGCCTGCCCCGCGACGACGTTGGACGACGTGACATAGGGATAGGTCCCGTGATCGATATCCAGCATGGTGCCCTGCGCGCCTTCGAACAGAATGCGCTCACCGCGCCGGCGGGCACCGTCCAATTCCCGCCAGACATTACCGGCGAACTGCAACACTTTGGGCGCGATCTCGACCAATTGGGCGCGCAGCTCGCCCTTGTCGATCGGCGCTTGCTCTAATCCTTTCCGAAGCGGATTGTGGTGCGCCAAGAGACGGTCGATCTTACCGTCCAGCGTATCCAGGTCGGCCAGATCGGCGACCCGGATCGCCCGGCGGCCGACCTTGTCCTCATAGGCCGGACCGATGCCGCGCTTAGTCGTACCGATGGCGCCGGCGCCGCCATTGCCTTCCCGCAGAATATCGAGTTGACGATGCACGGGTAGGATCAAACAGGCGTTATAGGCAATGCGGAAATTGTCCGTGGTGATCTCAACGCCCTGGGCGCTAAGCCGTTCGATCTCATCGACCATGGCCCATGGGTCCAAGACCACTCCATTGCCGATGATCGACATTTTTCCGGGTCTTACGATGCCCGACGGCAGCAAGGCCAGCTTATAGACCTCGCCGTCGATCACCAGCGTGTGGCCGGCATTGTGACCGCCTTGAAAGCGGACAACGACACTGGCGCGCTCCGACAACCAGTCGACGATCTTACCTTTTCCCTCGTCCCCCCACTGGGACCCAATGACGGCCACATTGGCCATGGCATCTCCCCTTCGATTTACCGGCGGTCGTCAGTCCAAGACCACCGGCTTTCCATCCGTCAGTATATGGGTGCAGCCGCTTGCCTTGGCGGCAACGTCCAGATCCGGCTCTTTTCCATTTAAGGCCCGCACGGTTTGCCAACCATCGGCACGCAGACGGTTACCGATGTCAGGCGATGTGCCATGCGGCAAGTAAACCCGCGCCGGCGTCGCCGGCTCCGGCGTTGCCCTCAGCAAGCTGTCGAGATACAGCGTGAACCCAATCGCACTTTCGCCGCTGTCCAGGTCGTAACGACCGCCCCGCCCCAGTTCGCCGCGCACGCCTTTCGCGAACAAGGTGAAGCTGACGCCGGTCTGGTAGGCGAAACCACGATTTTCGCCAGGGTCGACGGTCAGCGTCAATTCGCCGTCCTCCTCCCGCAAAGCCGCGATCACGGCGGAGAGCTTATCGCGAAGCGCGACGCCCGCGGGCGGCAAATTGATTGCTTCGAGTGCCGCCATCGCGCTCTCTACCGGCCCGGCGGCCCGCATAAGGGCATGGAAATCGGCACGGCTCCGGTCCGCGATCGCATCGATCGCCGCGCCGTCTTTCTGGTCCAAGGCAACGCAAATCCGCGATGTCTCTTCGGACGAAAGGCCCGCCGCCGTGCACATCGCCGGCGTCAGCGACGGCAAAGTCAAGTCGACCGAAAGATCTGACACGCCGACGGCGCGCAGCGCGTCGACGGCGAGCAGAATGATCTCCGCATCCCCCGCGGCACTGTCGGCGCCGATCAACTCGGCACCGGCTTGGGTATATTGCCGTTCCGGCCGCAATTGACTGCCGCGCACGCGCAAGACCTGCCCGGTGTAGAACAGCCGCAGCGGTCGTGGCGCCCGCGCCAATCGGGTCGTGGCGATCCGCGCCACCTGCGTCGTCATGTCCGACCGCACGCCCATCATGCGTTGCGAGATCGGATCCATCAGCCGGAACATATGGCGCGAGACGCCGGCGCCGGGACCGGTGAGCAGGCTTTCCTCGAATTCGACCAGGGGCGGTTTCACCCGTTCGTAGCCATAGGCCGAAAATGCGCGCGTCAGGCCGTCGAGCACGACGGCTTCATGCTCGGCTTCCGGCGGCAACTCGTCGTGCAGGCCTTCCGGCAGCAGGGCGCGTTCGGCGTCGTTTTTCATCACATGCGCGAGTGTATCAGAATGTCAGGCTTTGCGCCTGCCGTACGTTGGGCAGGTTGCGTACTTTATGCAAGATATCTTCGCTGATGGGCTCATCCACCTCGACCAGTGCGATGGCGTCGCCGCCTTCCGGCCGGCGGCCAAGGTGGAACGTGGCGATATTCACGCCGGCGTCGCCCAGCGTAGTGCCGAGCGCACCGATGAAGCCAGGCTTGTCAGCATTGGTCACATAGAGCATATGCTCGCCCAGTTCCGCCTCAAGCTTGATGCCCTTGACCTGGACAACACGGGGCCGCTGGCCGGCGAACAAGGTACCGGCGACATCCCGGGTCTGCGCCTCCGTGGTTACGGTAACGCGAATCAAGGTCTGATAATCGCCCGGCCGCTGATGCCGGGTTTCGCGGACGTCGATATTCCGCTCCTTGGCAATGATCGGGGCATTGATCATGTTCACCGTGGTGATCAGGGACCGCAGCAGACCTTCCAAAACCAGGGCGGTCAACGGACGCGTGTTCAATTCGGCGACATGGCCTTCATATTCGATATGCACCGCTTCCACCGCCGTCATGGTCAATTGGCCGGCGAAACTGCCCAATTCGTGGGCCAGTTCGAAATAGGGCGCCAGGCGCGGCGCCTCCTCAGCGGAAACCGACGGCATATTCAACGCATTGGTGACGGCGCCGTTGAGCAGGAAATCGGACATTTGTTCGGCCACTTGAGCGGCCACATTTTCCTGTGCCTCCGTCGTCGCCGCGCCAAGATGAGGCGTCGCGATCACATTGCCAAGGCCGAATAATGGGCTTTCCTTCGCCGGCTCCTCCGGGAACACGTCGAGCGCGGCGCCGGCCACCTTGACCCGACTCGCCAGCGCGGCCCTGAGGTCCTTTTCCACGACGAGCCCGCCGCGGGCGCAATTGATGATGACGAACGCCGGGTTTCATCTTGGCGATGGTTCGGCGGCGTCGATTGATGATGCCGCGTGGTCTGATCGGTGAGCGGCGTGTGAAGCGTGATGAAGTCGGCGCGGGCGCAGCAGATCGTCGAGTTCGACCTTTTCCACGCCCAGTTCGCGCGCGCGTTCGGCCGATAGAAACGGGATCGAAGGCGACGTACCTTCATCTTCAGGCCGCAGCGCCCGCTCGGCGACGATGGCGCCGATATTGCCGCAGCCGATGATGCCGAGGGTTTTAGCGAACAGCTCCACGCCCATAAACCGGCTTTTCTCCCATTTGCCGGCGTGGGTCGAGGCATTGGCGTCCGGAATGTCGCGGGCCAGAGCCATCATCATCGCCACCGCATGTTCGGCCGTCGTGATCGAGTTGCCGAACGGGGTATTCATCACGCACACGCCGCTTGCCGTGGCGGCGTCCAGATCGACATTGTCGACGCCAATCCCGGCCCGGCCGACGACTTTTAGATTTGTCGCCGCCGCCAGCACCTCCGGCGTGACCGTGGTCGAAGACCGGATGGCAAGACCGTCATAATCGGCGATGCAGGCCGTCAATTCCTCCGGGCTCATCCCCGGCTTGACGTCGACCTCTACCCCACGGTCCGCGAAAATCTGCGCCGCCAGCGGGCTCATTTTGTCGGAAATCAGAACTTTTACCATCGTTTCCACTCGCTCTACGCGGCCGGTCGGGCGGACTGCTCAAGCTCGCCATGAGCCCATTCGAGCCAAGGCAGCAAGGCGCGCAAATCGCTCTGTTCGACAGTTGCGCCGCACCAGATACGCAAGCCCGGCGGCGCGTCGCGATAAGCGCCGATGTCGTAAGCCACCTCTTCCTCATCCAACAACGCGACCATCCGCTTGGCAGCCGCGGCCTGCTCATCCTGCGTCAGTGCGGCGAACCAACCCGCCGTGATCGTCAGACAAACGGATGTGCAAGATCGGGTCGCGGGATCTCGGGCCAGAAAGTCGATCCATGGCGTCGCCTGTACCCAGTCGCTTAGAATTCTCGTATTCGCTTCTGCCCGGTCGATCAGCCCCTGCAATCCGCCGACGCGGCCGGCCCAAGCAAGCGTATCGAGATAATCTTCGACGCAAAGCATGGAGGGGGTATTGATGGTTTCGCCGCGGAAAACGCCGGCGTTTAGCTTGCCGTTTTTGGTCAGACGGAAAAGCTTCGGTAAAGGCCAGGACGGCGTGTATTTCTCTAGCCGTTCCACGGCCCGTGGGCTCAACACCAGCATGCCATGCTGAGCCTCGCCGCCCAGCACCTTCTGCCAGGAAAAGGTGACAACATCGAGCTTGGCCCAATCCATCTCCATGGCGAAAACGGCCGAGGTACCGTCGCATATGGTCAACCCGGCCCGCTCGTCGGCGATCCAGTCCGCGTTCGGAACCCGCACGCCGGAAGTGGTACCGTTCCAGCAGAACACCACATCCCGGTTGAAATCGACGCGGGTCAAATCCGGAATATCACCGTAATCCGCCTCCAGGACGCGGACATCTTCGATCTTGAGCTGCTTGACCACGTCGGTCACCCAGCCCTTGCCGAAACTTTCCCAGGCCAGCAGGTCGACGCCCCGCGCGCCCAGAAGCGACCAGAGCGCCATTTCAACCGCGCCCGTATCCGAAGCTGGCACGATGCCGATCTGATAATCGTCGGGAATGCCAAGCAGATCGCGGGTCCCATCGATCGCGGCGGCCAATTTCGCCTTACCCTCTTTGGCGCGATGGGATCGACCAAGCAGCGCGTCCTCCAGCACGTCGGGGGACCAGCCCGGCCGTTTGGCGCAAGGGCCCGAGGAAAAATTGGCCAAAAGAGGCCGCTGGTTGGGCTTCATTGTCTCGATCCTTCAAATGACGACTTGATCGCGGAGTCGCGGATATTATGGACCGGCCTCCATATGTCAACGGTCGATTTGTCGCAATGCAGCATTTTCTGGTCGCAAATCGGATATACCAATAGAGGTGTTGCCATTTCCCCGCAAAAACGTTGACTTATCGCAGGTGGGTCGCATCATGCCGCACAGCAAAAAACATTGTCCGGGGAGAATTGGAAATGATTCCCTGCCAGCGTCACTTGTTCGATATTCCTGATGACGTGGCTTACTTCAATTGCGCCTATATGTCGCCCCTACCGCGGGAGGTCGTACGCATCGGACAGGAGGCGGCGGCGCGCAAGTCCCAACCCTGGCGAATCGCGCCGCCCGACTTCTTCTACACACCGGAAGAAGCGCGACGCCTGTTCGCTCAGCTGATCAATGCCTCGCCGGAGGATATCGCCAGCGTACCGGCGGCCAGCTACGGCATTGCCACCGCGGCGGCAAACATCCCGGTTTCGCGCGGGCAAAACCTGATCGTGTTGGAAGATCAATTTCCCTCGAACGTCTATGCCTGGCGGGAGAAAGCGGCAGCGAGCGAGGCCAAGTTGATCACGATCCGCCGGCCGAGCAACAGCGGTTGGACGGAACCGATCCTGACCGCCATCGATAGCGACACCGCCGTCATCGCCCTGCCCCATTGCCATTGGACAGACGGTAGCATCGTCGATCTAAAAGCTGTCGGTGAGCGCTGCCGAGAGGTCGGCGCCAAGCTGGTGCTCGACCTGACCCAATCGATCGGCGCCCTGCCCTTCGACGTGCGGGAAATCCAGCCGGATTTCATGGTCGCCGCGGGATACAAGTGGATGCTCGGTCCCTATACCTTGGGTTTTCTTTATGTCGCCCCGGAGCATCAGGACGGAACGCCGCTGGAATACAACTGGATCGCCCGCCAAGGCAGCGAGGACTTCGCCCGGCTGGTCGACTACCGAATGGATTTCCAACCCGGCGCAAGGCGTTTCGACATGGGCGAAGGCGCCTATTTCGGTCAAATGCCCATGGCGGTCGCCGCCTTAACGCAATTGCTCGATTGGGGCGTCGACAACATCCAGACGACGCTGCGGACCATGACCGATCGAATCGCCGCCGAAGCCATGGATATGGGTCTAAAGGTGAGCCCGCCGGAACTGCGGGCCGGTCACTTCCTTGGCCTTAGGTTTCCGGACGGCATGCCGGACGACTTGTTGGCACGCTTGGCGTCGGAGCGGGTTTATGCCAGCATTCGGGGCGACTCCATGCGGTTGACTCCGCATCTCTACAACAACGAAACGGACATGGCGCGGCTGTTCGACGTTCTCGGCCGCGCTCTCGGCATCGATAGATAAAGGCTAAGCAAATGGACTATATCAATCTCGGCCATTCCGGCTTGATGGTCTCCCGTCTCTGTCTCGGCACACTGACCTTCGGCGATCCCAACTGGCGCAGTTGGATCATGGATTTGGATCAATCCCGACCGGTCATGCGACGAGCCATCGAACGCGGCATCACGTTTTTCGATACGGCGGACATGTACTCCATGGGCGAAAGCGAACGCGTTGTCGGCGCCCTGCTGCGGGAAATGGCGCCGCGGGACGAATATGTCCTGGCCACCAAGGTTCATTCGGTGATGGGCGACAAACCGACCCAGCGCGGTCTGTCCAGAAAACATATCATGGAGGGGATCGACGCCTCGCTCGACCGTCTGGGCCTCGACTATGTCGACCTCTACATCATTCACCGCTGGGATTATACGACGCCGATCGAGGAGACCATGGCCGCTCTCCATGACGTGGTGACGGCCGGCAAGGCGCACTATATCGGCGCCTCCAGCATGCATGCCTGGCAATTCGCCAAAGCGCAAAGCGTCGCCGAACTGAACGGCTGGACCAAATTCATCAGCATGCAGAACCACTACAATCTGGTCTACCGGGAGGAAGAACGGGAGATGATCCCGCTCTGCATCGATCAGGGCGTGGCGGTGACGCCATGGAGCCCGCTAGCCCGTGGCTTCCTCGCCGGCAATCGGCATCGCCAAGGCGGCGGCAACACGGCACGGGCGAAAGACGACCCGATGGCCGAAGATCTCTATTTCGGCGACGCCGATTTCGCGGTCGCCGATCAGGTCGTGGAGATTGCGCGCCAGCGCGGTGCCGAGCCGGCACAAATCGCGTTGGCCTGGATGCTGGCCAAGCCGGGTATTGTATCCCCCGTCATCGGCGTCTCGACATCGGATCAATTAGACGGCCTTGCCGGTGCCGTCGACATCGAATTGAGCGACGAAGAGATGTCGGCGCTCGAAGCCCCCTACCAACCGAAACATGTCATGGGTCACGAATGAGCATCGATCTCGAACGTATCCGCGCCGAAACCCCCGGTGTCGGTAAAGTTATTCATTTGAACAATTGCGGTGCCGGATTGATGCCGGCGCCGGTTCTCGATTGCCTGACCGAGCATCTGCGCCTCGAAGCGGAGATCGGCGGCTACGAGGCCGAGGATGCCGCCCTGCCGCAAACCGAGCATAGCTATGATGCCATCGCACGGATGCTGAACTGTCATCGCGATGAGATCGCCATCGTGGAGAACGCCACAGTGGCTTGGTGCGCGGCGTTTTACGGTATGACCTTCAAACCCGGCGACAAAGTGCTGACCGCCGTCTCCGAATATGCCTCCAACTACATCGCCTATCTGCAAATGCAGCAACGCGCCGGCATCGAGGTCGAGGTAGTGCCCAACGACAACCAAGGTCAACTGGACGTCGGCGCGCTGGAAAACATGATCGACGAGCGCGTGAAATTGATCTCCGTCACCCATGTGCCGACCAATGGCGGTTTGATCAATCCGGCGGCGGATATCGGTCGGGTCGCCAAAGCCGCGGGCGTGCCGTATTTGCTCGACGCCTGCCAGTCGGCCGGCCAATTGCCGTTGGATGTCGAGGAAATCGGTTGCGACATGTTGTCGGCGACCGGCCGGAAATATCTCCGGGGACCGCGCGGTACCGGTTTCCTCTATGTCCGCCGGAACTGGCTCGACAAGCTCGACCCGCCGGTGCTCGATCTGCACTCGGCCAGTTGGTCGGCCCGAAACGGTTACGAAATGAAGCCCAACGCCCGCCGCTTCGAGAATTGGGAATTTTATGTCGCCGGCAAGGCCGGATTAGGCGTGGCCGTCGATTATGCGCTGGACCTCGGTCTCGACAACATCGCTGAACGGGTACAGCGTTTGGCGGCCGATCTGAGAATCGAACTCGATGCTTTACCGGGCGTTCAAACCCACGATCTCGGTGCCGAAAAGAGCGGTATCATCAGTTTCTCGGTCGACGGCGTCAATCCGGACGAGGTGGCGAGCCGATTGGCGGCGGACAAGATCAACATCTCCACCTCGACCGTATTCAGCACCCGCGTCGACATGGAGCAGCGCGGCATCGACGCCTTCAACCGCATGGGTGTGCATTACTACAATTCGGAAGACGAACTCGACCGCTTCCTGGAGCGGATCAAGGGTATGCGCTAACCGGCGATGTGCAACGTCCCTTGCATATAGGGCACACATTCACCGGTGAGGAAAACCCGATCGCCCCTCAATTCGCAAACCAAGTCGCCGCCACGGGCGGAGATTTGCCGCGCGGTCAATTTGGTCTTGCCGAGCTTTTCCGCCCAATATGGCGTCAGGGAGCAATGGGCCGATCCGGTTACGGGATCCTCGTCGATCCCCGACGCCGGCGCAAAATAGCGGGAGACGAAGTCGACGCCAAACCCCTTGGCTGTGACGATGACATTGGCGTTCATGGCCTTGAAATCCGGCCGCAGTTTTTCGATGTCCTCCACCGCGTGATAGACGACAAGATAAAAATCCGCCGCATGGATTCGGGATAACCGATGCCACTCCGCCGGTACCGCACCGCCCAAAGCCGACTGCACGTCCAGCCGGGGCGCCATCGGTTGCGGCGGGATGCTGGGAAAATCCATCGTCAAATGATCGCCGTCGCGCGTAACGATCAATTCGCCGGACAATGTTTGAAAAGCGACCTTGTCCGCATCCGGTTTCAAAGAGTGAAACACCACATAAGCCGACGCCAAGGTGGCGTGGCCACATAGGGCGACTTCCATTGTCGGGGTGAACCAGCGCAGGTTATAGCCATCGCCATTGGCGACCAGAAACGCCGTCTCGGATAGATTGTTTTCCGCCGCGATACGCTGCATCTGCTCATCTTCGAGCCAATCGTCCAAGGGACAGACAGCGGCGGGATTACCGGCGAATATCGCGCCGGTAAAGGCGTCTATCTGGTAGATCGGTATGCTCATATTGGCCCTCGGCGTCGGACAGCCCGACCGCCATCATCGGTCTTTCGGCTGGATCAGGCAAGTCGCCGTGGCGTGAGCGTAAAGCTTGTCCCTCCGATCGAACACGCGGCCTTCCGCCGTGGCGACGCGGCGGCCGCCATGGACGACCTGTCCAAGCGCCGTCAGTACACCAGTCTCCACTGTGATGCCGCGGGTAAAATTTACCTTCAGCTCCAATGTCGTGTAGCCGACGCCGGCCGGGAGAGTGGTGAACACCGCGCTGCCGATGGCGGCATCGAGCAACGATGTCGTCCATCCGCCTTGAACGCCGCCGACCGCGTTGTAGTGATCCTCGCCCGGCGCGCCGGCGAACACGGCCTTGCCTTCGGAAACCTCGCGCAGCTCGAGACGCAAGGCAACGCTAATCGGAGATGGCGGTAACATGCCGGCGATCTCCCGGCGCAGGATCTCAAGGCCTGGCAGATCGCGGCTTTGGGCCCAAACCGGGCGCGGATCCTGCCATTGATAGCTACGGCTACCACCACTCATTAGTTCGGCGAAACGGTATGCGCATGGTTCATCGGCCCGTGCCCGCCACCGTATCCCGGCGCGGTTTCGATAGCCCGGAATACATAGGTCCGCGCCCGCACCACGGCGTCGCCGACGTCCATGCCCGCCGCCAATCCGGCGGCGATCGCCGACGACAATGTGCAGCCGGTACCATGCGTATCGCGGCTGTCCAGACGGGGCGAGACGAAGCTGCGCACATCGTCCTTGGTGACGAGGAAATCCGTCACTTCGTCTCCCGGCAAATGCCCACCTTTCATCAAGACCGCCGTTGGCCCAAGGCGCAACAAGATCTTGGCCGCAGTCCGCATATCGTCCGCGCTTTCGATTTTCATACCGCTAAGAATTTCCGCTTCCGGCAGGTTCGGGGTCAGCACCGTCGCCATTGGCACCAGTCTGGCATTCAGGATGTCGACAACATCGACATCCAACAGCTTCGCGCCCCCTTTGGCCACCATGACCGGATCGACGACCACCGGCACCCGCGGTGCGAATTCGGCGATCGCATCGGCCACGGTTTCGAGGATTTCCGTGCGATGAAGCATGCCGGTTTTAATGCAATCGGCGCCGATGTCGCGCATCACGACTTCGATCTGCTGGCGCACGAAGTCGGGCGAGATCTCATGCACGCCATGGACATCTTTCGTATCCTGCGCCGTCAAAGCGGTGATCGCTGTCGCCGCGTAACCGCCGAGGGCGGTCACCGTTTTGATATCCGCCTGGATACCGGCACCGCCGCCGGAATCGGAGCCGGCAATGATCAACACCCGGCCGATCACGGATTCGTACCCGCCGTCCGCTCAATCACATCGACTAAATCGTCGACCACGTTCTGTACGAGATCCATGTCCTCTCCCTCCGCCATCACTCGGATCAAGGGTTCGGTACCCGAGGGTCTGATCACAAGCCTGCCGGCATCCCTCAAACGCTTGGTCCCGGCGTCGATCGCTTCGTTGACGATGTCGCTTTGCAATGGCGACACCCCCTGATAGCGGACATTTTTCAGCAATTGTGGAAAGGGTTCGAAACGGCGGCAGACTTCGCTGACAGGACGCTCCGCCAGAACGACCAACGCCAAGATCTGCAAGGCGGCGATCAATCCGTCACCGGTCGTACTGTGATCGCTGAGTATGATGTGGCCGGACTGCTCGCCGCCAAGGTTGAAGCCATGCTTGCGCATATGATCGACGACATAGCGGTCGCCGACCTTGGTCCGATGCAGTTCCAGATCTTTCGCGTTGAGATATTTTTCCAGGCCTAGATTGGACATTACAGTTGCCACCAACCCGCCACCGGTCAGCCGATCCCGGCTCGCCAGATGATCGGCGATCGACGCCATCAACTGATCGCCGTCGATGATACGGCCCTTCTCGTCGGCCACGATCAAACGGTCGGCATCGCCGTCAAGGGCGATCCCCAGATCGGCATTGTGCGTGACCACCTGTTCGCACATGAAATCGGTGGACACCGACCCGCACCCCTGGTTGATGTTGAAGCCGTCCGGATCGACACCGACCGGGACCACTTCGGCTTCCAATTCCCAGAGCACGGTCGGCGCAACCTTGTAAGCGGCCCCATTCGCGCAATCGATCACGATCTTCAAATCGCTCAATCGGAGGGCGCGGGGGAAGCTTCCCTTTGCGAACTCGATATAACGGCCTTGGGCGTCGTCCAAACGCATGGCGCGTCCAAGATTGTCGGCATCCGCCAAGCCATCGCCGTCGCCATTGGCCATGCGATTTTCGATCGCCAATTCGACGTCATCGGAAAGCTTGTATCCGTCCGGTCCGAACAATTTGATGCCGTTATCCGCATAGGGATTGTGGGAGGCCGATAGCATGACGCCGAGATCGGCGCGCAGGCTGCGCGTTAACATCGCCACCGCCGGTGTCGGCATCGGCCCGACCAACACGACATCCATACCAACGGCGGTGAAACCAGCGACCAGGGCCGGCTCCAGCATATAGCCGGAAAGCCGCGTATCCTTGCCGATAACTACGCGATGACGATGATTGCCGCGCATGAATTGCCGTCCCGCGGCCTTACCGACTTGCAGCGCGACCTCTGCCGTCATCGGCCATCGATTGGCGGTGCCACGGATTCCATCGGTGCCGAAGTATTTTCGGGTCATTCGTCTCCATGCACGACAATTGAGGCCGATTCGTGACTCAAACTAACACGAACGGGTCGGCCGGGGACATAGATTGCAGGTGGGACTGGAACGAGTGGATCAGGATCCGGGCTGCGGCTCCGGCTCCAAGCCGCCCGGTTCGTCCCGATCACGGCCCTTGCCGGACGACGGTACGGTGCCCATGGGCGGCACATTGGTCTCAACCGGGCCCACATCGTCATCGCGATGGATCGATTCGCCGCGTAGCAGCGCTTGAACTTCGTCGCCGGACAGGGTTTCGTATTCGAGGAGCGCCTTTCCGAGCGTGTGCAGATCGTCCATATGCTCCGTCAGAACCTTCTCGGCGAGTTCCTCCGCCTCGTCGATCAGCCGGCGGACTTCCTCGTCGATCAGCTGCGCCGTGCCGTCGGACACATTTTTGTGTTGGGTCACGGAATGGCCGAGGAAGACTTCCTCGTCATTGGCCTCATACCGCAGCGGACCGAGCTTCTCGCTCATCCCCCATTCGGTGACCATGCGCCGGGCCATGCCGGTCGCTTGCTGAATATCGTTGCCGGCGCCGGTCGTGACATTCTCCTCGCCGAAGATCAGCATTTCCGCCACCCGGCCGCCGAACATCATGGCCAGTTTGGCTTCCAGCTCCGCCTTCTTCATCGAGTAGCGGTCCCGTTCCGGCAAATTCATGGTGACGCCGAGGGCGCGGCCACGCGGAATGATGGTCACTTTGTGCAGCGGATCGTTGCCTTTGACGAACAAGCCGACGAGAGCGTGACCGGCTTCATGATAGGCGGTCAGCGCCTTCTCTTCCTCGGTCATGACCATGGAGCGTCGTTCCGCGCCCATCATGACCTTGTCTTTGGCTTCTTCGAATTCGGTCATGGTGACGACGCGCTTATTCTTGCGCGCGGCCAGCAGGGCCGCCTCATTTACCAGATTTGCCAGATCGGCGCCGGAGAATCCGGGCGTTCCCCGGGCGATCACACGCGCGTCGATATCCGGCGCGACCCGAATCTTGCGGATATGGACCTGCAGGATTTTTTCCCGCCCGACGATATCCGGATTCGGCACCACAACCTGCCGGTCGAAACGGCCGGGTCTCAGCAAAGCAGGATCGAGCACATCCGGTCGGTTGGTGGCGGCGATTAGGATCACACCCTCATTGGCTTCGAAGCCGTCCATTTCCACCAACAACTGGTTCAGGGTCTGCTCGCGCTCGTCATTGCCACCGCCGAGGCCGGCCCCGCGATGCCGGCCGACCGCGTCGATTTCGTCGATGAAGATAATGCAGGGCGAATTTTTCTTCGCCTGCTCGAACATGTCGCGAACCCGACTGGCGCCGACGCCGACAAACATCTCGACGAAATCCGAACCGGAAATGGTGAAGAACGGGACGTTCGCCTCGCCGGCGATAGCACGCGCCAGCAGGGTCTTACCGGTGCCGGGCGGGCCGACCAACAGCGCACCCTTCGGGATGCGTCCGCCCAGGCGTTGGAATTTCTGCGGGTCCCTCAGGAACTCGACGATTTCCTGCAACTCTTCTTTGGCTTCGTCGATACCGGCGACATCGTCGAAGGTCACCCGGCCCTGCCGCTCCGTCAGCAGGCGCGCCTTCGATTTGCCGAAGCCCATGGCCTTGCCGCCGCCCTGCTGCATCTGGCGAAGATAGAAGATAAAGACGGCGATGAACAACAAGGTCGGGAACCAGCCGACGAGGATCGCCGACAGGGTCAGCTCGCCCGTTTCCTCCGGCGCCGCGGTGATCGACACACCCTTCTCGGTCAGGCGTTTGACGAGTTCCGGGTCCTGCGGCGCGTAGGTGTTGAACATGCGACCGCTGTTATAGCTGCCGGTAATGGTGTCGCCGCGAATCGTGACCTCGTTGATTTCGCCGTTTTCGACGGCGGCGAGGAATTGGGAATACGCGATCTTCGTGCTTTGGGTCTGAGACGACGGATTTTCGAACAGTTTGAAAAGCATGAAGACGAGTAGCAGGATGACACCCCACAACACGACATTTCGGCCTAGATTGTTCACGCTATTGTCCTTCGTCCCATTTGCCGGTCGAACCGGTGGATCGCCTACCCTATACATATTCTCTATGGGGGGATTTCGCAATCGTATCCGCGACGAATGGCGGCTTCCGGTGCGTCAAAGTTAAGCACGAAATTGTGTTTCGCAAGGGAATTTAGCTATAAAACGGGCAGAATTCTTGAAAAAACGGCTGCGGCGGCGCAAAATCGACGGTTACGGCGTTTTCAGCGGCAAAATCGTCCAGATGTAGAGCCGAAACAAGTTCATTGCCGCGCCAAAGCGCCGGCAATACCGGCTGGGCTACCGGTGGAACGCGTTTGTTGCCGGCGATGCGTTGGGATTCTCCCAGTTTTCCGCGCCCGGCAATGCCCAAAGCGGCGATAAAACACCCTTCTTCGAAATCGGATCTCGTCGTCACCCGGAACCGATCCCAATAATACTCGCCTTCGCCATGCAACGATCGCGCTGTCGGGAGATTCCGTCTTTCCCGATATACGAGCAATTCGCCATCGGTACGGCATACTGCCGTATTGGCCAAACTCGCGCTCGACCATGCTTCCGTCGATAGATGCCGCCAAAGCCGGGCGACGGCGCCCACATTCGGCGCATAGATGCCGCCACCGAGAGACATGGTCACGCGTCGCAACACCTCCACCGCCATCCCTTCGTCCAATGGCTGCAGGCTTTCGAAATCAAGCGTCGCAAATCCGGCCGCATGGAGATTGGCGTGCCGGCGCAACCAGGCATTGACGTTGCGGTCCCGCTTGGCGCGGCGCCGGCCGGCGATTGCCACCTCTTGCCGCAAAGCATCGATCCGATCGGGCGCCGTCTTCGCCCATTCCGCAAGCGTCCGCCGGACGCCCACACGGGCAAACCGGGCATCCCGATTGCTGGGATCCTCTAGCCAGCTGACATTCCGCGCATTGAGATAATCGAGCAACCGGCGATGCCGAATCCCGAGTAGAGGTCGCAATAATGTCACACGGCGGGTTTCGCGCCGGGCCGCCATGCCGGCAAGACCGTCGGCGCCGCTGCCCGCGCAGCGCCGCATCAGAACCGTTTCCAATTGATCGTCCAAGGTATGGGCCAAGGCCAGCATGGCAATGCCGCGCTGCCGGCAGACGCGTTCCATAAGGTCGTAGCGCGCTTGGCGTGCCGCGGCCTGCACACCTGTCGTCGGCTTACCGCCCGACCAGGTCAGAATTTCATGCGCCAAGCCGCGATCGGCAAACCAGCTCGCAACCTGCGCGGCTTCCACCCCTGAACCCGCACGCAATCCATGGTCAACGGTAAGTCCGATCAGACGCCCATCCCGCGCCGCCAACCACTCGGCAAGCAAGATCGTCAGCGCCATACTGTCCCCGCCGCCGGACACGGCGACCGCGATCGTCGGTCGTGGATCGGTTGGCCCGAAACGGGCCATGGCTTGACGAAAGGCGTCAGTAGGATCGCCGCTCAGCGACATCCCGCATTCTTGCCCTGGCGCCGCGCATTGCTTCGGATCGCCGTGGTCGCGTTGGGGTATCTTTGGCGGAGCTCCCGAAGGGTACCGCAAGCTTCTTCCTTCTGGCCGAGCGCGATGAGTGACACCGCGAGTTTCAACAACATGTCCGGCGCCTTGGGACTGCTGGGATATTTCTGATATCCCTCAAGATAGGTGATCGCCGCGGTTTGATAGTCGTTGCGGACATAGTAAGTCTCGCCTAACCAATATTGCGCATGCCCGGCCAAACGGTCGACCGCATGTTGCGCCAGAAAGGCTTTAAAGGCGCCTTCGGCCTCACTGTAGTTTTGCGCCAGTAATAGATCCATGGCGAAGGCGTACTTACGTTCCGTCGATCCCTCGGGCAGGGTCACGTCCGGCGCGGCGGCGACCTTGGTCGATGGCGGCGCGGTCTGAGCTGCGCCGGCGCTCGGCGTCGCAACGGCGGCGGCGTCATTGGTGCTGCTCGCTACCGGCCTGCCTACACCCAATTGACTTTCGATTTGGCCCAGGCGCAGTTCGAGATCTTTCGACAGTTTTTCCAGACGGTTTTCCAAGCGTGCGATGCGGTTCTCGACCTGTTCGACGGTGCCGGTCAGGCGACGCATATGATCTTCCAATTGGCCGAGGCGGACTTCCGCGTCCACCAAGCGGCCGCCGCCGACGGCGGCGCCGGACGACGATCCGCCCGATGACTTCGCGCCGCCGCGATAGACGAGACGCTCGAGATCGACGATGCTCCGCTCCAGCCGATCGATTTTTTGAACCAGAGCGGCATTGTCTTGCGCCAAAGCCGGCGCGAACAGGCACCCCGACAACAACATTGCGGCGGCGAAGCGGTAAGGGAAACGGACTTTCATCTATCGGGCCCCGTTTGATGATCGACTTACGGTCCGGGCTAACGTCGAAATGCGGCGGAAATATGCCGCCGTCCGACGCGCCTTTATCGACTGACCGACAGGTTAGTTCAATAGCATAATGCGGCAACCGTTATTCGACGATCAAGACACCGCGGCGGTTTTGCGACCAGCAGCCCTCCTCGGACCCGGCGCAGACCGGCCGTTCCTTACCATATGAGACGGTTTTGATCCGCGCGGCGGCGATGCCGTGGGCGATCATCAGCGATCGGGCCGCTTCGGCACGGCGATCGCCAAGGCCCAGATTGTATTCCCGCGTCCCCCGCTCGTCGCTATGACCTTCCAGCCTGACGACGACCGTAGGATTTTCGGTCAGCCAATCGGCCCAACGTTTGACTTGGGCGCGCGCTACATCGTCCAGATCGGATCGGTCATAGGCGTAGAATACACGATCGCCAATCTCTCGCTCCAGATAGGCTTGGCTGGTGCGCGAAACCGATAAAGTGTCGCGGGGTGTGGCGGCCGGTTGCGTGGTCGTCGTACCCGTCGCCTGCGTTTTGGTCAATTTGTCAGGATTCGACGACGGACAGCCCGCGAGTGCGATCGATATCGCGGTCACGGCGCCAAGTTTCAGAAATGCGTTCCAAGTATTCATTTGCCCACTCCCAGTTTTCGAGCCGCCACTCAGGCTCGACTGGGCAGGCACGCTAGGTTTGGATTACGGCGGCAATGGGGCGGATTTGGTGCATTCTCATGGCGTTTCCATCACCACAAAGACACAAAGCGGAACCGCCGCCCGACCCAGCGGCCGGACGGCGGATGAATTGTCAAATGCGTGTCGGAACCGTCAGTTGACGGACATGACCCCGCGCCGATTCTGGGCATAGCAGGATTCGGTCGAGCTGCCGCAAACCGGCCGTTCCTTACCGAACGAAATCGTGCCCACACGGGTACGGCTGACGCCGAGCGCGACCAGGTAGCGGCGCGCCGCTTCGGCCCGGCGTTCGCCCAGGCCAAGGTTGTATTCGCGGGTGCCCCGCTCATCGCAATGTCCGGTGATCGTCACCGAGACGTTCGGGTGCTGCTTCAGCCAAGCGGCCCATTTCTCAACCTGAGCCCGGCCTTCGGCCCGCAATTCGGAACTGTCGTAATTGAAGAAGACCCGGTCACCCACATTGGCCACCAAATCTTCTTGCGTGCCGGCCACAATGCCCGGCGATGACGGTTGGCTCGGGGTGGTCGAGGATGTCGTTCCGCCCCCCGAGGATTCGGCCTCTTTTTCCGGTGCCGTTTCACAAGCCGCCAGCAACACTAAAGCCGCGCCAACGACAATCGATTTCAATCCAAAACTATCAAAGGCCATAGAGCCCACTCCCTTTCCGGCTATCACCGCAACAAACGCAGAGTAGCATAAACGAATAAACGCATTGCCCCCCAAACACAACCGGCAAATCGCGAAATAGCCTTCCCGTTCTACTGACCGAGCGGCGTCAGCGGCGACCAGGCCGGATCCGACGCGCCGATCGGCGTCTGCACCCGGCGCTCGTTATAGCCGGTCAAATCGATCGACCAGAGTTGCGAGCCGCCGCCCGAACCGTCCCGACGCGTAGGGCGTTCGCGGAAAAACATCAACACCCGGCCGTTCGGCGCCCAGGTCGGCGCCTCGTCCAAAAAGCTCTCGGTCAGGATTCTTTCGTCGCTGCCGTCGGGGCGCATGACACCGATATGAAAACGCCCCTTGTTATATTTTGTGAAGGCGATCAGATCGCCCCTGGGCGACCAAACCGGGGTCGCATAACGGCCTTTTCCGAAACTGATTCGCTTCACACCGCCGCCGCCCGCCGACATGACGTAGAGCTGCTGGGAGCCACCGCGGTCGGAATTGAATACGATTTGACTGCCATCGGGCGAATAACAGGGCGAGGTATCGATGGCCCGGCTGTTGGTCAGACGCTGCCGCCGTCTGTTTCGAAGATCCATGACATAGATGTTGGATCGGCCACCGAGCGCCATGCTCAAGATCACTTTGTTGCCGTCCGGCGAGAATCGCGGCGCATAGGTCATGCCGGGGAACTCGCCCAACAATTCCTGCCGCCCCGTATCGATGTTGAACAGATAGACCCGGGGTGTGTTGTTGAAATAGGAGAGATACGTGATCTCCTGCCGCGACGGCGAGAATCGAGGGGTCAACACCAGATAGGAGCCGTCGGTCAGGTAGCGATGGCCAGCGCCATCCTGATCCATGATCGCCAGCCGCTTCACCCGGTTGGACTTCGGTCCGCTTTCCGAGACATAGACGACACGGGTGTCGAAATAACCATCTTCACCAGTCAATTGCTTGTAGATCGCATCGGAAACAACATGGGCGATCCGGCGCCAACTGCCCGGCGTGGCGAAATATTGGAAGCCGACCAGCGGTTCGCCGCCAAGCACGTCCCAAAGCCGGAATTCGACTTGTAACCGGCCGTCCGCCAGCAAGGCCGTTGTGCCGACGACAAGCGCCTGTGCGCCGATCTTGCGCCATTCGGGAAAGCGCGGCTGCACGCTAAGCGATGTCGGCACGCTGAGGAACGACTTCGGATTGAGCGTCTTGAACAAGCCGGACCGGTCAAGATTGTTGGTGATCACTTTCGACATATTTGCGCCGATACGTTTGGCATCGCCGCTACCGTGAAAACTGGGAATGGCGATGGGTAAGGGATTGAGATTGCCGCGGGTAATATCGATCTGCAGCGCCGCCTGTGCCGCCAAGGGGAACAGGAGCAGCCAACCGATCAATCCGCCCAAGACCCATTTCATTTTCATCTCAACCACCCGCTATATCCTGTGGATCAAACCTGATTTCAATCTCGCGCCAATGTTCATACTTCGCCGCCGGCAGATTGCGCAACGGTTCGGACAGCAACACCGCGCGCAAGGCGCTGCGCGCGGCGGCGACATACATGGTGCTTTGCCGCAGCGGCTGCCGAATCAGTTCCGGCTTACGTTGCAGAGTGCCGTCCCGGTTCAGATAGATCTTCACCCAAACCACCAACTTTTCTGCATCCCGGGCACCGGCCGGTACGCTCCAATTACGCTCGATCTGATGTTGGATCGCGTCCAACTCCGTCATGGTCAGCTTTTGACCGATCGCCGCCGGCGCGCTTGAACGCGCGCGCGCCGTGGACCGACTATCCTTCGGGCCCCTCGCGGACCGCTTGCGATTCTGCGTCTTGTTCAGTTTTGCCCGAATATTGGCGATGTCGAACTTCTTCCGCTTCGGCGCTGGCGCCGGCGCCGTTTTTTGCGGCTTTTCAGGTGCCGGCTTGGGTTCCGCGCGCTTCGGCTTCTTTTTCGGCGTCGGCACGGCGGCGAAGGTTTGCTCCTTCTCCTCTGCGCGCGGTTTTTCCGGTGCAGGCTTCGGCGGCGGCGTCACTTTTGGTTCGTTGAAAATCAACGGCGCTTCTTCCTTGTCCCGCTCCGTCGGCGTCGGCGGAGTTGGCGGCGGTTGCCGTTCCTGCAAGGGGATCGGCTTCGGCGGCGTCAGAGGTACCGGCGCCACCTCCTCCTTCGGCGGCGGTAGCGCGGCGACCTTTTCGTCCTTGGGCGGGATCGGTTTCGGTTTGGGAACCGGCTTGGGCTTCAATTCCTTGGCCACCGGTTTGGGTTCCGGCTTCGGTTTCGGCGGCGGCGGGGTCGCCCGTTCCGGCTCCTCCTGCTTCGGGGCCTCTTCCTTGGACTTGGCGATCTTCGGGATCGGCGCTGGTTTCACCGCCTCCGGCGCGCGGCGGATTTCGTCGATATCGACCACTTCCACCACAACCGGCGGCGCCACGAATTCGTCCGGATCGAACAAATGGGGCAGACCAAGAATGGCAAATACGATCACCGCCGCATGCATCAACGTCGAGATGGCAAGAGCGGTGCGCATGAATCACCTTAACCGTCCGCCGGTGGGTTTTCGGCGACCAGGGCAACCCGGTTGTAACCGGCGGCGTGAATGGCTCCGATCACCTGCATCACGGCGCCATAGTTCACGATCCTATCGCCGCGGACATAGATGCGCAGATCGTCGCGGTTGGAAGCGATCGCCTGCAGCCGCGGGCCGAGCTGCTCCAGCGTCACCGGATGCTCGAGGATGTAGATATTCCCTTCCTTGTCGACGGTCACCGTCAGCGGTTCTTCCTTGCCCTTGAGATTGCCGGCGCTGGCCTCCGGCAAATCGACCGGGACTCCGACGCTCAACAACGGCGCGGTGATCATGAAGACCACGAGAAGAACCAACATGACGTCGACGAAGGGCGTGACGTTGATCTCGTTCATCGGCCGGTACTGGCCCGGCTTGCGGCGACGACCGGCGCTTTGCTGACCGTCGATCATCTTTCCGACGCCTCTTCCAACTGACGCGAGAGAATAGCGGTGAACTCGCTGACGAAGCCTTCCAGCCGATTGGCATAGCGGCCAAGATCGGTGGAAAACTTATTGTAGGCGACGACCGCCGGGATCGCGGCGATCAGACCAAGCGCCGTGGCGAACAACGCCTCCGCGATACCGGGGGCAACCGTGGCCAGATTGGTATCCTTGGTCAGAGCAATGGCCTGGAAACTATTCATGATGCCCCAAACCGTGCCGAACAATCCGATAAACGGCGCCGTCGAGCCGACCGTGGCGAGAAAACCCATATGACGCTCCAGCCGCTCGATCTCCCGGTTCATGGTGACGTTCATGACTTGGCCGACACGATCGCGGATGCCAGCACGCAGCGAGCCTTCCTGCGCCAGCCCCTTGGCGGTCGAGCGTCGCCATTCCCGCATGGCGGATGCGAACAACAGCTCCATCGGATGCCGCGGTTTCTCGCTGATGCGATCGTAGAAGTTTTCCAAGCTACCGCCGGACCAGAACTTGTCCTCGAAATCGTCCGCGGTCGAGCGCAGCCGGCGGAAACGGATACTCTTCTCCAGAATGATCGCCCAGCACCAGACCGAGGCCAACAACAGGGCCAGCATGACCAGCTTGACGACGATATCGGCCTTCAGGAACAATCCCCAAAGGCTGAGATCCGACGCCAGCGCGCCGCCCAACTTGACCACTTCGGTTTCCATCTTACCCGTACCCCTTCCAAACAAATCTCATAGGTCGGCCATGATCGACCGGGCCGCCGTCGGCAGGCGGCGCGGTTTACCTTGCCGGTCGACGCAGCCCAGTCGTATCTCAGCCCGCACGATGGCTTCATCGTCGCGACACACGGTCTGGCGCAAATCGACACTGGCGCCGCCGACTTTGTCGACCGCCGTGACCACTTCCAATTCGTCATCCAAACGCGCGGCGGCGAGATAATCGATCGCGCAGCGGCGCACTGCGAAGACCAAGCCGCTGTCGGCCAGCAAAGCCGCCTGATCGAGCCCCGCGCGGCGAACCATATCGCTGCGCGCCCGTTCGCAGAATTTCAGATAATTGGCATAATAAACGATCCCCGCCGCGTCCGTATCTTCCCAGAAGACACGGACCGGATAGCGGTGCCGGCGCGGTGCCGTCGTCTTTTCAGTCATCCGCCGGCTCCGTTTGCAAAAGGTCGAACTGAGATGGCGCTTTAGCTGGGGTTGGCAGGCCGAGATGGGCGAAACAGGCGGGCGTCGCCAAACGCCCCCGCGATGTCCGTTGCAACAGACCGCGCTGGATCAGAAACGGTTCGATAATGTCTTCGATGGCGTCACGCTGCTCGGACAGCGACGCGGCAACCGCCTCCACACCTACCGGACCGCCATTGAAATCGACCGCAACGCAGCGCAAGTATCGCCGATCCATGGCGTCGAGGCCGAGCTTGTCGACTTCCAGTCTGTTCAAGGCCGCGTCCGCTTTGACCGCATCAATCCGATCGGCGCCGGCAACTTCGGCGAAGTCGCGGACCCGGCGCAGCAATCTTACGGCGACCCGCGGCGTGCCGCGGGCGCGGCGGGCGATTTCCGTGGCCCCGTCGTCCGTCATGGTCAGATTGAGCAAGCGAGCGCCGCGGGCGACAATCTGTTCCAACTCGTCGACGTCGTAGAAATGCAGCCGGGTGGGGATGCCGAAGCGTTCCCGCAGCGGCGTCGTCAACAAGCCCGCCCGCGTGGTGGCGCCGATCAGGGTGAAGGGCGGCAGATCGATTCGCACATTGCGCGCCGCCGGTCCCTCGCCGATCACCAGGTCGAGCTGAAAGTCCTCCATCGCCGGATAGAGGATCTCCTCGACCGCCGGGTTGAGGCGATGGATCTCGTCGATGAACAGGACGTCGCGGGCTTCCAAATGGGTCAAGATCGCGGCCAGATCGCCAGCCTTGGCGATCACCGGACCGGAGGTGGCGCGGAAATTCACGCCCAGCTCTCGGCTGATGATCTGAGACAAGGTGGTCTTGCCGAGACCGGGCGGGCCGTGAAACAGAATATGATCCAGGGCTTCGCCCCGTCTACGCGCCGCCTCAATGAAAACCCGCAGGTTCTCCTTCTCCGCCTTCTGTCCGATGAAGTCGTCCAGGCTTTGTGGCCGCAAGCCGGTCTCCGCGCCGTCCTGCTCGCCCGCTTGGGCGCCGACCAGCCGGGTATCGTCGAATTGCTCACTCATCGCGCCAATTCCTTCAGGCCCTGCCGGATCAACGCCTGCAATTCGGCCTCGGCGCCGAGTTGTCGCACGGCCGACTGTACGGCGACGAAGGCATCGGTCTGGCCATAGCCGAGATTGACCAAGGCCGAGACCGCATCGACGCTGGTCTTGCCGATGCCATCACCATCGGCCGACTTGGCCACGATGATCGGCCGGCCGACGTCGGCGATTGCCATGCCGCCGGCTTTGTCCTTCAGCTCGCTGACGATGCGGCCGGCCAGTTTCGGCCCGACGCCTGGCGCCCGCGTCAATATGGCCTTGTCCTGCGCCAATACGCCGTTGCTGATCTCATCGGCAGTCAGGGTCGATTGGATAGCAAGCGCGACTTTAGCGCCAACACCCTGGACAGAGAGCAAGAGATTGAACCAATCCTTCTCTGCCGGATTGGCGAAACCGTAAAGGTGGATATGATCCTCGCGCACGTGGGTTTCGATATGCAGCACCACCGTCTCGCCGGCCGCTGGTAGGTTGGCCAAGGTGCGGCCGGAGCAATAGACCAGATAGCCGACGCCGCCGACATCGACAACGGCCCAATCCTCGCCGCTGCTGTCCAATATGCCGCGCAGCTTGGCGATCATCGCACCGCTTCCTGGAGTTTTCTCGCCGACTGACGGAAATGGGCATGGCAAATCGCCACGGCCAATGCATCGGCGGCATCGGGTTGCAGCGGTCCGACACCGGGCAGCAACGTCTCGACCATCATTATCACCTGCTGCTTCTGCGCATGTCCGGAACCGACGATCGACTTCTTCACTAAGTTGGGCAGATATTCCGCCACCGGCAATCCGGCTTGGGCCGGCGCCAACAGGACCACGCCCCGCGCCTGCCCGAGCTTCAGAGTCGACACGGGGTTTTTGTTGACGAAAGTTTCCTCCACCGCCGCCTCGTCCGGCCGATAGATCTCGATCACGTCTCGCAATCCGTCATAGAGTTCCGTCAGACGATCCGGCAACGGACGCTTGGCATTAGTGTCGAGCGTGCCATGGGCGACATGGCTGATACGCACCCCGTCGACATCAATGATGCCCCAGCCGGTATGGGTCAAGCCCGGATCGAGGCCGATCAACCGCATGGCGCCACCTTGGCCCCGGCCGGCCGCTCAGGCGCTGAGTTTTGCCATGACATCTTCGGGTATTTCATAATTGCCGGAGACATGTTGAACATCGTCATTGTCATCCAGCACATCCAAAAGTTTCAGCAGTGTGGAAGCCTGATCCTCCGTCAGTTCGACGGTCGCCTGCGGCCGCCAGGATAAGCGCGCCGCGCGGGGATCGCCGAAATCGGCCTCCAGCGCTTTTTGCACGTCGTGGAGATCGTCGGGCTGGCAATAAATGTCATGTCCGGCCTCGCTCGATTCGACATCTTCCGCACCGGCTTCGACGGCCGCCTCGAACATCGCGTCGGCATCCGCCGCAGCAGCTTCGAATTCGATCAGGCCCACGCGATCGAACTGATAGGAGACGCTACCGTTGGAACCGAGCGAACCGCCAAATTTGCCGAACGCCGCGCGCACGTCGCTGGCCGTCCGATTCTTGTTGTCGGTCAGAGCATCGACGATCAAGCCGATACCGCCCGGCCCGAACCCCTCATAGCGGATCTCCTCATAACTGGCGCCGTCCAACCCTTCGGAGGCACGCTTGATCGCGCGTTCGATATTGTCCTTCGGCATATTGGCGGCCCGGGCCGCCTGGATCGCCGAGCGCAGACGCGGATTGTCGTTCGGGTCCGGCAACCCGTCGCGCGCCGCCACCATGATTTCCCGCGTGACGCGGGCAAACATTTTGGCACGCTTAGCATCCTGCGCACCCTTGCGGTACATGATGTTCTTAAATTGGGAATGACCGGCCATGCCTTTCGATACCCCTTAACTAGTATATCCTATGATAGTGCCCACAAGATATGGCACCCATGGTCTCTTCCCGTAGGAGATACCCCTATCCGGCCATTGTGGCAAGAATTTGGCGCGAATTGCCGGTTCCACCCGCTCTTTTTCGCCCGAACCACGGATGGAGTGGATGGGACGCCCTGGGTCATTGAGGGCCGTACGACGGCGGCTTAGTCACAAACGAAGTGATCGAATCAGAGTTCGAAGAATACCCGATGTAAGGAAACTGGGCGTGAGCAAGCAGGCGGTTCAACCAAATGTTTTGCTGCGTATCTCCCCAAACGGTTCTAGACTTCTGCGAATTTTCTTCAAAGCGCGTTTTTCGATTTGCCGTACCCTTTCCCGGCTGACGTTGTATCGCTTGGCCAGGGTTTGAAGCGATAAGGTTTCGTCGCGCAACCATCTGTTTTCGACAATATCACGCTCACGTTCATCCAGCTGATCGAGCGCTTGGCCGATAATGCGTCGTTGGTAAGCGATTTCATCGCAGTGCAGTACGGAATCTTCAGGTGTTTCCCTACCGTCCTCGACATAGTCAATGAACTGTGGGGCCTCATCATCGTCGAACACTGCCACCGGCGCGTTTAACGATATATCGGCAGTGGAGATCTGGTGCAGGATCGCCTCCACCGTCTTCACAGGGATGTCATAGTGCCTGGAGATCGCTTCAAGATCGCGTTGCGATAGATTGCCCTCTTTCGCCGCCGCGTACCACTTCGGCTCTTTCGGCAGACTGTAAACCAGTTGCCGCAAAGCATGATTTGATCCTAAACGCACTACAGACATAGACCGCAAGACGAACGCCCGAATTGCCGCTTTTATCCACCAAATCGCGTAGGTTGCGAGTCGAAAACCCTTATCCGGGTCAAATTTCTGCACGGCCCGCATCAGGCCGATATTGCCCTCCGAGATCAAGTCCGCGATCGAAATGCGGTGGTCTTGATATCTCCGGGCGATTTTGACGACTAGGCGAAGATGGCTTGTAACGAGTTGGTGCGCCGCTTCGACATCGCCGTCATCACGCCAGCGTTTGGCCAATGCGAATTCGGCCTCATTCGATAGGATCGGGAATTTCTTGATCTCGCTTAGATACTGCGACAATCCATGCGGCGCTAACGCCGGCAAACAGGCGACAGGTAGCGAATTAGCGGACATATCCGGCCTCAATCCGGCTATTCGAACCGCGGTTGTAACAGGGTCGATCGACACCGGCCAACGACATGCCTGTTTGCTTCTCGTTCAACCGACAACGAAGTTCGTCGATTACGTTGTCGACGTGAGTATTTTGGATTACAGGCAAGTCACCTGTTTGTGCGAGATATCGGTTTTCAAGCTTCCTAAGCACACGTTCTGCGATCGGATTCACCATGACGCTCCTCCTCTCTCGATCGAAAATCCAATGCCGGCCGCAGCGGTCGAACGAGAATGCGTATCGACCGCATATCCGTCGGAGCGCCGGACGGTAGGGTCCGACGCTCCGCCAGTTTGTCAGGCTGCTTTGGCTTTCGAACCGGTGGCCGTGCTTTTGATCTTCTTGCCGCTACCGGTCTTTATCTCGATCGTGCGCGGTTTCAGAGCTTCCGGAATCCGACGTTCCAGGTCGATCGTCAGCAATCCGTTTTCAATGTCGGCGGACACCACTTCGACATGGTCCGCCAACTGAAAGCGCTGCGCGAAGGTCGCGCTACCAATTCCTCGATGAAGAAAATTGGCTTCTTTCCGAGATTCCTGGCGGCCGCTGACCGTCAAAGTTTGATTACGGACTTCGATAGATAGATCTTCTTGTCCGAATCCCGCGACCGCAAGGGTGATACGGTAGTGGTTCTCGTCGACCAACTCGATGTTGTAGGGGGGGAACCCATTGCCGGGTTCAGCGCTGTTGAATGCGCGGTTCATAACGTTGGTCAGATGGTCGTAGCCGACCGAAGACCGATAAAGCGGTGTAAAATCGAAACGTGACATATCCACATCCTCCAAAGAGCAATGCAACAGGAAACGTTGCGAGTTATTTCGATGTTTCGGACCCATACTCGGCATCCGATTTTCCAATTAGTGCAGAAAAAGGGGAATTCAAGACCTCCGAGGAAAAAATTTTGGAACGGCATTTTTTCGCCTTTTTTCCGCGCGGCGGTGTTGACAATGTCTTCGACTGTCTTATCTGACCGCGCGACGGAACCGACGTCTAACGATGCTCGGTATCGGTCATATCAAAAGTCGAACGAACCTCGTTGGAACAAAACTTTTGTTACAACATCGTTCATGATCGTGCTGTGTCAACAAGGAGAACAGAGCCATGCTTCAACGTTTGCTTGCCTCGACTTGCCTTGCCGGACTGATCGCGATTGCGCCGGCAGTGGCTGACCAATCATCGAACAGCGCCATGTGCGTCTCGCAATCTCAGGTCGATCATGACTACCGCACCTCTATGGCCATGTTGGATTTCATGCCGCCCGTTTGCGAACCTGTCGCGGCCGCTCAATCGACGCCGAATATTGCCGCCGGCAAGGTCGACATAATGTCCGAAATGTCAGATATCCTCGACGAGTACTTCCAATTCAAGCTGGACCGTGTCGCGGGGCACCCGGATACGATAGCAACGAGACCGACTTCCCATATCGACGTCGCGGACTTCGATTGGCGGACGCTGGAGTCGGAAGCGGTAGGCTTCGCGAACTACGAAGGACCGAAGAACAAGACGGCCCCTGCGGCTATTGATCAATTAGACGTCTACGGGCCTATGCCGGCGGTCGATCCGGCCGAAATGAGCAAGAACCGGTTCGGCGACCGCCCATCTCCGGATACGGCCGGTTGACTTTCGACCGGGAGGTGGAACGGCTCGGGCCGCCACTAATGTGCCAATGGCAACGCTTGGCTGAGCCGTCCGCCGTCCCGAACAGCTTCGATTCGAACCGCCAAGCCCGTTCGATCGTCGGTTTCGAAATACACGCCGCAATTCGTCGCCTCGCCGAGAGCGGGGGTAAATCGGGCCGTCGGTAGTTTTCTGGTGAAACGCTGTAGTGGCTCGGTTTTGTCCATCCCGATCACCGAGTCGTAGTCGCCGCACATGCCGATATCGGATTGATAGGCGGTGCCGCCCGGCAGGATCGTGTGATCCGCTGTTGGTACATGGGTGTGTGTGCCGAACACGGCGGACACGCGACCGTCGAGAAAATGCCCCATCGCCATCTTCTCCGACGTCGCCTCGCCATGAATGTCGACCATGATCATGTTGACGTCCTGACCGAGTTTAACGCCGATCAGCGCCTTTTCGACGGCGGCAAAGGGATCGTCGAGGGGGTCCATGAAGATCCGCCCCATGACCTGAACGATCAGCGCGCGTCGGCCGCGGCTAACCTCGATCTGGTACACACCGCTGCCGGGTGTGCCGACGGGAAAATTTACCGGCCGCAGCAAGCGCGGCTCGCGGTCGAAGACCGGCACGATCTCACGCTGATCCCAGACATGGTTGCCGGTCAGAATTACGTCGGCGCCGGCATCGAAGAACTGCTTGCAGATTTTCTCGGTTATTCCGAAACCGCTGGCCGCGTTCTCGCCGTTGACGATCAGCAGGTCCAGGTTCAGCCTCTTGCGGTAGCCAGGCATGGCCCCGCACGCCGCTTCGCGGCCGCTGCGCCCCACCACATCGCCGAGATACAAAACTTTCACGTGCCGCCGTCCCTTCCGATCGGATGGAGTTCTCGCTCTGTCAACACCCAATCCAACGGTTGGTCATAGGCACCGACTGGCACCTTGTCCACTTCCTGCATGGCGAAAGCAACACCGACCGCCGTTGTCGCCGCATCGCGTGCCCGCAGTTCGGCCAAAGTCCGATCATAATAGCCGCCGCCATAACCCAACCTATTGCCTTGCCGGTCAAAAGCGAGCAGCGGGACCAGCAATAGGGTCGGCACCATGATGGGAGCATCAGCCGGCGGCACCGACACGCCGAAATACCCAGCCTTCATATGTGTGTGTGGCATCCATTCGTGAAAGCTCAGCGGGCTGCCGCGATCGGCGACGACAGGAAGACAAATTCGGCGACCGGCTTTGGCGAGATGAAACAACAGCGGCCGCGTGTCGAACTCCGTCTCAAGCGGCCAATATGCCGCGACCTGGGTGTTTGCCATGAGGGACGAAGAAAGGTAAAACTCGGCCGCCCGCCAACCAAGCAACGGCGGATCCGTAGCGTCGGCAAATTTGCTGCGGGCCAGTTTAGCCCGCGTCCGCAAAGTGGCTTTATCGTCCGTCGTCATTTATCGACCGAAACATCGTGTGACGGGACCGCCTGTGCCGTCAGCCGCGTTCGTACCACTGAGGCCTGCGTCCGCAGGTGGGCGCCGTGTACCAAAACCAGGATTCCAGCAGGGACAGCTCCCATTCAGTGAATATTGGCCCAGGGACGTCGTTGCTGACCAACACCGCAGAACCCGCCACATGTCCTACCTAAGGGTTCTGCAGCCGGGCCGCAACCGCGTCGATGCGGGAAATAAGGGCCGAAACGGCGGCATGATCTTCGCCGCCGAACTGTTCTTCTTCTTCGTTGCCGGCTTCCAGCAGCTCATACTCCTGATGCAACTCATCCAATTCGTCGGCGAGGACCAGGGCGGCAAACAGCAAAAGCTGTGCTTCCCCGACTTGCCCCACATCCTGAACCAACGCGCTGACGTGACCGGCGATGGTATCGAGAAGATTGCAGACATGCTCTTCCTCACCATCGGCGCAGGCTATTTGATAATCTCGGCCGTTAATGGTTGCGGTCACCTGTGCCATGGCTAACTGTCCAACACGTTTTCAATTTCGGCGATGGCGTTGTCGAGGCCACCGCTTACCCGATTCGTCACTTTTTGCAACATCGCATATCTTTTTTTCAGGTTCCCAAGCTCCGCTTTCAAATGCGCCTCTCCCGCCTTCAACTTCGCCACTTCGGCGATCAACACATCGCGATGCTCGACAATCCGGTCGAAGTCCGCCGGTGGTTGCGGCGATGCCGCAGCCGCTTCGAGACGTTCGACCGACTGGGATAACTGCGCCTTAAGTTGTTCCAAATCCGCCATTTTCGATATTCGCCGCCGCCTATTCGCTTCAAGCTCGCCACAAAATGTCGCGGCTAGTGGTTTGTAAATGATAGAGGTCCGGCAAGAAACGCGTCAATGGGTCTGTGCAAGGAATTCACCGGTTGACGATTGCGCCCCCGCCCGTCATCTTGCGCCGGCAATCGTCCCAGGCGCGATCTTGGCGAAATTTCGGACTTCCCGCCACCACCCGCCAATCCCGTGCCGCCGCGGCAGCAGCGAAGTGAGACCCGTCAATGAGTGACAGCGAGCCCAAAACTGTCGGCCACAAACCGATGGCCAATGCGATTCGCGCCTTATCCATGGACGCGGTGCAGAAGGCGAATTCGGGACATCCCGGCATGCCCATGGGTATGGCCGATGTCGCCACCGTCCTGTTCAGCGAGTTTTTGAAGTTCGATCCCACCGACCCGCGCTGGCCGGATCGGGACCGTTTCGTCCTCTCGGCCGGGCACGGCTCCATGCTGCTTTACGCCTTGCTTTACCTGACCGGCTACGAGGACGCGACGATCGAGCAACTGCGTAAGTTCCGCCAACTCGGGAGCGCCACAGCTGGTCATCCCGAATATGGCGAGCTGGCCGGAATCGAAACCACAACGGGACCGCTGGGACAAGGTATCGCCAACGCGGTTGGGATGGCCTTGGCAGAGCGAGTGTTGAACGCGCGCTTCGGCGACGATTTTGTCGACCATTTTACCTATGTCATTGCCGGCGACGGCTGCCTGATGGAAGGTATCAGCCACGAAGCGATATCGCTCGCCGGCCATTTGAAACTGAATAGGTTAATCGTGCTGTTCGACGATAACGGCATCACCATCGATGGCGGTACGGAGCTGTCGGTCAGCGACGATCAACTGGCCCGGTTCAGCGCCTGTGGTTGGACGATCGACGCCGTCGACGGTCACGATCCGGCGGCGATCATGACGGCGATCGCCACGGCACGGAAAAATGATCGACCCAGCCTGATCGCCTGCCGAACCGAAATCGCTTACGGCGCACCGACGAAAGTCGGCACTTCTGCCGCCCATGGCGCCCCGCTCGGCGAGGAGGAAATTGCCGGCACCCGCGAAAATCTCGATTGGCCTCACGCGCCATTCGAGATCCCGGAAAAAGTATTGTCGGCCTGGCGCACCGCCGGGGCTCGAGGCGCCGAGAAATCGCAAGCCTGGAATGAGCGGGTCGGCGCGCTTTCCGACGACAAACGGTCGGAGATGATGGCGGCGCTCTTCGGCGACCTGCCGCCCGACTTCGACGAGACTGTGGCGACGCATATCGAGGAATTGGTGGCGGAGAAACCGATTCGCGCGACCCGCCAATCGTCTGGAAAAACGCTGGAGGTCTTGACGCAGGCCGTACCGGCGCTGGTGGGCGGTTCCGCCGACTTGACCGGATCCAACAACACCAAAACCGGCAATCACAAGTCGATCGTGGCCGGAGACTATAACGGCGACTATCTCTACTACGGCGTCCGCGAGCACGGCATGGCCGCGGCCATGAACGGCATGGCGCTGCATGGCGGGGTTATCCCCTATGGCGGCACTTTTCTGGTCTTTACCGATTATTGCCGGCCGGCGATCCGGCTCTCCGCCCTGATGCATCAGCGGGTGATCTATGTGATGACGCACGACAGCATCGGTCTGGGCGAGGATGGACCGACCCACCAACCGGTCGAGCATTTGGCGAGCCTGCGGGCGATCCCGAATTTGCTGGTGTTCCGACCAGCAGATGCAGTGGAAGTGGCGGAAGCCTGGCATTGCGCGCTGCGGACGAAAGATAGGCCTTCGGTCCTGGCGCTAACCCGACAAAGCGTCCCGGCTGTCCGTTTGGATATCGCCGATGAAAACAAGGTCGCCCGCGGCGGTTACGAATTGATCGCGGCGGAAGGCGAGGCGCAGGCCACACTGCTCGCCAGCGGCTCCGAAATCGGCCTCGCCGTCCAAGCGCGCAATCTGTTGCAGAGCGCCGGCGTCGCGACACGCGTTGTGTCCATGCCCTGCTGGGAACTGTTCGATGCGCAAAGCGCCAGCTATCGCGAGGAAACCCTGCGTCCCGATACGGTGCGTGTGGCGATCGAAGCCGGTATCGAGATGGGTTGGCGGCGCTATACAGGCGAGAATGGCGGCTTCGTCGGCATGACTGGATTCGGCGCGTCGGCGCCGGCAAAAGATCTGTACAACCATTTCGGCATCACGCCGGAAGCGGTGCTGGAACAGGTCAAACAACGTTCAAAGAAATAGAGATTGAAGGAGAAACGAATGGTAGTTCGTGTTGCCATCAACGGATTTGGCCGGATCGGCCGCAATGTTCTACGCGCGATTCACGAATCCGGACGCAAGGACATTCAGGTGGTTGCGATCAACGACCTGGGACCCGTCGAAACCAATGCGCATCTGCTGCGTTACGATTCGGTGCACGGCCCGTTCCCCGGCACGGTGAAGACCACCAAGACCGGCATCAATATCGGCAATGGCGTGATCAAGGTCCTGTCGGAACGCAATCCGGCCGAGCTGCCATGGGATAACCTGGGCGTGGACGTCGCCCTCGAATGCACGGGCATATTCACCAGCAAGGAAACGGCAGGTGCCCATCTCGACGCCGGCGCTAAACGGGTGCTCGTGTCCGCACCGGCGACGAACGCCGATCTGACGGTGGTCTATGGCGTCAACCACAACAAGTTGCGCAAGTCGCATAAGGTGATTTCCAACGCCTCCTGCACCACTAACTGCCTAGCGCCGGTGGCGGCCGTTTTGAACAAGGCGGTCGGCATCAGCCAGGGTTTCATGACCACCGTGCATGCCTATACCGGCGACCAACCGGTGCTCGACACCTTGCACAAAGATCTTTACCGCGCCCGTAGCGCGGCGATGTCGGCCATTCCGACCTCGACCGGTGCGGCCCGCGCGGTCGGCCTTGTTCTGCCGGAATTGGACGGCAAGCTTGACGGCACCGCCATCCGCATTCCAACCGCCAATGTCTCGCTGATCGATCTGACGTTCCGCTCGGCCAAACCGACATCTGTCGAGGAAGTGAATAACGCCATGGTCAAGGCGTCCAAAGGCAAGCTGAAAGGCGTGTTGATGGTGAACGACGAACCGTTGGTGTCGACGGATTTCAATCACAATCCGGCCAGCTCCACCTTCGATCTCAGCCAGACGCAGGTGATCGACAAGCGCTTCGTTCGGGTGTTGTCCTGGTACGACAACGAGTGGGGTTTCTCGAACCGGATGAGCGACACCGCGGTGGCAATGGCCAAGCTCGGCTAAACCATGGCCGCATTCCAAGCTCTCGACGACCTGCCGGTGGAAGGCCGGCGGGTGCTGGTTCGCGTCGACCTGAACGTCCCCATGCAAGACGGCGCGGTGACGGATACCACCCGCATCGACCGGGCTGTCCCGACGATCCGCAATCTCCGGGACCGCGGCGCCAAGACCGTGCTGCTGTCACATTTCGGTCGACCGAAAGGGGAGCGCCGGGCCGAGATGTCGTTGGCGCCAGTCGTCCCCTCGCTCTCCGCGGTGATTGATGCGGAGGTGGCGTTCGCCGGCGATTGCGTGGGCGAGGAAGCGCGTACTTGTGTTGAAGAACTGCGGGATGGCGGCGTAGCGCTTCTCGAAAACCTCCGTTTCCATGCCGGCGAAGAAGCCAATGACAGCGACTTCGCCCAGGCGTTGGCGGCGAACGGCGACGCGTACGTCAACGACGCCTTCTCCTGCGCCCATCGCGCGCATGCGTCGACGGAGGCTTTGGCCCATCTGTTGCCCGCGGCCGCCGGACTGAACATGGCCGCTGAGTTGCTGGCCCTGGACAAGGCCTTGGCCAATCCGGAGCGGCCGGTGGCGGCATTGGTCGGCGGCGCCAAGGTATCCAGCAAACTCGACGTGTTGACCAACCTGATCGGCCGGGTCGACGCCCTGATCATCGGCGGCGGCATGGCCAACACCTTCCTGTTCGCCCAAGGTATCGCCGTCGGCGCCTCGCTGTGCGAGGAAGACCTGGCCGAAACGGCGCGCGCGATCATGGCAAAGGCCGATAACGCCGGGTGCGAAATCATGTTGCCGGTCGACGTGGCCGTGGCAAGGGAACTGGCCGCCCATGTCGACAACGCCAGTATCGATGTCCGCAAGGTGCCGGATGAGATGATGATCTTGGATATCGGTCCGCGCAGCCGGCAACAATTGGCGGCGCGGTTGGCCGAATTCAAAACCCTGGTTTGGAACGGCCCCATGGGCGCGTTCGAGTTTCCGCCTTTCGACGAAGGCACCAATGTCATCGCCAAGGCGGCCGCGAAGCTGAGCCGGGACGGCAGTATGACAACGGTGGCCGGTGGCGGAGATACGGTCGCAGCCCTGCGTCATGCCGGCGCCGACGGCGATTTCAGCTACATCTCGACCGCCGGCGGGGCCTTCCTGGAATGGCTCGAGGGCAAGGAACTGCCGGGCGTCGCGGCATTGGCGCCGAAGTAAGGAACGACCCGTTGAGCGACGAAGAGCGAACCTGCCGGCTCTATCTGATCACACCGCCGGCATTCGAGTTGGAAATCTTCGCGGACCAGCTACGTGCCGCGCTGGACGGCGGCGACGTCGCCTGTCTGCAACTCCGTCTCAAAGACACCGACGACGACAGCATTCGACGGGCCTGCGAGGTCCTGCAGCCGATTACGCAAGCGCACGACGTCGCCTTCCTGGTCAACGACCGCCCGGACCTGGCGGTGGAAATGGAAGCGGACGGTACCCATGTGGGCCAGGAAGACGCCTCCTACGAAGAGGCACGGCAGCTCCTTGGCCAGGACAAAATCGTCGGCGTCACCTGTCACGATTCCCGGCATTTGGCGATGACCGCCGGCGAAGCGGGCGCCGATTACGTTGCCTTCGGCGCTTTCTTCCCAACCGACACGAAGGCGCCGAAATCGCGAGCTCGACCCGACTTGCTGACCTGGTGGCAGGACCTGTTCGAACTGCCTTGCGTCGCCATCGGCGGGATCACCGTGGAAAACTGCGCCGACCTGGTTCAGGCCGGCGCGGATTTCCTCGCTGTCGTCGGCGGCGTCTGGTCCTATCCGGCCGGCCCCGAGGCCGCCATCCGCGATTTCAACGCACGGATCACGGACAGCTTGACATAGGTGCGGCGACTTTACTTCGCCGCCATCACCATGACTTCGACAAGAAATTTCGGCGAGGCGAGGTCGCTGCACAAACCGGCCCGCACCGGCGGATTGGCCGGATCGATCCAGGCATCCCAAACCTCGTTCATAGCGGCGAAGTTGCGCATGTCGGTCACCCAGAGCTGGGCCCAGAGAAGATTGGACTTGCTGGTGCCGCATTCCGCCAGCAGCTTGTCGATTTTGTCCAGGCAGGATTGGGTCTGCGCCTTGATGTCGGCGTCCGGATCGTCGGCGACTTGCCCGGCCAGATAGACGACTCCGTTATGTTCAACAGCCTGACTCATCCGCGGGCCGATATGGTGTCTTGTGATGCTCATGCTAGCCTCATCCTATTGGTTCTCGATTAAATCGCTCAATCGCCTGAACTTAACCCGCGATCGTGCGGCGGAAAATGGCTGATTCGCGTTGCGTCTTGGCATTCGACTTGATAGCTTCCGCCGCGCAGCATATCGAGGGAATACAGGAGATCCCAAAATGAGGATCAACGGCAACGCGATCCGGCCGGGCAATGTGATCGAGCATAAGGACGGCCTGTGGCGGGCGGTGAAGATCGCGCATACCCAGCCCGGTAAGGGTGGCGCCTATCTGCAGGTCGAGCTCCGCAATCTGCGCGACGGCAGCAAGCTAAACGAACGTTTTCGGGCCGCCGAGAATGTGGAACGGGTCCGCCTCGATCAGCGGGAATATCAGTATCTCTATGGGGACGGCGAAGCTTTCACCTTCATGGACTCGGAAACCTACGACCAGATCGAGCTGAATACGAATTTGATCGAGGATCAGGTGCCCTATTTGCAGGAAGGCATGGCGGTACAGATCGAAAGCTATGAGGGCGAAGTCTTGGGCTTGTCCCTGCCCGAGCATGTCACCTTCGAAATCACCGAGACGGAGCCGGCTTTGAAAGGGCAAACCGCGGCGGCATCCTACAAGCCCGCCTTGTTGGAAAACGGTCTGCGGACGAGCGTCCCGCCCTTCGTCAATAATGGCGATCGGGTGGTGATCAGTACCGAAGACGGCAGCTACGTCAAACGCGCCGACACCTGAACGTCGCCGAAACAACCGGAAAATCCCCCGCATGGCTCATCATTCTCCTCTCATCAATGTCATGCATCAGGCGGTGCGGCGGGCGGCCCGTGGCCTGATCCGGGATTTCGGCGAGGTCGAACGCCTTCAGGTCTCGAAGAAAGGGCCTGGCGACTTCGTCTCGATCGCCGATCAAAAAGCCGAACAGACCTTGAAAGAAGCCCTGCAGAAGGCCAGACCGAAATTCGGCTTCTTGTGCGAGGAATCCAAACCCGTCACGGGGGCTGACCCGGAACGCCGATGGATCATCGACCCGCTCGACGGCACCACCAATTTCCTGCATGGCATACCCTTCTTCTCGATTTCGCTGGCACTGGAGGAGCGCGGCGAGATCACCGCGGCTGTCATTCATAGTCCGGTGTCGGATGAGATGTATTGGGCGGAGAAGGGCCATGGCGCCTTTCTTAACAATCGTCGCATCCGCGTTTCCGGCCGCCGGTCCCTCGACGACGCGGTGCTGGCCACCGGTATCCCCCATATGGGCCGCGGCGGCGGGGCCGAATTAATGAGCGATCTCAAGCATATTGCGCCGCGGATCGCCGGCGTCCGCCGCTTCGGCTCAGCCGCGCTCGACCTGGCGTTTGTTGCCGCCGGACGCTGCGACGGGTTTTGGGAGCGCGGTCTGGCACCATGGGATATCGCCGCCGGGATTTTACTGGTAAAGGAAGCGGGCGGCTATGTCTCGACAACCGACGGCAAACCCGACCCGATGGCGCACGGCGACATTTTGGCGACCAATGATCATTTGCATGGTAAAGTTTTACGCTTGCTCAAAGAATCGCGGCAAACCGCAACGGTAGGCTGACAATTTTCAGCGGCCGCGTATCAATAAAAAAGGGGGCCAAAGGCAGTGACTAGGCCAACCGCATTTCTGACCCGCATGATCGGGTTCGTGGTTATCGTTTTGATCGTTTCAGCCCTCGTTTGGCAGCAGTTATTCGACGCCTTCCAGGCCAACATAATTCTCAACGGCCTGATCCTTTTTCTGCTGGTCTGCGGCATCGGCTACACCTTTAAGCAGGTGATTGCGCTGCGGCCCGAGGTCGATTGGATCGAGAGTTTTCAGGCCGATCATTTCACCGCCGCCGCGCCCAGGGCGCCGGTCATGCTGGCCTCCATGGCCACCATGCTGGCCGAGCATCAGGGACGGATGCGGTTGTCCGCGATGGCCATGCGGTCCATCCTGGATGGCATCTCGGCGCGTTTGGACGAGAATCGCGACATTAGCCGCTACCTCATCGGCCTGCTCATCTTCCTCGGTCTGCTCGGTACTTTCTGGGGATTGCTGACCACGGTCGGCGCGGTCGGCGACACCATCGGGGGACTGTCGGTCGGCGCCGGCGACTTCGCCAAGCTGTTCAGCGATTTGAAAGCCGGCCTTAAAAGTCCGCTGGCCGGTATGAGCGTCGCCTTCTCGTCGTCCCTGTTCGGACTGGCCAGCAGCCTGATCCTCGGTTTTCTCGAACTGCAGGCGAGCCAAGCGCAGAACCGGTTCTATAACGAACTGGAGGAATGGCTCTCCACCCATACGCGGATATCCGGCGGCGGTGTCGGTGTCGAGGGCGAAACCTCCGTTCCGGTCTACGTCCAGGCCCTGCTCGAACAGACCGCCGACAGTCTTGAAAATCTGCAGCGGATCATCGCCCGGAACGAAGACGGCCGCGTCTCGAGCCATCAGGCGCTGTTGTCGCTGTCCGAACGCTTGGCCTCCCTTACCGACCAGATGAAGGTGGAGCAGTCCGTCCTGACCGAAATGGCCGAAAATCATCGGGAATTGCGCTCGGCCATGGAACGCATGGCTTCGACGCTCGTGCAGAGCGCCGGTGGCGGCATGGACGAAACGAGCCGGAATCACCTACGCAATTTGGACGTCTATATGCAGCGCATGTTGGAAGACAACCGCGACGGCCGGGATCAGGCGATCTCCGAGATCCGCAGCGAGATCAAACTCCTGGCCCGCACGCTCGCCGCCATTTCCGAAAATCGGCAAAACTAGCGACGGCGGGCGAGACAGGTGGCGCGCGGCAGACGACATGGCGGACAGGCGGGAGCCAACAATATTTGGCCCGGCTTCGTCGACGCTCTGGCAACCCTTTTGCTGGGCATTATCTTTCTGCTCGTCGTCTTCGTCATCGCGCAGGTCATTCTCAGCCATTCGATCACCGACAAGGACGAAGCGCTCGAGAAACTGAACCAGCAAGTCAACGAGCTGGCCGAGCTCTTGGATCTCGAGCGGCGGGCCAACGCGGACTTGCGGCTGAACATCGCGCAGCTCTCCAGCTCGCTGCAGGCGGCCGTGGCGGAACGGGACAATCTGTCGACGCGCCTTGAAAACCTCGAAAGCGAAAACCGGGTCAGCCAGGAAACCCTGGCCAATCTGGAAAACCAAACGGCCTCGCAACAGGAAGCGGTGCGCCAACATTTGCTGGAGATCGCCAGTTTGCGCGAGGATATCCTGGCGTTACGGACCCTTCGCGACGAGTTGGAAAACCGCATTACCGAGCTTGCCAACCAGCTCGAGACCAGCAAGGTCGCGCTGGAGGATAGCGAGGCCGCCCGGCGGGACGCGGCGCGCGAGATCCTTTCGCTACGGGACCGCTCGAAACAACTGAAGGCGGAACTGGCCGACGAAGCGGAGCGAACACGGCTGGCGCAGGCTGAAGTCAAGAAGCGGGATATCCAGCTCGACGAACTTACCGCCGCATTTAACTTGCTAAAAATCAAACTCGACGAGTCTGTTCAGTTGACCACCGAACAAGAAGGACAAGTCGCCCTTCTCAACCAACAGCTCGCCGCCTTGCGGTTACAAGTGCAGATCCTGAACAAGGCGCTGGAGGCGTCGGAAAAACGAGACCTGGAACAACAGGCGGTGATCAAGGACCTGGGTAGCCGGCTCAATAAAGCGCTGGCCAGCAAGGTTGCGGAATTGGCCCGATACCGCTCCGAGTTTTTCGGCCGCCTGCGTGAGGTGCTTGGCGGGCGTAAGGATATCCGGATCGTCGGCGATCGCTTCGTTTTTCAGAGCGAGGTCCTGTTCGTCTCCGGTTCCGCGTCGTTGGAGCCGGCCGGGGCGGAGAGCCTGGCCCGGCTCGCCAATACACTGTTGGAGATTTCGGGTGATATTCCCGCGGATTTGGATTGGGTCCTGCGCATCGACGGGCATACCGATCAAGACCCCATCAATACGCCGGAATTCCCATCCAATTGGGAACTCTCGACGGCAAGGGCCATTTCCGTCGTCAAATTCTTGATCGCCCAAGGCATCGAACCCAAACGCTTGGCGGCAACGGGTTTCGGCGAATTCCAACCTCTGGATCCGGCCGATAGCGACGCGGCGAAAAACCGCAATCGTCGAATCGAATTCAAACTGACCCAGCACTAAACGCGCCCGCCCGTGCGGGGAAAGACCGAGCGATGAATGATCAACAATCCGCCGACGCGCGCGGTAACTTCACCTTTACCGATACCCGACCCTCGCAGCAGCCCTTCCGGGACGCGGTCTTCGAAGGCTTGAGCCGACCGATAAAAAGCGTCCCAAGCAAGTATATTTACGACGAGGAAGGCTCCCGCTTCTTCGAAGCGGTTTGCCAGTTACCCGAATATTACCCGACACGGACCGAAATCGGCATCCTGCGCCGCAACCTGACGGAGATCGGCACCCTCGTCGGACCGGATGCGCGCATGGTCGAGTTCGGCAGCGGCGCGACGGTGAAAATCCGTTTGCTGCTGTCGGGGCTCGAACATCCCGCCGTTTACGTGCCGATCGACATCTCTTCGGATCATCTGCGCGCCGGCGCGATGGAACTGGCCCAGGATTATCCTGACGTCATGGTTACCGCCCTCGCCGCCGATTTCATGCGGCCGATAGAGCTACCGCCCGCCGGTCGGCCGCACGGGCCCAGCGTCGGGTTTTTCCCCGGCTCCACGATCGGGAATTTCACCCCCGAGGAGGCGATCCAGTTCCTGCGCCGGGCGCGCGATCTGCTCGACGGCGGCGGCCTGATCATCGGCGTCGATTTGAAGAAAGATCCGGCGCGTTTGGAGGCCGCCTATAACGACCCCGGCGGCGTCAGCGCCCGTTTCAACGGCAATTTGCTGGGACGCATGCAGCGCGACCTCGACGCGAAACTCGATCGGGATGGGTTTCGTCATTACGCGATCTACGAAGCCGACGTCGGGCGTATGGCAATCGGATTGGAGAGTCTGCGGGAACAACAAATCGAGATCGGCGGACAACGGTTTCATTTCGACGCCGGCGAACGGCTGCATACCCAACACGCCTACAAGTTCTCGGTACTGGAGTTCAAAACCTTGGTCGAACGGGCGAACTTTACGACCGAAAAGGTATGGGTCGACGACGACCGGCTGTTCAGCGTTCATTTCCTGCGCGCTTGAGCCGCGACGGATTATACCAACTTTCGATGATTGCGACCTGTTCAATGGGCCATCTCGACCCATTGAACAGGTCGCAATCATCGAAAGTTGATATTAGGCGTCCTCATTGTCATACGCCGTTTTGACGGTGTCGCGAAACGCGGGGTGGGACTTTAAGTCGGGTCGACATCAACCTCGGTTCCAGATGTGGCAAATACCACATCTCCCGAGGCGTTTACGGGGCAAAATAAAGATCGTCGACGGGGCGGCATCGCTTGCCGGGGGGTCTTGTGGGTGTCCGTAACGCCTGCCAACGTCGATGACCCGCTCCGGCGACCGCGATCTCCCATGGTGCGCCGATGTCGGAGCGGGTCTTCATGCCCATCCGATAAGAGAATAGCATTGGGCATTCTTTACATCAATAAATTCTAATATTTAAATTCGACCTGACCTAAGCGTCGATATAGGCTTCGACTTTTGCCTTCTCCACGGAGATCGGTTGGATCATCCCGCATCTCCGCCCGTTCCCGGGCAGCGAACCGCCGGCGGCCGGCATGTGCTCGTCGATGAGATCGATGATGGCGCCGGACTGGGTCATCTTGCGGCCATCGGCCAGCAGCAGCACCGGAATCCGCCCCTCCGGATTGAAGTGCCGACGATTTGGATTCTAATACCCACAGTGACAAATATGTCAAAAACATACTCTTTCCCAAGAATTCCCTGGATTTATTTGCCGCTCAACAAATGGCAGAAGCCATTAGCAGTTCGATAACCGCCAAACCAGCCGGAAAGGGGAAGGGTTCGAGATTCACCTAGGTATTGCCGACCAGATTGAGCAGAAATCCCACATACTCTGACCGCATGAGCTGTCTATATCAGAAAACAACTTCTATTTTGTTCCATTTTGTTGAATATATTCCTATTACCGCCTACATATTCCGCTAGCTACCTCACGAACAGCAACCATGGAGGACAACTTCCTTGAAACGCCAAATGCGTGCCTGCGTACCCGTCCAAAATCCCTATGGCCGCTCGAATGCGGCCGGAAAACGCCGCCAGACAAGCTTGGCGGAAACGTTCCAACCAATAGTCGGGACATAAAATAATGCAAAGCGGTCAATACGTTTGGCGGACAGCACAAGATGACAAAGTGCGTCCCCATCATGCCGCGCGGGAGGGGAAAGTTTTCTCGTGGGACGATCCGCCCCCCGGTGGCCATCCCGTGAAGACTACAATTGCCGATGCTGGGCCGAGGGGAAGGACTGTGTTGGTTTGTGGCTGGAACTGAGGGAAATCGTTGAAGAATTGATACCATTGGATTCTCGACTTTCAGAACTTGAAAGGCTAATCCAAAACACAGAAGGAGAAATCGAAGAGCTGAAGACGAGAATAGAATTTTTCAGCCATTGGAGATCCTCTCGTCCAGTTGCTGAAACAATTGCTCAAGGAAGCAGTGCACTCGCTATAGTCGCTCAATCTTTTATAGCGCTTACGGATGCGAAAATTGAAGATGAAATCCGGATAATGAAGAATAAATTGCGTGTGAAACAAGCGTATCTGGCCTCACTAAAAATGAAATGGAAGGATGTGGAGAAAACTGTGTACATCCTCAAATTCCTTGAGAAAAAAGCCATTCAGGCGTATAGGGCGTGTACGGGTCGAACAGGATGATAAGACAGTCAGGCGGATGTCGGTCGATCTCAATCTCGCTTGTTTTCCACCTCTTCAAAATAGGCAAATTGGTATCGCCCCGGTGTGCTTCGCGCGCCAAACCTTGACGTCGTGACGTGCTCACGCCGCCGCAGCCATAGCATGCGCACTGGGCGGCATCGGACAGCGCCAGCTGCTAATCTCTTTTCTCGAGCCAATTCCTCAGGCGACTCGCAAACAATTTCGCATCCGGCGTATCAGTCATCGCCTCGTACTGTTCCACCTGGCGATAGATTGCATCATTGCTTAGTTTTGAAACGTCCCGCACCCACTCTAACTCCGCAATAAAGTGTTTTTCCGCATACGGCATTCTCGACATATCGAATTTTCCGGCCAGTGCAATGAGATCGTCAATACAATCGATATTTTGCAGCGCCATCAGCTTGACACGAAAATCGACTTTTCCCGGCGAAGTTTTGTGGACGAGTTCGAAGTAACGCACGGCAAACTTCAAATCTTTAGCCAAGTCTTCCGTGCAAGACGTTTTATCGGCACCTTCGGCAGGCGCTGTTTTGCGCTGTTCGTACTCGGAAACGACTGGTGCATAGCCTTTTTCCAAAAGCCAGATTCTCAGGTAGCGCCCAATCGTACGTGCCAAAGGATCGTCTTTTTCTGCCTCGTAATACTTTACCTGACGGAAAATTTCGTTCGGATCCTGTTTAAGTATATCTCGCACCCATTCCAATTCCGCAATGAAGTGATTTGCCGAATAAGGCATTTTCGACATATCCATTTTTCTTGCCCGTGCGATAAGTTTGTCAATACACGGAATATGGGCCGCCGCCATCGCCCTGGCGCTGAAATCGAATTTGCCCGGCAGATACATGACATGATCGTTATAGATCATGACGCTGGAACGCAGGGTCTCGGCCAAATCTCTCTCGCAAGGCGGTTTATAGGAACTATCTGCTAACGCTGACTGTGCTGAAAAAAAAAGTATCAATAATGCCAATGCCCGCATACATACGCCTCGTTAACTGCCCGCAAGGGAAACTCGGGGCCAGTGTATCGTTTTATGAATTTCTCTTATTAATTCCAAACACCTATCGAAAGCGTCAATCGCTACGTTTGTCTGCATTAATATGATGATGCCGCCTCGGTTAGACGCTCGGCTGACAACCCGCCCCCTACCCCACCTCCGCCCGCACCCGGTCCCGTAACACGAACTTCTGGATCTTCCCTGTCGAGGTCTTCGGCACCTCTAAAAACCGCACCTCCCTGGGGCATTTGTAGTGGGCGATGTTGGCGCGGCAGTGGGCGATGATGTCGTCGGCGCTGGCGCTTTCGCCGGGTTTTAGTTCGACGAAGGCCAAGGGGGTTTCGCCCCATTTTTCGTCGGGCTTGGCGACGACGGCGACGGCGGCGACGGCGGGGTGGGCGTAGATGCAGTCCTCGACCTCGATGGAGGAGATGTTCTCGCCGCCGGAAATGATGATGTCCTTGGAGCGGTCCTTCAGCTCGATATAGCCGTTCGGATGCCAGACGCCGAGGTCGCCGGAATGGAACCAGCCGCCGGCGAAAGCTTCCTCGGACGCGCTCGGGTTCTTCAGATAGCCGCGCATGACGATATTGCCGCGCATCATCACCTCGCCGATGCTCTCGCCGTCCTTCGGCAAAGGTTCCAGGGTCTCCGGATCGGCGATCATCAGGCCTTCCTGCACTTCGTAGGGCACGCCCTGGCGCGCCTTCTCGCGGGCCTGCTCCGCCGGCGGCAGGTCATCCCATTCCGCCTGCCAGGCATTGACGATGCAGGGGCCGTAGGTCTCCGTCAGGCCGTAGACATGGGTGACGTTGAAGCCCTGGCGCGCCATCTCCTCCAACACCGCGGCCGGCGGCGGCGCGGCGGCGGTCATCATCTCCACCTTATGATCGAACGCCCGCTTGTCGTCCGCGCCGGCGCCGGAGATCAGCTGCATGACGATCGGCGCGCCGCAGAGATGGCTGACCTTATGGTCGGCGATGGCGTCATAGATGTCCTTGGCGATGACGTTGCGCAGGCAGACATTGACCCCGGCGGTGGCGGCCAGGGTCCAGGGGAAGCACCAGCCGTTGCAGTGAAACATCGGCAGGGTCCAGAGATAGATCGGATGCGCCGGCATATGCCAGGAGATCACATTGCCGAGCGCGTTCAGATAGGCGCCGCGATGGTGATAGACCACGCCTTTCGGATTACCCGTGGTGCCGGAGGTATAATTGAGCGTGATCGCCTGCCACTCGTCCGTCGGCAGCTGCCAGACGCCGTCCTCATCGCCAGTGGCCAGGAACTCCTCATACTCCATTTCGCCGAGGCGGCCGCCCTCGCCAGTGAACTCCGGATCGGCGATGTCGATGACCAGGGGCGACACCGACGCCTGGGCCAGCGCCTGCTCGATAACCGGCGCGAACTCGGTGTCGGTGAGCAGCACCTTGGCCTCGCCATGGTCGAGGATGAAGGCGAGATTGGCAGCATCCAGGCGATAGTTGAGGGCGTTCAGCACGGCGCCGGTCGCCGGCACGCCGAAATGGGCCTCGAACATGGCCGGGGTGTTCGGCGACATGATCGCCACCGTGTCGCCCTTGCCGACGCCCCGTTTCGCCAACGCGCTGGCCAGGCGCCGGCAGCGTCCATAGGTCTCGCCCCAATCGCGGCGGATCTGACCGTGAATGACGGCCGGCCGCTGCGGATAGACCGCCGCCGTTCGTTGGATCAGGCTCAACGGCGTCAAGGCCTGATAATTAGCCTGGTTCTGGTCCAGATCGGTTTCGTAAGGATGGCTCATGGTCTTCGCACTCCAGCCGCATTGCTCGGGATCGGCGTTCGCCGCGTCGACCGGACTCATAGCAAGTTGACCTGACCGGCGGTAGGGAAAATGCCGCACCGATTCACTCTTTCATTAGCCAGTGGTTTTGGGCAATAACTGGGTCTTCGCGACGCGCATGAGGGATGAGACGATGACCCGCAATTACGACGACGTCTATGGTGCCTGGCAACGGGACCCGGCGGCATTCTGGGCCGAGGCAGCGGAAGAGGTACACTGGTACAAACGCTGGGACAAGGTGCTGGACGACAGCAACCCGCCCTTCTACCGCTGGTTCGTTGGTGCGGAGACCAACACCTGCTATAACGCCGTCGACCGCCATGTCGAGGCCGGCCGCGGCGATCAGGCGGCAATCGTTTACGATTCCCCGGTCACCGACACCATCAAATCGATCAGCTACGCGGAGTTGCGGGACGCAACGGCGCGCACCGCCGGCATGCTACGCGGCCTCGGCGTCGAGAAGGGTGACCGGGTGATCATCTACATGCCGATGATCCCGGAAACCGCCATCGCCATGCTGGCCTGCGCCCGCATCGGCGCGGTGCATTCCGTGGTCTTCGGCGGCTTTGCGTCCAACGAGCTGGCGACCCGGATCGACGACGCCAAGCCGAAAGTCATTCTCTCCGCCTCCTGCGGTATCGAGCCCGGCCGCATCGTCGAATACAAACCCCTGCTCGACGGCGCCATCGATCTGTCCGCGCACAAGCCGGACCATTGCGTGATCCTGCAGCGGGAGATGGAAACGGCCGAGTTGACCGCCGGCCGCGACCTGGATTGGCGCGAGGCGGTGGCCGCGGCGGCGCCCGCCGACTGCGTGCCCATAGCCGCCACCGATCCGCTCTATGTGCTCTACACCTCCGGCACCACCGGTGTTCCGAAGGGCGTGGTGCGCGACAATGGCGGCCATCTGGTGGCCTTGAAGTGGAGCATGAAGAACGTCTACGACATCAATCCGGGGGAGGCTTGGTGGGCCGCCTCCGACGTTGGCTGGGTGGTCGGGCATTCCTATATCGTCTATGCACCCCTATTCCACGGCTGCACCACGATCCTGTTCGAGGGTAAGCCGGTGGGCACGCCGGACGCGGGCGTCTATTGGCGCGTTATCGATCAGCATAAAGTAGTCGCGCTGTTCACCGCGCCGACGGCCTTCCGCGCCATCAAGCGTGAGGATCCGGACGGCAAGTTGATCGGCGACTACGATCTCGACCACTTCCGTATCCTCTTTCTGGCCGGCGAGCGGGCGGACCCAGACACGATCCAATGGGCTGAGCAGCAACTCGAGCGGCCGGTCATCGATCATTGGTGGCAGACCGAGACCGGCTGGCCCATGGCCGCCAACTGCATGGGTCTCGGCCCCTTCCCAGTCAAATACGGCTCGCCCACCAAGGCGGTGCCCGGCTATGACATCCGCGTCGTCGATGAGCAAAATCAGGAAGTCGCGCGCGGCGAGACCGGTGCCATCGTGGTCAAGTTGCCGCTGCCGCCAGGGACCTTGCCGACCCTCTGGCAAAACGACGACCGCTATGTGGAAAGCTATCTGGAGGAGTTTCCCGGCTACTACAAAACCGCCGACGCCGGCTTCCAGGACGAGGATGGCTATCTCTACATCATGAGCCGCACCGACGACATCATCAACGTCGCCGGCCACCGACTGTCCACCGGCGGCATGGAGGAAGTGCTGGCCGGCCACGGCGATGTCGCCGAATGCGCGGTGATCGGGGTCGCCGACAAACTGAAAGGTCAGGTGCCGGTCGGCTTTGTTGTGCTGAAGACGGGCGTCGCCAGTACCAGCGAACAGATCGTCCAGGAATGCGTCGGCCTGGTGCGGCAGAAGATTGGCCCGGTCGCCGCCTTCCGCGACTGCGTCGTCGTCGAGCGCTTGCCGAAAACCCGCTCCGGCAAGATCCTGCGCGGCACCATGAGCAAAATCGCCGACGGCGAAGACTTCCGCATGCCCGCCACCATCGACGACCCGGTCATCCTCGACGAAATCGCCGAGTCGCTCGGCGGCCTCGGTTATCCGAAGAGATAGCGCCGCGGGTCGTCATCGCCTCCGTTCTATCGCAGCCCATCGTCGTCATCCCGGCCAAGCAGAGCGCGAGCCGGGATCTCATGCGGAATGGGACGCCCGATGTGACGGCGCTCTATTCTGCTTGAGATACCGGATAACGGCTGCGCCGTTTCCGGCATGACCTGTCTTGTTATGAGGTAAAACGGGTTGAATGAATGGCGGCCGCTCTCGTCAACGGACGTCAGAACCCGAACGGTTCTTTCGGCGGTTCTTCGCTGTCCTCGCCGGTCGGTTGGGCCAGGTCGGCGTAGCTTTCCGGGATGTCCGGCTGCGGTGCATCCTGATCGAATGCCGGGGCCGCGTCGTCGAGCGGCTGGGTCGACGGCAGGCCGGCGGCTTCCGCTTCCGCCAATTGCGCATCGCGCGCTTTCTTGGCTTCCTTCTCCGCCTTCTCCCGCGCGCGCTGCTCCTTCGCCAGGCCTTTTTGCACCGCCGAATCCAGTTCGGTCTGTTTGCACAGGCCCAGTGTCACCGGGTCGACCGGTTTGATATTCGGCATGTTCCAATGGGTACGCTCCCGCACAGAAGTGATCGTCGGCTTGGTGGTGCCGACCAGCTTGGAAATCTGCGCGTCCGACAGTTCCGGATGGTTACGCAACAGCCAAGCGATCGCGTTCGGCCGATCCTGGCGGCGGGACAGCGGCGTGTACCGGCCGCCCTTCTGCTTCGGTTCGGGAATATCGATGTCCGATTCGACGATCTGCAGCTTGGCGCTCGGATCGTTGGCGCAGCGATCGATCTCCTCCCGCGTCAATTGGCCGGACACGAGCGGATCCAGGCCCTGAATACCGACCGCGACCTCGCCGTCAGCGATGCCTTTGACTTCCAAACTATGCAGGCCGCAAAAATCGGCTATCTGTGCGAAAGTCAACGTCGTGTTGTCAACCAGCCAGACGGCGGTGGCTTTTGGCATGAGAGGCTTGGTCATGAATATACGTCTCCCGTTGGGTGGATCCGGGTCCTGTCAACAACGACCCGATACACCAAGCTTCAATATTGAAGGGAAGGCCCCTATATAGCGCCGTGCGGCCGTGACGCAAAGCGGAATATGCGCGTTACAGCGTCAACACGATTTTCCCGATATGGGCGCTCGAATCCATCAAGGCATGAGCCTTAGCCGCGTCGGCCAAAGGAAAAGTGCTGTCGATCACCGGCTTGACCGCGCCGCTTGCCAACAACGGCCAGACCTGCGCTTTTAACTCGTCCGCGATCTGCGCCTTGTCCTCGACGCTGCGCGGCCTCAGGGTCGATCCGGTAAAGGTCAGGCGCTTCAGCATAATCGGCAGCATATTGAACCGGTCGATCTTCGGGCCATTCAACACGGCGATCAACACCAAGCGGCCCTCGACCGCCAAGGCGTCCAGGTTACGGGGCAGATAGTCGCCACCGACCATGTCCAGAATCACATCGACGCCGCGGCCGCCGGTCAGCTCCTTGACGACAGCCACGAAATCCTCGGTCTTGTAATCGATCGTCCGCTCCGCGCCGAGTTCGCCACAGACCCGACACTTTTCCGCATTGCCGGCCGTTGCGAAAACCCGGGCACCGAACGCGTTCGCCAATTGAATGGCCGTCGTGCCGATGCCGCTTGAACCGCCGTGGATCAAAATACTTTCGCCCCCGGTCAAGCCGCCGCGCTGGAACAGGTTGGTCCACACAGTAAAAAAGGTTTCCGGCAGGGCCGCCGCCTGGACCATGTCGTAGCCATCCGGCACCGGCAGACATTGCGCCACCGGCGCCACGCAATATTCCGCATAACCGCCGCCCGCGACCAACGCGCAGACCCGGTCGCCTAGGTTCAGGTCGCTGACTTGCGGACCCAGCGCGACCACTTCGCCTGCGATTTCCAGTCCCGGCGTATCTGGCGCGCCGGGCGGCGGCGGGTAGCCACCTTGGCGCTGCATAACGTCGGGCCGGTTGACGCCGGCAGCGGCGACTTTGATCAGCACCTCGCCCAAGACCGGGTCCGGCCGTGCGATCCGAGCGGGCTGCAAAACGTCCGGCCCGCCCGGTTCGGAAATCTCAATCGCGATCATTTCATCCGGCAAGGTCGCCATGCTAGCCTCTCGCTTGTCAGTGTGGAGAATGCTTCTTACCGTGAACCAGGTTCGGCAACAAGCGGAGCGGCGGAAATGATAGACGAGGACGAGTTACAGGCGAAGAATCCGGCCCAGCGGAAAAATCTCGAGATCATGTCGGTTGAGGCATTGGGCGAGTATATCGACGCGCTGCGGGCGGAAATCGAGCGCGCCGAGGCGATGATCGCGGACAAGCAATCGGCCCGGGGCGCCGCCGACGCCGTTTTCAAATCCTGAAGGCAAAATATTTCTGCCTTAAACTTATTCTTAACAAACAAGCTTTATAACGGTGGTTACTGAGCGTTCGTCATATGGAACGTTCAAGAACTGGCCCCCGACCAGTTCGTATTTGCCTCCCTGTTGGACTTGAGCCGTTGCTTCACCGCGACGGCTCCTTTTTTGGCGGAAATCCGCTGAAAAATATATGTGGCAAATTGCACTACATCGGCAATTTAACACTTGACCGATGGATAATTTGACACATAAAGTTCGGCTTTCTTGTACGCGAGTCTGGCAGGTAGAGGCACGATAAGGGGCCGCGGGTGAAGTTTCGCCCAGCGGCCCCAAATAATTGGGGGACCCTATGGCGAATTCGGACCGCGGCAATCTATCGACACTCAGTCTCCACGCGGGCCAGAAACCGGACCCGCTTTACGGTGCACGCGCCCAGCCGATCTATCAAACCACATCTTACGTTTTCGACGATACGGATCATGCCGCCGCATTGTTCAATCTCGAGCGGGCCGGACATATCTATTCGCGCATCTCAAATCCGACGGTCTCGGTTTTAGAGGAGCGGATTGCCGCGCTGGAGGGCGGCGTCGGCGCGGTCTGCACGGCCAGCGGCCAGGCCGCCCTGCATTTGGGCATCGCCACCCTGATGGATCACGGCAGCCATATCGTTTCGTCCGCATCGATCTATGGCGGCAGCCACAATATCCTCCAACACACCCTGCCCCGCTTCGGCATCGAAACCACTTTCGTCGATCCGAGGGACCCGAAAGCCTTTGCCGACGCGATCCGCCCCAACACCCGACTGGTCTACGGCGAAACCCTGGGCAATCCCGGTCTGGAAGTCATGAACATGCCGGAGGTGGCGAAGGTCGCGCACGATAACGGTCTGCCGCTGATGATCGACAACACCTTCGCGACACCCTATCTGTTCCGACCCTTTGAGCATGGCGCGGATATCGTGAGCCATTCGGCGACCAAGTTTTTGGGCGGTCACGGCGTCGCTATTGGCGGCGTGCTTGTCGACGGTGGCGGCTTCGACTGGGACGCATCCGGCAAGTTCCCCACCTTGAGCGAGCCCTACGACGGCTATCACGGCATGGACTTCGCGGAGGAGTTCGGTCCCGCCGCCTTCGTCATGCGGGCCCGGGCCGAAGGCCTGCGCGACTTCGGCGCCTGCATGAGCCCGCAAAACGCCTTCTACATTCTACAGGGCGTGGAGACCCTGCCCCTACGGATGAGCCGCCATGTCGCCAATGCCCGGCAAGTTGTCGAGTTCCTGTCCCAGAACGATGCCGTTTCCTGGGTCAGCTATCCGGAACTGCCGGACCACCCCGACCACAATCTGGCGCAGAGCCTGCTGCCGGACGGTTGCGGTGCCATCTTCTGCTTCGGGGTCAAGGGCGGACGGGAAGCCGGGCGCAAACTGATCGAGGCACTGGGTCTCTTCAGTCATCTGGCCAATGTGGGCGACGCGAAAAGCCTGGTGATCCATCCGGCCTCCACCACCCACCAGCAAATGGATGCCGACGCCCTGAAGGCGGCCGGGATCGGCGAGGACATGGTGCGGCTCTCGGTTGGGCTGGAAGATGCCAAGGATCTGATCGACGATCTGGGTCGCGCCCTAAAAGCGTCGCAGCGGGGGTGAGGACATGGAACTGAAGGTCAATGGCGAAACCGTCTTCGCCGCCACCGGTGGCCGCGACTTCGACCCGGCCAAACCCTGCCTGGTGTTCCTCCACGGCGCGTCGTTCAATCGCACCGTTTGGAACCTGCAAACCCGCTATTTCGCCTGGCATGGTTTTGGCGTGATGGCCGTCGATCTGCCGGGGCATGGCCGCAGCGGCGGCACCGCGCTCGACAATGTGCCGGACTTAGCCGACTGGTTGATCGCCTTGCTAGACGCGGCGGGTGTCGACAAAGCCACCATTGTCGGCCACAGCCTCGGTGCTTTGATCGCCGTCGAAGCGGCGGCGCGGCATCCGGACCGCATCGCCGCGATCAGCCTTCTCGCCATGTCCTACCCGATGCCGGTCGGCGATCCCTTGATGGTGCCGGCGGCGGCGGACGAACCGGTCGCCAACGACCGCCTCGTCGCCTGGTCCTTCGGCCGCGCCGCCGGTATGGGCGGCAATCGGGTACCTGGGATCTGGATGACCGGCGCGGGCCTGCGCGTCTCCACCCAAGCACCGGACGGCACCTTGCATGCCGACCTCAAGGCCTGCCACGACTACGACGGTGGTGACGATGCGGCCCAGGCAATAGCCTGCCCTGTTCAGTTCATATTGGCGGGCGCCGACATGATGACACCGTTGAAAGCCGGCAAAGCTTATGCCACCAAGTTCAAGGCGCCACGGATCGACATCGTACCGGGCGCCGGCCATAATTTGATGATCGAGTATCCGGACGAGACCCTTGACGCGCTGAAGGCATTCCACGGAGGCTAAGCTATGGCGAATACCGACAATCGGGCGGGCATTTTTCTCGAACCCGGCGAAGGTCGGGTCTACGAAATGGGCGGCATGACCGCGGTTTTCAAAGCGGACGGCGACGAGACAGCAAATCTCTACAATGTCTCCGAATGGTGGCTTGAGCCCCATACCCAAGGCCCGCCTGCCCACAGCCACCCCGAGGACGACGTGTTCTATGTCATTGAAGGCGTAATGCATTTCCAAGTTGGCGAGGATTGGATCGAGGCGCCGAAAGGCGCGTTCGTGTTGGCGCCCGGCGGCGTCACCCACACCTTCGAAAACCGATCGTCGCAACGCGCCGGTGCGCTTAATCTTGGTACGCCTGGCGGTTTTGAAAAGCATATGCCGGCGATCGTCGAGTGGTTTGCCAAAAGCCCGCCCGGCAAAGCTTAATCAATTTCGCCGCCGGCCGGCGCTCATGAAAATCCGCCGCAGGTGACCAAGACGAAGTTTTTCAAGGTCGCGGTCATGAAGAACGGCAGCGCCGCCGCGAAGAGAAGCAGCAACGCTTGGGCGAGGAGCATCCACCAGATCGAATTGTCGACATGCTTGAGCCGCGCAAACATCGAAAGATAATTCTCCTGATCGCTTGGTGGGGCGCGTTCCTGGCGATCTTTGCCACGGTCATTCTGAACTCCTACCGCCTGGCGAGCAAGTGGGAGGCGGAGGAGATCCGCGCGCTCATCCTGCTCGACGGCGGCGGACAGCCCTGGGACGTGTCCCGGTTGGGCGACAGCATCGCGCTCGTCTATTTCGGCTATACCTTCTGCCCCGATGTCTGCCCGACAACCCTAAGCATCCTCGCGGCGGAGGCGGAAACGTGGCGGGAAAAGGGCCGTAACGTCGTCGCCCTTTTTATCACCGTCGATCCGGACCGGGACACGCCAGCGGCGGTGAAGGCCTATGCGGCCTCTTTCGGAGATGCCGTTATTGGTATTTCCGGCACGACCGCGCAGATAGAACGGGCCATGGAGACCTTCGGCGTCACGGCCGTTCGCGACGGCCAGGGCGATCAATATCTGATCGATCACTCGACGAAGGTGTTCGCGCTGAACGGAAACGGAACCAATATCCTCCTGTTGTTCGACGACGACTACGACAAGCTGCCGAAGATCATGGAGACAACGGTTTTCGCGGAACTGACCCGCGATGGCATACTTGATTGACCCCGCTTGAAGCGCCGTCCTGTATCGCCTAGTTTGTCCGCTTCCCGCCTCTTATCGACCCAATATTTTCTCGCGAGTCCATTTACAATGCTGAACGAAGACCTGACCCGGCGCATTCGTGCCGCCGTCGCCGACAATTTCGAAGACCAAGTTTCCTTTACCTCTGACCTCGTCCGATTCCCTTCCTTACGCGGCCAGGAACATACGGCCCAGGATTTCATGGCCCGCGCCTTCCGCGACGAAGGGTTGAGCGTCGATCGTTGGCAGGTGCGGATTGAGGATATCGAACATCTGCCTGGATTCTCGCCGGTTTCGATCTCCTACGAAAACGCCTTCAACGTGGTCGGCAGCCACCGTGCCGACAGCGTCAAGGGCAAGAGCTTGATCCTGAACGGCCATATCGACGTGGTGCCGGAAGGGCCGGTGGAGATGTGGGCCTCCCCACCCTATGAGCCGCGGCGCGACGGCAAATGGCTTTATGGCCGGGGCGCCGGCGACATGAAGGCGGGCCTGGTTTCCTGCCTCTACGCCTACAAAGCCTTGCGCCGCGCCGGATTGGCCCCAGCCGCCGATGTTTTCATTCAGTCGGTGATCGAGGAAGAGTGCACCGGCAACGGCGCGCTTGCCTGTCTGGCGCGCGGTTACCGCGCCGAGGCGGCAATCATTCCGGAACCGAGCGCAGAGCGATTAGGCAAAGCGCAGACCGGCACCATCTGGATGCAGGTCACGGTCAAAGGTCTACCGGCCCACGCCGCCTATGCCCAGAAAGGCAACAATGCCATCAAGGCAGCGATCCGCTTGATCCAAGCGCTAGAAGAGTTGGAAGAATCCTGGAATGCGGAAAAGCATCTGCATCCCCACCATGCCGACCTGGAGCATCCCATCAACTTCAATATCGGCATGATCGAGGGCGGCGACTACCCGGCCTCGGTGCCGTCCTGGTGCCGTTTCGACCTGCGCGCCGCCATCTACGCCGACGACGATATCTGGGCACGGCGGCGTGAGATCGAGAATTGCATTCGCAGCGCCGCCGCCGGCGATTCCTTCATGAGCAATATCCCGCCGGAGATCGACTATCATGGCTTCCTGGCGGAGGGTTACATCCTCGAGAATGCCGAAGTGCCGACCGCCGTGCTGGAGCAATACCACAAGCTGGTCAACGGCGCGGATCTGGAAGGCCGGGCAAGCACCGGCACCACCGATGCCCGCTTCTTCGGCCTTTATGCCGATATTCCCGGCATGGTCTACGGTCCAATCGCCCGCGACGTCCACGGCTTCAACGAATGCGTCGATCTCGACAGCACCCGCCGCGTGACCGAAACCATCGCCCTTTTCATGGCCGACTGGTGCGGCGTGGTCGAGAGCTAGACGGTGCGCCATCAAGTCTCGCTCGCAGACGACGGCACAAGCAAAAAGGGGCGGGATGACCCGCCCCTTTCCGTTCCATAAAGGACGATGTGCCGGCGTTAAGCCGCCTTGCTTTCGAGCAATGGCCCCGTACCGATTTCGATCTTGCGGGGCTTCTTGTGCTCCGGCACCTCGCGGACGAGATCGATATGCAGCAAGCCGTTTTCCATGCTGGCGCCGACTACTTTGATCGTGTCGGCCAGCTCGAAACGCCGCTCGAACCCACGCGCGGCAATGCCGCGGTGCAGATAGGTGGCGCCTTCTTTCTCCGGCAACGTCTCGGCCTTCACCACCAGGGTGTTTTCCTTGGCCGTCAACTCGATGTCGCCTTGGTCGAAACCGGCCACCGCCATGGTGATCCGGTAGTCGTCCTCGCCCGACTTTTCAATATTGTAGGGCGGGTAGGTCGGCGCGCTCTCGTCCATACGGGCAAGTTGCTCGAACAGGCGGCCGAAGCGGTCGAAACCGATGCTGGAACGCAATAGGGGATTGAGATCGTAGGTTCGCATAGCGATATCCTCCTTCTGAAGCAATATCTCGAATGTCGGACCCGCCGCATGGCCGGATCCGTGTTGAAAGACCGGGCCCGATTGGCACCCGATACCCCATAGATAAGTGCTCAGATTTCCGGTTCAAGAGCCCAAAAGACAACGGCGCGACAGAGTGCCGCGCCGTCGACCGGAAAGGCCACCTTTCGGCGGTTTATTTAAGACCGAAGTCTTTGAAACGATTGCGGAATTTCGCAACCTGACCGGCATCGCGCACATGCTGCGGACCGCCGGTCCAGGCCGGATGGGTGCTGGGGTCGATATCGAGCCGCAGCACATCGCCCGGCTCCCCCCACGTCGATTTGGTCTTGAACTCGGTCCCGTCGGTCATCACCACGGTGATCTCGTGATATTCGGGATGGATATCGCTTTTCATGGCTCTCGGCTCTCTTCCAGGGCCGCCATTGCAGCCCGTCAATCTCTGGCCGGCGTAAATACCCCAATGACCGCGACAACGCAAGCCACGGCGCGCGCATTCTTGCGCTATTGTCACTGAGATATTGCCATATTGTCTGCTCTTCCGGCGCTTGCTATACCCGCGCGATCGCTGTCGAGGCCAATTTGAGCTAAATCATCCCCGTGACACAGCCGCACCATAGCGAACCACCCATACGTCGCCCTGTTTCGGCGCTCCAGGGACTATTGCCGTTTCTTCGGCCTTATCGTCTGCGAATATTTGGTGCCGTGGCGGCCTTGGTCCTCGCCGCCGGCATGGTACTAGCCATCGGCCAAGCGATCCGACGGGTGATGGATCACGGTTTCTCAGGCGATCCGGTTCTGATGGATCAATACTTTTTGGCGCTCATGGGCGTCGTGGCCCTGCTCGCCGTCGCTACGTTTTGCCGATATTATCTCGTTACTTGGTTGGGCGAGCGGGTGATTGCGGATTTACGGCAATCCATATACGGCCATGTTCTGACTTTGAGTCCGGCCTTTTTCGACAATATCCGCGTCGGCGAGGTGATCTCCCGACTTACCACCGACACCACATTGATCCAGACGGTGGTCGGCTCCAGCGCCTCCATCGCCATGCGCAACGTGCTGACCTTTGTCGGCGGCACTATTCTGCTCGTGGTGACGGCGCCCAAACTCGCCGGTTTCGTTTTTGTGCTGATCCCCGTCGTACTGCTGCCCATCTTGATTTTCGGGCGCCGGGTGCGGCGACTGTCGCGGGCCAGTCAAGATCGGATCGCCGATGTGTCGACCTATGCGGAAGAAACCCTCAACGCCGTACAGATCGTGCAATCGTTTTGCCATGAAGCGATCGACGCCCTCGGCTTTCGCAAGACCAGCGAGCGCGCGTTCGAAACCGCCGTCGAGCGGACGAAGGCGAGGGCATGGTTGACCGCACTGGTGATGCTGTTGATCTTCGGTGCCGTCAACATGGTGGTCTGGGTCGGCGCCAAGGACGTGGTCGCCGGCAACATGTCGGGCGGCGAACTCGCCGCCTTCGTCTTTTACGCCATCGTCTCGGCCGGCGCCCTCGGTTCGCTCTCGGAAGTCTATGGCGATCTGCAACGGGCCGCGGGCGCCACCGAACGTTTGATGGAGTTGCTGCATAGCGAGTCGGATATCCAAGCGCCCGATGCGCCCAAACCACTGCCCGCGCCGGCCCGCGGCCAGGTTGGTTTGAACGCGGTTACGTTCCACTACCCTTCCAGACCGCAGGGCGCCGCGTTGAGCGATTTCTCCCTTAATGTCGCGCCAGGCGAAACAGTGGCCCTGGTCGGTCCGTCCGGTGCCGGTAAGACCACGGTCTTTCAGCTCATCCTAAGATTTTTCGATCCGCAACAAGGTAACGTCTTTTTTGACGGGGTCGATGTCCGCGACATCGAACCGACAGCGCTTCGCGCCCATCTCGGCTTGGTTCCGCAAGATCCCGTGATCTTTGCGGCCAGCGCGATGGAGAACATTCGCTACGGCCGCCCGGAAGCCAGCGACGAGGAAGTGCGGGAAGCGGCGGCATCTGCCAATGCACTAGACTTCATCACTGCCTTGCCCGACGGTTTCGACACCTATCTGGGCGAACGCGGCGTCCGCCTCTCCGGAGGCCAGCGTCAACGTGTCGCGATCGCCCGCGCCATCCTCCGCAATCCGCCGGTTTTACTATTGGACGAAGCAACCAGTGCTTTGGACGCCGAATCGGAACGCATGGTTCAAGCCGCGCTCGACGAACTGATGCAGGATCGCACGACCATCGTTATCGCGCATCGCTTGGCGACCGTATTACGCGCCGACAGGATCGTGGTGATGGACGAAGGCCGGGTGATCGAAATCGGCCGGCACGAGCAACTCGTCGCTCAAGACGGTCTTTATGCCCGCCTCGCCGCCTTGCAGTTCGATGCAGCAACGCAATTGATCGACCGGCAAGCGATCGGTTAAGGCAATTCTTATATAGTACCGATCATTCTTTAATGAATTGTGCTAAAGGTTAAACCATCCCTTCGGCGAACCTTCAACTGGAGCTTATCTGCCTCGCCGTCTTGGGCGGTCGCAACCCGGCCGCCTCGGGGTGGGTTTCGAGCCTTCGGCTCGGGTGTTAAGTCACGTGCTCGAGCTGATTGATACGGTCTTTAATACGCAACTTTTCTTTCTTCAGCTCTGAAATGCGCAGCTCGTCGGGCGTAACATGGTTCATTTCCTTGTCGATTAGGTCCTGAAGCGATTTATGCTGTTCCCGCAAAGATTCGATCTGCGTCTCGACGTTCATTCGACACCTCCTCATGAATTGTAACGCTTCCCATATTACGCAAATCTCGCCATCCGAGTCAGTATGAATTTTGCAGGCACACGTGGTATGTTGACGCATAATGACGGGTTGAGAGTATTTCTGGCATGACCGCCGACCGGGACGAATTAAGAGCGAAACTGCTGGAACTTAGGGAAGAGCATCGCGATTTGGATGATGCTATCGGCGCTCTGGTGGAACAGGTATCTTACGACCAGTTGAAGCTGCAACGCCTGAAAAAACGCAAATTGGTGCTGCGCGATCTAATTCAACGCGTCGAGGCGTTACTGCAACCCGATATTATCGCTTAGCGGCCAGAGTTCGGCGGCAGGAGCCTGGACTTGAGGCTTTCTTGCGCGTCGAGGAGAAGTTGGTTCGCACTCTTGCCAGTTTCGAAACTCGCGGTGCCGACCTGAACTTCGACGAAGAAGCCGCTCGGCTCGAACGACACCGGCTCCCCGCGTATCGATTCCGCCAAACCTTGCGCCTTGATCGCGGCACCGGCGGCGTTGGTCCGCGAGAGTATGACGCCGAATTCGTCACCGCCCAACCGACCGACAAGATCGGACGCTCGAGTCTGATCCAGCAAAATACCGGCGACATGCCGCAAAGCCTCGTCGCCGGCGACATAACCATGTTGATTGTTAATGCGTCTCATGCCGAAAACATCAAGGAGGAGCAGACTATTCGGCTCGCCATAGCGCTCGCTGAAGGAGACGATTCGCGCCAATTCCCGGATAAAGCCGTCCCGGTTCGCCACGGGCACCAGAATATCCTGGTCGGCCAAACGTTCCAAATAATTGATGCGTTTTTGGGCGCGGCCGAGTGTCCGCCGCAAGCTCTCCAATTCCTCCATCAATTCGACGATCGCCGCATGTACCCGGGGCGTCAATTCCGGCTCCGGTATGCCCATCACCGACACCTCGTCCGCCGGCGGTCTGGTCACCAACGCCCCAGCCTTGCGATAGCGGTCGGCGGCAATCCGTTCGCGCCGACGCAATTTGATAAAATCAATCGGACGTGTCTCTGGGACCTTCATGTCGACAACTATTTCAACAGGCACGTTTCAACGCATGCGGACATAACGGCCAAAACGAATCGCCGTTCGCCCATCGGATCATACGCCGAAAACGTTGGGGCGCAAACGAATACACTTGTTCTAACGGACGCCTGCCGTATAATTCGCGGCTTTTCCGATGGCGGGAGGGCAATCGACCATGGCGAAATCGAAGCCACTTGTCGGGGTGATCATGGGCAGCCGATCGGACTGGCAAACCATGCAACATGCGGCCGGAATTCTGGAGGAACTTGGCGTCGCCCACGAGACCAAGGTCGTCTCCGCGCACCGGACTCCAGACAAAATGTACGACTACGCGAAATCGGCCAGGCGGCGCGGCTTACGCGCGATCATCGCCGGCGCCGGTGGCGCCGCCCATCTGCCGGGTATGACCGCGTCCATGACCATTCTGCCCGTCTTCGGCGTACCCGTGGAAAGCAAAGCGCTCAGCGGTATGGACAGCCTTCTGTCGATCGTCCAGATGCCGGCCGGCATCCCGGTCGGCAGCATGGCCATCGGCCAGGCCGGCGCCACCAATGCCGGCTTGATGGCGGCGGCTGTCGTCGCGTTAGACGACGATAAGGTCGCGCGGGCGCTGACGCGCTGGCGCAAGCGGCTAACCGATGCGGTGCCGGACGGCCCGGTGGACGAGGATTGAAATCGGATGTCGGCCCCCGCCCTACCTGCCGGCAATGTCATCGGTATCCTTGGCGGCGGCCAACTCGGCCGTATGCTGGCGATTGCCGCCGCACCTCTGGGCTATCGCTGTCACATCTACGAGCCTTCGCCGGAACCGCCGGCAGGGGATGTCAGTCACGCCGTCACCACAGCCGCCTATGACGACGAGCAAGCTTTGGCGGACTTCGCCTCTCAAGTCGATGTCGTCACTTATGAGTTCGAAAACGTCCCCGCCGACACGGTAAAATGGCTCGCGCAAGAGAGACCGATCCGCCCAGGCCTGAAGGCGCTGGAAACGGCGCAGGATAGGTGGCGGGAGAAACGGTTTGCGGAAGACGCCGGCGCCCGTACCGCCCCCTTCAAAAAAGTTGACGGCGTCGACGACCTAGTCGATGCGGTTGGCGAACTCGGGACTCCCAGCATTTTGAAGACCCGGCGCTTCGGCTATGACGGCAAGGGCCAAATGGCGATCCAGGACAACGATCGGGAGAGTTTGGTCAACGCCTGGCAGGCAATCGGCGAGGCGCCGGCGATCCTCGAAGGCTTCGTCCCGTTTCAGCGCGAAGTGTCCGTGATTGCCGCCCGTGCCTTGAACGGCGAGGTTCGTTGCTTCCCCCTGAGCGAGAACACACACAAAAATCACATTCTGGAGGTCTCCCGCGCGCCGGCGCCGGTTGATCCGGCGATTGCCGAAGAAGCCGAAGCCTTGGCGGCAAGAATATTGCCTGCCCTCGACTATATCGGGGTCCTGGCAATCGAGCTGTTCGTGACGGACGACAACGAACTGCTCGTCAACGAGTTCGCACCACGAGTGCATAATTCCGGTCATTGGACGATCGAAGGCGCGGTGACCAGTCAATTCGAGCAACATATCCGGGCGATCTGTGGCCTGCCATTGGGCGATCCGGGCGCCTACGGCATGGCGGAAATGCGTAATCTAATCGGCGACGATGTGAACGATGCCGCCGCGTTGTTGGCGGATCCGACGGCACATCTCCACCTCTACGGTAAGCGCGAAAGCCGGCCTGGCCGTAAGATGGGCCACGTCACGCGAGTCTGGCCGAAAGACCCGTCGTCGTGAGCCGCACGCGGGACATCGATCGCCTGCGCCGTTGGCTTGTGGCGGAAGGACGCCAGCTGACCGATATCGCCGCCATCGTCACCGCTCTTGGCGAGAAATTGCGAGACGGCGGCTGGCCCGTCGACCGCATAACCACGGGTATTCCGGTTCTGCATCCGCAGATCAATTCGCAGACCGTTATCTGGGAGCCAGGCAAGGACGTCGACAGGGTTCAGTGGCAGCTGACGGACGAGACCATGGATCGGTTCCTCAATAGCCCGATGTATGTGGTTTACAATGAGGGGAAAACCGTACGCCATCGGATAACGGCCGAACCGCAAGACAACGAGTTTCCCGTGATCCCCGATTTGCGGGCCGACGGCTTCACCGACTATCTCGCCCTGCCCCTCCCTTTTTCGGATGGCGAAACCAAGGGCGTGACCTTCGCCACCCGGTCGCCGGACGGCTTTTCCGAACGGGACATCGCCGACCTGACGAGCCTCAGCGACATGCTGTCGCTCCTCTTCGAGATCAAGACCATGCGGCATACCGCGCAAGTGCTACTGGACACCTATGTGGGCGACCGGGCCGGCGGCCGAATTCTCGACGGCGCCATCAAGCGCGGCATGGGCGAAAATATTCGCGCCGTCATCTGGTATTGCGATCTGCGCGGATTCACCGACCTGACCAACCGGCTCTCGCCGGAAAATCTCATTGCCGTGTTGAACGACTATTTCGGCGCCGTGGGCGAGGCGATCATGTCCCATGGCGGCGAGATACTGAAATTCATCGGCGACGGTGTACTGGCGATCTTCCCGGTCACGGCGAGCTGCGACGACCGGCAAGCGGCAGAACTGGCGCGGACGGCGGCGGCGGAAGCGATCGCGTCGATCGAGGGGATCTATATCGACCGGGGAGAACCGATCCAGTTCGGCATTGCCCTGCATATCGGCGAAGTCATGTATGGCAATGTCGGGGCGGAACGGCGTCTCGATTTCACGGTCATCGGACCGGCCGTCAACCTAGCCAGCCGAATAGAGGGTCTATGCAAGCCCTTGGACGAGCCGATCCTCTATTCCGCCGACTTCGCCGCCCTTTGCGACCGTTTTGCCCGCAATCTCGGTGCCTTCGATTTGAAAGGCTTCGAGAACGCGATGAATATCTACGCCCCAGCCTAACATAGACGAACCGACGCTATGCGGCGGCTGTCCTGGTCTCGGACAGCGCGTCGATCCTCGCGCGAGCCGCGGCGAGAGCGGCGGTTTTGGCATCGTCGCCCATGTTCAAACCTTCTGCAGCGACAATTTTGACATCGGTGATGCCCATGAAGCCCAGGATCTGGCGGATATAGGGCGTCTGACTGTCGTTCGCCGTGCCTTCGTAGAGACCGCCGCGGGCGGCGAAGATATAGGCGCGCTTGCCGGTCAGCAGACCTTCGGGCCCCTTCTCCGTATACCGGAAGGTGATGCCGGCACGGGCGACATGGTCGATCCAGGCCTTCAAGGTGGAGGGAATGCCGAAGTTATACATGGGCAACCCCAGCACAATGACGTCGGCCGCCTGCAATTCGCCGATCAGCTCTTCCGACAGCGCCACGGCCGCCTGTTGCGCCGGGACGCGGTCCGCCGGGTCGGCCATGAAGCCGCCGATCGCGGTGGCATCCAGATGCGGTACCGGCGCGGCGGCCAAATCGCGGCGGATCACCCGCCCCTCCGGATGGTCGCGCCGCCAATCGGCGACGAAGCGGTCGCTCAACTGACTGGATTGGCCCTGATCGCCGAACAGGCTGGATGAAATGTAAAGCAGCGTGGTCATATCGTTCCCCTTTGCGGTGTTGCTGTCGGTGTCACTAGGCTTGTAGATAAATCGATAATTTCGAAGTTAAATCGCAAAATTTCGCTGTATATGATCGATTTTATCGATATAAAGGGTCATGGACCGGCTTCTCACCACGCTTGAGCAATGGCGCTGCGCCGTGGCCGTGCGCCAGGAAGGCGGTTTCGCCGCCGCCGCCCAGGCCCTGCACAAGAGCCAGTCGTCGGTCAGCCATGCCGTCGGCGAGCTGTCGGCCCGTCTGGGCCTGCCGCTGTTCGAAATCCAGGGCCGCCGGGCCGTGTTGACCGAAGCCGGCGCGATCCTTCTGGACCAAGGCGCGCGGCTGCTGCGCGACGCGGCGGCGCTGGAAGCGGCGGCCAAGACCCTGACCCAGGGTTTCGATGTGCGGCTGCAGATCGCCGTCGACGCCATCGTGCCCAACGCCCTGGTGATCGATGCCCTGAACCGTTTCTCAGCCGCCGCGCCGGTGACCCGGGTCGACGTGCACGAAACGGTGCTGTCGGGCACCTTGGAAGCGCTGGAGGAGGGGCGGGCCGATCTCGCGCTTTCCGCTTTCGTCCCGGTCGGCTTCGTCGGCACGCCGTTGATCGAGGTGGATTTCATCGCCGTGGCGGCGGCGGACCATCCGCTGCATAGCGCCGCAACGCCTCTTACCTTCGACGATCTGCGCGACCACCGCCAGCTGGTGGTCCGCGATTCGGGCCGTCGGGACTACGATGCGGGCTGGCTCGGCTCGGAACGGCGCTGGACCTTCTCCAGCCACGCCAGCGCCCTCGACGCCCTGATCGCCGGCTCCGGCTTCGCCTGGATGCCACGCCACCGCCTGACGGACGTTCTGGCCGCGGGACGGGTCCAGCCGCTGGCTCTGGCCCATGGCGGCCGGCGAACGGCGATGATACAAGTGGTGGAACGGCCGGCCCGGCGGCAAGCGCCAAGCTGCCGCGCGCTGGCCGACGCCTTTATCGACGCCGCCCGAGATGTGCCCACCCATGACTGACCCTGCCTCTTTGCTTCACGAGTTATGGCAGTCCGCTCTTGCGGCGGCCGATCCCCATGACCCGGTACTGGCGGCCGTGCCCGACAAACCAGAGGGCCGCATTGTCGCGGTCGGGGCCGGCAAGGCGAGCGCGCGCATGGCCGAGGCGCTGGAATCGGCCTGGGGTCCGATCGACGGTTTGGTCGTTGCCCCCTATGGCTATGTCCGACCGCTCAGAGGCATCGAAGTGGTGGAAGCGGCGCATCCGGTGCCCGACGAAGCCGGGGAAGCGGCGGCGGACCGGATCCTCGCCGTGGCCGACGGACTGGGCGCAGGAGATACGCTGGCTTGCCTGATCTCCGGCGGCGGCAGCGCCTTGCTGGCGGCGCCGGCCGGCGATCTCAGCGGCGCCGACAAGCGCGCGGTCAACGAAGCGCTGTTGCGCAGCGGCGCCCGTATCCAGGACATGAACTGCGTGCGCAAACATCTCTCCCGCATCAAAGGTGGACGGCTGGCCCAGATCGCCGCGCCGGCGCGGGTGCTGACCCTGGCCGTCTCCGACGTGGTCGGCGACGATCTCTCTGTCATCGCCTCCGGCCCGACGCAACCCGACCCGACGACCTGCGCCGACGCGCTGTCGGTGCTCGACCGCTTCGCCATAGAGGCGCCGGCGGCACGCATGCATCTCGCGCGCGGCGACGAAACGCCGAAACCGGGCGATGCGGTGTTCGACGGCAACCTGTCGAAACTCGTACTGCGGCCCATCGACGTTCTGCGCAACGTGGCCGCAGCAGCCAACCTGCGGGTCCTGAACCTGGGCGACGCCATCGAGGGGGAAGCGCGGGAGGTCGGCACCATGCTCGCCGGTCTTGCTGGCGCGATCAGGCGGCACGGCACCCCGGTGGCTCCGCCGGCCCTCATCCTATCCGGCGGCGAGACGACGGTCACGGTACGCGGCAAAGGCAAAGGCGGACGTAATTCCGAATGCGCCCTCGGTTTCGCGCTGGCCTTGGCGGATGACGGGATCTTCGGTCTGTTCGCCGACACCGACGGGATCGACGGTGCCGGCGGCCATGCCGGCGCCATGGTCACCCCCAACACGCTGTCGCGAGCCCGTGCCGCCGGCCTCGACCCGGCGGCCGAACTCGCCCGCAACAACAGCTACGCCGTCTTCGACGCCGCCGGCGACCTGATCGTCTCCGGCCCAACGGCGACCAACGTCAACGACTTCCGGGCTGTCCTGGTGATCTAGGCGGCCCTATCACCAAACCGTCATACCGGCACTAGCAGGCTGCTGAAAAAACCCAATCGAGCAATAAACTTGTCATCCCGGACAAGCGTAGCGCGATCCGGGATCTTGGGCAGACTGAAACTCGTTAGTCGACCGTGAAGAAAAGCGATTAAGCGGTTATTTTAGGTCGGTGCTCCGCGATGAACGCGGCCCTAATCCAAGCGCAAAGAAGCCTGATCCAGTTTAGGATGAGGCGGAAGTTGTAGCCGGCGGCAGCCAGGATCGGATTGATGGCGTCTCCGTGTTTGTGGGCGAGATAGTTTCGGCCCATCCGGTGTTCATTCTTGATGTGGCCGATGACTGGTTCGACCGCTGCCCGTCGCCGCATTTGACGTTTGATGGCGGGGGTGACCCGGCGTTTTTGGCCGGTGGTGTAAACCCTGAACTTGTATTTTCCAGGCGCGTTGTGGCCTTTGTAGCCGGCATCTGCCAGGATCCGTTTCAGGGTGCCGCCGGTTGCGGCCTCGATGGCCGGGATCACGGTTTCCAATGTGTGCCCATCGTATGGCCTGCCCGGCAGGGCCATGGCATGGACGGCGAACTGGCCGCCCTTGCATCGTCTTTCCGTGGTCGCGATGGAGGCCTTGACGCCGAACTCATAAGGTTTGTGCGCCTTGCCTTTGCCGATGCATTCCACCTCCGGCGCATGCAGGCTATAGATTTTCGGCAAAGGCTCGCGCGACTTTTGTGTCATCACACGTTCGCCCAGCCAGAGCGGCCGGCGGAAGGCGTCTTGCAAGGCTTCGTTGCCCTTGGTCTTACGGCGAATGTCGCGGATTGTCCGGCCCAGAAAGGACTTCAGCTTGCGCAACTGTTTCCTGGCCCGCTTGTATTGCTTGGCGTGGGCATAGCGTTGATGCGCGATCAAGGCCTTTTTACCGACCCGCACATAGCTCTGGCGCAGTTTGATGCCGGCGGCCTTGGCCTGCCGCACCAGCCGTTCGCGGGCCCGGTGGATCAGCTTGGCATCGGTCGGGAACATCACGTTCTTTTCCTGCACCGTGGTATCGACGATGACGCGGGTAAAGTCCGACGGCTTGGCCGCCTTGGTCTTGACCGCAACCGCCAGGCTTTCCTGTAACAGCGCCATCAGCCGTTCATCCCCCATGCGCTGGCGCCAGCGGGTCATTGAGGAACGGTCAAAGGGCAGCCGGTGACAAAAGAATTCCTCGCCGCAAAAATATTGGTAATAGGGGTTCTCCACCCAGCGCGCGCAGAGTTCCTCGTCGGACAGATTGTCGGTGTATTTGAGGATATGCAGACCGGCCATCAGGCGTGTCGGCAGCGGCGGCTGGCCGGGGCCGTGCTCATAAACCTCGCCCAGCTTCTCGGACAAAAATTGCCAGTCGATCTTCTCCGCCAAAATCGCCTTGGGGTGCTCCAGGTCCAAAATCTGATCCAGGCGCGAGCGGAACATATCCTGTTGTCCGCGATCTTCCGGTTCCCTCGGCCGCATAAAACCCCTCCCTGCAAGCGATTCAAGACAATTGAATCACAGCAAAAAGGCCCGCGCAAATTGCAAGAAAACCAACCCAACAAAGTCAGTTTCTTGCAATTTTGAAGGTGGGAAAACCCGAAAACGCTAAAGAAATTCAGATGCTTGGAAATTCTTCACGGTCAACGAAGCAGGCAGTTGAAATGACGCTCTATTCTGCCCGAGATACCGGATAACGGCTTCGCCGTTTCCGGCATGACAGTGATGGAAATTGGGCTGGTGTCGACTTTCTCAGCAGCCTGTTAGAGCCGGTATGACGGCGGCTTCGCTTACGGCCGCATGAAAAGATACTCTTCGTCCGGATCCAGATTGTCGGCCAGATTGGTCAGTTCCTCGCGGATCTGTTCGATGCTGTAATGCTCCCGATAGGTCACCATCAGAAAGGACATGAGCGTCCGCGCCATGGTGTCGGCGGGAATGCTGGCGGCGGCCGCTTCGGCAAGCGCGGCCTCGTAATGTTTCTTGGCGATCTGACTCGGCGTGGCCATGGCGGTCTCCTTTTCGCGAATGCCCTACCCCGTCGTCCCGGGATCGCGTCAGCGATGTTCGGGATCGTTCAAGACACCGCGCCTGTAACGATCCCGGCTCTCCGCGCCGCTCCGGCCGGGATGACCGGTGGAAATTAGCAGCGCGTTCAGGCGGCGGAATTGTCCCTGCATCAAACGCGCCATCTCGGCCCGGATTTCGTCGCTGTGCTCGCCAACCGATGGCGCGTGGGCAAGGCGTCCCCCCGGTTTCAGCGGTGGCGCACCAGGCGGATTGGGCACCGGCACAGGGCGATCCAGACCCGGTTGGTCGAGCCATGAAATCAGGCCGGTCGCCGCCACCTGGGGATGATCCAGGAAATCGGGATAATCCAGCACCTGCTCATTCTGCAAACCGTGCTCTGTAAAAAGCGCCGTCCATTCCGCCGCCGTCTTCCGCTTGAACATCGCGAAGCAGCGTTCGTTGATCAGGTGGCCATTTTGCATCCGTGCCAGCCGAGTCGCGAACCGGGGGTCGTCGATCAAATCTTCCATCTCCGTCAGTTTGCAGAAGGTCTGAAACTCGCGGTCGCTGGGCGCGATTGTCAGGATATAGCCCTCCTTACAGGCGAAGGCGATGTTAGGCGCGGATGCCGCGTTCGGCTGCTGGCCCAGAAGATCGGTCTGCATCATCCGCACGACTTGCAGATTGGCCGCGGCATGCATCAGGCTGACGTCGAAAAAGCGGCCTTCGTCCATGTCCCGCCGGGCGTAGAGGGCGGGACAAACCGCCTGGAAAGCATAAAGCGCGGTCGACATGTCGACCAGGATCGGCCCGGCCCGCTGGGGTTCGCCGTCCTTGTCGGCATTGGCGTGCATGAACCCGGTGAAGGCCTGCAAGATCGGATCCATGGCCGGTTTCTCGCTCAGCGGCCCGACCTGTCCGAAGCCGGAGATCGACAGATACAAGAGCCGGGGATTGTCCCGCCGCATGGTCTCGTAGTCGAAACCCAGGCGCTCGATCACGCCGGGACGGAATCCTTCCAGGAACACATCGGCCGTCGCGACCAGATCGTGCAGGAAAGCCTTGTCGCCCTCGTCCTTCAGGTCCAAGACGATGGAGCGCTTGCCCAGATTGCCGGCGATCGAAAAAGCCGTATGATCACCGTAGATTTGACCGAACTGACGCACCCAATCCCCCTGCGGCGGCTCGACCTTGATCACGTCGGCCCCGTATTGGGCCAGAAGCATGGCGCAGTACGGCCCGGCAATGCCCTGCGACAGGTCGACGACACGCAGACCGGCAAACGGCGTCTCGTAACTCATGTTTTCTCTCGCAATCCCATAAAGACGCCCAGTCTAGTCCATCGCAAAGCAGTTGCGGAAGAAATTCCGATTCAGGTACGTTAACTATCGAACCAAAACCAAACGAGGGATGCATGCCGATACCCGAGGGTCAACGCGACCCGCGTCTAACCGGGCCGCTGGCCGGCTTGCGCGTTATCGAAATGGGCCAGTTGCTGGCCGGACCGTTCACCGCCGCCCGGGTCGCGGACTTCGGCGCCGAAGTGATCAAGGTGGAACCGCCGGAAGGCGGCGATCCCATGCGTAATTGGGGTCATCACCGCTACAAGGACCGCAGCCTGTGGTGGCCGACGCTCGCCCGCAACAAGAAGTCGGTGACCGCCAACCTGCGTACCGAGGACGGCCGCGAACTGGTCCGCAAGCTGGTCGTGGACGCCGATGCCTTGATCGAGAACTTCAAGCCGGGGACGCTTGAGAAATGGGGCCTCGGCCCAGATGAATTGCTGGCGATCAACCCGCGCCTGGTGATCGTCCGGATTTCCGGCTATGGCCAGACCGGTCCCTACGCGCCGCGGCCCGGTTTTGCCAGCGTCGGCGAAGCCATGGGCGGCCTGCGTCACATCAATGGCTTCCCCGGCGAGGCGCCGCCGCGCATGCATATCTCCCTCGGCGATACGCTGACCGGTATGTTCGCCGCTCAGGGCCTGTTGATGGCGATCTACCAGCGCGATGCGTTGGGCGGCGGCAAGGGTCAGGTGGTCGACGCCTCGATCCTCGAAAGCTGCTTCGCTTTCATGGAAGGCTCGCTCAGCGAATACGACAAGACCGGCGCGATCCGGGAAGCCAGCGGCACCGGTCTCGCCAACGTCTCCCCCTCCAACCTGTTTCCGACCAAGGACGGTAAGTGGGTGATTATCGCCGCCAATTTCGACCCCATGTTCGTGCGTCTCTGCGAAGCGATGGGCCGGCCGGAACTGGCGGAAGACGAACGCTACTACACCCATCTCGCCCGCGGCGACCATGCGGAGGAGTTGGATGGTTTGATTGCCGAATGGACCAAGACCCTGACAGCGCAGGAGATCGACGACCTGCTCGACAAGCACGACGTGGTGGTCGGCCCGATCTATACCATCGAGGATATCGCCAAGGATCCGCAGTTCGCGGCCCGCGGCATGGTCCGGCGTATTCAGGACGACTATTTCGGCGATATGGCGATCCCCGGCTTTACCCCGCAATTCAGCGAGACGCCGGCGGATTTGGCCTGGCTGGGTCCGGACGAGCCGGGCAAGCACAATAAGGAGATCTATGGCGACCTGCTCGGCTTCAGCGACGAAGAGCTGGCCGACCTGAGCGAGAGAGGAATCATTTGAGATGACCGGCACACATATCGAGATTTGCGAAGTGGGCCCGCGCGACGGCCTGCAGAGCGAGGATCGCCATTGGAGCGTCGAGGAACGGATCGAACTGATCAATCGGCTCGCGCGCACCGGCCTCAAGCGGATCGAGGCGGTCAGCTTCGTCAATCCCAAGCGGGTGCCGCAGATGGCCTTCGCCGAAGAGGTGATGGCGGGCATTGACCGGCCTGACGGGGTGACCTTCGCCGGCCTGGCCCTGAACCTACGCGGGGCGGAACGGGCGATCGACGCGGGCGTCAGCGAGATCCGTTATGTCGCCGTTGCCAGCGAGACTTTCAACCAGCGCAACCAGGGCGCCAGCATCGCCGAGACCCTGGCCGGCTTCGACCAGGTTGCGGAGAAAGCCGCCGCCGCCGGCATCCGCCTGTCCGCCGGCGTCGCCGCCGCCTTCGGTTGCCCCTTCGAGGGCGATACGTCGCTCGCCAAGGTCTGCGAAATCGCCAAGCGGTTTGCCAATGGCGGGGTGGCGGAGATCTGGCTGGCCGATACCATCGGCGCCGCCGTGCCGACGCAGATTACCGAACGCCTGGACGCGGTGCGCGGCGCCGTCGGCGACGACCTGCCCCTGGGCGGGCATTTTCACAATACCCGCAATACCGGCTACGCCAACGCCGCCGCCGCCGTGGCGGCCGGGGCAAACTATCTCGACGCCTCTATTGGCGGCATCGGCGGCTGCCCCTTCGCGCCGCGCGCCACCGGCAATATCGCCACCGAAGACCTCTGCTTCATGCTGCGCAATATGGGTTACGACACCGGCATCGACCTCGACGCCCTGATCGCCGTCGCCGACTGGGCCGAGAGCTACTTCCCGGCCCCGCTCCCCGGCCTGGTCATGAAGGCCGGCGCCTTCCCGGAGGTGGCGCGGCAGCGGGGGTGACGTTGAAAAGTCGTCATCCCGGCCGAACGCAGCGCGAGCCGGGATCGCCACAAGCACGGTGCCTGCCGCGATCCCGTGTCTGCAAAGCGGCACTTCGCACCGCATTGCGCACGGGATGACAATCTTCAGCCCGGCGCCGCCAAATCGGCCAACACTTCCTCCGGATGGACGCTCGGCACGACCTTGGCATAAGCCTTCGCAATGCGGCCGTTCTCGTCGATCAGGTAGCTGATGCGTGCCGGGTATTCGGTGTCGGGGCTGTCCGCCGCGCCGTAGGCCATGGCGGTTTCGCGGCTGGGGTCTGAGAGCAGGTCGAAGGGAAAGTTGAATTTCTCCTTGAACAGGCGGTTTTCCGCCGGGGTGTCGCAGGAGATGCCGACGACGAGGCAGTTTTGCGATGTGAAGTCTTGGATTCGGTCACGGAACCCTTTGCCTTCCACCGTTCAACCGGGCGTGTCGGCCTTCGGATACCACCACAGGATCACCTTATGACCGCGGTAGTTGGCCGGGCCGGTCAGGTGATTGCTCTGGTCGGGCAGTGAGAAGTCCGGCGCCCGATCGCCGGGTTTGAGCATCGCCATGGTGTCGATCCTTATTTACGAAACGTGAAGGGTATGCCGTTTACCGTGCCGGCACGGGCCTCGCCCTGAGCCGGTGCGTCGGGCTCGGATTCGGTCAGGCCCCTGGTGCGGTAGTCGCCGTCGACCGGCCCGGTGGCCCAGGGCTGGCTGTAGCGAGTGCCGCCCAGCTTGTCGAATTCCGCGCGGCTGCGCCTGAGCATCTCGTCGAAGGACTTCGCCATGCAAACCTCCCTAGCCGCTGGCCCGGTTGCCGTCGTGCCACCAGTTCTGAAACGCTTCGTCGCCGCCGTCTGCCGCGGCCTCGCCGGTGAGATCGCGAAGATAGGCAATAACGTCGTCGACGGAAACCACGTCGCCATATTTGGCATCGATGTCAAACAGGTTGGCTTCGTGCGGGCCTTCGGCCCGGTCGCCCACCCCTTCCCGCACGACGATCGTCCTGAAGCCGTATTGCAGGGAATCGACCGCCGAGGCGCGGACGCAGCCCGAGGTGGTGCAGCCGGTGATCACCAGCGTATCCACGCCCTTACCCTTCAGATAGGCGTCGAGATCGGTGCCGAAGAAGGACGAGGCATAGTTCTTCGAAATCAGATGATCGCCGGGGGCCATGGCGATCCGGTCGTCGACGGCGCAAAGCGGCGAGCCCCGCTTCAGGATGCCGAGGGACGGCACTTTCTCGATAAAGACGCCGGCATCCTTGTAGTCGTCGTCATATTCGACGGTGGTAAAGACCCGCGGGAAGTCGGCCTTGCGGAAGGCCTGGAGCAAATGCCGGGTCACCGCCAGCTCCGAGGAAAAGTCGCCGCCCAGGGGCGTCGTCGGATCGGTGAAGCCGTTGATGAAATCGACCACCAACAGCGCCGGCCGTTCGCCATAGCCGGAACGTTCGGCAAAGCCCTTGCTGCGATAGTCCTGAAAAGTCTCGTCCTGCCAATCGTTCATGGGCATCTCCCGTTTTTTTTGAAGCCTAACACGCGCCTTCCGCCCCTTCAATTCGCTTGCCAGCGCTGCCCAGCCTCGCCTTTAATGGCAGCAACAATAATACGGGAGGTTTCGCGCATGAGCAGGTCTTACGGGTCCAGTACCGGCCCCACCTATCAACCCAAACCGCTGCTGTCGCCGTCGGGCGCGCGCTATACGCCGGCGGCGGCCAATATGTCGCTGGCCAAGCCGGGCGGTAAGAAAGAAATCTTCTGCGCCATCGGCGTCGACGTGGACGCGGTGGCCGGCTGGCTCGGCTCCTATGGCGGTCAGGACAGCCCTTGCGACATCTCCCGCGGGCTGTTCGCCGGTGAGGTCGGCGTGCCGCGCATGGTGCGCCTGTTCGATAAATATCAGATCCCGACCTCCTGGTTCATTCCCGGCCACTCCATCGAGACCTTCCCCGAGGAATGCAAGATGGTGGTCGACGCCGGGCATGAGATCGGCATGCATGGCTACAGTCACGAAAATCCCATCGCCATGACGCCGGAGCAGGAGGAAACCGTCCTCAACAAATGCATCGATTTGATCGAGAAGCTGTCGGGCAAACGGCCCACCGGCTATGTGGCGCCGTGGTGGGAATTCTCGCCGGTGACCAATGAGCTGCTTTTGAAGAACGGCATCAAATACGATCACAGCCTGATGAACAACGATTTTCATCCGTTCTATGTCCGGGTCGGCGACAGTTGGACGCCCATCGACTATTCCAAGCACCCGGACGAATGGATGAAGCCCCTGGTGCGCGGCGAGGAGACGGACCTGATCGATATCCCCGGTTCCTGGTACCTCGACGATCTGCCGCCGATGATGTTCATCAAGAGCGCGCCGAACAGCCATGGCTTCGTCAATCCCCGCGATATCGAGGACATCTGGCGTGACCAGTTCGACTGGGTCTACCGGGAGTACGATTACGCGGTCTATACCCTGACGATCCATCCCGACGTCTCCGGCCGGCCCCAGGTGCAATTGATGCTGGAACGGATCATCGAATACATCCTCGGTCATTCCGGCGTGCGCTTCTGCACCTTCGACGAGATTGCCGACGATTTCCGTCAGCGTTATCCCCGGCAGCCGGCCGACTGAGCCATGTGCACTTCCCGATACGTCATCCCGGAATCACCGAAGGTGATATCCGGAATTGCGGCGAACACCGAGCCCCTGGCGATCCCGGCTCGCGCTGCGCTTGGCCGGGATGACGATTTCCCGGACCGGAAAAACGGGGTCGCGGTCTGATGTGCAGCCTCTGCGGCATCCTGGGCGGGCGCGGCCACTGGACCGATCCGGCCAGTCATCCGGAAGCGTTCGAGGGCCGCGCCGAAACCCATACCTGGCACCGCGAACGCCAGCAGCGCAGCCGGATCACCAATCTGGTACTGGATTACTACGGCCTGCGGCTCGACGATTGGGGCGGTCACGCCTTCATCTTGAAAAGCCGCACCGGCCAGACCGCGATTATCGACAATCTCAGCGAGCTCTGGCCGGCGGCCGAACGGATGTTGGGCCGGCCTTGCGATCCCCTCGATCCCGATCTGATCAAGGCGCTCGGCTGATGGCCCCCTAGATGGCATACCAGACGCAGATCCCGGTCAACGTGATCACCGGCTTCCTGGGCAGCGGCAAGACCACGCTGCTGCAGGACCTGCTGACCGCACCGGTGCTCGACAACACAGCGGTTCTGGTCAACGAGTTCGGCGAGGTCGGGCTCGACCATCACCTGTTCGAGGAGGTGGCGGAGAGCACCCTACTGCTCGAGAACGGTTGCGTCTGCTGCGCCATCCGCGGCGATCTGCAACAGGCCCTGAAGGACCTGCACTCCCGGCGGACGCGCGGCGAGATTCCGCCCTTCGATAGGGTCGTCGTCGAGACCACGGGCCTCGCCGATCCGGTACCCATCGCGTACACGGTGCTCAGCGAGCCGGTGATCCAGCATCATTTCCGCCTCGGCCATGTGGTCACCACGGTGGACGCGGTGAACGGTCCGGACCAGCTCGCCCGTTTCGACGAGACCCGCAAGCAGGCCGCCATCGCCGATCGGCTGGTCATTACCAAGACCGACCTGGCGGAGGCGGGTGGGCTGGAAGCGGCCCTGCGCCGTCTCAATCCCGACGCGCCGATCCTGCGCCGGGGCGACGATCCCATCGACGCAGAGGCATTGCTGACCGGCGACGCCTACGATCCGGCGGGCAAGGCGGCGGAGCTGGAACGCTGGTTGGCGCTGGAGGAGACCGGCGGCCACGACCATGACAGCGAGTTCCAATCGATCAGTTTTACCTTCGAAACGCCGCTGGATTGGACCGCCTTCGGCGTCTGGACCACCATGCTGCTGCACCGCCACGGCGAACGCCTGCTGCGTCTGAAGGCCTTGCTGAACGTGGACGGCTTGGACGGTCCCGTGCTGGTCAACGGCGTCCAACACCTGATCCACCCCCCGGCCCATCTCGGCGCCTGGACCGGCCCCGACCGCCGCAGCCGCATCGTCCTGATCGGCCAGCACCTGGACCGCGCCGCTATCGAAACCTCCCTCGCCGCCTTCAACCGCCTGGCCAATCCATCGCCAGCGGCCACGACGCCCGTTGACAGGCAAGCTGGCCTACGCCGATAACGAATACGCTGACGAACACCGAGGGCATGTACGAGATGGTTGCGCTGCTGAGCGAAGCCGACACCTATGAAGACTGCGTCGCGCGGTTCGAGTGGCGGATTCCGGCGACATTCAACATCGCCGCCGCCGTTTGCGACCGGCATGCGGCGACGCGGCCGGACGCGACGGCGATCATTGCCGAGGGCGAGGACGGCGCGGTCGAGACGCTGAACTTCGCAGGCCTGCAATCGGAAGCCAATCGCTGCGCCAATTATCTCCGGCATCTCGGCGTCGGGCCTGGCGATGGCGTCGCCATCCACCTGCCGCAGAGTTTCGAATGCGCGATCGCCCATGTCGCGGTCTATAAGATCGGCGCCATCGCGCTGCCGCTGTTCAGTCTGTTCGGCCCGGACGCGCTGGAACACCGCCTGAACGACAGTGGCGCCCGGGTGCTGATCACCTGCGCCGCCAATCTCGGTCATTTGGAGGCGGTGCGCGACCGGCTCGGCGCGCTGGCGCATGTGGTTGCCATCGACACCGAGGGACCAGGAGTGAACGATTGGCGGCAGGGCCTGGCGGCGGCGTCCGATCGCTTCCGCACCGCGGAGACGGCTGCAGACGCGCCGGCGATGCTGATCTACACCTCCGGCACAACCGGTAGTCCGAAGGGCGCCCTGCATGCGCACCGCACCTTGCTGGGTCATATGCCTGGGGTGGAGTTTCCCCATCAGTTCCTGCCCCAGCCGGACGATCTGATGTGGACACCGGCCGACTGGGCCTGGGCGGGCGGCCTGCTCGACATCTTGCTGCCCGGCCTCTTCCTCGGCCTGCCCGTGCTGGCCAAGCGCTTCGCCAAGTTCGAGCCCGAGGCGGTCTTCGATCTGATGGCGCGCCATCGGGTGCGCAACACCTTCATGCCGGCGACGGCGCTCAGGATGCTGGAGCAGGTCCCCGACCCGCGCCGCTTCGGGGTTGACCTGCGCAGCATCGCCAGCGGCGGCGAGGCCCTCGGCGAGGGCATCATCGCCTGGGGCCGCGACACCTTCGACGTGACGATCAACGAGTTTTACGGCCAGACCGAGGTCAATCTGGTGGTCGGCAATAATGCCTTGGTCATGGAGACCCGCCCCGGCTCCATGGGCAAACCGATCCCCGGCCACCGGGTCGCCGTGATCGACGAAGCGGGCAACGAACGCGGGCCCGGCGAGGAAGGCTTGATCGCCGTGCACCGGCCCGATCCGGTGATGTTCCTCGGCTATTGGAACCGGGAGGAGGACACGGCGCGGAAGTTCGTCGGCGACTGGTGCGTGCTCGGCGATCTCGGGCACAGGGATGAGGACGGCTATTTCTGGTTCAAGGCCCGCGACGACGACGTCATTATTTCGTCGAGCTACCGCATCGGTCCGACGGAAGTGGAGGAATGCCTGGTCGCCCATCCCGCCGTGGCGCTCGCCGGCGTCATCGGTAGCCCGGACCCGGTCCGGGGCGAAGTCGTGAAGGCCTATCTCGTCCTGGCCGAAGGTCGCGCGCCAAGCGAGACGCTGCGGAGCGAACTCCAGGACTTCGTCAAGGCCCGCCTCTCCGCCCACGAATATCCCCGCCAAATCCGCTTCATCGACGAGATGCCCCTCACCGTCAGCGGCAAAATCCGCCGCGTCGCCCTCCGGGAGCGAGATGCGGAGGAACGTGGGGACTAACTTTCCCCAAACAACAACCCCTCGAGTTTCCGCCGGTGGTAGACCGCGTCGCCGTGGGACGCCTGGTTCATGAGGGCACGGCGGAGGTAGAGTTGGGCGTCGCAGTCGTAGGTGAAGCCGAAGGCGCCGTGGAACTGGATCGCCCGGTCGCCGGCAAAGGCGAAGACTTCGCTGGCCTTGGCCTTGGCCATGCGCACGGCGGTCTCGCCGCCTTCGTCTTCGAACACGGTCGCGGCATGGTAGAGCAGGGAGCGGGCCGCCTCGTGACCGACCAGGATGTCCACGGTCGGATGCTTCAGGGCCTGATAGGAGCCGATGAAGCGGTCGAATTGGCGCCGGGTGTTAAGATACTCGACGATCAGGTTCAGCGCCCCCATGGTGCCGCCGCAGCTTTCCGCCGCGTTCAGAAGACAGGCGGCGAGATGATAGCGGGCGAGCGCCGCGTCGGTCTTCGCCGGATCGAGTAGATCGTCGTCCGTTATCGTGACCCCGGTGAGGTCGACACGGAAACTGCGTCGGGTTTCGTCCAACACCACTTCCCGCTCGATGGCGTTGGCCGGCAGGGTCGACGGGTCGATCAGCGCCAAAGCGGTCTTACCGAAGTGATCGACGCTGGCGATGATCAGGCCGCTGGCCGCGGCGTCGAGCGTCAACCGCTTGCCGCCGCTTAAGGTCAGCGCGCCGTCCTTGCCGTCGGCGCGGCAGCGGACGTTATGCAGGTCCCAATCGCCCTCCGCCTCGACAAAGGCGCAGGTTGCGGCCATGCCGCCGGCGATTTCGGGCAACCATTTCCGCTTCTGCTCTTCCGTGCCGCCATGCAGCAGCACCTGTGCCGCAAGCGTGGTGGAAAGGAATGGCGTGTGGAAGAGATGCCGGCCCATGGCCTCGGCTATGGGCACCACATCGGCCAAGCCCAGGCCGCTGCCGCCATATTCCTCCGGCAACGTGATGCCGAGCCAGCCGAGTTCCGCCATCTCCTGCCAGACCGCATCCTCGTGGCCTTGCTCGACCTCGATCAGTCGGCGCACCTCTTCCATCGGCGCCTTGTCGCGACAATAGGCCTGCGCCGTGTCCATCAGCATCGCCTGTTCCTCGCTGAAGGCGATCGCGGTTCCAGTGTCTGTCATGGCGCCCTCTCTCAGCTCTTCGGCAGGCCGAGCACGCGCTCGCCCAGGATGTTTTTCTGGATCTGCGTAGTGCCGCCGCCAATAGTGCCGGAGAAGGCCTGAAAATAGCCGCGCTGCCATTTCGCGCCCTCGCGGACCGCCGGATCGCCCATGTAATAGGACGCGTTGGCGCCCTGAAGCGACAGGGCGAATTGATTGACCTCCCGATTATGCTCCGTCCGTACCAACTTGTTGGAAAGCGGAATAGCGCCCGGATAATCGCCGAGCAGTCCTTGGATCTTGGCCCGGCTGGCGTTCAACTGCATCGCTTTATCGTCAATCATGAGCTGAACCAGGCGGTCACGGAGCACGAGGTCCTCGATCGCGGGACGGCCGGCGCGCTCGGCGGTTTTGGCGAGCTCGACCAAATCCTCGATCTTGCTGGTCATGGAGGAATGGCCGCCGGCCTGCCCGCCGGTAGCGCCCCGCTCAAAAGTCAGGGTCAGCATGGCGACCTGCCAGCCCTCGCCCTCTTCCCCGATCAGGCAGTCCTCGTGAATGCGCGCGTCGGTGAAGAAGGTCTGGGTGAAACCGGTCTCCCAGGTCAGTTTTTTGATCGGCTGAGTTTCGACGCCCTCGACTTTCATGGGCGACAGGAAATAGCTCAGCCCCTCGTACTTCGTGTTGGTGTCCGGATTGGTGCGGGCCAGCAGGATCATGTAGCTGGCATAGGCGCCCAGGCTGGTCCAAATCTTGCTGCCGTTGACCACGAAATGGTCGCCGTCCCGCTCCGCCCGGGTCTGGGCGTTGCCGAGATCGGAGCCGTTGTCCGGCTCTGAAAAGCCTTGGCACCAGATGTCTTCGGCGCTGAGGATCCGCTTGATGTATTTCCGCTTATGCTCTTCCGTGCCGATCTTCAATATCAGCGGTCCGGCCCAGTTGAGGCCGATGGTGTTGACCATGAAGGGTACGTTCCGGCGCACCATCTCCGCCGTGACGATATCCTGCAGTTCCTGCGGCTTGCCGCCGCCGCCATATTCGGCGGGCCAGGCCATACCCAGATAGCCGGCATCGTAAACCTTGCGCTGCCAATCGCGCAGATACTCGAACTGCTCGTCGCTGCCCACCTCCATGAAGCTTTGCGGCAACATGAAATCGGGCTCGGGCGGCTTGTTGGCGTCCAGCCAGGCGGCAAATTCCGCCTTGAACTCGGCTTTCTCCTGATCGGTGAGGGTCATGAAATATCTCTTGAGGTAGGGTGTGTCTGAATACGCATTTCATATAACGGCAGAATGGGAACGACGGCAACTCGGCGCGGTCAACCTGTTCGATTGAAAGACACCATCCTTGGCAATCTGATTTCTTTTATACTATTATATATTGTTTTTAGGTATCTTAGGGTGAAACATGTCGAAAACCACCAGTATTACGCTCGGCGATCATTGGTTGGGTTTCGTTGAGAAACAGGTTTCCACCGGACGCTACGGTTCTGTTAGCGAAGTCGTTCGCGCGGGCCTACGGGTGTTGGAAGAACGGGACGCCCGACATCACGCTCTCCAAGCCGCGATTTCGGCGGGCCTCGCCAGCGGCGAAGTCGAAGACTTCGATATGGAGTCGGTGCAACGCGAGTTGGATGAATCTTAATGCCGTCCTATTGCGTGAGCCGGAAGGCTCACGCCGACATCGTCGGTATCGGCCGCTTCACCCAGCAACGATGGGGAATTGCCCAACGGCGGGAATACCTATCTGATATGGCTCGGCATTCGTTCGCCTCGCCGAACATCCTCTTCGGTATCCAGAAAGAACCGAGTTTGACCCGCCTGTGCGTATCGTGCGGTTTCACCGCCATTTAATCGTTTACGTCGTCGAAGAGCCCACCATTCTTATCGTCAGAGTCTTGCATGAGTCGATGGACGTCCCCACCCACCTGTCAGACGACAACTGAGATAAAACGATCGCGCAACCAACAACCTAACAATTCACTCACTTTGACCCACCGGCCAGATTCCGCCGCGCGCTGTCGATGTGGGCAAGGGCACCGGCCGGGTCGGTCAGGTCGCGGGCGAGAAGCAGGCAAAGCTTGCAGAGATAGACGTTCCGGTCCTCTTCCGCGACCGTGTCGAGCGTATCGGCGAGAGTTTCGTAGAAGGTTTCCAAATGTTCGAAATCCATAGTCGCCTCCCTCATCCCGTGCCGAATACGTCCGCGACGGCGGTCGCGATGCGGGCCGCGTCCCCATCGCGCCAATAACCGGCGAGATAGCCGTCGGGCCGGATCAGGAACATGCCCGGCGCCTCGCCGTAGCGGGCCGCCACGCGCGCCGCCGCGGTTTTGCCGAACCGTTCCTCAATCGACGCCGCCGAAACGATCTCGAAGGCGGGATCCATCGTGCGCATTCTATCCATTAGCGCTCCGTCGACCTCTCCGGAGAGCGCCAGCGCCGAGAAGCTGTTGCCGAACAAATCGCTCAGATAACCGCCGTTTCCGAGCTTTACCTCCGGCGCGAGGGTACCGACGGCAGGCACGCCGGCGGGCTGCGGATCGCCGGCCGCAACGGCGCCGATGTCGCCATAGTGAAATGGTTCCATCTGACGGGGGTTGGCGAAGTCGCTGGCGAAGTCATGGTCCAGCGCCAACGACAGGGCCGCATCGCGCATTAGCCGCCAACCGGGCGAAGGCGGGGTCATGAACTTGGCGCTTTTGGTGGAGTTGTGGAACGCGTCCAAGGTCGCGCCACGGCGTTCGGGGGTGTAGCTGTCCAGCAACCCTTCGTCGCTTTGCCCGCTCAGCACGCGGGCCAGTTTCCAACCGATATTCTCCGCGTCGGCCAGACCGTTGTTCAAGCCGCGCACGCCGAAGATCGGCACGATGTGGGCGGCGTCGCCGATGAAGAAGACCCGGCCGTCGCGATAGTCGTCGAGCGCCAGGGTGTTGGCCGAATAGATGCTCCACCATTCCAGTTCCCACGGGCCGGCATGGCCGATGTCGGCCAGGATCGTCGCGACGTTGCGGCGGATGTTCTCCTCGCGGATGGCGTCGTCCGGATCCTCGTCGTCGGGTAGCTGATAATCGATGCGCCAAATGTCATCCGGCTGGCGGTGGATCAGAATGGTCTTGTCCGGGTTGGAAGCGGAATCGAACAACGCCCGGCGGATGGTCGGATAATCATGTTCCATCTTCACGTCGGCGATGACGTATTTACCCTCGAAGTTACTGCCGTTCAGGCGCAGACCGCGCATACCCCTGAGGCGACTTCGCGAACCGTCGGCCGCCAGCACCCAGTCGGCATGGCAGTCGTAGGAACCGTTCGGATCCTCGATGGAAATCCGGACGGCACCATCCGCATCGTCTTCCAGACCAACTACTTTGCTGCACCAGCGCTGTTCGATCAGGTCGCTGCGGTCGATCGCGTCCCAGAGATAGCGCTCGATATACTGCTGTTGCAGATTGTACATCGGCAGATATTTCTCGTTCTCGTCATGGGCCATCTCGAACTCGAGGATCTGCCGCCCGCGATAGAAGCTTCGCCCCATGGTCCAGCCAAGGGCCTTCGCCAAAAATGGCTCGACCGCGCCCAGGCGTTCAAGGATCTGCAGGCTGCTGCGCTGTAGACAGATCGCGCGACTGCCGTCGTTGAAGGTGGGCTTGTCATCGAACAGGACGCTGGGAACGCCGAACCGCGCCAACGCGAGCGCCGCCGCCATGCCCACAGGCCCGGCGCCGACGATGGCGACTTGATGACGGGGCCGCGCCTCGACCGCCTCCCTCCCCGGCGCGTAGAAGCGGGGATAGTCGAAATAGAGCGACTCGAGTTCACCCTTACCTGCCGGTCGCATGCCACAATCCTCCTATTCCGCTGCGATCAATGACTTGTATTCATCCAACCACAGCGCATAGTCGTCGAAGGCCCGATCCAGGTCGTAGATCGGTTGATATCCCACTTGATCTGCCAGGCGCGAAACGTCGAGCGGCTCGCGGTCCTTGCCGCCGTGATAGCTGACCGTGGGCGCCGCCGGATCTTCGCGATAATCGAAGTCGGGGAACAGCGTCTGCAATTTGGCGCACCAGTCGGTGACGGTCCATCCGGCGCCGCCATGACCGACATTGACCACTGACGGGCTTGGATCGTCCCGGTCCATCAGTGTGATGACGGCGTCCGCAACCTCCCGACCGTAAACCCAATCGGTGGGGCCGGGACGCGGCATCACTGCCGCCTCGCCCTTCAGCGCCAGGACAGTTGCCTGGTGCGGTCCACTGAGAGTATCTCGCACACCGGTCGCGTATTCCCAGGCGCCGAACACCGCGCTCAAACGCGGCACCACGACGTTCAGGCCTTGATCGCGGTAGCGCAACGCCAGCCGTTCGCCGGCGTATTTGGTCACGGCATAAAGGCTTTCCGGCAGCGGGATCGTCGTCTCCTCATCCAATGGCCCGGGTCCGTAGGAATTCGCGCCGTAGACGGAGGCGGAACTCAGATGCACGAACCGCGCGACGCCGGCGCGTAAAGCCGTGTCCAGCACATGCACACTGCCGAGCGTGTTTACGGCCACCCCGGCGGCCATGCGGCCCGCCTCTTTGTCGCCAGCGATGGTCAGGGCGGCGCCATGGATCACACGAGTCGGCTTCGCCGCGGCAAAGGCGGCGGCGACATCGGCTTCAATGCTGACATCGCCCGGTAGATAGTTCAGACGACCTGGCAACTTCTCGAACAATGCCTGCGCCGGGGCGGGCGGCCCGACAGGGCCGAAACAAAAAACCGCACGTTCCTGCCGCAACAGTGCTTCGATCAAATTCAAGCTGACGAAACCGGAAGCCCCGGTGATTAAAATGCTCAATTCGCTCTCCCCTCAATCGGCCGGTTTGTAGCAAGCTTTGCCGCCTCCGCAAAATTATGCTTTGCTCGTAGCGATCGCATATAGGAGAGGACGATGAGCCGGACCGGCAACCGCAGCAACATGTTTTTCTGGCCGACCGACGAGGTCCCCATGGTCGACCGGGGCGAAGGCATCTATCTCTACGATCAGGACGGCCGGCGCTACATCGACGCCTCCGCCGGGCCGCAGACCGCCAATATCGGCCACGGCAACAAACGCGTGGTGGACGCCATGGCCGAACAGGCGGCGCGGGTCGCCTTCGCATTCCGCAGCCATTTTCTGAACGAGCCGGCGGAAGGGTTGGCCCGCGACCTGGCCGCGCAGGCGCCGTTCGATCTGGACATGGTCTTCTTTTGCTCCGGCGGGTCGGAAGCCGTGGAAGCTTCCATCAAACTGGCCCGGCAATACGCCCTCGCCCGCGGCGAGGCCGGGCGCTACAAGATCATCAGCCGCATGCCGTCCTATCACGGCACCACCCTCGGCGCTCTGTCGCTGACCGGCGATCCCGCCGGCTTCGGCCCGTTCGCGCCGATGATGGTGAAGCAACCGAAGATACCGGCGCCGTTCTGCCGCTATCGTCCCGCAGGCGAAAGCGAGGACGAGGCCGCCCTGCGCTTCGCCAACGAGCTGGAACGCGCCATCGTCGAGGAAGGGGCGGAGACCGTACTCGCCTTCATCATGGAGCCGGTCGGCGGCGCCGCCACCGGCGCCCTGACCGCGCCGCAGGTCTACTACGACAGGATCCGGCAGATCTGCGACGACTATGGCGTCTTGCTGATCTGCGATGAAGTGATGTGCGGCTCGGGCCGCTGCGGCCGCTTCCTGGCTTCGGAGATTTGGGGTCTGCGGCCGGATATCGTTGCCCTGGCCAAAGGTCTGGCGTCCGGCTACACGCCGCTGGGCGCCTGTTTGACCTCCGCCCGGATACTCGAGGCGGTCAACGCCGACAGCGGCTTTTTGCACGGCCATACCTATGCCGCCAACCCGCTAGCCTGCGCCGTCGGCCGTGCGGTGCTGGCGGAGCATCTCGACAACGATCTCTACGCCAACGCCCGCACCATGGGTGCGAAGCTGAAGGCGCGGATGCGGGAGATTGCGGACGACGTGCCCTTTATCGGCGAAGTGAAGGGCGAAGGCTTGCTGCTCGGCTTCGACGTGGTCAGCGACCCGGAAACCGGCGCGCCACTGCCGCCCGAGCTAAACGCTCATATCGAGATCACCAAGGCCGCCCGGGAACGCGGCCTGATCATCTATTCCCGCCGCCTTTTTGGCGGCCTGCGCGGCGACCAGTTCCTGGTCTCCCCACCCCTGATCGTCACGGAAGCCGACGTCGACGAAATCGCCACCCTGCTCGCCGACAGCCTGCATGCTTTCCTGCCGAAACTGAAAGCGGCGTGAGGCCCACCACGCGGCGCCAACCGCCGACACAGCCGAAACCGCAAATTCGCCGTTCGGAATGCGTCTAGACTCGCTGGTATACCACTGGTATACCAGCGATCATGCCTACCTCCGAAAAGAACGTATCCACTATTGCTGCGACGGCGAAAAGCACCGGCGGCAGCCAAATTGGCGGTGATGCTAGCGGAACGACATCGTCGCTGGCGGAGAAGGCGCATACGCGGCTCGTCGACTTGATCCTGGCCGGGCAATTCGAAAGCGGCACGTTGCTGCGGGAGCGGCGGTTGGCGGACATGCTGGAGACCTCGCGGACACCGGTGCGGGAGGCGCTGAACCGACTAACCTCCGACGGGTTGGTCATCAAACTCTCTGGCCGAGGCTATCTGGTCAAACAGGTCAGCGCCCGGGAAGTCATGGAGCTGCTGGACGTCCGGGCGATATTGGAAACCGAAGCCGCAGTTGCCGCGATCGAGCGCCTCGCACCGAAGGAGATCGCGCAATTGCAGCGGGCGATCCGGCGCTTGAGGGCCAAGAAGTCGCCAAGCGCGCGCGAGCATCAGGATCTGGACGACCATCTGCACGAAACCATCGCACTGGCCAGCGGCAATCGGGTATTGGCCGAGACCATCGCCGGCCTGCGCCGGCGGACGCACATTTTCGACAAGGCCCGCCTGCCTGAACGGTTTTTGCCGGGCTGCCAGGAACATCTCGAAATTCTTGACGCGTTGGAAAATGGCGATAAAGCGGCGGTACGGAAAGCGGTCCGGCGGCATATCGACAATGTCCGCGCCGGCATTCTAAATCAACTGCAAGGAAAATCATGACGTCATGACAGAATTGGATATCCCCCTCAGCGAGGCGGCGAAGGGCGTTTACGCCATCTGCGCCACACCGTTCAGCGACGACGGTGCCATCGACTTCGACAGTACGGAACGCCTGATCGACTTCTACCTCGAAGAAGGCGTGCACGGCCTCACGTTACTGGGCGTCATGGGCGAAGCGCCGAAATTGAGCGACAGCGAGCAGCATGCCTTTACCGAGCATGCGCTGAAGCATCTCGACGGCCGCTTACCGGCGTTGGTCGGGGTCAGCAATCCGGGGCTCGACAATCTTGCCGCGCTGTCGCGAGCCAGTATGGATATGGGGGCGGCCGGCGTGATGATCGCCGGCATGCCGGGCCTGAAGACCGATGAGCAGGTCTATGGCTATTTTGCCAAGGTGCTGGACAAACTGGGGCCGGACATCCCGGTCTGTCTGCAGGATTATCCGCCGACAACGACCGTCTTTCTCTCCGTGCCGGTGATCAACCGATTGATCGCCGACTTCCCGCAGATCAAGATGTTTAAGCATGAGGACTGCCCCGGCCACCGCAAGCTGAGCGCGTTGCGTCGCGCCGGCGACAATGGCGACGTGCGGCGGGTCAGCATTCTGACCGGCAATGGTGGCCTCTACGTGTCGCAGGAAATGTTGCGCGGCGCCGACGGCATCATGACCGGCTTCGCCTTCATCGGCATGCTGGCCCGTGTCTACGACATGTTCGTCGCCGGCGAGGCCGAAGCGGCGGAGGATCTGTTCGACCTCTATCTACCGGTACTGCGGCACGAGCAGCAGATCGGTTTCGGCCTGGCGCTAAGGAAGGAAACCTTGCGGCGCCGGGGCGTATTGACCAGCAACAAGGCTCGTGAGCCGGGTCCGGCGATGGATGCCGACGATCTGGCGGAAATGGACCGTCTGTTCGCCCGGCTACGGCAAAAATTAGAGAATGCTGGCCAAACCGTGCCGTCTGGTATTTAGTACGAAGCAATCGAGTTCGGAGTTTCAACGCCTTATCGACATTGAGGGAGGAGAGTTATGGGTATTCGCAAATCGTTACTAACCGGCCTGACAGCGGCCGCACTGGCGCTGCCGCAAATGGCGTCTGCCGGGGTGAAATGGGATCTGCCGTTGGCTTGGCCGGCCGGCAACTTCCACGTTAAGAACGCGCAGGTTTTCGCCGACGAAGTGAAGAAGGCGACCAACGGCGACGTGGAGATCACCATCCATCCGGGCGGCTCTCTCGGCTTCAAGGGCCCGGAAATGCTGACCACCGTGCGCGACGGCCTGGTGCCGATCGGCGATATTCTGCTGATCCAACAGACTGGCGAAGCGCCGATCCTCGGCTTGGAAGCGACGCCGTACCTGGTGTCTGGCTATGACGGGTTGAAGAAGCTGCACAAGCATTGGCTACCCCATGTCAACGCCACGGCGAAGAAATTCAATCAGAAATTTCTCTATATCGTGCCCTGGCCGCGGCAGTATGTGTATACAAAGGTCGAGGCCAAATCGCTTGGCGATCTGAGCGGCATCAAGATCCGTACCTATAACAAATCCACCACCGGCATGTTCAACCGCATCGGCATGACCGCCGTGCAGCTGCCTTGGGGTGAGGTTGTCCCGTCGCTGGCCGCCGGCACCATCGATGCGGTGACCACATCGGCCAGTTCCGGCGTGGACGGCAAGTTTTGGGAATTCCTGAAATACATGTACCCCACCAGCCATGTCTGGTCCTCGAACGTGGTGTCGGTCAATCTGGATGCTTGGAACGGCCTGAGCGCCGACAACAAAAAGGCGATCGAGGAAACGGCGGCCCGCCTGCAGCCGAAGTTCTGGGATGTCTCGAGAGCCGAGGACGAAGCCAAGGTGAAAATCCTCACCGATAACGGTATCAAACTCGGCACCGTGACGCCGGACATGATGAAGGGCATGCAGGACAAGACAGCCCCGATGTTGGACGAGGCGGTGCAGTCGATCGGCGGCCCGACCGGCGACATTGTCAAGGCCTACAAGGCAGACCTCGGCAGCTAATCATCTTGTGGCCGCTCCGGGTATCCGGGGCGGCCGCGCCGACTTCCCATCGACTTTGCGACACCGATGGCTGGGAGGCCATCATGACCGCCATTTTAAAGATACTTGATTCCATTTCACGGGTGGTCGCGGCCATATCCGCACTATTGACCGTTTCGATCGCCATTGTGATCATTTCCGAAGTGACCGCCCGTTCGGTCTTCAATTACAGCTTCAGCTTCGCCTGGGAATACAGCGCCTATGCCATGGGCGTTGCGATGTTCTGCGGCGCTGCCTATACCCTGCATACCGGGGGTCATATTCGGGTTTCGATCCTGGCCAATGCGTTGCCGGAAAAAGCGGCACATTGGGTCGACGTCGTTTGCACAATATTCGGTCTTGGGATTGCCGGTTTCATCACCAATGCGTTGATCCAGTTGGCCTGGCGTTCCTTCCAGTCCGGCAGTACCTCACCGACAATCGACGCAACACCGCTCGTCATCCCGCAAGGCCTCATCGCCTTCGGCGCCACCTTGCTGACCTTGCAGTTGGCCGCCCGCCTGATCCGTCTGCTGGCCGGCGAGCCGACCGAAGACGCCAGCATTAATTTCGAAGTCGAGTAACCGCTATGGATGCCATTCTTGTTCTCTTGACCGTGCTCGGCCTGCTGGTCGCCACCCTCGGCCTCGGCGTCTGGGTCGGCCTGGCGCTGTTTTCGGTCGCCATCATCAGCCTGGCCTTGTTCCGCTCCATGCCGGTGGACAAACTGGTCGCGCAATTGACCTACAATACGGTGACGACGCCGGAGCTGGTGGCGCTGCCGATGTTCATCCTGATGGCGGAAATCCTGTTTCACACCAAGCTGTCGTCGTCCTTGTTCAACGGCCTGTCGCCCTGGACCCACCGCCTGCCCGGCCGGATGATGCATGTGAACGTGTTGGGCTGCACGCTGTTTGCGGCAATATCAGGCTCCTCCGCCGCTACCGCGGCGACGGTCGGCCGGATCACGTTGTCGGAGCTATTCAAGCGCGGCTATGACCGAGACCTGGTGATCGGATCTCTGGCCGGCGCCGGTACCCTCGGCTTCCTGATCCCGCCATCGATCATTCTAATCATTTACGGCGTGCTATCGGAGACCTCGATCCTGAAGCTCTTCATCGCCGGGATCATTCCAGGCCTGCTGCTGGCCAGCTGCTTTATGGGTTTCCTCGGTATCCGAGCGACCCTGAACCCGAGCCTGGTCCCACAAGACGACCACAGGCCGACATGGTCGGACCGGATCACCAGTCTGAAGGATTTGGGCCCAGTGGTATTTCTGATCTTGTTGGTTCTAGGTTCCATGTATGCCGGCATCGCCAGCCCGTCGGAAGCCGCCGCCGTTGGCGTGTTAGGCGCCGTCATCGTCTCGGCGGCGCAGAAAACCTTGAAATGGGAAACCTTCCGCCTAGCATGTCTCGGCGCGGTGCGGACCACGTCGATGATCGCCCTGATCGTCTCGGGCGCGGTATTTCTGTCCGTCTCCATGGGCTTCCTGGGCGTACCCCGGTTGATTGCCGGCGAGATCGCGGCGCTGGAATTGTCGCCGATGGCACTGATTATCCTGCTGCTGCTGTTCTATGCGGTGTTGGGTTGCGTGCTCGACGGCTTGTCGGCCATCGTCATGACCCTGCCGATCACTCTGCCGCTGATCCTGGCGGCGGGTTACGACAAGATCTGGTTTGGAGTCTTCATCGTCATCGTCGTCGAGCTGGCCCAAATCACCCCGCCGGTCGGCTTCAACTTGTTCGTTATCCAAGGTCTAACAGGGGAGAATCTCGGCCGCATCGCCCGTGCCACGGTTCCGTTCTTTTTGATCATGTGCGGGGTCGCCTTCCTGATCGCCGTCTTCCCGGAAATCGTCACCTTCCTACCCAGCGCTTACAAGCCCGGCGGCTAAGCGCACCTACATCGAGGCGTTGCTCATGTATCAGTCGGAACCTGATCTGATCGTCCATAATGGCAAAATCGTCACTCTCGACGGCGACAGTCGAGAAGCTTCGGCTTTGGCCGTGCGCGATGGCAAAATTGCCGCTGTGGGCGACGAAGCCACCATCACCGCGCTGGCCGGCAAAGGTACCGCGTTTATCGATCTGGACGGCCGCGCGGCGATCCCCGGTATCGTCGACAGCCATTGCCATCCGGACGGTGCCGCCAGCCGGGTGATCCGTTGGCATGATCTGTCGCCCAACCGCATCCAAAGCCGGGAAGCCTTGCTCGGCCATATCGAGCAGGCGACGAGCGAGATCGGTGCGGACGACTGGTTTTACGGCTATCGTTTGAATGAGAACAAGTCCGGCGGCTACCCGACGCTCGCCGAACTGGACGCGGCGAGCCAGGGTCGGCCGCTTTTTATCCTGCGCACGGATGGCCATCTCGGTCTCGTCAACAGCCCGGCGTTTACCGCCATGGGCATCGACAAGGACAGCCCTGACCCACCCTTCGGCGCCTTCGACCACGATCCAGGCACAGGGGAGCTGACCGGCCTGGTTCGCGAATCCGCCGCGCATATTTTCATTGAGGATGCGGCCAAGGGCGACACGGTAGCCGGCTTGCGCGAAGGCTTGCAGGTCGTCTTCGACGACTATCTAAGCCACGGCATTACCAGCGTCTATAATTCCCTGACCTGCTCCACCGCGATCCAGGCCTATCAGGTGATGCGCGACGACGGCAGTCTGAAACTGCGCGTTGGCATTATCGCCAGCGGTCGCGAGGACGGCTTGATCGAATCCCTGATCGCCGCCGGCATGCGCTCCGGCTTCGGCGACGACTGGGTCCGCGTGGTCGCCGTGGAATGGTGCCCCGACTGCTCGACCAGCGGCCGTACTGCCGCTTACTACGAGCCATACCAGGGCAAGAAGGTGTTGGGGGAGCCGGAACATAATACCGGCATGCTGCTGTATGAACTGGATGACCTGACGGCGCGGGCGAAGGCGGCCCATGAAGCCGGGCTGCTGGTTTGTATCGAAGGGGTCGGCGACCGCGGCATCGACTTCGCGCTCGACGCCATCGAAGCGGCGCTGGAAGCGCATCCGGTGGAGGACCACCGCATGCGGGTCGAACATTGCTGCTACGTCACACCGCCGATCCTGGCCCGGTTGAAAAATCTCGGCGTGGTCGACAGCTCCGCAACCGGATTCATGTATGAGCTCGGCGACGCTTATCTGGCCAACCGGGGTGCCGAGGCGATGCAGCATATGTGGCCGCATCGGGCCCTGATCGATGCCGGCGTCCCGGCGCCGGGTCATTCGGATTCCTATGTCTGCACACCGAACCCGTTTACGGCGATCTGGTCCATGGTCACCCGGCAAAGCGATAGCGGCGGCAATCTGGACACGCCGGGGCAATCTTCGCAGGCCGTCAGTGTCGAGGAAGCCCTACGCGCCTACACGATTTTAGGGGCTTACTCCGGCCGCGAAGAAGCGATAAAAGGCTCCCTGGAAGTCGGCAAGTTGGCCGACTTGGCGGTGTTGGATCGGGACATCATGACGATCCCGCCGCAGGATATCCGAAACGTAGAAGTGGACCTGACCATCGTCGGTGGCCAAGTCATGTATGAGCGCGGGAAATAGACTATGACAGCGGAGCAGACGGGCGTGCGTTTGGCCGTCGATATCGGCGGCACCTTCACCGACGTCGCCTTGGAAGCGGGCGGCGAGAGATGGACAACCAAGGTCCTGACCACGCCGGCCCGGCCGGAGGAAGGGGTCATCGCTGGCGTCAAGGACGCGCTGGAGAAATCCGGCAAACAGGCCAGCGCAGCGGAATTGCTGATCCACGGCACCACACTGGCCACCAATGCGATCATCGAGCGCAAGGGCGCGGTCACCGCTTTGATTACGACCGAAGGCTTCCGCGACGTACTGCAGATCGGTTACGAAAGCCGCTATAATCAGTACGACATCATGATCGACAAGGCGGTACCGCTGGTGCCCCGCTATCTGCGTCTGCCGGCGACGGAAACGGGTCGACGTCCACGGCAACGTGTTGACGCCGCTCGACGACGACTCCGTGCGCCGGTGGATCGACACCTTGCGCGAGAACGAGGTCGGCAGCGTCGCCGTCGGTTTCCTGCATTCCTACGCCAACCCAAGCCATGAACAACGCGCCGGCGAGATTATCGCCGAGGCATTGCCCGACGTGTCGGTCACGCTGTCCAGCGGACGTTTGCCCGGAGGTGCGGGAATTCGAACGCCTGACCACGGCCAGCGCCAACGCCTATGTGCGGCCGCTGATGGAAGGATATCTGGCCCGGCTTGAGACGGCCTTGCGGGACATGGGCTTCACCTGCCCGGTCCTGTTGATGACCTCCGGTGGCGGCCTGACGACATTGGAAACCGCCAAGCAGCAACCGATCCGGCTGGTCGAATCCGGCCCCGCCGGCGGTGCCATCCTGGCTCAGTATCTGGCGCGGGAAGCCGGCTTGGACAAAGTCATCAGCTTCGACATGGGCGGCACCACGGCCAAAATCTGCGTCATCGACGACTACGAACCCCAGAAGGATCGGGAGTTCGAGGTCGATCGCCAGGCCCGCTTCATGAAGGGTAGCGGCCTGCCGGTCCGCGTGCCGGTGATCGAAATGGTGGAGATCGGCGCCGGCGGCGGCTCGATTGCCCGGGTCGACGCCATGCAGCGGATCACCGTGGGGCCGGACAGCGCCGGTGCCGATCCCGGCCCGGCGGCTTACGATCAAGGCGGTACGGAAGCCACGATCACGGACGCCGATCTAACCCTGGGCAAGCTCGACGCCGACGCCTTCGCCGGCGGCAAGATGACCCTGCGCGCCGATCTTGCGGCCCAGGCGGTCCAGGCCAGCGTCGGCGACCGGTTAAATCTGGACGACAAGACCGCCGCCTACGGAATCTGCGAAATCGTCGACGAGACCATGTCCAACGCCGCCCGCGTCCACGCGGTGGAACAAGGCAAGGTCGCCGCGGAACATACCTTGATCGCCTTTGGCGGTGCGGCGCCGCTGCATTTGTCGGAGATTCGCCTTGACTACCAAGCCCGCGACCCGGACTCTTATCGCACTAATACTCGTCGTGGCCCTACACGCGCCATGGGACAATGACAACATCCACGCCCAAGACCGGGCCATCCCCGAATCGCTCAAGCCCTGGCAGGATTGGGTGACTTGGGACGACGTGCATAAGGAATGCCCGACGGTTTACAGCAGCGCCGAGGAGCACGTTTGCTTCTGGCCTTCCAAGCTGGTTTTGTCGGCCGATCAAACAGGCGGCAATTGGGAGATTGCAGTCACTGTCTTCTCCGAATCGTGGGTGCCGTTACCGGGCAGCAGTGCATCGTGGCCCATCAATGTGAAGGCAGGCGAACAGCCAATCGCGGTCGTCGAACGAGATGGAGTACCGGCTGTCCAACTTTCACGCGGAAGCCACAAGCTAAAGGGCGAGTTCCGCTGGGAGAGAATGCCCCAGCGAATCGCTGTTCCGAGGCAGATTGGGATCCTGTCACTTTCGGTTGAAGGGAACGCGGTTACCATTCCTGCCTGGGACGCCAACGGACAAGTATGGCTGAAGCGAATTCGCACGGAGGAAGCGGAAAAGGACCTGCTTTCCGCGCAAGTCTATCGCGTGATCGAAGATGGTATTCCAACCTGGTTGTTGACCGACATTGAGCTAACCGTCTCTGGTAAGAGCCGCGAAGAGGATCTCGGTTGGATTCTTCCGGACGATTTCAAGCTCTCAACCGTTGATAGCCCAATTCCGGTGGCCGTCGACGACCAGGGCCGCATGAAAGCTCAGGTCCGGGCCGGAAAATGGACCATCAGCACGCGTGCGTTTCGCGTATCCAATACGACTGACATTCGCTTCGCGGAGGGATCTGAACCGATCACCAATATCGAGCTGGTTGGCTTCAGGGCGAGACCCGACTTTCGCCTCTCTGAGATCAATGGGTTACCAATTGTTGACGTTAGTCAGACAACGTTTCCCGAAAAGTGGCGACAACTGCCCGTCTACCAGTGGGACACCGGCACACCATTCCAGCTTGTTGAAAAGATGCGAGGAATGGGGCTACAGCGCCCCGAAGGGCTAACCGTCAACCGTCGGTTCTGGCTCGACGAGGATGGCAAGGGTCTGACCTATCAAGACAAGATCAATGGACACATGCAACAGATCTGGCGATTGGATGTGGCCGAAGGGCAAGAGTTAGGCGCAGTACGCGTGGACGGCAAGGGGCAGCTCATCACCACGAATCCTCAAAACGGATCCAACGGCGTTGAGATCCGAAGTCGGAACCTCAAGCTGGAAGCAATCGGACGAGTTCCGCGGTCGACTGACCTTCCCGCGACCGGTTGGCAAACCGACGTCGACTCGCTGGCGGCGACCTTTGAGCTTCCTCCCGGGTGGCGAGTGTTTGCTCTATTCGGCGCCGATAGTGTCCAGGGGGATTGGCTAACTGCCTGGTCGTTGTTGGACTTGTTCCTGCTGCTTGTGTTCTCGTTGGCCGTGTTCCGTGTATGGGGCGTCAAAGCTGGAGTCGTGGCGTTTCTGGCTTTTGGATTAGCGTATCACGAACTCGGATCTCCGAGACTGACGTGGCTGTTTCTTCTGGTGCCGGTCGCCTCTGCTAAAAGTCGTTCCAGACGGAGGAGCTCACAGAGCAATCACCGTGTGGAAATATGTGGCCCTCTCGCTACTGGTAGTCTTTTTAGTCCCCTTTGTGGCTCGACAGATTCAGACCACGATTTACCCTCAGCTTGAGCGACCGGGAATCAAATACTCGCCACGAGGCATGTTCTGGAGGGCCGGTTCGGCGTACAGGACCGCGTCGCGGGTCGCCGACATGGCTTCCTCAGCGGCAACTGAAAACCGACCTAGCATTTCGTTCAGACGAGTAGAAGCGCCAAAACGTTCCCGATTCCAAGCTTCCAATTTGCTCTACGACTCCAAAGCGCGTATCCAAACGGGGCCGGCTGAACCGCAATGGACGTGGAATCAAGTGCACTGCTATTGGGACGGGCCGGTTTCCGCCAATCAGACAATCCGTCCGATTTTGATCTCGATCACGGCAAACCGAGTGCTCAACATTGTCAGAGTCCTGCTGGTACTGATGCTGGGGGCCATTCTCTGCGATGCACGCAAATCGTGGCTGCCGAGACTCCGCAAGAAGAGTTCCGTTGTGGCCGCGGCCATTGTTCTCTTTTGTCTGCAATCATGCCTGTTTGCATCCAACAGTCTGATGGCCGATGAGATTCCCCAGTCAAGAGATGTTGAACAAGCTCCGTGAACGTTTGCTGGAACCGCCCAATGTCTATCCACGCGCCGCCGAGATCGCATCGGTCGATCTGCGACTCGATGGCAGTCGGGTCCACATGGAAGCGGAAATCCACACGGCCGCCGACGTTGCCGTTCCACTACCGGGACGCGTTCCCGTCTGGTCGCCGATCTCGGTAACGGTCGACGAGAATCCGGTGGAACTCCTCTGTCGGAAAGACGGCTACTTGTGGATCGTGCTGCCCGCGGGGGTCAGCAGCGTCTCGTTGGAGTCGATGCTGCCAGACGTTTCTGACTGGGAATGGACATTTCTGCTTAAGCCTCGTCGAGTCTCGGTTACCGCTCCAGGATGGAACGTGTCCGGCATCGGACGGAATGGCATTCCCGAGCAACAGGTCTTCTTTTCTCTGCAACAACAGTTAACGGAAGGACAGGCCGCCTACGATCGAAAGGACTTCAACACGGTCGTGGCAATCGACCGGCATCTCGAAATCGGCTTGGTCTGGCAAGTTCGCACGGTAGTCACTCGGCTATCCGCAGCCGGCAAAGCGGTTTCCTTGCAGGTGCCACTTTTGCCAGGAGAAAGCGTATTGACGTCAAACGTCACGGTAGACGACAACAACATCGACGTTCGGCTCGGCGCGGGGCAGGCGAAATTCGCTTGGAACAGTGAGCTTCCTATCGGCTCGGAGATTCAGCTCACGTCGCGCGAGAACGACACATGGGTTGAGCGCTGGCATTTGGTCACGTCACCTGTTTGGAATATGTCGCAATCGGGGTTGACGCCTGTGTTCGACTCGGATGAGGAGAACATGATTCCCGTCTGGCATCCGTGGCCGGGGGAATCGGTGACGCTATCTTTCAACAAGCCTCAAGCCGTCAGTGGAGACATCATCACGGTCCGGCAAGTCGAACACACACTGTCACTCGGAAGTCGCCAGCGAACCACCCAGTTAAAGCTCGAAGTCGAATGCAGCATTGGAACTGACTTCATGCTTGAGCTGGCGAGCGAGGCGGCCGTCTCATCGCTGGACGTCGACGGTCAGGCGATTCCCGTGCGTCGCGAGGGTGATGCCTTGATCATTCCAGTTCATCCGGGCAAGCAGTCCGTCGAAGTTGCCTGGAAGACCAACCAGGTCATGCAAACCACGATCGATACGGGCCGTGTAAAACTGCCCGTGGAAGGCTCGAATGCCACGACGATCATACACGTCCCCGAGAGTCGTTGGATACTTTGGGCAGACGGCCCACTGCGTGGTCCGGCCGTCCGATTCTGGACGATCTTGGTGTCGGCCATCTTGATCGCCCTGGTGTTGAGCAGTGTTTCGTCATCTCCGCTGAGTCGACTCGAATGGGTGTTACTGGCGATCGGTCTGACTCAGATCCACGTTGCGGCCGCGATGGTGGTCGTGGGCTGGCTCTTTCTGTTGGGCTACCGAGGCCGGCAGGATCCGTCAAAGCAACGTCCGTGGCGTTTCAACTTTTGTCAGCTCGGAATCATCTTCGTCACCCTTGTCGCGTGTGCCATCGGCCGCGTCGGCACGATCCTCGACGGCCGGTCCCAGCCCCTGCTCGACCTCGGCCGCCTCTGCCATGCGGTGGATGAACAGCACCGCCCCCAGGGCGAAACCGACGATGATGCCGGTCATCAGATCCTGAAAGATCGTCAACAGGAAGGTCGCCATCAGCACCAGCGCGTCGCCCCAGGACCAGCGCACGAGCAGGGCCATGGCGTGCTTGTCGATCATCCCCCAGGCGACGACCGCCAGGACACCGGCGAGCGCGGCAAGCGGGATGTAGGCGGCAAGCGGTGCTGCCAGCAGCATGAACAGCAACAAAAACAGCGAATGCGCCATGCCCGATACCGGCCCGCGGGCGCCGGCGCGGACATTGGTGGCGGTGCGGGCGATGGTGCCGGTGACACAGATGCCGCCCATCAGGGCCGAGGCGATATTGGCGCCGCCTTGTGCCACCAGCTCGCAATTGGAGCGGTGCCGGCGGCCGGTCATGCCGTCGGCGACCACCGCCGACAACAGCGATTCGATGGCACCCAAGAGGGTGAACGACAAGGCATGCGGCAAGGCCGCCTGCAGCTTTGCCAAGCTCACTTGTGGCAAAGCGGGAAAGGGCAGGCCCGAGGGAATGCCGCCGAAGCGGCTGCCGATGGTCTCCACCGGCAGATCGAGCGCAGATGCCGCCACCGCTCCTGCCGCCACCGCGATCAGCATGTTCGGCCAGCCCGGCCGGAAGCGGCGCAGGCCCGTGATCAGGACGATCGACGACAGGGCTATGGCCAGGGCTGCCGGCTTACCGTATCGAGCCGGCCTGCCAGCACCTGCAGCTTGGCGGCAAGGGCCCCCGGCTCGGGGCCGTCCAGGCTCAGGCCCAAGAGGTCCTTGATCTGGCTGGCGAAGATGATGACGCCGATGCCGGCGGTAAAGCCGACCGTGACCGGGTAGGGGATGAACTTGACATAGCTGCCGAGCCGCAGGAGGCCCACCGCCAGCAGCATGACGCCCGAGAGCAGGGTCGCCAGGATCAGGCCATCGATGCCGATATCGTGGACGGCAGCCGCCACCAGCACGATGAACGCTCCGGCCGGCCCGCCGATCTGAAAGCGACTGCCGCCTAGCGCCGAGACAATGAAGCCGCCGACAATGGCCGTGTAGAGACCGCGATCCGGCTCACGCCCGAGGCGATGGCGATCGCCATCGACAAGGGCAGGGCGACGATGGCGACCGTCAGTCCCGCCACCAGATCGGCGCGCAGCCCGTCCAGGCCCGTAGCCTCGCGCCAGACGGTCACCAGCTTGGGCGTGTAGAGCTCGGCGAATGTCGGCTGGCTGGATGGCCGTCGCACCATCACGCGCATCGCCGTGCGGCCTAACCACCGCCCGTGGCGATCTCCGCCAACAGCGCCTCGGTCGTCACCTGCCGGCAATAGCCGGCATTCGAGCGCAGGCAGGCCTCGTGCCTTTCGGCCGAATAGGTGGCACAGGCATCGGTGACGAGTGTGACCAGATAGCCGAGGTCACAAGCCGTGCGCACGGCGGTGTCGACACACTGGTCGGTGATCAGGCCGCTGACGATCAGCTGGCGCACGCCCAGATTGCGCAGGATGTAGTCGATATTGGTCGAGACGAAGACATTCGAGGAGGTCTTGGGAAGGACGATCTCGTCACCCAAAGGGGCGATCGCCTCGATCACCTGGCCGTCCCAGGAGCCGCGCGGCACGTTGAAGCCGGTGATCTTGTAGTCCAGCGAGCGGTCGCGGCCGTCCAGCGTCAGGCTCTCGATCACCGTGTAGAGCACCTCGATGCCGGCATCGCGGCAGCCGGCCAAGAGGCGCTGCATATTCGCGATCACATGGCCGTCCAGCTCGCCGAAGAACCAGCCATAGCGGCGATCGCACTCGTCCTGGTCCATTCCGGCGAATTCGCCGCCATCCGGCCGGGCGCAGAAATTCTGCACGTCGATGAACAGCAGCGCCGACTGGCCGAGAACGACCGGTACGTCGCGCGAAAGGGCAGGGGCGCCGATCATCATGCAGCCCTCCGGCTGAAGGCCAGCCAGATGCCGCTGACGATCAGCGCTGTCGCCCCGACCAGCTCCATCGCCCTAAGCTTGGGCCGGGTCAGCCAGTGGCGGGCATGGCCGGCCAGGAGCGCATAGCAACCGTCCAACAGCGTCGCCACCACCATGAACGTGCCGCCGAGCAGCAGCGTCTGGCCCATGGCCGAGCCGGCAGGGTCGACGAATTGCGGGATGAATGCCCCAACGAACAACAGCAGCTTGGGGTTGGTGATGGCAACCAGGAAACCCTGCCAGAAGAACGACCGCCGGCGTGGCGTCGTGTCCGGTCTGGCGAGTTCCCCCTTGGCTGCCACCAGGCGAACGCCCAGATAGATCAGATAGGCGGCGCCGACCAGCTTGAGTACGTCGAAAAAGGTGCTGGTGGCCTGCAGGATCAGTTGCAGGCCGGCGGCGAGGGCAGCGATGATCAGCGCCAGGCCCGCCTGCGTCCCCAGCACGTTGCCGAGCCCTGCGGTACTGCCGTGGCGCAACGAGTTGGTGACGATCAGCGTCACCGTCGGCCCGGGCAGGATGATGATTGCGGCACTGGCGGCAACGAAGGCGAAATAGCTGGTGGCATCGACCATGGCGACCCGGCGCTGGAGGAACGGCCGGGCGCATCGAGCGCCGGCTGCCTGACCGCGTCAAGAGCGAAAAACCGGGCGCCAGACTCTTTACAGGCGGTGCGTTCGAAGCGAGCATGCCGCAGCGACAACGAGGGGAATGCCGATGAGTCTGGGCCAGGCGCATGCCATCACCGACATCTGCATTCTGGTCGAGGATATCAAGCGCACCGTCGCCTTCTACCCGGCAAGCTCGGCTTCAGGCTGCGGCGGCGGCCGAGGGTTTTGCCGATTTTTTCCGGCGCCGGTCTGACCTGGCGGCGTGGGAGATCGACCATATCGGCCGTCATTGCGGCGTCTCCAACCGCCGGGCACCGGCAGGCGCGCACAAGGCCTGCATTGCCGTCGAGCTGCCCGATGCGGCTTCCGTCGACCGGCTGCACAGCGAGCTGAGCGCTGCCGGCGTGCCGTTCTACGGGCCACCCGAAAGCTATGTCTGGAACGCCCGCTGCGCCTATTTCACCGATCCCGACGACACGCTCTGGGAGATTCTACGCCTGGCTCGTGGGCGGGCCCGGCGACTATCACGACATGCACGACTTAGGTGGGAGAACCGATCTATGGCACTGACACGACGCAACCTCCTGGCATCGACCGCCGCCGCAGCAGCACTTGGCGGCGGCATCCGCCTTCTGGCACCGACCAGCGCCAGCGCCGCCGGCAAGGTGGGTCATCCAATATGACTGGCTGATCTCACGGCCAGATCGGCGATGTCGTCGCCGTCGCCAACGGCTATTTCAGAGGAGGCCGGCCTGGAGGTCGAATTCTCGCCGGGCGGCCCCCACTCGGCAACCGTGCCGCCGGTGGTCTCCGGCGCCGCCAGCCTCGGCCAGTTTTCCGAGACGCCGCAATTGTTCAACGCACGCGCCAATGGCGTGCCGGTCAAGATCCTCGCCTGCGGCTACCGCACGGGGCCCTATGCTTCACCTCGCTACCGGCCAACCGCTGCGCTCGGTGGCCGACCTGCGCGGGCTGAAGATCGGCATCCAGCCGACCGCGCGCTTTCTGATCGATGCCATTGCCGCCCAGAACGGCATCCCGATCGACGAGCTCGACATCGTCAATGTCGGCTTCGACAAGGCGCCCTTGGTGCGCGGCGAGGTCGACACCATCGGCGGCTGGATCACCAACACCCAGGCCCTGAGCGTCGTCGGCGAGGACCGCATCGACCTTCTGGTGCGCGATCTCGGCCTGCCGTCATATGCCGATGTCTATTTCGCCACCGATACGATGATCGACAGCGAGCCCGAGATGCTGGCGGCCTTCATCGGTGCCGTTGCCAAGGGCTGGGGCTGGACCCACGCCAATCCCGAGGAGGCGGTGAAGAAGACCGTCGAGGCCTATCCGAATTGGACCTCGACTGGGAGCTCAAGACCATCGATCTGGTGCTGCGCATGAGCTTCGACGAGGCCACCGCCAAGGGACGGCTGGGGCACTTCGATCCGGCCTCGCTGGAAAACCAGATCGCCATTTTCGACGGCATTGGCCAGTACCCCTCGGGCCGGCCGTCGCTCGACGACGTGCATACCACGGCAATCCTCGAGATGACCGCCCAGGCCCGGCGAAGCTCGGGGCGGCCGGCCTGACGGCTTGCCGGGTGGTGTGCCGCCAGCGATCGAGACCGAGGCGCTCGATCTCGGCTATCGTCTGGACGGCCATGAGACGACGGTGCTCGCCGGGCTGGACCTTGTGGTCCGGCCGGGCGAGTTCCTGACTATTCTCGGACCGTCGGGCTGCGGCAAGTCGACCCTGCTGCGGGTCATCGCCGATTTGCTCGAGCCGCTGGCCGGGCGGATCCCGCGTGCTCGGCGATGATCCGGCCGCCGTGCGCCGCCGGCGCGAGGTGAGCTTCGTCTTCCAGGATGCGACGCTACTTTCCTGGCTGGACGTGCGTGCCAATATCCGCCTGCCGTTGCGCATCGGCGCGTCCAGGATCGGACAGGCAGCTTGCCGATCGCAGCGACGAGCTGGTGGCGTTGATGGGACTCGAGGGCCTGGAGGACCGCTTCCCGCACCAGCTCTCGGGTGGCCAGCGGCAGCGCGTCGCCATCGCCCGGGCGCTGATCGGCGAGCCGCGGCTTCTGTTGATGGACGAACGTTCGGGGCGCTCGACGAAATCACCCGCGACCGTCTGAACGACGAGCTTCTGGCACTCTGGCGGCGTACCGGCACCACCATCGTTTTTGTCACCCATTCCATTGCCGAAGCCGCCTATCTGGGTGAGACCGTCATGGTGCTCGGTGCGCCCCCGGCCGCGTGCTACTGGTCAAGGACCTGCGCCGGCTCAAGCCGGACGGCGTGCCGCCGGCCCGCGAGGATCCGGCCTTGGTCCGCCAGCATGGCCGAGCTGCGCGCCGCACTGGCGGATGCCGCATGAGGCGCCTGCCATTGTCTCGGCCCTGGCGCACCGGCGCTGCCTGTCGCAGGCGCCGCCTCGATCATCCTTGCCTGGCAGTTCCTGGTGCCGGCGGCAGGTATTCCCGCCTACATCGTGCCGACGCCCGACAGGGTGCTGGCAACACTTGTCCGCGACTGCGGCTGATGACTGGACAATTTCTGGCCGACCGCCGCCGAAAGCCTTGCCGGATTTGTCATCGGCAACGGCATGGCGGTGATTTCTTGCGGTCGTCTTCACCTTCAGCCGCAAGCTGCAGGCCGCCTATTTTCCGGTGGTGCTGTTCCTCAACACCATCCCGATCCTGGCGCTGTCGCCGATTATCATCCTGATCTTCGGGCTGGGCATGACGCCCAAGATCGTCATTGCCTCGGTGATCTGTTTCTTTCCCACCCTGGTCAACATGATCCGCGGCTGGCCATGCCCACGGCCAGCGAATTGGAGCTGTTCGAAATGCTCTCGGCCAGCCGCCGCGAACTCTTGACCAGCCTGCGTCTGCCGCGCGCCATGCCGCTTCTGTTCGCCTCGCTGCGCATCGCCTCGGCGACCGCCGTGATCGGTGCCATCGTCGGCGAATGGATCGGCTCGGACAAGGGCCTGGGGCGCTGATCATCAAGGCCACCTTCAACTACCAGTCCGACCGCCTCTACGCCGCCATCGTCCTGTCGTCGTCCCTGTCGATCCTCTTGTTCCTCGTCGTCGTCACCGCCGAGCGCCACGTCATGCGCAACCGCCCGCCAGGTGGTTGACCTTTAGTCGCGGGCGGTTATCGGGTGAGCCGGACCTGCGCCAGATCCTCGGCGATGGCATCGAAGGCGGCGACGAGCTGGGCCACATCGTCGGAGCGAAAAAGGTTGCCGGCGAGCTGGCGCATTCCAGCATCAAGGCATCGGCGGCGGCTGGCGCCTGGAAGGTGATGGTATAGACCTCGATCCCGCCATCCTTCATCATCGTGCAGGTCTGGCGCCGCCGATCGTCGATCTGCCCCGGCGTGAGCGGATCGTCACCGGAGGTGTTCATGCCGTCGGTCATGATGATTGTCGCACGATGCCAGCCGGCGGGCACGCCGGCATGCGGACCCCAGAGCCCGTCCCAGCGCGGCGACACCAGTCGCCAGGCCCACTTGGCGCCGTTGTCGATGCGGGTCCAGCCGGAGGCGGCAAGGCCGGCAAGGCCCGAATCCAGATCGGACCGCTTGCCGCTGAGCGGCGTCAGTGCCGGCGGGCAGGGAGCGCCGATATCCTCGTCGAGAACATCCGGGCTGACATATTCGTCATTCGCAACCTTGGGAAACTCGCCGCTGGTCGGCGGCGAATCGTCGACACCCAATACCCCCAGCCGTGAGCCGATGCAGCCCGTCCACGGCACGCCCGGCGGCGGCGGCACCTGCAGCCAGCCGGCGCGACCCTGGCCGATATTGACACGCGCACTGAACGGTACCAGGCCGATCTTGACATTGTCGCTGGTCGCATTGCCGTCGAACAGCTTGTCGAGCAGCGAGTTGGCAGCCGTGCGAAGATCGACCAGCTTCTGCCCCGCCATCGAGCGGTGACATCGAGCGCCACGCCGACTGCAACGCTTCTGCCGTTGCGCTGCGATTCGCCGACGGCATTGACTGTCAGATCGTTCACCTTGAACAGCCGCATGAACATGGTGTCGAAGCCGGCATCGGCGTTCACCGTCGCCCGGCCCTGGGGATCGAAACTCACCTGGACCAGTTGCGGCGCCGAAAGCGTGGCGGGATCGATGCGCGTCGGCAAGAGCAGGCCGCCGACCTCTTGCGCCGGACCGCTTCGCGAGCGCACCAACCGCCACACGGTCTCCGCCGGAATCTCGTCGAGGCAGTCCTTCAAATCGTCGCAAAGAACTCGCGCCGTGTGCCCCGGTACGCCCTCGGGCGCTCCGGGCTCCAACAGGCCGTCGATCAACGCCGCCGCCATGCGGCGGCCGAACGGGGCGTCGCCCGCGGCCAGGCGAATCACGGCGCCGCGAATATTCTCGCGAATATCGGGAAACGGATGACGCGTCATCGCCGTCAACAAGGCGACGCTGCGTTTCAGCACGTCGTCCGGCAACTGGCCGATGATGCGCACGCCCACCGCGCGGACGTCGGCCGAGTCGGCCGCCAGCAAATCCCGTAACACGTCCTCGGGAGGATGTTGGGCGAGGTTCTCGTGTTGGAGCACCAATTCGCCGGCAAGCTGCCGCACTTCCGGCAGCGGGTGGCGAAGCAGATCGCGAATCACGTCGGCGCCGATCGTGCGCAAGGGGCCCGCAAAAGCGCGCAGCACCGCGTCCGCCACATCTCCGGCAATCTCGCCCTGTTCGGAGCCCAGATCGTGAAGACGGGCGAAGATCCGACCCAGCAGAGCCTGCCCCTGCGACTCCGGCCAGGCCACCAGGCGCAGCCCTTCCGACGCCAGGCGTCGCGTTGCCGGGTGCCGACTGAACAACAGTTCCAACGTGAAATCGGAGTCGGCAAAGAATCGCTCGCGCTGGGCGTCGATCCAGCGCCGGGCCTGCTTGCGAGCCGCTTCAAAATCGCAATTCGCCAAAGCGGCAACCAGCGGCAGATCGGGGTTGGCCGCATCGTAGCGGGTCACGGCGACATCGAGGGCGAACTGCAATGTGGCCGCGTACGGCGCACGCAAGAGCATGCGGAGGACGTCGTTGTCCCAGCCGGCGACAAAGTCCGGGCAATCGCGGAGCACCCGCACGGCGAATTGATGCACGATTTCGCAGCGACTGTCATCGAGCAGGTGCAAAAGGGCCTGTGGCTGCGCCGCCCAAAGCTGGGGAAACGCCTCCTCGCGCTGGTCAGGAGCCTGCCCGCCCGGTTCAAAGGGATCGACGCAGCGAAAGAAACTACGACGAGGGTAGGGCGTGTAACGAGGCGAGTTGCCGTAGAGGATCTGATTGAGCGCCCAGTAATTTGCGTAGCGATCGTACCAGGTCGAGATCGTCCGCAGTTGACGATCCTGCCGGTACGTGGACCAGTCGTAGCGATCATGGCGCCGCGGCTGTTGGGCGTCGTCGTCGCGGAACGGCAACAGCACACCGACGGCCATCCGCACGTAGTTGTCGTCGCCGAGTTCGCCGAGCCGTTGCAAGGCCCACCAGATGCGGCGCCGGAGATAGTCGCGCGTCTCTTTGCCGAACGCCATGCTGGCGTCGGGGCCGTGCGTGGGCGGCTGCTCGCGACGACGATAGCGCCCGTCGCGCAGTTCCCACCAGTAATCGCTGCTGCGGTTGCTGAATCCGGAGCGGCTGGTCTCAAAACGATGCGCAAGAATGCCGAACACTTCCGCGTCGTTGCGCAACTCCGCCGACTTGAAGATGTGCCGCAGCCGGCGAAAGTAATTCGGCGCCAGCGGCGCCGCCATCAGTAAATGCAACAGGGCGGGCCGCACGATTTCGCTATCGATCAAGTACAGCAGGTCGAGTACGGCGAATCCGCTGCGGTCGGTGCGATCGAGGAATTCGTAGAGGGCCGCTTCGAAGTCCTCGCTGGGCCCCTTTTCGGCGAGTTGGGCCAGCGGCTCCGGCAATTGGCGGATATACGCTGCAATCGCCTTGTCCCGTGCCGCCTCGTCGAGGCATTGTAAATAGGCTTCGGCCGCCATGCGCCGCACCCAGTACGGCCGACCCTTCTCCTGTTGCAGCTTACGCAGGGCTTCGGCCGCGGAAGCGCCGCCGCACAAGGCAAGGCTGCGGGCAATGCAGTAGTCGAGCATCGCGTCGCCGCTGCCGAGCAGCGAAATCAGGAGCGGTTCGGCTTCGCCAAGTCGCAGGTCACCAGCCCGCCAAACGACGCGCGAGAGTTTCCAACGCGACGGCGCGGCCGCGTTTCGCAACCGTTCAAGAACCACCGCTGCACGCAGGTCGCGCAATCGCGAATCCTGCGCGACATCCGCCGTCGCGGGAGCAGGAGAGGGCGTTGGCGCCGGCTCCTCGGCGCCGCGATAGCCTTTGGACCGCTTCTCGTGAATCAGCCGCTCGTAGATCTTCTCGGCTTCGGCTCGCGGGACGGCCGCCGGCGTCTTGGAGCCGTCGCGCAATGTCCCGCCCCGACGACCGTAGCGAAAATTGACAACAAACTGATCGGGCCCCACCTCGCACAGGTCGACCTCGTACACCTTGTCCGAGCGCCCTTCCTGGAAGTACAGCGTGTCCTGCCGAATCAGCTTCACCGTGACCACCTCCGCGCCCCGTCGGACTGTGAACGGGGACGGTAGGTCTCCGCATCCGCGTTGTCAAGTTTTGCCCGAGGACGCGGGCTGACCGCGGTTCCAGACCAACACTTCGCTTAACGGTTTGCGGCGCAAGTCCGGCACCTGCGCTTGCGGAGCCGGATAGCCGACCGGAAACAAAATGAACGGCCGCTCGTTATCGGGGCGTCCCAGGATCTCGGAAAGAAACGCCATCGGGCTGGGCGTATGCGTGAGCGTGACGAGCCCCATGTTGTGCAACGCGACGATAAACAGGCCGCACGCCAGGCCGACGCTCTCCTTGACGTAGTAGTTCTTGATCCGATTGCCCTGGTCGTCCACTGCGTACAGTTCCTCGAACGCCACGACCAGCCAGGGCGCTTCTTCCAGAAAGGGCTTTTGCCAATCCGTGCCCAGCGGCTCCAGGGCCTGGCGCCACTCATCCGTGGCGCGATGCGCGTAGAAGGCGCGCTCCTCTTCCTCGGCGGCCAAGCGGATGCGTCTCTTAATCGCCGGGTCGTCGACCGCCACAAATCGCCAGGGCTGGCGGTGCGCCCCGGAGGGAGCCGTCGATGCGGTTGCCACGGCCAACTCGATCATTTCACGCGGGACGGGATCCGTGGCAAAGTCGCGTACGCTACGGCGCCGATTGAGTAATTGATAGAGGCTCTCAGCCCGCGCGCGCATCTCTGCGGGCGGTACGCGGTCAGACGCGTACGGGACAAAACGAGACGTCATATAAGACCGACCTACTTGAGTTACCCCAGTTTGCACCGGTGGGAGCCCAGAGCTTCTCAGCCTGCCGCGGTGCGAAGAACAGGGCGGCCAGCGCTAAACCACCTTTACACTGTAAACGTACAGGTGTAAGCGCCCAGGGCGCGTGCGATCCTGGCCTGCCCAGATAAATCACTTTGACACAAACACTTATGACAATAAACGGAACCTGACCGCGCGAATCCGCACTAACGCAATAAGTCATTGCCAAAAAATGAGTTAGACAATCTTCGCGAGAAAAGATCCGAAGGTACGACAGTTGCTCACGAAGAGAGGGCAATATGCTGCAACCCACACTTTCAGAGTTTGACTCGGGGAAAGGTTGAGATGATTCGGACGGGCAATTCAACGATCGCAGCGCTCGGGACTGCTGTCGCTATCTTACTGATCGCTACGGCGCCGCTGAATGCAGAGGGAATCTTCCTTATCGACAACTTCGACACCGGCGCTCCGGGGTTCACCGTCGCCGCCACCCCGGCGACGCCCTTCCCGCCGCCGGCAAATGCTGCGCCTCCCACCGGTGGCAACATTGTGATGGGTCTCGCCTCCGAGTCGGCGCCCTACATCCCACCCGGCTGGGCAGAGCCATCACGGCGGAGCTTTTTACAGGAGACCGAGTTCAAACGGATATCTGCGCCAATTGCTTGGAGTTCCATCATTCGGCGAATACGAATTCCACGGGGGAGTCTCAAGTTGCTTATCTAGATTTGGGCGGCGGTCCTATCGACGTGAACAGCATCGTCGGCGGAGACGGAGTTCGTGCGTTGATGTTTGACTACGAAGCCGATCTGGATGGTGGTGACCTCAGCTTCATCTTCGGGGACGGTGCTGGAAGTGCGAGGTTGGATCTCACCAATCTCCCAGCCCAGGCGAAAGCGTCAGAGATGTTCGACCTTGCCGACTTCACGGGAGATCTTGGCGTTTTTGACGGGCTGACAAGTGTAAGGATCATTGTCAACAGCAGAAACATCGAAGCCTTGGACTTCGACCTCGACAACGTCAAACTGGTGAACGGCGACGTCATCATCCCTGAACCAAGCACCCTCGCGATCTGGGGCGCGCTGGGCGTGATCGGCTTGGCGTACGGCGCTCGCCGTCGCTGGTTCCGGGCGAGCCAATGAGCACTGATTTCTCGATCTTGTCGCTGTAGTCAATAAAGGCCCCGCAAGCCGGATCGGCACGCGGGGCCTTTGTTAATTCCTGTCGCCCCATCCGGGGATCGTTTGGAAACACACGGCACGCATTGAGAGGGAAGCTCGTCATGAAGTACTCGATTCAGGCACAAGCCACCGCGTGCATCAAGCCGGTTACACTCGGATTTGTTTTCTTGGTCGCCTGCTACGGAACGTCCCGCCCGTGCCGATTTCATCATCGATGACTTCAACACGGACAGGACGTATTCGATCCCGGCGCCGACCGGCGGCGTGCTGCCGGCGCCCCCGACCCCTAGCAATACGGTGATGGTCGAGGCGGTTGCGACGGCCAACTCGATCAATTCACGTGGGACGGGATCCGTGGCAAGGTCGCGTACGCTGCGGCGCCGATTGAGTAATTGATAGAGCCGCTCAGCCCGCGCGCCTATCTCTGCGGGCGGTACGCGGTCATACGGGTACGCGACAAAACGAGACGTCATACAACACCAACCCCCCTTGAGTTACCGCGGTCTGAATGTTGGGGGTTGCGACCAGAGCTTCTCAGCGTGCCGCGGTGCCGAGAACAGGGCGGCCAGCGCTAAACTACCTTTACACTGTAAATGTACGGGTGTAAGCGCCCATGGGCGCGTGCGATCCTGGCCAGCCCATCTAAATCACTTTAACACAAACACTTACGACAATAAACGGGATCTGTCTGTGCGAATCCGCACCAACGCAATAAGCCAATGCTAGAAAACGAGTTAGGAAACTTTCGCAACAAACGGCTCAACGGCACGTCAGATGCTCAATTGTCGCACGAAACGCTGCTACTCACGCTTTCAGAGCTTCACTCGGAGGACACTTGAGATGTTTCAGGCGGGCAAATCAACGATCGCGATGCTCGGGACGGCTGCCGCTGTCTTGCTGATGGCCGCAGTGCCAGTGAACGCATCGACTTTCATTATTGACGACTTTGACACGACAGCTCTGTTCACCGTCGGCGCTACAAACGGAGACCCCAATCCGCCGCCGGTGGACGCGTTTCCTGTTACGGCCGGCAACACTGTGATGAACGGAGCGCCAAGTTGGCAGTCGACCAGACAGATCACTGCGGAGCTTTTCACTGGCGACCGAGTTCAGACGGACATCTGCGATAATTGCCATGAGTTTCATCATTCGGCGAATACGAATTCCACGGGAGAGTCCCGAGCTCTCTACTCCGGTAATCCTCTAGACGTGAACAGCATTGTCGGCGGAGACGGGGTCCGTTCCCTAATGTTCGAGTACGAAGCCGATCTGAGTGGTGGTGACCTTTCATTCATTTTCAGCGACGGCGTCGACACGTTGACGGTTGATTTTCCCGACCTTCCGGCACAGTCGAAAGATTCAGAAATGGTCGACATCCCCTTAGCATTTCTTGGGGTTTTTGACGCGTTGACAAGCGTCACGATTATCGTAAACAGTGACGACATCGAAGCTTTGGACTTCGACCTTGACAATGTCAAGCTCGTCAACGGCGACATCGTCCCTGAACCAGGTGCCGTTGCCATCTGGGGCGCACTGGGCGTGCTGGGCTTGGCCTACGGGGCCCGCCGTCGCTGGTTCCGGGCGAGCAAA